>NZ_FUXG01000039.1 GCF_900167095.1 Oceanospirillum multiglobuliferum
TAAAAGTATGACCTATGACCAAGGCAAAGAGATGGCTAAGCATGCGGAAATCACGCAACGTACAGGTGTAGCGATCTATTTTTGTGATCCACACAGTCCGTGGCAGCGGGGAAGCAATGAGAATATCAATGGCCTAATCCGCCAATATTTACCTAAAGGAACGGATCTGTCAGTGCACAGTCAGGAGCAGTTGGATGCGATTGCTTATGAGTTGAATATCAGGCCTCGGCAGCGTTTTGAATACCGATGCCCCATTGAAGTAATTAGTGAAGTGATGGCGAAAGAATATAATACCACCACATTAGTTCAGTAGCGTGTTGCACTCAGAGTCTGCAACCGCCCTGATAAAAAAAGAGACGAACCTGTCGCCTCTTTTAAGTATTCATTCAGAGCACCTGCACTCTCCTGCCCTATACAACTAGCCTGTTATCAGCTCTAGACAGCTAGCATCAATATCAGCATCAAAATAAGCCATGCCTAACTTATTCAGATATTCCATGCGTTCTGCTTTCATCAGGTCTATTTCAGGTGCCTCAAAACCACTCTGCTGATAAACACGGGCCAAGTGAGCCATAAACGCTTCGCCCTCTGCGACTAAAAGCAGGCTTGCTGCGCCTACATCAGGTTTTACTTTTTCGTTCAAAGCATCGGGCAGCGTAACAGCCAGTACAACAGGGTGCTCGTTACCCTCAACACGTACGCTACGGTTTCTTACCGCTTGTTCAGCCCAGTAGAAGGCAAGCTCTCGGCTTTGTGTTAAAAAAACCGGCTCGGTTGTTTCTGTGTAATGATTACCGATTGTGGCCATGGTTTTTTTGGCTGCGTCTTTCAAGGCTCTGTCACCAGAACGCTTTAAGCCTTGAGCTTTTATTGACTCAACCAGTGCCGATGACGTGCCGTGATACCAAGTATTGCTTGTCGAAAAACCTTGTGCAGTGAGTAAAGTTTTTGCGTCTTGAAGAAAATCAGGTGTATCAGTCATATTCGAAGTCACTTAATCAGTTTGCAGTAGAAAGCAGGTTGAAATTCTAACGTAAAAAGCTATTCGATTCTTTTGTAGCGCTCATAAAAAAGGCGGCACCTTGTGCAAGGAGCCGCCTTTTTTTGCCTAGGGCGGTTGCTCTGCATTGATCAGAGCACCGTTCCTAGAACCCGCTCAGCTTAGCTGAACTGGTTAGACGTGTTTTTAGCACCGCCTGCTTTCAGAGCATTCTCACCAGCATAGTATTCTTTGTGATCATCACCGATGTCAGAGCCTGACATGTTCTGGTGTTTAACACATGCGATACCTTGACGGATCTCTTTACGCTGTACGCCTTCAACGTAACCCAGCATCGCTTTATCACCGAAGTACTCTTTAGCCAAGTTATCAACAGACAATGCAGTTGTGTGGTAAGTCGGCAGAGTGATCAGGTGGTGGAATACGTTCGCTTCGCGAGCAGTATCAGCCTGGAATGTACGTACACGTGCATCAGCAGCTGCAGACAGCTCAGATTCATCGTATTCAGCAGACATTAGGTTTGCACGGTCATATGCAGAAACGTCTTTACCTTCAGCTAACCATGCATCGTAAGTCTGTTGACGGAAGTTCAGCGTCCAGTTGAAAGATGGAGAGTTGTTGTAAACCAGTTTCGCATCTGGGTGAACTTTACGAATGTCATCCATCATGCCTTTGATTTCGTGAACTGTTGGTACTGCAGTTTCGATCCACAGCAGATCAGCGCCTGCATTCAGTGCTTCGATACAGTCAAATACGCAACGCTCATGACCAGTACCTGGACGGAACTGATACAGACCAGAAGGTAGACGCTTAGGACGAACCAGCTTGCCGTTACGGTTGAAGCACACATCGCCTTCAGCCATGTCAGCTACGTCGATCTCTTCAACGTCTAGGAATGAGTTGTATACGTCACCTTGATCACCCGGCTCTTTAACAACCGCGATCTCTTTAGTCAGACCAGCACCTTCAGAGTCAGTACGTGCAACGATCAGGCCGTCATCAATACCTAGCTCAAGGAACGCGTAACGTAGAGCACGTAGCTTGTTGTGGAAGTCAGCGTGTGGAACAGTTACTTTACCGTCTTGGTGACCACACTGCTTCTCATCAGCTACTTGGTTTTCGATCTGTAGGCAGCAAGCACCCGCTTCGATCATCTGCTTAGCCATCAGGTAAGTCGCTTCAGCGTTACCGAAGCCTGCATCGATGTCTGCAACGATTGGTACTACGTGAGTTTCGTAGTTGTCGATTTTGTTCTGGATTTCAGCTGCTTTAGCAGAATCACCCGCTTCACGTGCTTTATCTAACTCACGGAACAGACCGCCCAGTTCACGAGCATCAGCTTGACGTAGGAAGGTGTAAAGCTCTTTTACCAACGCAGCAACAGTTGTTTTCTCGTGCATTGATTGGTCAGGAAGAGGACCAAACTCAGAACGCAGTGCTGCAACCATCCAGCCAGACAGGTATAGGTATTTACGCTCAGTAGTACCGAAGTGCTTCTTGATAGAGATCAGTTTTTGCTGACCTACGAAACCATGCCAGCAGCCTAGAGATTGAGTGTACTTAGTTTTGTCTTTATCAAACTCAGCCATGTCACGACGCATGATAGCGGCGGTGTACTTAGCAATGTCCAGACCTGTTTTGAATTTGTTCTGAGTACGCATACGTGCTGCGTATTCTGGGTTGATTCCGTCCCACGCTGAACCGTATTTGTCTTTCAGTGCTGCAACAGCTTCGATATCTTGAGTGTAAACTGACATGTTTTATCCTCTACAGAGTGCCTGATAGGGTTAGTCGCCCTTTCTGGTATTGCATGAGCGAATGACCTGAAAGGTTTTTGTTTGTCAGATTGATGTGCCGTCAATCTGCGATAGTTTTTAGCAATGTGCCTGTGTTTTTTGAGCAATCTCTATTAATCAATTGGCTCTAAACATCACTTTACCTGTTTTCTATTGCAACTTAACTTAGCCTATTAATTGCTTTGCCAAGTCTAGATTGAAACAGGTGTTTGCCTTGTGTGTTTTAAACTATGCCTAACAGTTGGGGGCTTTGCAAACGCTACTTTGGGCTATATAAGTCGTTGTAAATAAACTACAAATTCTTTTTTGTAGTCCAACTACAGTATTGGTTTCAATTGCTTTGTTGCGGTGCATTATCCTGTAGTTTTACTATCGAAAATGATGCTTTTATGACAGATGCAGACCTCCCTATAACGACAGATTGTCGACAATCTTAAATTATGCAAAAGGGTAGCACTGGTAAATAGAAGAAACTTCTGACTATGACGTAGAAAACTATAGAGATAATAGGATGATAAGTAAGGCGATGTAGACAGTTACTTAAAACAACAAGCAACTGTCTACAATAGTGCTTATTCGCTTAGATAGAGGCTACCGCGATTTAAAAGCTCACATATTTTCACTTTAAAATCACTTGTAGATGAAGATAATTCATCTTGTGTAAGGTACTTTTGTTCAGTTAGTTGCGTCATTACTGGCTTGTCTTCCGGCAAAATAGCGTAGCCTTCGCCATCTGCAAACAGCGTGAGTGATTTTGAAGTGTCTGAAAATGCAAGGCGACTACCCTCACTCAGATTAACAACTAAACCTTCGTCTAAGGCTTGCGTCAGCGTATCCAAATCAAAAGCGGTTTCTTCTGGGATCAGTTGATCCATATATTTCGGCTGCGTCATGTAGCGGCCAAACCATGCATTGATGGTTTCCTCTTCCGCCAGCTGAGCAAGCATTAGCGCTTTGACGCGACCAATGGCATCTGATTTTATTTCGCTGCTGTACTCTTGCAGCGTTAAGTCTGGGTCACTATAGCGCTCATCTTCACACAAATGGTCGCCAATATAATCGGCTAAAGAGGTGATCACCTCGTCAGCTGAGGGGGCACGAAAACCCACAGACCAGGTCATGCAATCATCACTTTGTGATATACCGTAGTGTGCCAATTGCGGCGGCAGATAAAGCAAGTCGCCCGGCTCACAAACAAAGCTTTCTGTAGCGTTGAACTCTTGCAAAATGCGTAGTGCTACATTAGGCACGATTGGGGTTTTGTCATCCGCAAAACCACCCAGCTGCCAATGACGCGAGCCTTGTGCTTGCAACAGAAATACATCGTAATAGTCGAGATGTGGCCCAACACTGCCTTCTTTAGGTGCGTAACTGATCATAATGTCATCTACACGCCAGCTCGGAATAAAGTTGAAGGCATCAATCAGTTCACTGACTTCCGGCACATAGTGATCAACCGCTTGTACCAGTAAAGACCAATGGGTTTCTGGCAAATGATTAAAACGATCCTCTGCGAAAGGGCCATTTTCTAAATGCCAAGGTTCACCGTTAGGGCCTGTTTCCATCACAATGCGTGACTCTACATTTTCCTCTAAGGCCAAACCTGCCAGCTCGTGCTCATCAATAGGGCTTTCAAAGTTCGGAATTGCATTTTTGATAAACAGCGGTTTTTTTTGCCAGTAATCGCGTAAAAACTCTTCATAACTGATATGGCCAAGCAAACATTCTGGGAGCTGCAACATAAGAGGTTTCCAATGAGGGCTAATAAAATATGACGATAAGGTTTAAGTTAAGCAGAGGTCTATTCAAAATAAAATGAAAGAAAAACAAAACTAAAGAAAACGAAAAAGGCTCTGATTTGCATCAGAGCCTTTTTACAGTCTAATTAGACTGTTTATTCAAACAAACTAAGCGAATTAAATCGCTTTTGCTTGTGCTACAGCGTTACCAATGTAGTTTTGTGGAGTCAGCTGCATTAGCTCATCTTTGGCTGATTGCGGCATTTCCAAGGTTTCTACGAAGGCTTGTAGCGTTTCTTTGGTGATCGCTTTGCCACGGGTCAGCTCTTTCAGCTTCTCGTATGGCTTTTCAATGTTGTAGCGACGCATTACCGTTTGAATAGGCTCTGCCAATACTTCCCAGCTGTTGTCTAGGTCAGCCTCAATACGCGCAGCGTTCAGCTCTAGCTTGCTGATACCTTTCAACGATGCCTGATAAGCAATCAAAGACTGACCAAAGCCAACACCCAAGTTACGCAGAACAGTAGAGTCTGTTAGGTCACGCTGCCAGCGAGAGATCGGCAATTTGGCGGCTAGGTGCTGCATAATAGCGTTAGCAATACCTAGGTTGCCTTCTGAGTTTTCAAAGTCAATTGGGTTAACTTTGTGCGGCATAGTAGAAGAGCCCACTTCGCCGGCGATAGTGCGCTGCTTGAAGTAGCCCAGAGAGATATAACCCCAAACGTCACGATCAAAGTCGATCAGAATGGTGTTGAAGCGTGCAAAGGCGTCAAACAGTTCTGCGATATAGTCGTGCGGTTCGATCTGCGTGGTATATGGATTCCACACCAAGCCTAGGCTCTCAACAAACACTTGCGCGTTAGTCTGCCAATCAATTTCTGGGTAAGCAGACAAGTGCGCGTTGTAGTTACCTACGGCACCGTTGATTTTGCCTAACAGCTCAACGGCTTTGATCTGTTTAATCTGACGCTGTAAACGAGCGGCAACGTTTGCCATCTCTTTACCAAGAGTGGTTGGCGATGCGGTTTGACCATGAGTACGCGACAGCATAGGCTGCTCAGCATTTTCAATCGCCAGTTTGCGAATCGCTTCAATCACCTCTTGCATCACAGGCAACATGACATTGTCTAACGCGCCTTTTAGCATCAAAGCGTGAGACAAGTTGTTGATGTCTTCAGAGGTACAAGCAAAGTGTACAAACTCAGTGATCGCTTTTAGCTCATCATTGGTTTCAATACGCTCTTTGATGAAGTACTCAACCGCTTTAACGTCATGGTTAGTAGTACGCTCGATCTCTTTGATTCGCTGTGCATCTGCTTCACTGAAGTTGGCAACCAAATCATTCAATAGCTGATTGCCTTCAGCGCTTAGCGCGGGTACTTCAGCAATTTGCTCATGTTGTGCCAGACGTTGTAACCAACGAATCTCAACTTCAACACGCGCACGGATTAGGCCGAATTCACTCACCCAAGGGCGTAGATCAGCGGTTTTGGAGCCATAACGGCCATCGACAGGAGATATTGCAGTAAGACTGGAAAGCTGCATTGTTGGGCACTGCTCTCTATTGGCTAATTCAAGAAAGGCGCAATGATACCTGAATTACGGTTTGATTGCAGGTGATTGCGCCATGCGTGGCAAATTTGTTCTAAATAGGTGCTCAGTTCTGTTCAAGGCTGTCCAGTGCGCGGATAATTTTTTTGCGCATGATCAAAAGTTTCCAGCGTCTACCACCCAATTGATGCCATAAAATACCTGAGCGAATACCTGCGAATAATAAGGCACGCACTTTATCTGCATTGCCCGCTTGTCGCAAAATGTTCGGTTCGCCCTGTACCTGTATGCGGAAAGAGAAGGTGCTGATGCTGTCTTGGTACAGTGCAGCAATGCTGGCAATCACATTTTCATGGGTAGTTGAAAAGTGATGGCTTTGCATTTTAATCTGCTCCAAGCGCGGGCCTATGGCGCTCAGCATCTGAGGATCTTTACGCAGTCGCTTCTCAAGATACAAGATCGACATGGCATAACGTAAAATATGTGTCGATGCTTCTGCTTCTTTATTGATAAAGCTACGCATGGTTTTAATGCCTAAAGACAAACCTGCGGGACTTCCTCCAAAAACATCTATTGTGCGTTCAGGGTCGGTTGCCATGATGCTGCCGATACTGGCTTCAAAGCTGTCTTGAGACACCATGCCTTTATTCGCAAGCTGATGCACCAACGCTGCGGCTTGAAATACTCCCGCTAAGGCGATAGCTTGATCCTGCTCTTTTTGATTTGAACTCATAGTGCTGTTATCAACTTACCAATCAGTTTGCCAATGACTTACATCTTACCTAGAGAGATACTCTCAGGCGTTCTTTTGTTCCGCATCGGTTTGGCTTTCTGTTTTATTTTGCTCTGCGATGGGCGCTGATGAGATTTGCAGGGCTTTAAGTCTTAGACTTTCCCAGCGAGAAAACATCATGGCAGCAAGGAATAAAATTGATGATAAAACCGACAAAGCTAAGCCAAAAATAGCATGAGATGGAATAAACGCTTGTGTCACACCTTGGGTAAAATACAACAAGCTGACAAAGCAAAGCCATGCGTGTGATCTAGGCCGACGTAACCAAACGCCCGGAATAAAAAGTAATAACGGCAAGGTTTGAAACGCCACTATCACCCAAGTGCGAGCACCCTCTGTTGGAAATAAAATACTATTCCCCGTCAATAGCACCAGCATACCGATATAGCTGAACAACACCCAAAAGCGACCCTTTGCAGCCAAGCTCGCAATATCCTTGCCCGCTTCGATGCGGTTCATCATTTTTCTCACGATATTCTTCTCACGAAATTTTACGATATAAGTATTGCAGTGTTTAACAACGCTTGAGAGCAACCTGCGCTATGCCACTTGATGCAACCGTTTTGCCAGTGCTGCGATGCGTTTACCTTGTGCAAAGCAAAGTTTTAGTTCTTGCTCATCTACTATGCGTTGACTGTCTTTGCCAGCCAAATGGCTTGCACCATAAGGTGTACCACCTGATTGGGTATAAAGCAGTTCAGTTTCACTATAAGGCAAGCCCACCAACAACATGCCATGATGCAACAGCGGCAGTAACATTGAAAGCAAGGTTGCTTCCTGCCCACCATGTAAGCTGGACGCTGAGGTAAAAGCACCCGCGGGTTTGTTTGCCAAGCCGCCATTCAACCAAAGATTACTGGTTGATTGTGACTGCTCCCCGCCCTTTCGGGCGAGGCTTCCAACTTCTCAGGCAGCAACCGGCGCGTGGCCGGATTTACGCAAGCCTCCATTGGCAGGAACCGACAGTCCTTCGGCC
>NZ_FUXG01000036.1 GCF_900167095.1 Oceanospirillum multiglobuliferum
AAAGCTGGAGTGTGACCTACTGGAAATGGACGGTGAATCAGATCATGTTCACCTGCTGATAGCTTATCCGCCGAAGCTGGCGATCAGCGTCATGGTGAACAACCTGAAATCGGTTTCATCACGCCGGATACGCATACTCAATACCCATATCCCCCGGCAAAGCAAAAGTGCAGCGCTCTGGTCACGTTCTTACTTTGCCTGCAGTGCAGGCGGGGCAACGATCAAAACACTGAAAGAGTATGTGCAAAGTCAGGCGACACCTGATTAGAACCGCTGCGCGGTTCCCGCTTGTATCCCCGCCCGATTGGGCGAGGGTTTACGCGGAGTTTTGCTAAAAAGTACTTTAATGGTGCTGCCATAGTGCCAAAACGAGTAGGGCTACCTAAAGCAAGACCTGAGCAATTACGCAAATCGTCAGCACTACAGTAAAGATCACCAAACTCAGGGATACTGTCCTCAACGGCCTCACATACCGTTGAAAGCGCAGGCACGGTACGCAGCTTAGCTTCAATCCCTGAGACTGACTCAACACCTCGTGCCACCTCTTCTGCCATTGCACGCACGGCACCGTGGCGAGAATAATAAAGCACTAAGACATAAGGGGGTTGTGGCGACTGGCTCATGCCAGAATTTCCAAGACACTTTCAGGTGGACGGCCAATAGCCGCAGCTGTTTCGGTTTCTGCAATTGGGCGCTCAATTAGCTTTGGCGTTTGTACCATTGCCGCAATTAACTGCTCATCACTACTGTCTGCACTTAAGCCTGCGGCCTTGAACTCATCTTCTTTAGTGCGCATCATTTTAATGGCGGTGCAGCCTAGTTTTCCCAGTAAGGTTTGAATCTCTTCCGCGCTTAAAGGCTGCTCAAGGTATAAACGGATCTTCGGCTCAACCCCTTGTTGTTGCAATAACGCCAGCGTTTCACGAGATTTTGAACAGCGTGGATTATGATAAAGCGTAACAGATGACATTGTTTTTCCTTGATCTTAATCAATGGGTTACTATTGCGCTATTCTAACAGCTCAAACGCATACGGAAATAGGAGTCAGTCAATATGGCCAATATAAAGGAATACTGGCTACCATTAGCCCGATATGTCATTGCCCGTTTTATCAAAAATGAAAGTTCTAAAGTCGCGGCTTCTTTGACCTATACCTCCCTTTTCGCCATTGTACCGATGATGACCGTGGCCTACGGTATTTTATCCGCAATGCCCAGTATTCAAGGCTTAGGCGCAGAGTTAGAAAACAATCTATTCAGTAGCTTTGTGCCAGAAAGCGGCCAAGTAGTACAAGGTTACTTAGCTGATTTTGCTAAACAAGCTAAGAATTTAACGATAGTAGGCGTACTATTTCTGGTTGTCACTGCGGTGATGATGATGTCTGCTATTGAGAAAGCCTTTAACAAAATTTGGTCTGTATCTGAAGCCCGATCAGGTGCCAGCAGTTTTTTACTCTACTGGGCCGTGCTAACTTTAGGGCCAATTCTGTTGGGGGCGGGTTTTGCGTTTAGTTCTTACCTGCTGTCGCAACAGCTGTTTTTGCAAGCGTCTGACAGTCTTGGCGTGACCTCAATCATACTGCGCTGGTTTCCTGTGGCGACCTCGTCAATGGCGTTTACCATGATGTATATTTTGGTACCAAATTGCCATGTACCTTGGAAAAACGCTCTAGTGGGCGGCCTATTTACCGCAGTCTGTTTTGAGCTGGCTAAGCAAGGCTTTACGTTATTTATCAGCGCCTCTCCCTCATATCAGGTGGTCTACGGTGCTTTTGCAGCAGTACCGCTCTTTCTGTTATGGGTCTATTTAAGTTGGAACCTGACACTATTAGGTGCAACCCTTGTGATGGCGCTGGGTCGTTTCCGAACAGATTGGAGCCTACAGCACAATTTGAACTTCACAGTGGCACTTAATCTTCTTAATCTGCTCTATAGTAGCTGGCAGCAGGGACAAGAAACAAAGGCCAGCGCCGTAAAAGAGGTTTTGGCACCTCTTAGCTTCTCTCAGCAAAGGATTGTCGTAAAGTCGTTACAAAACTCAGGTTTAATTGTGCGGACGGAGAAAAAAGAGTGGCGTCTTGCGCGTAGTCTTGAAACCATCAACATATGGCAACTGATGGCCTTGCTACCTTGGCAGATACCAGAAATATCCAGCGATAATGAAAGCCTGCTGTGGCCAGACGCACGTACTTGGCTACTGCAATATCAGAATCTAAATCAAACACACCATAACCAAGCGGCTCATACACTATTTGAAAGCAAAGGAGCGTAACCATGCAAAGTATTGCAAAAATTGCCCTCGTGAAAGGTCGAGTTCAAGGGGTTTGGTATCGTAAAAATACTCAGCAACAAGCGCTAAAGCTGGGGCTAACAGGTTGGGCGATGAATCGTAAAGATGGTTCAGTTGAGGTCTATGCCCAAGGCAGTAATGACGCAGTAGACAGCTTGATGCAGTGGCTCTGGAAAGGCTCACCTTTATCAAGGGTTGACCATGTGAGCATTGAGCAAGCAGAGCCCGTTGACATAACCAGTTTTGAGGTTCGCTAGGTAACTTTCAACTTCATATTACAGCGCTAAATCTAAAATATTATTGCGGGTTAACAAACAAAGCTTTGATCTAAACCAAGTATTTTAGTCGGATTTTATTTACAATGCGGCCTCTGACCTTAGGAGGCACTATGTCTGCGTATTCCGCCAGTTTCCGCTTTTCTTATTCCGCTCTATTCTCCGTTGGCTTTCGCCCATTTTTTCTCGGCGGCAGCTTTTTTTCGGTTGTACTGATGTTACTTTGGGTATTGCAGTTGCGCGGTATTGCACTACCAAACTACTACAGCAATCTGTCGGCCATTTTATGGCACAGCCATGAACTCATTTTCGGCTTTACCAGTGCCATCATCAGTGGTTTTTTATTAACAGCTGTACGTAACTGGACTGGGCAAAATACGTTGCAAGGTCATAGCCTAGCCTTAGTCTTTGCGGTTTGGGTTTTAGGTCGAATATTACCCTTTACAGCACTACCTAATATTGTGATTGCACTTGTTGATTTGGCTTTTTTTCCATTACTCATGATCGCTATTGGCAAACCTATTATTAAAAGCGCACAGCTGAAAAATATGGGCTTTGTTATTTTCTGCGGTTTATTTTTCTTGATGAACCTATTGGTTCACTTTGACGTTTTAGGCATCACTCAAGGCATGTCGCATATCGGTATCTATGGCGCATTAAACCTTGTTGTCTTAGTCATGCTGATTATCGGCGGAAGAGTGATCCCCTTCTTTTCCGAAAAAGCGCTCCCCAACTACAAAGGCAAGCGCATTACTTGGATAGAGCAGGCGGTGATACCTGTTGCAGTTATTCTGTTTCTTAACGACCTTTGGCAGCCCATGGCAGTTTGGGCCAATGTACTATCAGGGTTGTTAGCAGCGCTATTACTCCTCAGGGTTGGTGCATGGTTTGATCGTGCATTGCTGAAAAAGCCGCTGCTATGGATTTTACATTTAGGTTATCTGTTTATCGCCATTGGTTTCTTCTTAAGAGCTTTTGGCACTCTAAGCGGTATATCACCTTATATCTATGTTCATGCACTTACCACAGGAGCTATTGGCTTATTAACTTTAGGCATGATGAGCCGTGTTGCACTGGGTCATACGGGGCGAGCATTAATATTACCTAAACCAATCACTATCGCCTTTTTCTTAATGACATTTGCTGTGTTAGCCCGTGTTGTGCTGATGGCGATTAGCCCTAAACCCTTCCTGTACGATATGGCTGGCAGTTTTTGGATGATAGCCTTTGCACTCTATTTTGTGATCTATCTGCCTTATTTAATTTCACCAAGGGTTGATGCTTGAGCATTTGTATATTGCTGCTTGATTTGCTGCCCTAGCTTATAAATAGATTGAGTGTATTCAGGCTGCCCTCTGAAAAAAGCATAATTCAAGCGCAAATAATTAGGAAAAGCCTCCTGCCCACTGAACAGTGGGCCGGGAGTAATGCTGATTTTCTGATCCAGCGCCCACTGATATAACTGTAAAGCCTCGCAACCTTCAGGCAGTTTCAGCCAAAGTAAAAAGCCGCCACTTGGCTGCTGTACTTGCACCTCAGCAGGCCAACTGTCGGCAATGCAACTGAGCAAATCAGATAAGCGCTGCTGATAAACCTTACGAATTTGACGCAAATGTCGATTCAGTTTTCCGGTCGCAAGCCATTGCGCCAAGGCTTTCTGGCTGTGGCTAGGCAACCCCATGTGCGTAACAAATAGCAGATGTTGGCAGGCTTCATGCCAACGCCCAGCCAGCAGCCAACCGATTCTCAACTTTGGCGTTAAAAACTTAGAGATAGAACCGCAGTACATCACTCTATTTTCAGTGTCCAACATCTTTAATGGTGAAGGTGCTGGCGCTTGAAAGTGCAGATCAGCAAAAACATCATCCTCAATCAACGCCAAATCATAGCGATTTGCTAATTCGATCAGCTGATGACGCGCCAACTCAGGCATAGTTAATCCCGTTGGGTTGTTCACGGTAGGGTTTAACAGCATCGCTTTTACAGGCCAGCGCTCTAAAGCCGCCTGCACAAGCGTGATATTGGGGCCACCTTCAGGGGCTTGGGGTATTTCAACCACTTTGCGCCGCATCGCTTCTAAACACTGCAATGTGCCATAAAAACAGGGGCTTTCTACCAACACAATATCATTGGTTTCAGTCACCGCTTCTAGCGCCAACGCAATAGCCGCTTGAGTACCATTGGTCACTAAAATGCTTTCTGGGGCTGCAACTATCCCTTTCTCTGCCAAATACAAACTTAATTGCATGCAAAGTTGTTCATCTCCGGGAGGGGTTTGGTAATGAGGCAAGACACCTTGTTCTAGCTGCTCGCCTTCAATGCCAGCCTGCTTTTTTAAGCACTGGTATAACTGTTTAACCGCAGGAAACATCACTTCTGGATGGGCCGATCCAAAGGGCACTTGTGCGCTCACACTAGCAGCACGCACCATACTGATACCTAAACTTTTATTGTCTAAACGACGGGGCTGAATGGCACTGAGTGTGGTTTTATTCAATAACGGATGGTGCTGCCCTGTTGGAAAAAAGCCTGATTTTTCTTTAGGTTGAATCCAACCTTGATCTTCCAATGCCTCATAACAGCGCACAATGGTGCCCTTACTAACAGAGAACTGATGACTTAGTTCACGGATAGAGGGGAGTTTCTTACCCAAAGGGTAATGGCCTGATTGCATGCGTTCTATAAGCTGTTCTGCAATCTGTTGGTAATGAAAGCGCGGCATCTGTACCCCATAAAACAAGCTTATTCTGTCTATTTTTAAATATATTGTCTTTTTTTATAGTACAGATAACGCCTGCAAGTGCAACCTTGCTCCGTTTTATTTGGCCTACTCAATATTCAGGACTTTCCAAATGCAGCAGATGATTATCAACCGCCTTGCAGCACCCACAACATTAAGGTTTGTACCTTGGGTATTTGTATTGCTATGGAGCACAGGCTTTATCAGTGCTAAATACGGCCTCCCCTACAGCGACCCTTTTTCATTTTTAAGCCTGAGAATGCTTGGCAACTTAATGGTATTTGCCCTGCTGCTGAAAATATTTAGCGTGACGCTTCCTAAGCGCTGGGCTTTATGGAAGCAGCAGATTATTACGGGCTCTTTAGTACATACAGCTTATTTAGGCGGTGTGTTTTCAGCGATTGAGCAAGGGGCTTCCGCAGGCTTAACTGCACTGCTAGTTGGCTTACAGCCTATTTTAACCGCCGTACTTATGGCTATCGTTTATAAAAACGCACCAAGTTTTAAACAGTGGTTAGGCTTAGCATTAGGCATCACAGGCGTTGCATTGGTATTGACTCAAGGGCGTAGTGATATTTTACAGAGTAGCACTCTGGGTATGGCTCAATTGGGCTGGATTCTATTGGCACTGCTTGGCATCACCTTAGGTACTTTGTATCAAAAAAACTACTGTGAGCCACAACCACTACTGGGTGCTACTTTTATTCAATATCTAGCAGGGTTAGTGGTAATGCTGCCTTTAATTTGGTGGCGCAGCGAAGGCGCTGTAGATTGGCACCCTCAGTTTGTGGGCGCACTGGTTTGGTCAATTCTAGTTTTATCAGTGGGGGCAATTCTACTGCTGATGCTGATGATTCAAGCGGGTGAAGCCACTAAAACCGCCAGCTACTTCTATCTAGTGCCACCATTAACGGCACTTGAGGCTTGGCTACTTTTTGATGAACAACTGTCTTGGGTTTCTCTCTGTGGCATGGTGCTAACTGTAACAGGGGTTTATTGGGTCAATAGAAAATAACCTTAAGTTAGTTCGAAAAAATCGAATTTTAAGTCGCGATTTTTGCCATTTTATTTCTCTTACCTCTGTAATACAGTCAAGTCATTGGAATAGAGGAATATTTATGACTGCACTAAAAATTTTAAATCGCGTTAAAGGTATGCCGACATCAGATGGTGCAGGCGTCCGTTTAAATCGACTGATTGGCACGCCACAGCTACGCCATGCAGATCCATTTTTAATGTTAGATGAGTTTAAGTCTGATAAGGCAGATGATTATATTGCAGGCTTTCCACCTCATCCTCACCGTGGGTTTGAAACCATTACCTATATGCTGCATGGCAACATGAAGCATGAAGATCACATGGGCAATGTTGGCTTGCTAACCTCAGGTGGCGTGCAATGGATGACCGCTGGAGCTGGGATTATTCACTCTGAAATGCCAATGCAAGAAGATGGTTTACTGTGGGGCTTTCAGTTCTGGTTGAATCTACCCGCTGCTAACAAAATGGCAAAGCCTTACTATCAAGATCTGCCCGCCGACAATATCCCGATAGTAACTGAAGACTCAGGTGTAGTACGCAAAGTAGTTGCAGGTAACTCTAAGGGTGTTTTAGGCCCAATTCAGCGCCCCATTACAGAGCCGTTGATGGTAGATTTCAAAATGCCTGCTGACACAGCAACCACACATCCGATTGCAGAGGGATATCAAGGTTTTATCTATGTTTATCAAGGAGAAGTTGCATTGCCAAATGCAGCGATTACTTTGCAACAGGGCGAGTTATTGATGTTTTCAGGGCTTGAACTTAGCCTACAAACAACAACAGGTGCAGGTGTATTAATGGTAGTAGGCCAACCTCTAAACGAACCTATTGTGCAATACGGCCCTTTTGTAATGAACACGCAGGCAGAAATTCAACAGGCATTTATCGACTATCAAAATGGTGTTTTAGCTCAGGTGGCAATGGCAAAATAAATAAGAGATCTAATATTAATTTTGTAAAATTTTGTAAGTAACTCATTGGCTTTAAAGTTAAATCAGATATACACCAAATCTCTAACTAACTGATATTAATAGATATAATTTAACAAATAAAACTTCATCTAATACTAATATTTATCTACCGACATCTTAAAAAGTCGTCTTACTTTAAATAGACTTGTTGCGCTAGAGGTCGATCGCGTACTATCCACGCCCAATAAATGATCAGCCTATTGAGATTAAGATCAAGCTTGGTGCAAATGGGCTATATTGATAGTGACTAGCCTATCAAAGTAAAACGACAATTTAATGACAGAGGTTTTTTACAATGCGGCGAAACCTTCCCGTGACCGATCAAGAGCGACGCATGGATCCAAGTCGCTGTATCATCTCGACGACGGATACTAAAGGGAAAATCACCCAGTGTAATGAATACTTTGTTGAGATGAGCGGCTTTACTCGAGAAGAATTAATCGGAGCGCCTCACAACTTAATTCGACACCCTGATATGCCTGCTGCTGCCTTCCAAGATCTTTGGGATGTCATCAAGCAAGGTAAGCCTTGGATTGGGGTTGTAAAAAACCGCTCAAAAGATGGCGGCCACTACTGGGTTGATGCTTATGCCACCCCTATCTTTGAAAATGGCAAGATCACAGGTTATCAATCGGTACGTCACGCCCCTGATCGAGCTGTAGTTAAGCGTGCAGAAGCACTCTATAAAGCGATTAATGCTAACAAGCACACCTCGCTATGGGCCAAAGCTAAAGGTTTCTTCTCTACCAGTTATTTACGACGCACTTGGGCCAGTATTTGGTTGGTAATGCTGCCAATGCTTGCGCTAGTCAGCTGGATGTTTGACGATGCCTCTGCAACAAATTTGTTAACGCTAGCAGGCGCTTCTTTGGTGATCAGTGGCATTGCGGCCTCTTGGTTAGCAAAACCGGTTATTGATTTGGCAGCTAAAAGCTCTAGCATCTTTTCTAACGCCGTCGCGCAAATGGTTTATACCGGGCGATATGATGAGCTTGGCCAGTTAGAGCTGACACAAAAGTTTTTGAATTTAACCATGAAAACAGTGGTAAATCGCCTAGAAAATGCGTCTATGCATATTCATGGACATACCTCTGATGTGGTAGATAAAGCCCGTGAGATTAGTCAACAAACCCATCAGCAACTTGATGACATTGCACATGCTGCTAGCACAATGCACCAAATGAGCGTGGCGACCGAGCAAGTTGCACAAAGCTGCGAAGAGGCCGCACAGTCTGCTAAGGAAACCGATGCGGTCAGTCAAAAAGGCCGTGCAATTGTTGAGCGTAGTGAGCGCTCAGTACAACGGATGGCGCAAGACGTCCGCGAATCTATGCAGATGATACACGCCCTTGAAAAGCGCAGCCAAGATATTGAGCAAATTCTAGTTGTGATCAACGGCATTGCAGATCAAACCAACCTATTGGCACTGAATGCGGCGATTGAGGCAGCAAGGGCTGGGGAACAAGGACGAGGCTTTGCAGTGGTGGCTGATGAAGTTAGAACCCTTGCTCAAAACTCACAGAAGTCTACACAAGAGATTCGAGAACTAGTGCAGCAGTTCCAGCAGCAAACACAGCAAGTTTCCAGCATTATGGGAGCCTGCGAACAGCAAGCCGATGCAACTGTTGCTGAAATCAAAGAAGCTGAACAGGTGTTGGTTGATTTAAGCAATACCATCAGCAGCCTAGGCAATATGAACCAACAAATTGCAACGGCAACGGTTCAGCAAAGCTCTGCTGCCAATCAGATGAATATAAAAATTGAACAAATTCATCAATCTGCAAGTAGTGTTACAGAGTCAAATGAAGAGATGGTTGAAGACAGTGCAGCCTTGTTAAACGAAGCTCAAGATCTTGCCAACTTAATTCAGCGTTTCGGGAATGCCGCCAAATAAACCTCAATTGTTGAGACAATTGAGCGATATAAACGAAAAATCTTCCAGCTGGAAGATTTTTCGTTTACGTACTAGTCAATAAACCAAACTCAAACCTAATCGCGAACCAACCACGCCGTAATCTGTCGATTAAACTCAGGAATATTTAAAGGTTTGGTTAAATATGCATTGAAGCCAGCTTGCTCTGCCTTTTCTATGTCGGTAGCCATAGCATTGGCTGAAATCGCCACAATAGGGCAGCCTCGATCAAGATTCTCACTTTTAATATGCAACAGTAAGTCATAGCCGGACATACCGGGTAAGTTAATATCTAGTAATATCAAATCAGGCTTTTCATGACGTAAGCACTCAATACCTTCTTCCGGTGTCGCCACTGTGATGAGTCGATCACTTGTGCGCTTACTGTAGATTCGCTCAACCAAGGTTCGGTTTGCACTGTTGTCCTCAACATATAATGTCAACGTTTCGGTTTGACTCATTGCTTCCACCCCACCTTTGATAGAACCCTCTGTGTCAATATCCATGAGATCTGAAGCTAAAGCGGGTAGCACAAGGGTAAACGTACTGCCATGCCCCAGCTCGCTCTTAACTAAAATTTTGCCTTGCATGGCTTCTGCTAGTTTTTGGCAGATCACCAAGCCGATCCCTGTACCTTGGCGAGTGCTAGACTCCATACCCAAACGTTCAAATGGCTGAAACAAACGCTTCAGCTGCGCCTCCGTCATGCCCAGCCCTGTATCAGAGACATGAATAAAATACTCATGCTCTGTTGCCTGCATCTGTATGGTCACTTGCCCATTATGCTGATTGTATTTTATGGCATTGCTCAGCAAGTTCAGCAATATCTGCCTTGTGCGTTGATTATCTGCTTTGATCAGATGCCCCACCTGATCAGGGAAGTGTACATTCATCGTAATATGATGAGCATCTGCCATTGGCTTAGTCAGAGACAGCGCTTCTTGTAGCATAGGGACAGGATTAATCTGCTGAATATTAAGATCCATCCGCCCCGCTTCAATTTTAGAAAGATCTAAAATCTCATCAATCAACTGCAACAAGTGATGACTGGCGGTACGAATTTCATGCAAGCTTTCAATATGCTCCTCTGACAGTTGATCAGAGTCCATTTCCATTAGTTGTGCATAGCCTTGAATAGCATTGAGTGGTGTTCTTAGCTCGTGGCTCATGCTGGCTAAAAATGAGCTTTTAGCACGATTGGCTTGCTCTGCACTTTCTTTGGCGTGCAACAGCTCTTCCATCATCAATTTGCGACCCGTGATATCGCGATAAGTGCCCAACAAGCCCGTTACATTACCTTGCTCATCCAGTATTGGCACCTTGTTGATCTCAACCCATAGGTAACTGTCATCGTTACGGTGTAGGTAGTAATTTTTATTGTGTATTTCCATGCCTGCTTGCGTGACTTGACTGTCATCCTCTTGCAGCTGCACGATACTGCTACGATCCAATGCATTTTCAAGCTGGAAAGGTTCGCCTTGCTTTTGTGTACCCTTACCAAGGTCGTTGATCAACCAGCGGTTAACACCTTGTAGGCGCCCCTCTTTGTCTTGCCAATATACGCCTGCCGGAATGTGGTCTAATACCAGCGTAAGCATCTTTTCAGTACGTTTACGCTCAACGATTTCTGCTTCTAGTGTTTGCGTATAGTGCTCATTCTTTCGATATAACGCTAAAGTATGTGCAAAATTTGCCATAAGCGGTGCAAACAGTTGCTCGGGTAATACCGACCTAAAGCCTTCAGTTGCAAGTAGCAAAAAGCCATCTTCTGCGCCCACAGGTAAAAATAACAACCTTTGATAATGCGCTAAAACAGGGGCAATGCTTGAAGCACTTTGTTCTAACCATTGACTGGTTTCTGGTAACGAGATGGGTAGCTGATAAACCTTATCCTCAGTCACTTTAAAGCGACGATCCGCAATGGCATGACTGATTGTAAAATAGCTGGCGGTATCACTGCGCTGCACTTTTTTCAGAAATAAACCAGTTGGAACACCCGTATGATAAAGCAGCCTTTGTAGCGTTTTCTGTATCAGAGGAGTCTCTGTGGACTCAGCCCCCATCAACAGTGCCATTTCGTATAAAATGGCTAAATTCTGATCATTCATATTTAGATCCACGGACAGCAGACAATGGCTGCATTATGAAAGAGGGGATACCCTTGGCCATTTTCGTTACTGATCTCCCCCAAAGAGACTGCTCCGCTAAGCTGGCTAGGCGTAAAAGAACTATGCAAACGCATTAACTCTGCGGCGCTTTTCTCACCCAAGTGCATTTTCCGTCCCGCACAATAAAAAACTTGGTAACAACTACTAGAGGTCCCTGTTTGCTCTATTAACGCGCTTAATGTCTCATCGCTATTAGGTTCAACCCCTTTTAACAGTGTGAGTACCGTATGCTCAGGTATATCACCTACACAGATCAAAGTACCGTCAGCTTCTAGCGCAACAGGAATACGTACTAATGGCTGTCCCGAGATGCGCGTAATACCGAAGGGGAAGTGTACGGCATAATCATAGAAGTTGTTCTGATCAATGAGGCGGCCAAACTGCGCATAAACCTGTTCTTGGTAGACTTCAAAAGCATTACGCCACTCTATACTGTGAATTCGGTTACGATCAGTTGAGGTAGCCGTTACAGTACTTGATACTTTATAGCCATGTGCTAACCCGCCTTGATGGTCTGAAGGTATTAACAGCGCAAGTAAGCCTTCACCTATCCACTCTGTTTGATTGAAAACACAAGGCATAGGCTGAAAGGTTTCACTGCCAGCATTTGCACCCAGATAGCGCACATCATTATGAAGCCCTAAGTATATAAGGTCTAATATATCGCTGATATTAGGTAGCTGAGCGTCAAAGATGAGTAATAAGTTTAAGCCTTCTGTATCAGTAAATTGATCAACGGCATCTTGTAGCAATCGCACGTTTTGTTCACAGCTTTGTGTCTGCGTGCAACTGAGTAATAGTGTTTTAGCTCGCTCAGGTAATACTGAGACCAAACAACCTTCTGAAACAAACTGCCCTTGATAAATTAACGCAGGAAATATAGCGCCAGCTAGCTCAATCTGATATTGGCAACACAAGCGTTGTAGCTCTGGGACTAGCGCTTTATTTGACTCTGCAATCCACACCACTATAGAGGACTGCCCCTGTGACAACAGCTGCAAAAGGTGGGCGTCAAGTGCTACAAGGTCAGGAGGTAGATAACAAGGTAGCGCGCTGTCTTGTGCCTCTGTTACTAATGAGCTTGAACCCTCTTGCAACTTACTCATCTATTAATCCTTATTAAGTTTATTGTTGTTCCAGTTATCATAACGAGTTAAAAGTGAAAAAAGAAACTTGTTTTATTTAGGCTGCCAATGCCGATACCAAGCATTCAATACCTTCTCAGGATAGCTTGTTTGACCTAGGCTGCCATTATAACCCGCTAAGGCACGGGTCAAATCATAGCGCTCTCTCTTGAGATAATAAGCCAATATCGTACAGCCATAATTTAGATTGGTTTCAATATGAAATAGATTGTCTTGTGGCCGCCCGATCTCTTTTTTCCAAAACGGCATCACCTGCATCAACCCTTGGGCACCCGCCTTTGAGGTCACTTTAGGCTTAAAGTGGCTCTCCACCTCAATCACCGCCAACACCAGTTCAGGCATTAGTTCATGTTTTAAGGCTTGGGCATGTACTTGCTGCAACAATCTTAAGCGCTGCTGAGCGTTAGGCACAAAACGCTTCAGCCTATCACTCATATCCATTAGCCAAACTTGGCCAATATAAGGATCACTAAAACTAGGTTGCTGTGCGGCTTCTTTTAGCGCAGTAATCAACGCTTCTGGAATAGCGATGCTAGAGGCATTAACAGCAGCATCTGAAGAGACTGAAGCGTTACGAGCATCAGCCTGAGACGACTGCCAAACCGTAGCACTACAAAGCAACAGGCAATAAAAAAGCAGCCGAGTACACCTGTGGCGACAAGGCTGCTTCTTTAACTTAATCCAAACCATCAGGCTGAAATAAGACTCATCAAAACAAAGTGCCTCAAATACTTAGCGAGACATTTTTTCTTTTAGGAAGTCCAACACAGTATCGGCTGCAATCATGGTGTTTTCAGCATCACGACGACCTTTATACTCTAGCTGACCTTCTTTTAAGCCCCGCTCACCCACTACGATACGATGCGGAATACCCATCAACTCAAGATCTGCAAACTTAAAGCCCGGACGCTCATCACGGTCTTCAAATAAAACATCAAAACCAGCTGCTTTCAGATCAGCATATAGCTTCTCACTGGCATCACGTACCATCTCTGACTTATGGGCATTCATCGGCACAATAGCCACTTCAAATGGGGCAATAGCCTCAGGCCAGATAATACCGCTCTCATCGTGGTTTTGCTCAATAGCAGAGGCCACAACACGAGTAACACCAATACCATAGCAGCCCATAATCATAGTAACAGGCTTACCTTCCTCACCCAGTACAGTGGCTTTCATTGCCTCACTGTATTTTGTGCCCAACTGGAAGATATGACCCACTTCAATGCCGCGCTTGATAGACAATGTACCTTTACCGTCTGGGCTGGCATCACCCTCTACAACATTACGCAGATCTGCAACGGTAGGTAGCGGTAAATCACGCCCCCAGTTCAAACCAAAATAGTGCTTGTCATCAATATTCGCGCCTGCACCAAAGTCAGACGCTACTGCAACAGAGCGATCTACAATGCATGGAATAGGTAAATTAACAGGGCCTAAAGAGCCTGGGCCTGCACCAATCACGGCACGAATTTCATCTTCAGTCGCAAAAGTTAAAGGTGCAGCAACCTGCGCTAGGTTTTCAGCTTTAATCTCATTCAGACTGTGATCACCACGCACAACTAACGCAACAAACTGCGCGCCACTTTCTTCTGTTGCACGCACAATTAAGGTTTTAACCGTTTTTTCAATATTCAGGTCAAACTGTGTCACCAACTCTTCAATGGTTTTGGCGTTAGGTGTATCAACCAAGCGCATCTCTTCAGTGGGAGCATCGGCTTGTGCTTTGCTGGCAACCGCTTCTGCTTTTTCGATATTGGCCGCGTAAGTGCCTTCAGTGTTGAACACGATATCGTCTTCACCGGAGTCTGCCAGCACGTGGAACTCATGAGAACCCGAGCCACCAATTGAGCCGTTATCTGCTAAAACAGGACGATAATTCAAACCTAAGCGGTCAAAAATATTGCAGTACGTTTGATACATCACATCATAAGTCTCTTGTAGAGATTCTTGTGAGGTATGGAACGAGTACGCATCTTTCATAATGAATTCCCGCGAACGCATCACGCCAAAACGCGGGCGAATCTCATCACGGAACTTGGTTTGTACTTGGTACAAATTGATAGGCAGCTGCTTATAGCTTTTGATCTCACGACGCACCATATCGGTGATTACTTCTTCGTGAGTGGGGCCAACGCAGAAATCACGGTCATGACGGTCTTTAAAGCGTAGTAGTTCAGGGCCGTATTGCTCCCAACGACCAGACTCTTGCCACAACTCCGCAGGTTGTGCCGCAGGCATCAACACTTCTTGTGCAGATTTATCCATCTCTTCACGCACAATGCGCTCAACTTTACGCAAAGTGCGCAAGCCTAAGGGCAACCAAGTATACAAACCAGAAGCCAAACGGCGAATCATGCCTGCACGCAGCATAAGCTGATGACTGATTACTTCTGCATCTGCTGGGGTTTCTTTTAGAGTAGAGATTAATAGCTGACTGGCTCGCATAGGAACGGATCCTTGGGCTGTAAATTTATAATGAATTGAATGCACAAAATGGCGCTAATTGTATGCGCTGCTTAACTTCAGGTACAGGGGCAAAACTCAGTGTAGAGGCCAAAATTATCACAGCTCTCCATAAACTTCAGCCTTAACAGGGGGCGCAAGCTTTAACCTGCCTCACCGCAGCACCACTGAAATAGGCTATAAACAGGCCATCAAAGAAAGGCTGAGTCATTACAATGGCTAAAAATATGATTTCAAAAGAGTTTTTTGTGCAAAAAAGGTTTCTTTTTTATCGCCAGCTCTATTACCTTAGAGCTTGATTAATTTGCACCTTGATTAACAGTGGTTTTAACGACATGGAATTTGACTTATGAGCGAACTTGACCGTTTAGAACAAACCCTACGCTTAATTGATCAAGCTAACTCTGAAGACCCTAACATTGAAGAGTGGTTAGGGCAGCTGTATGCCAAAGAGCTGCTGTATGGCATTCGCATGTCTAATCGTCTTGATCAATATATGCCAGATGCGCCAGATTATTTGCGAATTGCAGCTCGCGCCCAACATATTCAGCGCTGGACGATTAAACGCAGCGACTACCCTGAAGGCAAAGTGGGTTACAAACATTGGCGCACTGAACTGGGTCGTTTCCATGCTGAAACTGCCGCTGCACTTATGGCAGAAACGGGCTACCCTCAAGCAGACGTTGAGCGGGTTAAAAGCTTGATTCAGAAAAAGCAGCTGAAACAAGACCCTGAAGTACAGATCTTAGAAGATGTAATCTGCTTGGTATTCTTAGAGTTCTACTTAGAAGAGTTTGCAACCAAACACAGTGAAGAAAAGCTGATCAGCATTATTCAAAAAACTTGGCAAAAGATGTCAGAGAAAGGTCACGAAATTGCGTTGAAATTACCGCTGAGTGAACCCATGTTAGCTTTAGTACAGAAGGCGCTAGCCTAGTAACTCTTTTCACCCCACAGACAGCAAAGGGTATAGCACAATGGAACAAGCGATTCGCGATGCAATGCGCGTTTTACCTGAAATTGATCCAGCGTTTGAGATTCAACGACGAATCGCGTTCATCAAAAACAAACTGAAACAATCTGGCAGTAAAGCCTTAGTGCTAGGTATTAGCGGAGGCGTTGACTCCACCACTTGCGGCCGCCTTGCTCAACTGGCAACAGACGAACTGAACAAAGAGAGCAACAGCCGCGATTATCAGTTTATTGCGGTGCGCCTGCCTTATGGCGAACAAAAAGATGAAGACGAGGCTCAACTGGCGTTAAGCTTTATTCGCCCTCGCCACGCCGTCAGCGTCAACATAAAAGCAGGCACAGACGGACTTCATGCCAGCACCTTAGAAGCGCTGGCCGAAACCAGCTTAACCCCTACCGATGCAGCTAAAATTGATTTTGTAAAAGGCAATGTTAAAGCGCGCGCGCGAATGATTGCCCAATACGAAATAGCCGGTTTAGTGGGCGGCCTAGTGTTAGGCACTGACCACTCCGCAGAAAATATCACGGGTTTTTATACCAAACATGGGGATGGCGCTTGTGACCTTGCCCCCCTATTTGGTTTGAACAAACGCCAAGTGCGACAACTGGCTCAAACCTTAGGTGCGCCAGATTTATTGGTACATAAAACACCAACAGCAGACCTAGAAGAACTAGCGCCACAAAAAGCCGACGAAGAGGCGCTAGCACTGTCCTATGATCAAATCGACGACTTCTTAGAAGGCAAGCCCGTTGAACAAGCCGTTTCTGATCGTTTAGTGGCAATTTACAAGGCAACACAACACAAGCGTCAACCGATACCCACACTGTATGATGACGCGCCTTAACCAAAACTTGAGATAAGCCGCTGAACAGCTCATCTGTACTGAACTGTTCAGCACAAAGGCTGCTCATTGATTTCCCTATCTATTAGCCACACAATCTACAGCCTTGTCTGATCTTATGAAGAAGGTTTGTTATGCACTGGTTGGAATCTCTTGTTCCTGCGTCTATGGACTCATGGGCAGGGCAAGTTTTTATTGTTATTTTTGCGACCCTGCTACTGAATTTCATACAGAAGCGTTTACTCAATAAGCTTCACACCCTTGCGGAACATACCCGCAGTCCTTGGGATGAGGCTGTCATTTACGCCCTTCAAAAACCGCTTTATCTATTAATCTGGATTTTAGGGATCAGCTTCAGCTGCAATATTATTTGGCAGGAAACCCAATCTGTAATATTCAGTGCAGTGCCCCCTATTCGTGATGTAGCGGTAATCAGTGTCTTAGCGCTATTTCTCACCCGCCTTTTAAAGCGCACTGAACAAAATATTATCCAGAGCAAGACAGAAAAGCAGGAAAGCTTTGACCATACCACCCTAAACGCCATTACAAGACTGCTACGCCTTTCGGTATTTATTACCGCGGCGCTAGTGGCCTTACAAACCTTGGGCTTTAGCATCTCTGGGGTTTTAGCATTTGGAGGTATTGGCGGCATGGCCGTTGGCTTAGCCGCCCGTGAACTACTGGCTAACTTCTTTGGCGGCTTAACCATCTACATGAACCGCCCTTTTAAAGAGGGTGAATGGATACGCTCACCCGATAAAAGCATAGAAGGTGTTGTTGAGCGTATTGGCTGGCGTCAAACCATTATACGTACTTTTGACAAGCGCCCACTTTATGTACCCAACGCTGTATTTACCTCTATCGCCGTTGAAAACCCCTCAAGGATGTCAAACCGTCGTATCTATGAAACCGTGGGTATTCGCTATGATGATGCCAGTAAAATGCGGCAAATTACCCAACAAGTTAGAACAATGTTAAGCCAGCACCCCGAGATTGACCTGCAACAAACCTTAATTGTGAACTTTAACCAATACGCCCCTTCATCCTTAGATTTTTTCATCTACTGTTTTACCCGTACAACCGACTGGGTGCACTACCATGAAATAAAAGAAGACGTACTACTTAAAGTTATGGACATTATTCTAAGTAACGGTGCTGAATGTGCATTCCCAACCTCAACCTTACATATTGCTCAAGAGCCAAGTACCCTTGCTGAGAAAGCATTTTTAGAGCCTAAATCTTAATATCGCACCGCAGTTGTAGACCTAAAAGGCAATGCTTTTTATACTGGCAAAATAACAAAGAAATTAAGGATATACACCTTATGAGACGTTTGCGCTCTTCTCAGATATTGCTAGGCGTCATCAGTTTACTGTTTTGCCAGTTGAGCTTTGCACTAGAAAAAGTCGTCATACAACTGCCTTGGACTCATCAGTTCGAGTTTGCAGGCTTTTATGCTGCCCTTGAAAAAGGCTTCTATCAGCATGAGGGTCTAGAGGTTGAGATTCGAGCAGGCGGTGTAGGCAAGTCATCCTTATCTGAGGTACTGAATAACAGCGCAACTTTTGGTGTTACCGGATCAGAACTATTGCTAGCCCGTGCCAGCGGTCAACCACTGGTAGCATTAGGGGTTATTTTTCAACACTCTGCGGCGGGACTGCTAACATTAGCAGATTCAGACATATTTACACCTCAAGACTTTTCTGGCCGCAAATTAGAAATGGGCGACCTAAGCACAGACGCAGAAGCTTTCGCCGTATTACAAGCAGAAGGCATTACAGCCCGTCAGTATGAGCATATTCCCAGCACCTTTTCGATGCAAAACCTGGTTAACAAACAATCAGATGTTGTCTCTGTTTACACCACCAACCAGCCGTTTTACCTTGATCAGCAGAATATACCCTATCGTTTAATTTCCCCTCGCTCTTATGGCATAGACTTCTACGGCAACACTATTTTCAGCCATGAGGAAACCGCAAAAAAACGGCCAGAGCTGATAGAAGCCTTTATGCGTGCCTCCTTGCGCGGCTGGCGCTATGCTTTTGACCGTCCTAATGAGCTGATCAACATTATCTTAGACAAATACAGCGACTTTCCTTTTGCCCACAGTCGTAAGCATTTAGAGTTTGAATACCAGCAGATGAAAACACTAGTCTTACCCGACCTGATTGAACTGGGACACATGAACCCCGGTCGCTGGCGGCACATGGCAAATGTTTTTGTTTCTTTAGGCTTATTACAACCTGACTATAATCTTGACGGTTTTATTTGGAACCCTTTACACACCAGCAGCCAAAGCAATAAGCCCTATATCGAAGTTGGTATAGTGCTTACCCTTGCATTAGTACTGATGTTGATCCTGTTGGTAGTCTTTAACCGTCGCCTGCAAACCAGCCAGCAGCAGCAACAAGCTTTAGAGGCACAGCTAAAATTTTCCCAGTCAAAAGAGCAAGTTGCACTATGGGGCGGCAGTTTAGGTTACTGGCACTGGGATCGTCAGGATAACACCCTGTTTTTGGACGAATTAGCCTCTACCTATCTAGGTGGTATTCCTGAAGCGAAGCTTTTTCAGCTTAAAGAGATGAATGCAGACAGTAACAGCTTATCGGTACGTAATTTTTTCAGCTTACTAAGTGAACCTATTCGTAGTAAAAAAGGCCGCTTTGAGATAGAGGCTCAGCGTCAAGATGACGAGGGCAAAACCCAGTGGCTAATCTGCCGTGGCGAAGCCACAAGCTATACCGAAGAAGGCTCATTACAACAGGCTCAAGGCGTGTTGCGTGATGTATCCGATCTACGAGTGGCAACCCAGCAAGTTGAACAACTCGCCATCACCGACAGCCTGACAGGCATTTTAAACCGCCGCTACTTTATCAGCCGCTTAAGTGCATTTATGCAGCGGGTTAAGTTTGGCGATGGTCACTTTGCGGTTATCTTAATCAACATCGACAACATGGAAAAAATTAATGCCGAATATGGTGAGCATACAGGGGACAACGTAATCGAAACCCTTGCCGACATTATTCAGCAACAGATGCGTCCCCTAGATTTGGTTGCCCGCTATGGTGGACAAGAGTTTGCCGTTTTACTGCCCAACACCACTAATGCTGAAGCGACACAAGCTTGCGAACGTATCTGCAATTATATTGCTCATTATCGCTTCGACACAGGCAGCTATAGCTTTTTTGCTACCGTAACCAGCGGCATTATTGATACCCAAGAGTTCTCCTTAACAGAACTCAACAGCAAACTACTATTGCACAACGCAGAAGAGCGCGTGCGTAAAGGAAAATCTCAGGGCAAAAACCAACTCATCTCCGCTTAAAGCTCGTTACGCCCTAAGCCATAACCTACAACCATTGCAACAGTGCCGGCAATCGCCAATACGCCATTGTCGGCACCAATAATATCAGCCCAATTCACAAACGCCGTTGAAACCAAAAGCAAACCGCCACTGTTTAAAAAAATTCTGCCTAACGCCACTCTATCCATTGTTTATCCTCTATAAAGCTTGCTGCAAACGCCTGTCCACTACCAAATGTTGATAGGTTTTATTGGTGCGCAGTTTAAGCCATCACCCTGATCGCAACAAATTAGATCATGCTTTTTTCAGCAGCCGTTGAGCTACAGCATAAATGACAGGCACCATCGCCAAACTGGTGGTTAGAATATCCATTGCACTGTGATAATTCAGCTTAATCATCAGCAGGTAATAGCTTAAAAGCAAAGGTATGGCGACCAAAGCCACAGCCCCAGACGGACGCCGTGAAAACACAAAAAAGAAAGGCAACGTAATCGCCGTATGAGTACTAAAATCTAGGCCGAAACTTGGCCAAATATTCAACAGCAGATCAATAGCAGAGCAAACAAACATCAGCAGCGTGCTATAGAATAGAAACTTCAGCGTTTGCTTAAGTTGAGCGCCTTGGTAAGAAACCCAAAGCGCCATCACCAACAACAAAGGGGTATAAAGATCGGCAATAAGTGCAAGCACTTAGGTTTTCCTTATGATGATCAGCAGTGACTGCTCCCCGCCCTTTCGGGCGAGGCTTCCAACTTCTCAGGCAGCAACCGGCGCGTGGCCGGATTTACGCAAGCCTCCATTGGCAGGAACCGACAGTCCTTCGGCCTTTAGTTTGATAACACCCTGCTGGCGGATATTGATCGCGGCGTTGATGTCGCGATCTAGCTCTACCGAACAAGCCGGGCATGCCCAGATGCGAACCGACAACGGCAGGGTGTCTACCTTGTGTCCACAGCAAGAACAGGTCTTGGAGCTGGCAAACCACTGGTCGATTTTAACCAGATGCTTACCTTGCGCTTTAGACTTGTACTCCA
>NZ_FUXG01000020.1 GCF_900167095.1 Oceanospirillum multiglobuliferum
TCATGTTCACCTGCTGATAGCTTATCCGCCGAAGCTGGCGATCAGCGTCATGGTGAACAACCTGAAATCGGTTTCATCACGCCGGATACGCATACTCAATACCCATATCCCCCGGCAAAGCAAAAGTGCAGCGCTCTGGTCACGTTCTTACTTTGCCTGCAGTGCAGGCGGGGCAACGATCAAAACACTGAAAGAGTATGTGCAAAGTCAGGCGACACCTGATTAGAACCGCTGCGCGGTTCCCGCTTGTATCCCCGCCCGATTGGGCGAGGGTTTACGCGGAGTTTTGCTAACTCACTGCAAATACGTTGTTGCAGCTTACGGCACAGCTCTGGGTCGCTGATGGGCCCTAGCTTACGATCCGTAATGACAAAAATATCTTCAACCCGCTCGCCGAGGGTGACAATTTTAGCGCTGAGCAGGTTGATGTCCATTTCCACGAAGATACGACCAATACGCGCCAATAAACCAGGGCGATCAGGGGCGATGACTTCTAGCGTGGTGCGAAGTGTTGCAGGGTCGTTACTGATGATCACCTGTGTAGGCATGGTGAAATGCTTCAGCTGACGCGCCACTCGACGCTGTACGATGTCGCTATAATCTGCGGGATCGTCGAGTTCTTCGATGAGTACTTCTTTGATTTGCTTGATGCGCTCTGGGTCTCGAATAGGCTCATCATCGTGCTCTAAGACGATGTAGGTATCTAAGCTGTAGCCTGAGCTTGAAGTACTGATTCGGGCATCATGAATATTGAGGTTAAGCTGTTGCATAGCGGCAACAGTAGCCGCAAACAGGTGCGGCTCCTCTTGGGTATAAACAAAGATTTTGGTGCCACCCACTTGGTCTACTTTATTTGGGTTGGTCACGAGCACCAGCGGCAGCTCTGGTGTTTTATGCTGAAGAATCTGTTCCGTCTGGAATGCGATCTCACGGGCACTGTCTTGTAAGAAGTAATCTTCGCCTAGGGTATTCCACAGCGGCCAAATTTTGGTTTCATCCACCCCCCATTTTTTCAGCAGGGCCAGCGCATCTTGTTGAGTCTCGTCAATCCATTCCTGACGGTCGATAGGATTCTCTAAGCCGCGGCGTAGTGCGCGCTTGGTTTCGACATAAAGCTGTTGCAATAAAGTGGCCCGCCAGCTGTTCCATAGATTGGGGTTGGTGGCGTTAATGTCGGCAACGGTCAGCACGTAAAGGTAATCTAGGCGCACCTCATCGCGGACGGTCATGGCGAACTCTTGGATGATATCGGGATCAGAGATGTCTTTTTTCTGAGCCGTCATCGACATCAAAAGATGGTGCTCTACCAGCCAACTGACCAAACGGGCATCGTGTTTGCTGATGTGATGTTTTTCACAGAAATGCAGCGCATCACGAGCACCCAATTCTGAATGGTCGCCGCCTCTGCCTTTACCGATGTCGTGAAATAAACCAGCAATATACGCCAACTCGCGTTTGGGCAGGCGGTGAATCAGTTGTGCGGCAAAGGGGAAGGTTTTGCGGGCGTCTTCTTTTTGGAAGTTATGCAAAAACTTCAGCAACAGCAAGGTATGAGCATCGACGGTGTAAATGTGGAACAGGTCATGTTGCATCAAACCGATGGCGTAGCCAAACTCCGGCAAATATTTGCCTAAAATGCCGTAGCGGCTCATGCGTCGGAGCTGACGGGCAACATTGCCTGAACTGCGTAGCAGCTCCATAAACAGTGAGGAGTGGCGAATGTCTCGACGGAAACTCTCATCAATCAGATGGCGGTGATCACGCAACAGACGAATGGTTGAGGCTCTTACGCTTTCGATCTGAGGGTTTTGCGCCATCAGTAGGAATATTTCCAGCAGCGCAAAAGGCGCCTGTTCGAATACCCTTGGGTGGGTGGCTTCGATCTTGCGATTGACCATCTGGAAGCGACGATTCAGCGGGGTAATTTTAGCTTCATGCTGAGACTGTAGTATGGCGTCATCAAAGTGCTGCATGAGCACATCGTTCAGCTCGGTCAGCGACATCACCACTCTGTAATAACGGCGCATAAACTGTTCAACGGCTAAACGTTCGTCGTTGTCAGCATAACCAAATAGCTCTGCCAGTGTGCGCTGGTGGTCAAAAAGCAATCGGTCTTCGGCGCGCTTGGCCGTCATGTGCAAGGCATAGCGTACTTGCCAAAGAAAAGCTTGTCCTTGCTCCATGATGCGCACTTCTGACTCCGTCAAAAAGCCTTCTCGCATCAAGCCCTCTAGGGTGTTGGTCCCGAAATGACGCTTGGCAACCCAGCCGATCATCTGAATGTCTCTTAAACCACCGGGAGAGGACTTGATGTTGGGTTCAAGATTGTATTCGTTGTTGTTGTACTTGTAGTGGCGTGTGATCTGCTCTTGCCATTTGGCCTCAAAAAATTCGCTGCTGGACCACATATATTCTGTGCCCAAGCGTTTGACCATCTCTTCACGCAGACTATCTGGCCCCACAATGGTGCGATTTTCCAGCAGGTTGGTGGCAACTGTGATGTCAGCTTTTGCTTCACGCTCACAATCAGTCAGAGATCGGACGCTATGGCCGATGTCTAGACTGATATCCCATAGGAAAGTCACAAAGCGCTCAAGGCTGTCGCGGTAGGGGCTGTCATCATCGTTGCGTAGCAGGATCAGCAGATCGATATCTGAGCCGGGGTGCAATTCGCCTCGACCATAGCCTCCTACGGCTAATAAGCTGATCTGGCTATCCGGCCAGTCAAATTGCTCCCACGCAACACTGAGCAGTTGATCGATAAACCAAGCGCGCCCATGCACCAAATCCCGAATATCTGCACCTTCAAGAAAGCGTTGATCAAGCAAACCTTGTACTGATCTGATGCATTGCTTGAACAGACTGATCTTAGATTTGGCTTCGTTAAGCTGTTGTCTAAAGGCGTGTTTGTTAAACAGCGATGGATCAGGTGCAAACTCATAGGGTGTTAGCGGCATGGGCATTCAGTCCATTAGAATATGGTTTCTTCTTTACGTAAGGTCAGTATTTCACAACCCTCTGCGGTTACCAGCAGCGTGTGTTCATACTGCGCGGATAGACTGCGATCTTTTGTGACCACTGTCCATTCATCATTTAGGGTCTTACTATGACGCTTTCCGGCATTGATCATTGGTTCTATAGTGAAGGTCATGCCCTCTTGTAAAGCAAGTCCTGTACCAGCTTTGCCATAATGTACCACCTGAGGGTCTTCATGAAAGCCCGCGCCAATCCCGTGCCCGCAGTACTCTCGTACAACAGAGAATCCGTTTGACTCCGCATGCTTTTGAATAATCTCGCCTATATCACCTAGAGTTGTGCCTGGACGGACAATTTTGATCGCTTTGTACAAGCACTCTTGCGCAATTTGACACAAACGCTTGGGTTGAATTCTGGTTTCACCAATCAGAAACATCATACTGGTATCACCGTGATAGCCATCTTTAATCACGGTGATGTCAACGTTGACGATGTCGCCATTTTTCAGAATTTTGCTGTCACTGGGAATGCCATGGCAAATCACATGATTCACAGAGGTACAGATGGACTTAGGAAAGCCATGATAATTCAGCGGCGCAGGAATCGCGTTTTGCACATTAACGATATAATCATGGCAGATGCGGTCTAGTTCGCCAGTGCTAACACCCGCCTTTACATGCGGAGCGATCATATCTAGCACTTCTGCGGCAAGACGGCCCGCTACGCGCATTTTTTCAATTTCTTCGGGTGTTTTGATAATTACAGTCATGTCTAAATAGTAAAATCTTTTCAGCAGTGAATTCAAAGTGAGCTTGGATGTTACCGCTTATTGCACTGCGGTGGGAGATGTAGAAGAGGATAAAAGCAAGAAAGAGACTAAAATAGTCGGAAATAAATTCATCCAGCGTGCATTTTGGGATGTTTTTTTTCAGAAACCCCCGACAAACTTTATATTATATTGGTCTTGTGGTATAAAGCCGCGCGCTTCTACGCAAATGTTAATCAGAAGGCTTTGCCACTGATGGCATTGTGTTTGAGCCATATCAATTAAATCCAAAACGACACACATATACCGACACGTAGCTCTGGGTGCCTAAGACAAACTTGGTTTGTGATTAGGTTGGGTTATGGGGTGTATGGAGGTTTAACCCTAATTTTAGGAGTCAAAATGTCTCAAGTTTCTATGCGTGATCTGCTTAAAGCAGGTGCTCACTTCGGTCACCAAACTCGTTACTGGAACCCAAAAATGGGCAAGTACATTTTTGGTGCGCGTAACAACATTCACATCATCAACCTAGAGCACACTGTGCCTGCGTTGAACGATGCATTGTCTTTTGTTGAAAAGCTAGCTGCTGGTAAGAACAAGGTTCTACTGGTAGGTACTAAGCGCGCAGCAAGCAAAGTGATCAAAGAAGAAGCGATCCGCGCTGGCATGCCATACGTTAACCACCGCTGGTTAGGTGGTATGTTGACTAACTACAAAACGATCCGTCAATCAATTCGCCGCTTCCGCGATCTAGAAGCGATGCAGAATGATGGTACGTTCGACAAGCTGACCAAGAAAGAAGTGCTGATGAACCAGCGCGAAATGGCTAAGCTAGAGCGTTCTATCGGCGGTATCAAAGATATGGGCGGCCTGCCTGATGCATTGTTCGTAATCGACGTTGATCACGAGCGTATTGCAATCAACGAAGCTAACAAACTGGGCATTCCTGTTATCGGTATCGTTGATACTAACAGCAATCCAGACGGCGTTGATTTCATTGTTCCTGGTAACGATGATGCGATCCGTGCAATTCAGATCTACACCCAAGGCATTGCAAACGCTTGCCTAAAAGGTAAAGACGGTCTGGGTTCTGATGAATTCGTAGAAGTTAGCGAAGCTGCAGCAGAGTAATACTCTGTTGTCACACGCTGCTGTTATTTTTAATAGCCGCGACAGTTAACTCTGCAAAAGGGGGCCTAAAGCCCCCTTTTGCAAATCCGTTTTTTTATATCTGATCAAAGAGGTTGTAATCATGGCTGCAATTAGCGCATCTATGGTAAAAGAGCTGCGTGACCGTACTGGTCTAGGCATGCTTGAGTGCAAAACTGCACTTCGTGAAGCTGAAGGCGATATCGAGCTAGCAATTGAAAACCTACGCAAATCAAGCGGCATGAAAGCAGCTAAGAAAGCTGGTCGTGTTGCTGCTGATGGTGCAATTGTTACTAAAGTAGCAGCAGATGGCAGCTACGGTATCGTTCTGGAAGTGAACTCTGAAACTGACTTCGTTGCCCGTGACGAAGGTTTCAAAGCTTTTGCTGAGCTGGTTGTGAACAAAGCTTTCGAAACCAAAGAGACTGATATTGCTGCTCTGATGGCTGGCGAATTAGAAGCAGCGCGTGAAGCGTTGGTTCAAAAGATCGGCGAAAACATCTCTGTACGTCGCGCAGCTATTCTAGAAGCACCAGCTGGCGGTCTAATTGGTGAATACGTACACGGCGGTCGTATCGGTGTACTTTCTGCACTAGTTGGCGGTAACGCTGATGTGGCTAAAGACGTTGCAATGCACGTTGCTGCGGCTAACCCTCGTGTTGCACGTCCAGAAGAGATGCCAGAAGAAGAACTGCAGAAAGAGAAAGAGATCATCATGGCGCAACCTGATATGGAAGGTAAGCCACAAGAGATCAAAGAGAAAATGGCAGTTGGCCGCGTGAAGAAATTCTTGGCGGAAAACAGCTTAGTAGAACAAGCTTTCATCAAAGATCCTTCTGTAACTGTTGGCGCATTTGCTAAAGCTAACGGTGGCGAAGTTCAATCTTTCATCCGCATTGAAGTAGGTGAAGGTATTGAAGTTGTGAAAGAAGATTTTGCTGAGGAAGTGCGTAAGCAGGCTGGCCTGTAATACCACTCCCCCGAAGTCTGACAATGGCGTGTGTGGCTTTAAGTTACACGCGCCATTGTGCAATATAATCCCTGATTTTTACCGCCGGAGATTGCTGAGATGCCAAATAAAGAAAAAACCTCACCTTACAAACGTATTTTGCTAAAACTGAGCGGCGAAGCTCTAATGGGCGAGCAAAACTTTGGTATTGACCCTGCAGTCTTAAACCGTATGGCACTAGAAATTGGCCAATTAGTTGGCATTGGTGTGCAGGTTGGTTTAGTGATTGGTGGTGGTAATTTGTTCAGGGGCGCAGCACTGAGTCAAGCTGGCTTGGATCGCGTAACGGGCGATCACATGGGTATGCTGGCAACAGTGATGAACGGTTTGGCAATGCGTGATGCTTTAGAGCGCGCCAATATTCGCACTCGTGTAATGTCTGCGATTCCAATGAGCGGTGTAGTTGAACACTACGACCGTCGTACTGCGATACGTTATCTGACTTCTGGAGATGTGGTAATCTTCAGTGCGGGTACGGGTAATCCATTCTTTACCACAGACTCTGCTGCTTGTTTACGCGGTATTGAAGTGGATGCAGATGTGGTGATTAAAGCCACAAAAGTAGACGGGGTTTATGATAAAGATCCGGTTAAATACGCAGATGCCGTTAAATATAGTTGTTTAAGTTATGACAGCGCCTTAGACCAGAAGCTAGAAGTAATGGATCTAACTGCAATCTGCCTAGTACGCGATCATAATATGCCTGTACGGGTATTTGATATGAATAAGCCCGGTGCGCTGCTGAATTTAGTGGTAGGCGGTGACGAAGGCACACTAATTTACAGAGGATAATTCCGTGATCAACGAAATTAAAACCGACGCCGAAAAACGGATGAAGAAAAGCATTGAGTCGCTGGGTGTTGCATTTGCAAAAATCCGCACTGGCCGTGCTCACCCAAGTATCTTAGACAGCGTAACTGTTGATTATTACGGCTCCACAACCCCTCTAAGCCAAGTGGCTAACGTGGGTGTTGAAGATGCGCGTACCTTAAGCATTCAGCCTTGGGAACGCAACATGGTAGGTGCCATTGAGAAAGCTATTATGGCCTCTGATTTGGGTCTAAACCCAAGCTCAAACGGTAACACCATTCGTGTACCGATGCCTGCGCTGACAGAAGAGACGCGCAAGAACTATATCCGTCAGGCTCGTGCCGAAGCGGAAGGTGGTAAAGTGGCAATTCGCAATATCCGCCGTGATGCGAATGGTTCAATCAAAGACCTTTTGAAAGAGAAAGAGATTTCTGAAGATGATGAGCGTCGTGCAGAAGACGCCATTCAGAAACTTACCGACAAATATGTTGCTGAAGTTGATGCGTTGCTGGCAACTAAAGAGCGCGACTTAATGCAAGTTTAATTCTCTTTGCGCCCATCTTTTTGATGGGCGCCACTGTGCTGCCTTTTTATGCATTCTGATAAAAAAATAACCAATGTTCCACGTCATATCGCCATCATCATGGATGGCAATAACCGCTGGGCAAAGAAACGATTTTTACCCGGCATTGCGGGTCATAAAGCAGGTGCTAATGCCGTACGTGCGGTAATTAGAGCTTGTGTTCAACATCAAGTAGAAGCTTTAACTTTATTTGCTTTTAGCAGTGAAAATTGGCAACGACCTATTACAGAGGTCAATGCCTTAATGGAGCTTTTTCTGTTCTCGCTACGGCGTGAAATCAAACAACTGCACAAACACAACATTCGGTTACGTATTATTGGCGATAAAACCGCGTTCAGCGCGGATATTCAGCAAGGTATCGCTGATGCAGAAGCTTTAACCGCTAACAATCGTGGTTTACAGCTTAATATCGCCGCCAATTACGGAGGCCGCTGGGATATTGTCAATGCAGCTAAGACACTGGCTCAACAAGTGGCTAGCGGCCTGTTACAGCCGGAGCAAATTGATGAAACCTGCTTCAATCAGGTGGTTTCGCTGAGCGATTTACCTGCCCCTGATCTTTGTATCCGTACCGCAGGCGAACAACGTATTAGCAACTTCTTGTTATGGCAGTTTGCCTATACCGAATTCTATTACAGCTCGTTGCTATGGCCGGACTTCCGAGAAGATGCACTAACAGAGGCCATCATTGATTACAGTGGCCGTCAGCGTCGTTTTGGTAAAACCAGCGAGCAGGTTGAAGGACAAACTGATGGGCAAATAGAAGGACTATCGGATGCTTAAACAACGAGTGATAACTGCCCTAATTTTGGCACCTTTGACTTTGTGGGGCTTATTTGGCCTGAGTGCGGAACACTTTATCTGGTTTATCTCGGCGGTAGTTTTAATTGCCAGTTGGGAATGGGCAGACCTTTCAGGTAGCTCCACATTAGGGCGTGTACTTTATCCCGCTGCGATGGGGCTCATGCTTTATGGTTTAGAACAAGTCCGCACCCCTGAATTAGATCTGAATATTCTAATTTTTGCAGCATTGGGCTGGGCTGCGGCGCTGTACGCTGTCAGCTGTTATCCCAAAACCCCTTTTTGGTCGAGTACTTCTGCCCGACTTCTAATGGGGCTGGCGGTATTAATCCCTTGCTGGGTTGGGTTTGTCGAGTTAAGAACCAGTTTCTGGTTAGGTAAAGATGAGCTGCTTTATGTGTTGCTGCTGGTCTGGACTGCGGATGTGGGGGCTTATTTCTTTGGCCGCCGATACGGTAATAAGAAGCTAGCACCGAAGGTTAGCCCTGGTAAGTCATGGGCAGGTGTATACGGTGGTTTATTTGCAACCTCTGTATTGGCACTCTTTGCTTCGTTGTATTGGCAGTTAAGCGTTTTGAACACCCTGACACTGATTCTTATCACATTAGTTGTAACAGCTGTTTCTGTTTTGGGCGATCTGTTAGAAAGCATGGTGAAACGTCACCGTGGTTTAAAAGACAGTAGCCATTTACTGCCAGGACATGGCGGCGTGATGGATCGCATTGACAGTTTAACCGCAGCTGCTCCAATTTTTGTTTTAAGCCTTAAATTAACAGGTTTAACTTTATGAGTTTGATGCGCCAGAAAAATATCACCTTATTAGGCGGTACTGGTTCGATAGGACAAAGCACTCTAAGTCTGATTGCTCAGCATCCCGAACGTTATCGTTTGTTTGCGGTGAGTGGTTTCAGTCGTGTCGAACTTTTGGCGCAGATTTGCCAACAATTCCGGCCCAAGGTTGTAGTCGTGCCCACAGCTGAAGCTGCTGCTGCACTGAGAGCTTTGCTACCCCAACTGGAGAGTGAGCTGCTAGTTGGTGCTGAGGCGCTAGAGCTGGTTGCCTCTGCCCAAGAAGTTGATATTGTTGTTGCCGCTATTGTGGGCGCAGCAGGTTTACTACCCGCTTTGGCGGCAGTAAAAGCAGGCAAACGAATTTTACTGGCGAATAAAGAAGCCCTGGTGATGTCTGGCCAGCTTTTTATGGATGCGGTAAAGGCTTATGGTGCGGAGCTGTTGCCTGTAGACAGTGAGCACAATGCGATATTCCAGTGCTTGCCTGATCTTGGTACTCAGTTTGATGCGGATACTCTGCCTAATCGAGGCGTACGCCAAATATTGCTGACAGCTTCAGGCGGTCCTTTTCGTGAGTTCAGCGCTGAGCAATTGGCTCAAGTCACACCTGAACAAGCGGTGGCGCACCCGAACTGGTCAATGGGACAGAAAATTTCCGTTGATTCTGCAACGTTAATGAACAAAGGCTTAGAGTTAATTGAAGCTTGCTGGCTTTTCGCTGTACAGCCTGAGCAGATTCAAGTGGTGGTACACCCCCAGAGTATTATTCACTCTATGGTGTCCTATGCCGATGGCTCAGTGATTGCTCAAATGGGCAACCCTGATATGCGAACTCCCATCGCTTATGGTTTAGCTTGGCCAGAACGCATTGAAGCTGGCGTAAAACCTTTAGACCTATTTCAGGTTGCAAAACTTAACTTTGAACCTGCGGATGAAACCCGTTTCCCATGCCTAGCGCTCGCCAAGGCTGCTTTCAAATTAGGTGGAACCGCACCTGCTATTTTAAATGCAGCCAATGAAATGGCTGTCGCCGCTTTCTTAGCGCGCAAAATTCGCATGATTGATATACCAGAGCTTTGCTCCCGTGCCTTATCACAAGTACCTGCACACTCTGCTGATAGCCTAGAGCAAATTTTGCAGGACGATCAACAAAGCCGAGCCTTCTGTTTACCTGAACTTGAACGTTTAGCCGCCGAGTGCGTCAAAACGCATTAACTGATGTTAAGGGTTTAAGTAATGAGTTTTCTGCATACCGTATTATCGTTGATCGTTACCCTAGGTATTTTGGTGACCGTACACGAGTTTGGTCATTTTTGGGTGGCGCGCCGTTGCGGTGTTAAAGTGCTGCGCTTCTCTGTTGGTTTTGGTAAGCCGTTATTTCGCTGGCGTGATAAGCACAATACCGAGTATGCCATTGCTTGGATTCCCCTTGGCGGCTACGTCAGTATGCTGGATGAAAGAGAGGCTGTAGTTGCAGAGCACGAGCGGTCATTAGCATTTAACCGTCAGTCCGTTTGGAAACGTATTGCTATTGTGGCCGCAGGACCTATCGCCAATTTTATTCTGGCAGTGATCACTTATTGGTTAGTTTTCGTATCTGGTAGCTCCGCACTTGCACCTGTAATCGGCGCGGTTACGCCCAACTCTTTAGCAGAGCAGGCGGGATTACAAGCTAACTATGAAATTGTCGCTATTGAAGGTGAGCCAGTACGCTCATGGCAAGAGGTGGCGCTAGCGCTGTTGGCTAAAGCGGGTGATAGCGGAGAAATCACTCTACAAAGTCGTGAATGGCAGGGCTACAACGAAGTGCAACACTTCGTGACTCTTGACCGTTGGTTAGCAGGGCAGTCTACGCCAGACCCTTTAAAAAGTTTGGGTATTACGCCATTCTCACCCGCTTTTCCAGCTGTTGTTGGACAAGTAATAGAAGGTGGTGCTGCTAAGGCTGCTGGCTTACTTGTTGATGACCAAATACTGTCTGTTGATGCGGTTGCAATACAAGACTGGATGCAGTGGGTTGCAGTGATTCAAAGCTCGGCTCAGAAAACATTATCAGTTGAAGTACAGCGTGCAGGAGAGCTTGTAACACTCAGGTTAACACCAAACAGCAAAAATCTATCCGACGGTAGAGCCATTGGTTATATCGGGGCAGCTCCACAGTCAGTAAGCTGGCCTGAAGGTATGATTCGAGAAGTGCAGTACGGTATGTTTGAGTCCATCGGACAGGCCGCTATTAAAACCTTCGATATGACGCTGCTGACATTAGATTCTATTCGCAAAATGGTGGTGGGTTTAATATCGGTTGAAAACCTAAGCGGCCCAATCACTATCGCTAAAGTGGCTAGCGATTCGGCCAAAGGTGGCTTAGAAAGCTTTTTAACCTTTCTGGCCTATATCAGTATCAGTTTAGGCGTGTTAAACCTGCTACCTATTCCTGTACTCGATGGCGGACATCTACTGTTTTATTTTATTGAAGCGGTAACTGGGCGACCAGTACCAGAAAAAGCTCAACAATTGGGATTACGGATTGGTATGATGCTGCTCGGCAGTTTAATGCTGATCGCCTTTTATAACGATTTAATGCGGCTATGAATCTGCCGCCTTCTTGGAACAGCGTCTCAATGGCATCTTGGATCAAAGTAATAGTTACAGCGGGTTTACTGCTTTCATCAAGCTTAAAAGTTTCTATGGCACAAGCCGCAGGTCTTGTGTTTGAAGACCTGCGCGTAGAAGGTTTACAGCGTGTTTCTGCCACTCGTGTATTCAGCGCTTTCCCTGTGCAATTACATCAAGAAATTTCACAGGCTGAGCTGGTACAGGCCAGTAAAACCCTTTTTGAAACAGGGCTTTTTGATGACATCAAACTAGAGCAAGATAATGGCTTGTTATTGGTTGTGGTGAAAGAGCGCCCTTCAATTGACAGTATTAAAATTACGGGCAACGACAAAATCAAGAAAGAGGAGCTAGAGAAGGGACTTGCTCAGTCGGGCTTAAAAGCCGGACAGATTTTTCAACGAGTTGCCCTTGAGCAAATTGAGCTTGAGCTTGAGCGTATGTATCACGGCTTAGGTCGTTATAGTGCCAATATTGTTACTGAAGTTGAGCCTATTTCTGAAAACCGAGTGATCCTGAAAGTTAAAATCAATGAAGGTGAAGTGGCGACCATTCGTCATATCAACTTCACAGGTAATGATCGTTTCGATAATAAAACGCTACAAAAGCGCTTTGAGCTAGAAGCCAAACAACACTGGTCATTATTCAACTCTGCCAGCCAATACTCTAGACCAAAATTACAAGGTGATCTTGAGCGCTTACGTAACTGGTATTTGGACCGTGGTTATCTGAAGTTTTCTGTAGACTCAACACAAGTGTCCATCAGTGCAGATCATTTAGATGTCTTTGTCACCATCAATGTCACAGAAGGTGATGCTTACAAAGTTAAAGAGATCAAACTCAGTGGTGACCTTGTTGTCGACCCAGAGGAGATTCTAGACAAAGTTGCTCTGACGCCTGGCGAGACCTTTTCTCGTACCAAGCTTGTCAATTCAACTGAAGCGATTCGTAAGCGTTTGGGTGAAGAAGGTTTTACCTTTGCCAATGTCAACGCTGTACCTGAGTTGCATGATGACAAAACAGTGTCAATCACCTTGTATGTTGCACCTGGTAAACGAACTTATGTACGCCGTATTAACTTTACCGGTAACGTCACCACTAAAGATGCTGTGTTACGTCGAGAGATTACTCAGATGGAGGCTGCATCTGCCTCTACAGATTCAATAAAAACCTCTAAAGAACGTTTAGAGCGTTTGGGCTATTTCAAATCTGTTCAGGTTGAAACGCCACGAGTTGCAGGTACAGATGACCAAATCGACGTTAACTTTTCTGTTGAAGAGCAAGCGTCGGGTAGTTTGAATGCCAGCGTGGGTTTCTCTCAGAACAGCGGTGTTATTTTTGGGGCAGGCGTAAAACAAAATAACTTTTTAGGCTCAGGAAATGATGTCTCCTTCTCGGTAAATAAAAGTGATACCACACAAAAACTTGATATCTCTGTATTTGATCCTTACTACACCCTAGACGGTGTAAGCCGAGGGATCAGCATGTTCTACCAAGAGAGTAACTTAGCCTCATCAGATATTAGTGGTTTTGCAACAGATGCTTATGGTGTGAAGGTGACTTTTGGTTACCCTATCACTGAAACAACAAGAGTGGGGGCAACCATTGCGGCAGATAATACGCGAGTGTATACAGGGGATGATCCTGTTGCCGAGGTGCTCAACTTTATCAGTACCGAAGGCGATACTCATCGCGCTTATAAACTTGGGGTATTCATCACAGATAACAAACTGAACCGTGGCATTATGGCAACGGCAGGTAGTTATCAGAAACTCTCAGCAGAAGTGGCAGTACCCGGCAGCGATGATACTTTTTACAAAGTAGAGTACAAAAACCGCTACTTCGTACCGCTCAATGATGACTACTCTATTAAGCTACGTACCGATTTGGCTTATGCTGATGGCTATGGCGATAATCCGCTATTACCTTTCTATGAGCATTACTTCTCAGGTGGTTTAGGTTCTGTGAGGGGTTATCGCGGTAACTCTTTAGGCCCCAAAAGTACGCCAACAGGCACAGCAGAAGCAACCGCATTTGGTGGTAATGCGTTGATAGAAACAGGCGCTGAATTAATTTACCCATTGTGGTTTATTGAAGACCGTAGTTCGTTACAAACTACTGTGTTTATTGATGCAGGCAATGTGTTTTCCACACAATGTGCCTCAGTATCAACCAACTGTACATCAGGCATTGATTTAAGTGAGCTAAGAATGTCTGTTGGTGCAGGTTTAACTTGGTTAGCTCCAATTGGTCCGTTGGATTTTAGTATTGCACGTGCTTTAAATGCTAAAGCAGATGATGATACTGAGTTCTTCCAATTCTCAATTGGACAAACTTTCTAAGGCTTTCGAACTGATTAGTTTAAGCCTGAAAGCACTCGAAAAAAGGAGCGTCCTTAGAATGAAGCCATTGAAGAGATTCAGCTTTATTGTTGCCTTAAGCCTATTGATTGGACAAGGTTTAACCGCCCAAGTATTTGCAGATACCAAAATTGCAGTTCTAGATTGGCGTACCGCTTTATTGGGCACAGAACAAGCTAGCGCAGAGTTTAAAATGATCAATGAAGCATTAAGCGCTGACGAGAAAGAGGTGAAAGACCTTGCTGAACAGGCTAAAAAGCTACAAGACAAACTGAAAAAGCAAGCGTCTAATCTGAGTGATGATGAAAAGCGTCAACTAAGCAAGCAAATTCAAGAGAAAGCTGAAGAGTTCCAGTTCCTAGGGCAGCGCTTAAAGAAAGAGCAGCGTGAACGTCAAGAAACCTATGTTCGTGGTGTGCGACCTCTGCTAGATGACGCAGTTAAAACCGTTATTACTGATCAGAAAATTGACATCTTACTGGATCGTCAAGCGGTGACCTATGTGAAGCCTGAACTAGATATTACTGCGCTAGTGATTGCAGAGCTAAATAAGCTGCAAGCCCCAACTAAAAAGCAGAGTAAAGGTAGTCAATAGTCGTGGCGCAATATCGCTTACAGCAACTGGCAGAGCTACTTGATGCTCAGCTGATTGGTGACCCTGAAATCTTGATCACAGGAATTGCCACATTAGAATCAGCACAGCCTGAGCAGATCAGTTTTTTGGCTAACCCAGCGTATCAGAAGTACTTACCTCACACTCAAGCGGGTGCAGTATTACTGAAAGATGCTTTTTCTGAGCACTGCCCTTGTGCCGCTTTGGTGTTATCAAACCCTTATGTGGCCTACGCACGTTTGAGCCAACTGTTTGACCCTATGGCTAATGGTGTAGCAGGGATTCACCCAAGTGCGACCGTCAGCGATCAAGCCCAAGTACAGCCTAGTGCCCAAGTAGGTCCCCATGCTGTTATTGAGGCAGGCGCTGAAATTGGTGCTAACAGTTACATTGGCGCCAATAGCTATATTGGTGCAAACACAATCATTGGAGAAAACTGCCGGATTTACCCTAACGTCACAATTTATCATGGCGTTTCACTGGGTCGGCAGGTGACAATTCATAGTGGCTGCGTCATTGGTGGTGACGGCTTTGGCTTTGCCAATGAGCGCGGACAGTGGATCAAAATTGCCCAACTTGGCGGCGTTATCATTGGTAATCAGGTAGAGATTGGTGCCAATACAAATATCGACCGTGGTGCTTTAGAAGATACACAAATCGCCAACAACGTGATTATTGATAGCCAAGTTCAAATCGCCCACAACGTCAAAATTGGTGAGGGCACGGCCATAGCGGGCTGCGTTGGTATTGCTGGCAGTGCTGAAATTGGCCGTAACTGTCTAATTGGTGGTTCCAGTAATATCTCTGGTCATCTTAAGATTTGTGATGGCGTAACGTTGAATATGACCACTAATGTCACCAGCTCTATTACGCAGCCAGGGGCTTACTCTTCTGGTACTGGCATGATGGATGTAAAAGTTTGGCGGAAAAACGCAGTGCGTTTTAGTCAACTAGATCAGTTGGCAAAAAGAATCAAAAACCTTGAGCAAACCCTTGCCCGTCAGCGTGATGAGCAATAAGAAAGTAAAGCTTGCTCAAGGATGTAAGACTAAAAGCGTTTATCAAAACGCTTAATATAAATAAAGAAGCAAAAAGCGCCCAAGGCGCACCTGAGCACTTACAGTACAACCGCTCAGGTTTTTTTGAGGTTGAATCATGGTTTTGGACGTTAACGAAATTAAAGAATATCTACCACATCGCTACCCGTTTTTATTGGTAGATCGTGTGGTCGAAATAGAACTGGGTGAGTCGATTGTTGCGTATAAAAATGTGACCGTAAATGAGCCATTTTTCAACGGTCACTTCCCAAACCATCCGGTTATGCCAGGCGTACTGATTATTGAAGCAATGGCACAAGCAGCGGGTATCTTAGGTTTTAAAACCATGGAGAAAAAACCTGCGGATGGCCATATCTATTACTTCGTAGGAAGTGACAAAGTGCGCTTTAAGCGTCCAGTTGTACCCGGTGATCAACTGATTCTAGAAGCCAAAGTAATAGGCAAACCTCGTCGTGGAATCTGGCGTTTTGAGTGCCGTGCTACAGTAGACGGAGAGTTGGCCTGCGAAGGCAATATTCTGTGTGCAGAGAGAGAACTGTGAGCCAGATACATCCTACTGCAATTATTGATCCGTCAGCAGTGCTGGCGGATGACGTTGAAGTTGGCCCGTACTCTATTATTGGCCCAGAGGTCGAGATCGGTGCGGGTACTTGGATTGGCCCTCACGTGGTCATTACCAAACTGACCAAGATTGGTACAGGGAACAAGATCTACCAATTTGCCTCTGTAGGTGAAGACTGCCAAGACAAAAAATACGCAGGCGAACCTACACGCCTAGTGATTGGCAACAACAACGTCATTCGAGAAGGCTGCGCCATTCATCGTGGCACCGTACAAGATCAAGGCGTCACAATTATTGGCGACAATAACCTATTGATGACTTGCGTACATATTGCCCATGATTGTGTTATTGGTAATCACACAATTATTGCCTCTGATGCAGCCATTGCAGGTCACGTGAAGATTGATGATTTTGCCATTGTAGGCGGTGCTTCAGCAGTACATCAGTTCTGCCACATTGGTGCGCATGCCATGTGTGGTGGCGCAACCTATTTGGCAAAAGATGTTCCCGCTTATTTGATGGTGAACGGTAATCCTGCCGAATCTCACGGCCTGAACCTTGAAGGTTTAAAACGTCGAGGTTTCAGTGATGAAGTGCTGCGTGAGCTGCGCCAAGCCTATAAAACGGTTTATCGCAAAGGTTTGCGCCTGCAAGATGCACTTACTGAACTGGAGCAGCAAACCGCTTCACCAGAGTTACAGCTGTTTATTGACTCAATCAAGAATTCGACCCGAGGCATTGTACGTTAATGTCTGAACAAGCCCCAACACCTAAGGCTAACCCCTTGCGTATTGCCATTGTTGCAGGTGAGCTATCAGGTGACATCTTAGGTTCGGGCTTGATTAAAGCATTTAAACAACGCCACCCTGATGCCGAGTTTTTTGGTATTGGTGGGCCAAGAATGCAAGCAGAAGGCTTTGTCAGCCACTGGCCGATGGATAGATTGTCGGTGATGGGGTTTGTTGAGGTGATTGGCCGATTAAAAGAATTGCTAGGTATTCGCAAGCAAGTGCGTGACCTCTGCATAGCTGAAAAGCCTGATCTTTTTATCGGTATTGATGCACCCGACTTTAACTTAACCTTAGAGGGTTGGGTTAAAGAGGCGGGTATTCCTGTTGTGCATTATGTTTCGCCTTCAGTCTGGGCTTGGAAGCAGGGGCGCTTAAAAAAGATCGCCCGCTCTGTTGATCACATGCTGACCTTACTGCCGTTTGAAGCGCCTTTTTATCAGCGCTTTAATATCCCAGTGACTTTTGTAGGTCATCCACTTGCAGATGAACTTCCCCTAGAGGTTGATCAAATAGGGGCACGTCAACAGCTTGGTTTGGCTGTAGAGCAACCTGTGTTAGCCGTCTTACCGGGCAGCCGTAGCAGCGAAGTGAAGTATTTAGGCCGTACATTTTTAGACGCTGCACTGTTGTGCTGCCAGCAGATGGCCGATCTGCAAGTGGTGATTCCCTGCGCCACACCATTACGACATCAGCAGATTGAAACGGAGCTTGAACAGCAGCCAGAAGCATTGCGAGCACGTATTATGCTGGTGGATGGCCAATCCCGAGAGGTGATGAGTGCAGCCAATGCTGTGCTACTGGCCTCAGGTACAGCAGCACTAGAGGCGATGTTGCTGAAAAAACCGATGGTAGTGGCCTATAAAATGGCTTGGCTCAGTCATGCTATTATTAGCCGCATGATTAAAGTTGATCATATCTCGCTACCGAACTTAATTGCAGGCGAAACACTGGTGCCTGAGTTAATTCAAGAACAGGCAAGCGCAGAAAATCTCGGTCACGCCTTGCTGGATCGCTTACAGCATCCTGAACAATATCAAGCTTTAGTTGAGCGTTTTTATCAGCTACACCTCAACTTAAAGCAAAATGCCAGTCAAACTGCCGCGGCAACCATTGAACAAGTAATCGAGAACTGTCATGGCAAAAGTTGAGTTTCCTCCCCTAGAGATTCCTTATCAGGGCCTGTATTTGGCAGGTGTTGATGAAGTAGGGCGCGGCCCGTTGGTGGGTGCAGTAGTAACTGCTGCGGTAATTTTAGACCCAGCGCAACCGATCATCGGTTTAGCAGACTCTAAAAAGCTGACTGAAAAAAAACGTGAAGCTTTATTTGATGAGATTAAAAGTAAAGCGTTGGCTTGGTCAGTAGCGGAAGCCAGTGTTGAAGAGATCGACCGTTTAAATATTCTACACGCCACTATGTTAGCCATGCAGCGTGCTGTGGCAGGATTAAAACCTGCTGCTGAATTTGTTTTGGTGGATGGTAACCGTTGCCCTGAACTACCTTGTCCATCTCAAGCTGTAGTAAAAGGCGATGCGCGCCATGCCGCTATTAGTGCCGCGTCGATCTTGGCCAAAGTGACCCGTGATCGACAAATGCAGCAGTTGGATCAAGCCTACCCTGACTACGGCTTTGCACAACATAAAGGCTATCCAACACCTCAACATCTCGCTGCACTTGAGCGTTTTGGCATCACGCCACAACATCGACGCTCATTTAAGCCGGTACAGTTGAAACTGCTTTAGGTTTAACTGCTAGGCTTCAGTTTTACGGCTACTCTATCTGCTTGACCCTTTTGTTTTAGTGCTCTTACAAGCTGGACTCCAATATGCTGCCCTCTTTTGTACATTTACGCGTACATACTGAATATTCGATTGTGGATGGTTTGGTTCGCATCAAAAAGCTGCCTGAAAAGCTGATTGAGATGCAGATGCCCGCGATTGCCATCACCGACGAATCCAACATGTTCGCCTTGGTGAAATTCTATAAGAATATGCAAGGCGCAGGCATCAAACCGATTGTGGGCGCGGATGTCTGGCTTGAAAACCCCATTGATACTGAAAAACCCTTTCGCATGACTTTGATTGCGATGAACAATGAGGGCTATCGCAACTTAACCGAGCTGGTGTCTCAAGGGTATTTAGAAGGCCAACATCTTGGCCGTAATATTTTAAAAGAGTCATGGATTGTGGCACGCTCTGAAGGGCTTCTCGCATTGTCGGGCGCCAAAGAGGGCGAAGTGGGGCGCTGGCTATTGAGCGAGCGTTATCCTGAAGCGCGCCAAGCTCTTGAAAAATGGATGCAAATCTTCCCTCAACGATTTTATCTAGAATTGCATCGCACATCTCGCCCAGGGGATGAGCACTGCGTGCATCAGTCGGTCAAACTGGCGCACAGTTGTCAGTGTCCGGTGGTGGCCACAAACGATGTTCGCTTTATTAATAAAGAAGACTTCTGGAGCCATGAAACGCGCGTTTGTATTGGCGAAGGACGTGCGTTGGATGACCCTCATCGTAATAAAAGCTATTCAGAAGAACAGTATCTAAAATCGCCTGAAGAGATGGCAAAGCTGTTCGCTGACTTGCCTGAAGCGCTGCAAAACAGTGTAGAAATTGCCAAACGTTGCACCATTGATATTACCCTCGGCGAATACTTTCTACCTGACTACCCAATACCAGAAGGTATGGGCATGGACGACTTTTTCCGCAAAGTGTCCCACGACGGTTTAACTGAGCGACTGCATAAGCTGTTTGATGTCAACTCACCTGAATTCCCAGAAAAAGAGCGCATTTATCGAGAGCGCCTAGATTTTGAGTTGAACACGATTTTAACCATGGGATTCCCCGGTTACTTTCTAATCGTGATGGACTTTATCCAGTGGGCGAAAAACAACGGTGTACCTGTTGGCCCCGGAAGGGGGTCGGGCGCAGGTTCTCTAGTGGCTTATGCCCAGAAAATCACAGATCTTGACCCTTTAGAATACGACTTGCTGTTTGAGCGATTCTTGAACCCTGAGCGGGTGTCTATGCCCGACTTTGACGTCGATTTCTGCATGGATGGCCGAGATCGAGTCATTGATTATGTGGCCGAGACCTATGGCCGTAATGCGGTTTCGCAGATCGCCACCTTTGGTACTATGGCCGCTAAAGCGGTAGTGCGTGATGTGGCGCGTGCTCAAGGCAAGCCCTATGGCTTAGCCGACAAACTTTCAAAGATGATCCCCTTTGAAGTGGGCATGACCTTGGCAAAAGCCTTTGAGCAGGAAGAACCGCTGCGCGAATTCTTAGCCAGTGATGACGACGCCGCTGAAATCTGGGAGATGGCGATCAAGCTAGAAGGTACAGTTAGAGGAACGGGTAAACACGCTGGGGGCGTTGTAATTGCGCCCACTAAACTGACCGATTTTTCGCCTATTTTTTGTGAAGAAGGCGGCACCAGCTTGGTGGCGCAGTTTGATAAAGACGACGTTGAATCCGCAGGATTGGTGAAATTCGACTTTTTGGGCTTGCGTACTTTAACCATTATCGACTGGGCCATTAAAACCATTCACCAGCAAATGGGCAATAACCAGTTTGATATTGAAAGTATTCCTTTAGACGACGACCCTACTTTTGCTTTGTTGCAACGGGCAGAAACCACCGCCGTATTCCAGCTGGAATCACGGGGTATGAAAGATCTGATCAAACGCTTATTACCGAGTTGCTTCGAAGATATCATCGCATTGGTGGCACTGTTCCGTCCTGGCCCCTTGCAATCGGGCATGGTAGACGACTTTATCAGCCGTAAGCATGGTCGTTCTGAGTTATCTTATCCACACCCTGATTACCAACTACAATCTCTGAAGCCCGTATTAGAGCCAACCTACGGCATTATTCTGTATCAAGAACAGGTGATGCAGATTGCACAGGTGATGGGCGGTTATACCCTAGGGGGCGCAGACTTACTACGCCGTGCAATGGGTAAGAAGAAACCTGAGGAGATGGCCAAGCAGCGTTCGGTCTTTCTGGAAGGTTGTGCTAAAGGGGGAATCGACCTTGATCTGGCGGGCAACATCTTTGATCTGGTAGAAAAATTCGCAGGTTACGGCTTTAACAAGTCACACTCAGCGGCCTATGCCCTAGTGTCGTACCAAACCGCTTATCTAAAGTGCCACTATCCCGCACCCTTTATGGCTGCTGTGTTATCCACCGAGATGCAGAACACCGATAAGGTGGTCACACTGGTGGAAGAGTGCCGCACCATGAAACTGCCACTGACACCGCCTGATGTGAATAGCGGTGCCTTCCGTTTCACCGTCAACGCGGCAGGTGAAATTGTCTATGGTTTAGGGGCAATCAAGGGCGTAGGTGAAGGGCCAATTGAAGCGATTGTCGCCGCGCGTAATGAAGGTGGCCCCTACACTGACCTGTTTGATTTTTGTGCACGCAACGACTCACGCAAAGTGAACAAACGTACCGTTGAAGCACTGATCCGTAGTGGCGCATTAGACAAAATTGGTCCAAGTCGGTCTGTTATGCTGGCCTCTGTTGAAGACGCCTTTAAAGCCGCCGAACAATCTAGCCGTAATGCCGACATTGGTATGATGGATATGTTTGGTGAGTTGGCCGCAGAAGAAACCTTAGACCCCTACGCTGACCATCGTAAAGTGCGTGATTGGACAGATAAAGAACGCTTAAAAGGTGAACGAGATACCTTAGGCTTGTATCTGACAGGCCACCCCTTTGATGAATATGAAGTAGAGATTCGCCGTTTTGTGCGCAATAAACTCAGTGATCTGCAAGCCAGTAAAGAAACACAAAAGCTATCTGGACTGATCATTGATATTCGCACCATGAAAAGCAAAAAAGGCGATACCATTGCTTTTATTACGCTAGATGATCGCAGTGGTCGTACTGAAGTATCAGTTTTTGGTATTTTGTATGAAGCCCATCGCAGCTTATTACAAAAAGACCAGTTGGTGATTATCGAAGGTGATGTCAGCTTTGACGACTACTCTGGTAGTCTACGTGTAAGAGCAAAACAGGTAACAGGCCTGTTAGATGCCCGCATACGCTATAGCCAAAACTTAGAGCTGACGTTAAAACAATCTGAAACCAACGGCAAAAAAATAGATTTACTGAAGCAAAAGCTCAAACCTTTTGTCGTGAGTGACCCATGCCTAGGCGTGCCTGTTGAAGTGCACTACTTGCGTCCAGATTTATCGGGACGCTTGCGGCTAGGGAGCACATGGTATGTGCAACCCAGCGATGAACTGATCTATAGCCTGTATGATGGTTTTGGTGTACCAAACGTGCGTCTAAATTACGGCGACTAGGTTAACAGTTTAATACCGCTATCAAATTGGCTACCACGCTTGTGGTTAGCGGGTTTATCAAACAGCAAAGGTTTTTTTTAAAGCGCCTTTGCCGTAGTATTACGGCCAATCATATTCATGTCGTCATGTGGATATCGTCGGTATTATAGATATTGTAGATATTTTAAATAGTGTGGATCTATGAACCCCAATTATCTGGACTTTGAACAACCCATTGCAGAACTAGAAGCAAAGATTAACGAGCTGCGCCTAGTCGGTAATGATAACCAACTGAACATCACAGATGAAATTGCCAAATTACAGGAAAAAAGCCTGAAGTTGATGGCAGATATTTTTTCTAACCTAACACCTGCGCAAGTGGTTCAGCTGTCTCGTCACCCACAGCGTCCTTATACGCTGGATTACATACAGCACATCTTCACTGATTTTGATGAGTTGCATGGTGATCGTAACTTCTCTGATGATCCTGCCATTGTCAGTGGTATTGCCCGTTTAGAGGATAGGCCTGTGATGGTAATCGGCCATCAGAAAGGTCGTACCGTAAAAGAGAAAGTACGCCGCAACTTTGGTATGCCTCGTCCAGAAGGCTACCGTAAAGCCTGCCGTATGATGGAAATGGCAGAGCGTTTTAAAATGCCAATTCTAACTTTTATTGATACACCGGGTGCTTATCCTGGCATTGATGCTGAAGAGCGTGGTCAGAGTGAAGCGATCGCTTATAACCTAGCCGTTATGTCGCGCTTAAAAACCCCAATCATCTCAACCGTTATCGGCGAGGGTGGTTCAGGTGGTGCGCTGGCAATTGGTGTTTGTGATGAGCTGATCATGTTAGAAAACTCAATCTACTCGGTGATTTCACCAGAAGGTTGTGCTTCTATTTTGTGGAAAAGCGCAGACCGTGCAAGTGATGCTGCCGCTGCAATGGGCGTTACCGCAGGCCGCTTAAAACAGCTGGGCTTAGTAGATCGCTTAGTGGATGAGCCGCTAGGTGGCGCGCACCAGAATCCAGAAAAAGTCGCCGCAGACTTGAAACAGGCTTTGCTGGAAACTCTAGAAAAGCTGGATGAGATGTCTGACGAACAATTAATAGACCGTCGCTACGAGCGTCTTATGTCTTACTATGCTGGCAACACCGAACTTGGTGAATGGTAGACGCTAGGCGACTGCTTTCGAGTCCTTGTTTGCTTTGATCAATACCCCCGATAATAGGCTTATCGAGGGTATTTTTTTGTCTTCTTCTAACTGAACATTCTAACCTTACGGCTACTTTCTAATGGCTTCTGTCTCCCTATCCAAGGTCAACGACATCCAGTTATCATTACCCGCTCATCAGCAACTATGGTTGGCGCTGAGTGGTGGTTTAGATTCCATTGTGTTACTCGATCTAGCGGTGCGTTGGTGTCAGGCGGAGTCCAAAAGCCTGAAGGTTTTACATGTTCACCATGGTTTAAGCCCCAATGCCGATCAGTGGGCCGACCACTGCCAACAGCTTTGCAAACAATACCAACAGCAATTCAGTATCAAAATATCCTGCCAAGTACATCAGGTGCAGCTGAACCAACAGCTCAGCAGTTTGGAAGCACAAGCGCGCAAAGCCCGTTACCATATTTTTGAACAACAGCTACAAAAAGATGACCTGCTCTTGATGGCACACCATGCTGATGATCAGGCTGAAACTCTGTTGTTACGCTTATTGCGGGGCGCAGGCAGCCAAGGTCTATCGGCCATGCCTGCTTTCCGAACACTGGGCAGAGGTCAGCTATATCGCCCCCTGCTCAGTTATAACCGCGCACAATTAGAGCAATATGCCCAACAGCAGCAATTACGCTGGGTTGAGGATGAATCCAATCAATGCACTGACTTTGATCGTAACTACCTGCGTCATGAAATATTACCGCGCTTAAAACAACGCTGGCCAGCCAGTAGCGAGCTGTTTAGCCGTGCCGCTCAAAACCTAGCTGAAAGTGCTGCATTGAATGAAGACTTGGCTGAGCTAGATCTGCAACAAACACTGATGTCAACAAAGTTTGGCGAAGCAATTAACTGTGCTCGGTTACAAGGTTTATCTCGACCAAGACAGATCAATTTATTGCGCTTTTGGTTTAAAGCACAGGCTATGCCCGAGCTGGAACGCAAGCAGTGGCAAATAATTTTTAATGAGGTAGTAGAAGCAAAAATAGACGCAGAGCCTTGCTTCAATTGGCAGGGTTATCAGCTGAGGCGCTTTAGAGGGCTACTCTATCTACTTCTACCTACAACAAAATTTGACGCGGGTGAAAGCCATCTCCTAGCAACGCTACCCTTATCTTCTGAGCAAACACCAATCAGCCTTTCTATCAATACAGGTGTGCTAACGCTCAACTCAGCCGCAGGCTTTCCGCAGAAGATAAATCAAGACCTACCCATAATGCAGTTACCTGACAGTGGAACCTTATGGGTTCGCTATAGACAAGGAGGAGAAACGATTCAGCTGGTCAAACGGGGGCGAAAACAGCTAAAAAAACTATTACAAGAAAGTGATATTCCACCTTGGTTACGTCAACGTCTCCCATTAATCTGGTGGCAACCAGAAACAGGCGATGCCCAGCTGATTGCTGTTGCAGACTTATGGCTATCTGAATCTGTTCTATCTCAGTCTATTCACCAAGCTTGGTTGATAAGATGGAATAACGAAGGCCACAGCTAACTATCTGATATATAAAAACTAGTGATAAACCGCACACCCTAAGAAATTTAAATACCCAAACAATGGCATAGATTCATATGCTTTTGCTGCTCATATAGGCATAATGCGCGCTTGATTTTTTCCAGCTGAAATACGCTGGTTGAATTGTGATGGTGAAATGGTTCTGGTATCCTGCACTCCCATCTATTTAGTACCTTTTGGTACCTGTATTAGTACCCCCCTCTTATATTTTTGCAGCACAACGTAAACAGGTTCTTCATGACGCGATATATTTTCGTCACAGGCGGTGTCGTTTCTTCTTTAGGCAAAGGCATCGCTTCTGCATCACTGGCCGCTATTCTTGAGGCTCGTGGCTTAAAAGTCACTATGCTCAAGCTGGATCCGTATATTAACGTTGATCCGGGTACGATGAGTCCGTTCCAGCACGGTGAGGTTTTTGTGACCGAAGATGGCGCAGAAACCGATCTGGATCTGGGTCATTATGAGCGCTTTATTCGCACCAAGATGACTCAGCGCAACAACTTCACCACTGGCCGTGTTTACGAGCACGTGCTGCGTAAAGAGCGTCGTGGTGATTACTTGGGCGGTACAGTGCAGGTGATTCCGCATATCACCAACGAAATTAAAGATCGGGTGATTGCAGGCGCTGAAGGTTATGACGTGGCACTGGTTGAGATCGGTGGCACCGTAGGTGATATTGAGTCACAACCATTCTTGGAAGCGGTACGTCAGCTCAAAGTTCAGGTTGGCTCAGATCATGCGATGTTTATGCACTTAACCTTAGTGCCTTACATTAAAACAGCAGGCGAAACAAAGACTAAACCTACGCAACACTCCGTGAAAGAGCTGCGTTCGATTGGTATTCAACCTGATATTTTGGTGTGCCGTTCAGAGGTCGCAATTGAAGCCAATGAGCGCCGCAAGATCTCTATGTTCACCAACGTAGACGAAAAAGCGGTGATCTCTTTAGAAGATGCCGACACTATTTATCGTATTCCAAGCATGCTACACGCTCAGAACTTAGATGAGATCGTGGTGAAACGCTTTGGTCTAGACTGCCCACCAGCAGATCTGTCTGAGTGGATTGCAGTGGCCGATGCCAAACTGAACCCACTGCGCACCATGAACATTGCGATGGTCGGCAAGTATATGGAGCTGCTGGATGCGTATAAATCGTTGATTGAGGCGATCACACACGCAGGCATCAAAACCCGTACAAAGGTCAACATTGAGTACATCGACTCAGAAGAGATCGAGCGCAATGGTGCAGAGCGCCTACGTGACAAAGATGCGATTCTAGTACCAGGCGGCTTTGGTGAGCGTGGCGTAGAAGGCAAAATTGCCACAGCACAATTCGCTCGCGAAAACGGCATCCCTTATTTGGGCATCTGCTTGGGTATGCAAGTTGCGGTGATTGAGTACGCACGTAACGTTGCAGGTATGACCGATGCACACAGCACCGAGTTCACCCATGAAACAACACACCCTGTAGTAGGCTTGATCACTGAGTGGATCAATGCCGAAGGTAAGATTGAACTGCGTGATCACAGCTCTGACCTAGGCGGCACCATGCGTTTAGGTGGCCAAGAGTGCAAACTGCAAGCGGGTTCAAAAGCGCGTGAGGTTTATGGTCAAGATGTTATTCTTGAGCGTCACCGCCACCGTTATGAAGTGAACAATCAGTTTGTTGAGCAGTTAGAAGACGCAGGCCTGATCTTCTCTGGCCGCTCTATTGATAACTCTCTGGTTGAGATGGTTGAGCTGAAAGACCACCCTTGGTTTGTGGCTTGTCAGTTCCACCCTGAGTTCACCTCAACACCGCGTGATGGCCACCCGCTGTTCACCGGTTTTATTGAGGCAGGTTTGGCGCATCAAGCGGCCAAAAAAGAGTCTTAATCAGTACAGGTGTTCACAGACGAATGTCGGCTTCTCAAGTTTCAACTGGCTCTGCTGACACGACAGTCCAACAAGTGATTCACGTTGCCGATCTGAAGATCGGCAACGGACTTCCTTTTGTGCTGTTAGGTGGCATGAATGTTCTGGAATCGAGGGATCTTGCCCTTGAGATTGCAGAACATTATGTAGAGGTGACCTCTCGCCTAGGGATTCCCTACGTTTTTAAAGCCTCTTTTGACAAGGCTAACCGCTCCTCTATTCACTCTTTTCGTGGCCCCGGCTTAGAGAAAGGGTTAGAAATTCTGGCTGAAATCAAAGCGCGCTTTGGTGTGCCGATCATCACCGATGTGCATGAAAGCTATCAAGCACAACCTGCGGCTGAGGTTGCAGACATTATTCAGCTACCTGCCTTCTTGGCACGACAAACTGATCTTGTGCAGGCGATGGCACAAACGGGCGCGGTCATTAACATCAAAAAGCCTCAGTTCACCAGTCCCGCGCAAATGGGCAATATGGTGGAAAAATTTATCGAGTGCGGCAACAACCAAATTATGATCTGCGAACGTGGCAGTAACTTTGGTTACGACAATCTTGTGGTTGATATGCTGGGCTTTGATGTGATGAAACAAGCTTGCCATAACGCCCCCATGATTTTTGATGTGACCCATGCGTTGCAGTGTCGTGATCCAATGGGTGCTGCTTCAGGTGGTCGTCGTCAACAAGTGCTGAGTTTGGCGCGTGCGGGTATGGCGGTTGGCTTGGCGGGATTATTTTTAGAAGCACACCCCAACCCTGATAAAGCGTTGTGTGATGGGCCTTCAGCGTTACCTCTACATCAGTTGGAGCCATTTCTGCGCCAACTGAAAGCCATCGACGATCTGGTTAAAGACTTTGATGGGTTGGATATCCGATAATAGCGGGCTATCCGAAACAATTTTGCGCGATTTGATTTAAAAAGCTGCTCAGCAGCAGAACTCTTTTTGGAGAAACATCCGAATGACAGCAATCGTTGATATCAAAGCAATTGAAGTGCTTGATTCCCGTGGTAACCCAACCGTTCAAGCTGAAGTGACTTTGGCTTCAGGTGTACGTGCAAGCGCATGTGCGCCTTCTGGTGCATCAACTGGTTCTCGTGAAGCACTAGAGTTGCGTGATGGCGATAAAAGCCGTTATCTGGGCAAAGGTGTGTTAAAAGCCGTAACTGCGGTGAACACCTCAATCCGTGATGCTCTAATGGGTATGGATGCTGCTGATCAGCGCGCACTGGACAACACCATGTTGGCCTTAGATGGCACTGAGAACAAAGCCAACTTAGGTGCAAACGCGATTCTAGCGGTATCTTTAGCAGCGGCAAAAGCGGCAGCAAAAGACAAAGGCATTCCACTGTACGCACACATTGCTGAAATCAATGGCACTGCGGGTCAGTTCTCTATGCCTGTACCGATGATGAACATCATCAACGGTGGCGAACACGCTGATAACAACGTTGATATCCAAGAGTTCATGGTTCAGCCTGTTAACTTCACCTCTTTCCCAGAAGCGCTACGTTGTGGTGTGGAGATTTTCCACTCTCTGAAAGCAGTTCTGAAAGCACGCGGTTTAAGCACTGCGGTAGGTGATGAAGGTGGTTTTGCACCTAACCTAGCCTCTAACGAAGACGCTTTGGTTGCAATCCGTGAAGCTGTTGAACAAGCGGGTTACGAGCTAGGTAAAGATGTGACTTTGGCACTAGACTGCGCGGCCTCTGAATTCTACAAAAACGGTCAGTATGATCTGGCTGGCGAAGGCAAAATCTTCGATTCTGAAGGCTTTGGTGATTACTTAGCACAGCTGTCTGCGACTTACCCAATCGTATCAATTGAAGATGGTTTAGACGAGTCAGATTGGGATGGCTGGGCTAGCCTAACTCGCAAAATCGGCGACAAAGTTCAGTTAGTGGGTGATGATCTATTCGTGACCAACACGAAAATTCTGAAAGAAGGGATCGACAAGAACATCGCGAACTCTATTCTGATCAAGTTCAACCAGATCGGTTCTTTGTCTGAAACACTAGACGCGATCAAAATGGCGAAAGATGCAGGTTACACCGCGGTTATCTCTCACCGTTCAGGCGAAACAGAAGACACGACTATTGCTGATTTAGCAGTGGGCACTGCGGCTGGCCAGATCAAAACAGGTTCTCTATGCCGCTCTGACCGTGTAGCCAAGTATAACCGTTTGTTAGAAATTGCCGCTGAACTTGGCGACAAAGCGATTTACAATGGTCTGAAAGAGATCAAAGGTCAGGCATAATACCGCCTATCGGCTTTGACTGAAGATCTAAAAGGGGGAGCCAACAGGTTCCCCCTTTTTGTCTGTCGTTGTTAAACCTTGTTCTTGCTGGTAAACATGGGTGATTAGTGCCTGTTGTGAATAAATAGAGTGCTCAGGTTATGTTTCGTTTTTTGAATTTACTGCTGCTATTGATCATTGTTTTATTACAAGTGCGCTTGTGGTGGGGCGATAATAGCTTGCCTGAAAGCTGGCAACTTGAAGCTCGTATTGAAGAGCAGCAGAAAGTAACCGAGGCATTAGCCGCACGCAACGCTCAGCTAGCAGCCGAAGTACGAGACCTACGTAGCGGCCTAGATGCGATTGAAGAGCGCGCCCGTTATGAACTCGGCATGGTGCGTAAAAATGAAACTTTTTACCTGCTGATTAACAGTACTGTGCCTGAAAATGCATCAACAGACTCAACATCGAGTACTAATGCCAGCAATACAAATACAAATACAAATACCAACACAGACTCAGTTTCCAGCATCAAACCCAGCCTAGAGATCACCCATGAGCAATAAACTTTGGTGGTTAGTACCTGCCGCAGGTGTTGGCTCTAGAATGCAAGCCGATCGCCCCAAGCAATACTTGCCTCTGATGGGCAAAACCATTTTAGAACAGACCTTGCAGCGACTCAGTCAGGCTTGCCCAGAAGCTGGGCGAGTCATCTGTTTGAACCCAGATGATCCCTATTGGCCAGAGGTTGAACACTATGGTTTTCAGCCCGTTGTAGGTGGACAAGAGCGCTGTGATTCTGTCTTAAACGGTTTAAAAGCGATTGCTGATCAGGCGCAACCCGATGATTGGATCTTGGTACATGATGTGGCACGACCATGTGTCAGAAGTTCAGATATTCACAACCTCATTCAACAACTTAAGAGTGATGCTGTGGGTGGTATTTTAGCGCTGCCTGTTGCCGACACAATGAAACGCGCAACCCCCATTAAAAATGGTTTAGCAGAAATTGACCATACGGTAGACCGCCAACAGCTTTGGCATGCACTAACCCCCCAGATGTTTCGTTATCACAAACTACGGGACAGCCTAGAGCGCGCACTAGCCGCACAAGCCACCATAACGGATGAAGCCTCAGCATTAGAATGGGCAGGTTTTACACCTAAACTAGTTGCAGGTCAGCGTGACAATATCAAAGTAACACAGCCTGATGACCTTTATTTTGCTGCGCTTTTTCTGAGCCACCAACATTCAACTGACCCGCACAACGGTAACGATTAAAGAGAGGGATTGATGCGTATTGGACATGGTTTTGACGTACACAAATTTGGCGAAGGCGACCATATCGTGATAGGGGGCGTATCTATCCCCTACACACAAGGATTAGTGGCACACTCTGATGGTGATGTACTGATTCATGCCCTTTGCGATGCACTGTTGGGCGCCGCTGCTTTGGGAGATATTGGTAAACATTTTCCCGATACAGATCCTGCCTATGCAGGCGCAGATAGCCGTGAATTATTACGTAAGGTGGTACAGCTTCTAGGCAGAAACGGTTGGCAAGTCGTCAACATTGACAGCACCATTGTGGCGCAAGCCCCTAAAATGGCACCGCATATTGAGCAGATGTGCCAAAACCTTGCACAAGACCTACGGATTAATTATAGAGCGGTGAATGTTAAAGCCACCACCACGGAACAACTGGGCTACACCGGACGCAAAGAGGGTATCGCTGCTCACGCAGTGGTGTTATTGCAGTCTGCTGACACTAAATAAAATTGAATATTGAGACTCGTATGACCAGTCAAACTGATGTGACCGATGTGAATGCAGCTTCTGATACAGCATCAGAAATACCGCCCTGCCCATTGTCTTTAGACTTTCCTTACGCCTGGGGTGGGCCTGCGGGCACTGCACAGCTACGAGCCAAACCTGAAGACTTTCAAGTTGAAGAACTATTAGGTTTTGAACCTGAAGGTGAGGGCGAACATCACTTTTTATGGATTCGAAAAGTGGGCAACAACACCGATTGGGTGGCACGTCATTTGGCACGCTTTACCAATGTCAGCTATTCCGCTGTGGCTTATTCCGGCCTGAAAGACCGACATGCGGTGACGGAGCAATGGTTCAGCGTACACATACCCGGCTTAATCACACCAGACTGGTCACAGTTTTGTGTTGAAGGCGTTGAGATTTTAAAAGCGATTCGTCACCGCAAAAAGCTGAAACGGGGCGTACATCGCGCCAATAAATTCCGCATCTGTCTCCGTAACTTCCAAGGGGATCGTGACGCTGCCGAACAGCGTTTAGATCATATCGCCACTCAAGGTGTTCCGAACTATTTTGGCGAACAACGTTTTGGCCGCAATGGTAACAATCTAAACAAAGCGTGGCAGCGAGTGGCCACGGGTCAAAGTTTAAAGCTGAGCAAGCGTGATAAAGACAACAAAGCGATGCTGCTATCCTCATTACGTAGCTGGCTGTTTAACCGTGTGCTAGCGGAACGTATTGAGCAAAAAAATTGGAACCAATGGTTAGCAGGCGACATAGCGACTTTCTCAGGCAGCCGCAGCCAGTTCAATGTAGAGTCAGGTGATCAAGAGCTACAAACCCGATTACAAGAAGGCAGTGTACACCCTACTGGCCCAATGTGGGGGGCAGGTGAAGCTCGGATCACGGAAGAGGTTTTAACCTTAGAGCAGCAAGTGGCTTCGGCTTACCCAGAAGTTATTGAGGGTATTGCCAGCGCAGGCTTAAATCATGAGCGCCGTGGTTTACGACTGATTCCAGAACATCTGCACTGGGATTGGCAAGAGCAAGATCTAACCTTGTCATTTGTACTACCGGCAGGTGCATTTGCAACTTCAGTACTACGCGAACTTGTTGACTGGCAGGGCGTTGAAATCGAGCTAAGCGAATAATCCCCTTTTGTAATGGATTCAGCTGTAATTTAGGACAGAGCGACAATGAAACTTTTGTTATCCAATGACGATGGTGTAAGGGCTGAGGGGCTAAAAGTGTTGGCGCAACGTTTAGCCGAAGAAATTGAGGTTGAACGTATTACGGTTGTAGCACCTGACCGTGATCGCAGTGGTGCCAGCAACTCTCTGACGCTGAGTCGACCGCTTTGCCCTGAGCAGATGGAAAACGGTTTTTACAGCATTGATGGCACACCCACTGATTGCGTCTATATGGGTTTGTCTAAGCTGTTTAACTCACAAGCAGACCTAGTGATCGCAGGCATTAATCATGGCGGTAACTTAGGGGATGATGTGCTGTATTCCGGTACGGTTGCCGCTGCTACAGAAGGGCGCTTCTTAGGAGTCCCCTCCATTGCGGTTTCTTTGGTAGGCAAGCAGCATTTTGCTACAGCGGCTGAAGTAGTGGTTAAAGTGCTACGCCGTTACCAAAATTTAGCATTACCCACAGGTACTATTTTAAATATCAATGTACCTGACTTGCCCTTTAATCAGTTAAAAGGGATTCGCCTGACACAGCTAGGACATCGTCATCAAGCAGGCGAGCCTGAAGCAGTCAAAGACCCTAGAGGCAAACTACGTTATTGGATTCCAGCGGCAGGCTCCATACGAGATGCAGGCCCAGAAACTGACTTTTATGCGATAGAGCAAGGTTACGTCAGCATTACCCCCTTGCATGTGGACTTAACCCATCAAGCTGCGGTAAAACCCCTCGCGCAATGGTTAGACGGCTTGATTGGAGAGATTGGATGAGAGACAAGTGGAACCTACAAGGCATAGGGATGACCTCTCAACGTACACGAGATCGCATGGTGGCACGTTTACGAGAGCAAGGTATTACCCATGCTGAGTTACTACAAGTAATGATACGCTTACCCCGACATATCTTTATTGATGATGCCTTGTCCCATCGCGCCTATGAAGATGTCTCTCTGCCAATTGGTTTTCAGCAAACCATCTCCCAACCTTGGATCGTGGCTAAAATGACGGAATTACTGCTGGAACAGCCCGAGCGCCCAAAGCGAGTACTTGAGCTGGGTACTGGCTCAGGTTATCAAACCGCTGTACTAGCGAGCTTATTTGCACAAGTGTTCAGCATTGAGCGTATCGGCTCATTCCAAGATAAAGCCCGCGCACGCTTTAGCGCCCTAAAACTAAATAACATCACCCTGAGGCATGGTGACGGCTATCAAGGTTGGCCTGCAAAGGGTGAGTTTGATGCCATTTTAATTACGGCAGCTCCTGAATTTGTACCTGAAGCCTTGCTAGAGCAGTTAGCCCCTAATGGCTGCATCATTCTGCCGCTAGGGGCTGAACAACAAAAGCTTGTGCGAGTTACTAAAACAGAATCGGGCAGCCAAATCGAAACTATTACCGATGTGAAATTCGTACCTTTAGTGGCAGGAGTCGCTTAACTGTGAATGCGCAACAACAGATCCAAATATTCTTTAAAGGCATGGCCATGGGAGCCGCAGATGCAGTACCCGGTGTCTCAGGCGGCACAGTTGCCTTTATTACGGGGATTTATGAACAACTACTGGCCTCAATTCGCAGTATCAACCCTACTTTAATTTCAGTATGGCATCGTGAAGGCTTTAAAGCCGTTTGGCGCAAAATTGATGGGCAATTTTTAAGTACCTTATTAGCGGGTATCTTAAGTAGCATTTTGCTACTGGCGCATTTGATTAGTTATTTACTACTGAATCATCCCGTGCTGCTCTCGGCCTTCTTTTTTGGTTTAGTGCTGGCATCCGTAATTTTAATTTATCGGCAAATAGAAGGCCGTACTTTACTCACCTCTATTGGTTTAATCCTAGGTGTAATACTGATGAGTCTCATTAATCAGCTTATGCCGAGCCTAAGCGTTGATCAGCCTTGGCAAGTTGTGTTGGCGGGCGCTATCGCTATCTGCGCCATGATTCTTCCCGGTATTTCAGGCAGTTTTTTACTTTTAGTGATGGGTATCTATGGTGGCATTATTCAGGCGGTTAAGAGCTTTGATTTCTTGGTGTTAGGTCTATTCGCAACGGGCTGTGTGCTGGGTATTTTAAGTTTTTCACACTTGCTAGGCTGGCTATTCAATCGCTTCAGAGCGATGACGCTAGCAGTCTTGACGGGGGTATTAATCGGCTCTCTACAACAGATCTGGCCTTGGAAACAAATGGTGTCTTATAAGCTAGGACGTCATGGTGAGGCCGTGCCCATTGCTCAAACGAATATCTTTCCATCAGAGTTTACTCTATTAACAGGGGCAGATGCCCAATTACTGCCAGCATTGCTGATTATGCTGCTAGGATTTGCTCTGGTTTTAGCATTTGAATTGAAATCTGACAGAAAAAACTAATCTATTGATTATTTTTTCCATACCTCCTATCCCTATGATCTTTCAGATTAATTACCCTATATTAGAGTAGATAGTCTGGAAGACTCATTATCTTAATCATATCTTTTTTTAACTCCTTACAAAAAAGTGTTTGCTAAAGTTCATACCTTGGTAGTAGCTTATTAGTCAGTTAGACGCATTGGTCACAATGTAATAGCTACTGTGAAGCATCCCTTTTTTCGGCCATTAGGCTTAGACTTTAAGCCCTTCAGCCCAGAAGCTTCGCAAAAGACCTCATAAAAAAATAGTGTGTAAATGTCTGACCTTAAAGGTCAAACAAGGCCAGTCATTGGTCGGTTGTGACATTGTTTTCTACACCGGACGTGGCGCTCACAACACCCAGTTTAGGGCCTGATAAATAACAACAAAGCCAGTATTTTGTTTTCAAACCTTGAAACAGTATATATGGCTCAGGACGTGGGAATGCAGCTATGACTACTTTAGAGAAAGACTTCATCACCGATGAAATAGATTCAGAACTAGAACTTGACCTAGTAGATGATTGCGACGATATAGATGACGAGCAAATGTCTGCCTCAGAAGCCGAAGAGGCTTTCGAACGTGCTCTCGAACGCGAAGACAAAACAGAGAAAAGCCTTGATGCCACTCAGCTTTATTTGAATGAGATCGGGTTTTCCCCTTTGTTATCACCTGAAGAAGAGGTGTTCTACGGTCGTCTGGCTCGTAAGGGTGATGCCGCTGGCCGCCGCCGTATGATCGAAAGCAATCTACGTTTGGTGGTTAAAATTGCCCGCCGCTATTTGAATCGAGGACTAACCCTACTAGATCTTATTGAAGAAGGTAATCTTGGTCTTATTCGTGCCGTTGAGAAATTCGATCCAGAGCGTGGTTTTCGCTTCTCAACCTACGCTACTTGGTGGATTCGTCAAACCATAGAACGCGCACTAATGAACCAAACTCGCACCATTCGCTTACCCATTCATGTCGTAAAAGAACTGAATGTCTACTTGCGGGCAGCGAGAGAGCTGACTCAAAAGCTAGACCATGAAGCAACCCCAGAAGAGATCGCAGAAGCACTAGATCGCCCCGTTGAAACTGTGAAAAAAATGCTGGGTTTGAATGAACGCGTCACTTCTGTTGATTATCCAGCAGGTAGCGATGTTGATCGCCCTCTGATAGAGACCATCGCTGACTCAGAAGATATGGACCCCGCCCAGACACTGCAACGTAATGATTTCAGTGAACATATTGATATGTGGTTAGGTGAGCTCAGCGAAAAACAATCAGAAGTAGTAGTACGTCGTTTTGGTCTGCATGGTTATGAACCATCAACGCTAGAGGAAGTAGGCGATGAAATAGGTCTAACTCGCGAGCGTGTGCGCCAAATCCAAGTAGAAGCACTACGTCGTTTACGCCGAATTATGGAAAAGCAAGGTCTATCCATTGACTCAGTATTTGATAACTGAAGCAATACACTTAGCTTCCAACCTCTAAAACCACGCTAATCTGAGCGTGGTTTTTTTATGCATGCTACCCAGAGTTCTTGCCCCAAAATCATCTAATGGCAGTTTAGCCTATGCTTTGTAAGAGATTGCCTACAAAAGCTTACGACAATGTCAGTTATTTCAGTTGTTATTATGCCTTCCTCTATAAGATAAAAATATTAAATGCTTAAAATTCAAACAGTTATAAGAGCAAAGGCTTTCTACCGTTGTTCAACAAGTAGAAACTAATGGTTTTAGACTGATTTTTAATTTTTAGAATTTGTTAAAGTGACTGGGCGCTAAGGAAAACAGTGCAGCCGGACAAGATGTTCGGTAATGGAGATAACACGGGATTATGGATCTAGAGTGACAGACAGGGATGCTAGGAAGCAATGTCATAGGAGTGTCACAGGGAAAGCTTAGGATAAGCTAGCAGTCAGGATAGATTGCAATGGAAAGGAGTTACGACGGATCGTAATTCAGGTGGGCTAGGATGCTTACTAAGGATCAATGGATAGGAACGGCCGACAAGGAACGCAGGAGCAACAGTCAACAGGATGCCGAAGGAGTCAACTCAGGATGAGTTGTGATCAAGGAATAGGTCACAAAGGGATTATAGGGCGGCTAGGCCGCCCTTCTCATTTCTCAAGTGTATAACGCTCTACCTACCTTTATGCCTTCATACCAACTATTACTCACACTCACAACCTGCGTCTAGTACTTCACTCCAAGTGCCTTTGCCTTGTTAGCAATGTTATCAGTCAACAAGTTCTCTGCTATTTGTGCCTTTGAGTAATAGCGTTCCAATATCTCATAATAAGTGCCATTCGCTAGAATAGTGTCCAAACCTTGATTAAATTTTTCGATTAGCCCTGTTTGGTTTTTGTGAAAAACCAAACCAATGGGTACCGTCAAGATTGGTTTTTTCACCGTGGTAAACTTATTTACACTGTCAGGAAAGAGCTTGCCAATCAAAGCCCAACCAGCAGTTTCACCACCAATAGCAAAGTCTATACGATCCGCATTAAGCATTCTAAAGTTGAGTTCTAGCTTGCTGACCCACTGAATATTTAACCCCGCATCAGTTACCACTGGCGTAGTTGAACTGCCACGAACATTGCCAATATTATAAATCTGAAGCTCACTCAAGGCTTGATAAGCAATGTCTTTCTTGAAGGTGCTTTTTTTATAAAACAGCATAAAGTGAATATTAAACAGATTCACCACCTCAACAAGATCATCAGCTTTATCTTTAATAAACCAATTAATGGAACCAAGATTAGCAGGATGCCTTTCAGTGACTACGGACTCGACACTGCGAATCATTGGAATATAGTCAAATTCTATTGTCACACCTGCAGCCTTAAATGCTGCCTCGGTCAGATCACTAGCTACACCATAGCCTTTGCCCGGTATTTTTTCAGACTGAAAAAGAGGCGGGTACTCTATGGTAGAAAGGCGAATGGCGCTATTGGCAAAAGTTGTCGCACTGTAGCTCAACAACAGCAGCAAAACTAAGTGCGCTTTTTTTATTAAGGACATTGTTACCCTAGTATTTAGAGGTTTTCTTATTTTTTCACCTAAATCAAGATAGCACAGTCATGCGCTAAAGTGCCCAAGTTTAACCGACATCACAACGCAAGTGGAATATGCAGACTGAATGTTGTGCCTTTGTCCAGCTCACTTGAAACCTCTACATGGCCGCCAACGCCTTGTACCAATCCATGTACAATGGATAAACCAAGGCCTGTGCCTTCGCCAACGGCCTTAGTGGTATAAAAAGGTTCAAATAATCGCTCTATTTGATGAGCAGCTATACCGCTACCTTGATCTGTCACGCTAAGCAGTGCCATCTTGCCCTTTTGCTCTAATCGAACTTGAATCACTCCCCCTTGGCTATTGTAACTATCCTCTGCATTGGTAATAAGCGCCAATGTTATATCAGCAATTTGACTTGAACTTAATGCGACTGGGCAAGGTTGATCTGTAAGATCAAAGCTAAGTTTACTCTGCATAGAAAGAGCTGCGCGATAAAGCAACTGGTGTTGATCTAGCTCTTTTTGCAGGTCATATACTTCTGTTTCAGCAAGCGGCTCCTGTCGACTAAACCTTAATAGCTCACCTAACACATTGTGGGCATTATTAGCTGCCAGTAATATTTTCTCCATAAAGGGCTGTAACGGGCTGTCTGATGGTAACTGTTTTTGCGCTAAGCGAGACAATGTCATGATGGGCTGCAAATAGTTATTTGCTGAATGTGCAACACCTCCAGCTAACGTTCCCAGTGATTGGATTTTTTGTGCATGCGCCAACTCACGTTCCAATTTCAGACGGTAGGTCATCTCTTTTTTGAGCGCTTGTGCTTGATAGTACGCATTGAAGGCAAAAGTGAACGCACTCGTGATTAAAGCTGACAGGGCTGCCATGATCAGTTCATCTAACTCCCAGTCTTCGTGGGTACGAGAGAACTCATATACAGTTTCAAACGTTTCTATTTCGATCAATACAACACTTAAAAAGATGAAAACGCCGACTGCAATAATGAATTGTTTCCGATTACTAAGACCCGATACTGGGTGTTCCGTTTGCGATGACATAGGGCTAGCTCCTTGAAGTCAACGAGGGAAATAAATAGGGTAATTTTATTTTTACGTAAAAAAAGCGACCAGAGTCGCTTTTTTTACAGGTAATTAGAGAACCCGCTAAACAAAAGCACCAAAACCAACCGCTTTGCGCAATTGTGCCATCAGTGGAGAAGCATGATCACGGGCTTTTTCAGCACCTTTTTTCATAACCTCTTCAACATAGCCCATATCATTCATCAATTCGACATAACGAGCGCGCGGCGCTTGAATCTGACTATTCACCAGTTCAAACAGCTCATTTTTCATCTCGCCCCAGCCAATTCCATTTTCATAACGTAAACGCATATCTGCCACTTGTCCCTCATCCGCAAATGCCTGCCAGATTTGGAACAATGTGCAACCTTCCGTTTCTTTTGGCTCACCTGGTTCTAATGAATTGGTTTTGATTTTACGAATCAGCTTCAACAGTTTTTTCTCTGGCTCAAACAACGGAATGGTGTTGTTATAGCTTTTACTCATTTTACGACCATCTAAGCCGTTCAGCACTGCAACACTTTCTTCTATGCGTGCCTCTGGCAGTTTGAAGAATTGGCCTTGATAGATATGGTTAAAGCGCTGCGCCACATCTCGTGCCATCTCAATATGCTGAATTTGATCACGACCTACAGGTACATCTGTTGCATTAAACATCAAAATGTCAGCTGCCATTAATATTGGGTAGCTGAACAGTCCCATCGTGATGCCTTTATCAGGATCTGCACTGCTATCAGCTTCATTTTCTTGCACTGCTGCTTTATAGGCGTGGGCACGATTCATTAAGCCTTTGGCACAGACGCAAGTTAGCAGCCAAGTCAGCTCTGTAATTTCAGGCACATCAGACTGACGGTAAAACACGGCATTGTCTGTGTCTAAGCCTAGGGCAAGCCAAGTCGCTGCGATCTCACGACGAGACTCTTGTACACGCTGAGGCTCATGGCATTTAATCAGCGCGTGTAAATCTGCCAAGAAATAAAACGATTCATTATTGGCATCACGGCTGGCTTCAATCGCAGGGCGAATCGCGCCCACGTAGTTGCCCAAGTGAGGGGTGCCAGTGGTGGTGATACCGGTTAGAACGCGACGCTTTTCAGCAGATTGTGTTGTTGTAGTGTCCATGCTCATATCTTGTATTAAATAAGTAAAATCAATCAGTAACGATTAAAGCGTTATGCTAACAGCGTTTGCGGCACGCTTGGCTTTTTCAATGGCAAGCTCAATGCTGTTATCCAGTGCAAGTGCCACACCCATACGGCGCTCGCCTTGTACTTCAGGCTTGCCAAATAGGCGCAGCTGAGTATCAGGCTCGGCCAAGGCCGCTGATAAATTACCAAAACAGGTTTGTGTTGAATGCCCTTCAACCAAAATCACAGCAGAGGCCGATGGGCCAAATTGACGAATACTTGGAATCGGCAAACCCAAAATAGCACGTGCGTGTAGTGCAAACTCTGACAAATCTTGTGAAATCAATGTCACCATCCCTGTGTCATGCGGACGTGGTGAAACTTCACTGAAATACACTTGATCCCCTTTCACAAAGAGTTCAACACCAAATAAGCCTCTACCGCCTAGAGCATCCGTAATGGCTTGGCCGATACGCTGTGACTCTGCCAGTGCGGCTTCAGACATCACCTGTGGCTGCCAAGACTCTCGATAGTCACCTTTTTCTTGGCGATGACCAATTGGCGCACAAAAACTAGTGCCGCCTGCATGACGAATGGTGAGTAGGGTAATTTCATAGTCAAAATCAACAAAGCCTTCAACGATGACTTTACCTGCACCTGCTCGACCACCCGCTTGAGCATACTCCCAAGCCTGATCAGCATCAGCAGGGGTTTTAACTACGCTTTGCCCCTTACCTGAGCTAGACATAATCGGTTTAACAACACAAGGCGTACCCACCTGTTCAATGGCGGCCAAATATTCAGCTTTTGTGCTGGCAAAACGATAAGGTGACGTGCTTAAACCTAGAGTTTCTGCCGCTAAACGACGGATACCTTCACGGTTCATCGTTAACTGTGTAGCACGAGCGGTAGGCACTACCGTGAAACCCTCTTGCTCTAAGGCCGCCAAAGTATCGGTGGCAATTGCTTCAATTTCAGGCACGATCAAATGAGGCTGCTCTTGCTCAATCACCGCCCTTAAAGCATCTCCATCTAACATAGAGATCACATGACTACGGTGAGCCACTTGCATGGCAGGCGCATTGGCATAGCGGTCAACCGCGATGACTTCACAGCCCAAGCGCTGAAGCTCTATCACCACTTCTTTACCTAACTCTCCAGATCCGCACATTAAAACACGGGTGGCAGTTGGACTAAGTGGTGTACCAATGCTGGTCATAACAGATTCCTTTATCGTTAGTGCTTTTGGCTGTATATCAAGGGGAGGTTGTACAACCGTTTGGATCAAAAATTAGGTATCACATATTACAGAAAGGCTTTATCCAGTTCTGCACGACGTTGGCAGCTATTTAAGACCTGCTGCTTTTGTTCCTCTGTATAACGATTCCACTCACGAATTTCGTTACCATCACGATAACAGCCAATGCAAAAACCCTTTTCATTTAGCGCACAAATACTAACGCAAGGTGAGGCGACAGAACGTGGCTTCACAAGCTTTGTGGGCTCTGGTTGGACGTTATTCAAACTCACAGTAACTCCAGCGAAGCGATGAATGCTTCAACCTATTAAATCAATTCCTTAGAGGATACTTGTCCACAAATTAAGATCGAGCCTTAAGCTGCTGACGGTATCGGGCGCTATTATGCACATAATGGGCTGCGCTGGCTTCTAACATAGCGTATTGGCTGTCATTGATTTGACGTTTGATCATTGCGGGTGCACCTACAACCAGTGAGCCATCTGGAATCACCATACCCTCTTTTACGACAGCCCCAGCACCAATAATGCAGTACTTGCCAATTTTAGCGCCGTTTAATACCACTGCATTCATGCCAATTAGGCTGTAATCACCCACCTCACAGCTGTGCAGCATGACCTTATGGCCAATGGTGACACCTTTGCCTAATATCAGAGGTTGATTATCGTCAACATGCAACACAGAGTTGTCTTGAATATTCGTTTGTTCGCCAATAACGATCTGATCATTATCAGCCCGAATTGTGACGTTAAACCAAACGCTGGCTTGATGGCCTACTTTGACTGAGCCGATCAGGTCTGCGCTGGGCGCAATAAAGTATTCATCGGTATCAAATTGAACGCTACGTTCACCTAAGTCATAAATCATGAGCAATCCTTGGGTTGTATTGGGTTGTTATTGCCTGTTTTTTATTTTTCGTTAGTTAGCCTAGTCACTGACACGGCGATGTTTACTAGGCTCTAAGTGACGCAATTTACTGCCTTTAGGTGGTGCTTGATGTAGAGATATTGAGCTGTTAAACCCTACTCGTAGTAAATCGACCAACATCATGGCTGACAATCCCCAAATCACATATTCGCCAAATAGGTAACTCGGCACATAAATAGCAGAATTCCCTATTGGAATTACGTCTGTATGCTCGCGCTGATCGGCCAGAAAAAATGAGAGCGGCACACGGAAAATAGCATCAAGCTCATCAGGGTTAGGTGTTAATTCAACCGTTTTTGGTACTATACCAATCCAAGGTGTAACCCGTACCCCCATATGAGAAACAACTTGATTCAAACGCCCAACAATCTGCACTTGATCTGCTTCTAGGCCAACCTCTTCATGGCTTTCACGCAGTGCCGTCGCCATTAAATTAACATCTGTCTTATCTTTCATACCACCAGGGAAAGCCACTTGGCCCGAGTGACTGGAAAGGTGAGAAGCACGACGGGTTAGAATGATCTCAGGATCATGCTCATTGTCGGTGAGTGCGATAAGCACTGCGGCATCTGGGTGAGCCCCTTTGATGTTAATGGGTTTGTAGCGGTCAATATTTTCTTTAAGTTGTTGTAATTTCACGGTGAATCCTTGGGCTTATATCTGATACTTGAGCGCAGTTTGCGCAGTGTTCACCTAACTGACTTAAATGCATCATATTGATATCTTAAGCAATAAACGAGAGGGGTAAAAGTTTGACACTAGTCAATGGTGATATTCTGCCGTATTCTTTTGCTTGAGCACTTACACTATTACACTATAGCTTGCCAATTACGCACTTCTAAGCGCTTCAACTGAGGCCATTTAAAGGATGTCTGGATGAATTTTTGTAGTGACTGTGGCCAACCCGTTCGAGTTGGTATCCCTGATGACGACAACCGCCCGCGCCATATTTGTGACCACTGCAATACCATTCACTATCAAAACCCAAAAATTGTTGCCGGCACGATCCCCGTTTATGGCGATAAAATTTTGCTCTGTAAACGTGCCATTGAACCCCGTCACGGTTACTGGACATTACCCGCAGGTTTTATGGAAAACCATGAAACCACTGCCGATGCAGCATGGCGTGAAACTTGGGAGGAAGCCCAAGCCAAAGTGAATATTCAACAGCTTTATATGCTGATTGATACCACTGTGATCAGTCAGGTTTACATGATCTTTTTAGCTGAGCTACCTGAGCCTATTTTCAGCTCTGGCCCTGAGAGTTTAGAAGTAGAGCTGTTTAGTGAAGACGAAATACCTTGGTCTGAGCTGGCCTTTCCCACCATAGAAAAAACCCTACGCTGTTATTTTGAGGATCGCAAAAAAGGCCAATTTCCGCTGCATCAATGTGATATTAGCAAAGAAGATCGCGACCGTTTTTATGCTGCGGAGAAACAAGCGCAACATTTGTCATAATCCAGCAACTGATCAACAACCTGCATTTATGCTGCGTGGTGCTAATGAAAATTAGCGCCAGCTGTGATACAGATAGAACTCACATTTTATGTGCACAATAACAATAAAATAGATAAGAGTTCCAAATGCAGCAGCCAACCCAACACCTGACCTTGCCTAGTCGTCAAGATCTGCTTGATCAACTAAGATTCGACCCTGAGAACGGTAAAATCTGGCTCGCAGAGCACCGCTCATTATTGCTGGGTATCTCCGCAATGGGCAGCTTCCGCAAAGAGATTATCTCAACCATGGGGCAAGCCCGAGCGAAAGGCTTTTTTATGCGCTTGGGCTATTATTCCGGTCTGAAAGACGCAGAGCTTGCGTTACAAGTACGCCCCAATAGCACCCCAGAAGAAGCTTTTTTAACTGGCCCCCAACTGCATTGTTTACGGGGCATGGTGAAAGCTATTCCGATCTGTTTGGAAATGGACGTCGCGAACCAACACTTCTATGCAGAGTTTGACTGGGAAGATTCATTCGAGGTCGAAATCTGCCAAACAGTACTGGGCCAATTAGAAGAACCCGCCTGTTGGATTTTACTGGGCTACGCCTGCAGCTACTCCAGCCAATTTCTAGGCCAAGAGATTCAATTCCGAGAAGTTGAGTGTCGAGGCAAAGGTGATCACCGCTGCCATATCATCGGCAAACCAGCCCATGAATGGGAGGATCATGAATCCTTTCGAGAGCTATTTAGAGAAGCCCCTTTAATTGATGAACTCTATGCACTGCAATCACAAATTGCCGCATTAGAAGAGCGCCTTCCTCCTAGCCCTGACACGCCTACAACTATCGGCTCTGCCCCACCTTTTACCAGCGCCTTACAAATGATAGACAAAGGCTCTGATTCTGATGTCACCATGCTGCTTTTAGGTGAAACAGGTACAGGTAAAGAGGTATTAGCACGTCGTATTCATAGCATGAGCCCAAGGCGTGACCAGCCATTTATCGCTGTAAACTGCGCTGCAATTCCACCAGAATTAATCGAGTCTGAACTTTTTGGCGTGCAAAAAGGCGCGTTTACTGGGGCGACACAAAATCGTATTGGTCGTTTTGAGCGCGCACATCAAGGTACTATTTTCTTAGATGAAGTGATTGAACTGACCCCAAGGGCACAAGCAGCCTTGTTACGTGTATTACAAGAGGGTGAACTAGAACGTGTCGGTGATAGCGTTCTACGTAAAATTGATGTGCGAGTGGTGGCCGCAACCAATGAAAACTTAGCGCAAGCCGTTGCAGAAGGGCGTTTCCGCGCCGATCTGTTTTATCGTATCAATGCTTACACGGTAATCATCCCGCCTCTACGAGAGCGCAAAAACGACATCCCCTTATTGGCAGAGCATTTTCGTAAACGTTATGAAGCCCGTTATAAGAAAAAGAGTCTCGGTTTAACTGATCGCGCAATGGCTGCATTAGTTGCTTACGATTGGCCGGGTAATATTCGCGAATTAGAAAACACCATCGAACGGGGCGTCATATTAACCGACAACCATCAGTCAATCAGTGAGCAAAGCCTGTTTCATTACCACTCACCTTTTAAACAAGCGATACCTGAGACCAGTCAGCAGCAACTGAATGATCAAAGTGGACGCCTAGAGTCGGTACAAAGCGCCCTACCTTCTGCGACAGAGCTGATAGCACAACAAGTGTTAAACCAAGAGATCGACTTAAACCAGCTTGAAGAAGCTATTTTGCGCGCGGCAATGTCCCAACACGACAATAATGTCTCGAAGGCTGCTCGTGCTCTAGGGTTAACCAGACCTGCGTTAGCGTATCGTTTGAAAAACAGGCTATCAGATAAAACTTAACCACAATTGCTAGCTTAAAGATAAACCAAGAATTAACCGTTCAATATTTTCGGCAAATTCAATGTGCTTTCACCCAAAACCACGAACAAAATAAGAACAAAGTGTTTTAAACGTATCAATATGAATATCACACATGCGGATTATCATAAATTTCACTGTGCATTCGGTCGGGCGAATCGTTACAATTGTCGATTAATTTTAGCTCTATACATTACGCTATCATTTACGACTACTGCACTGAGTACGTAATTTCACGTAAGCGTAGACTGAACTGAGCATTGTTAGACTTGTTTTGACCGTCAATTTTTACATTTCAGGTTAAGAATTGGCTATTTAAGTAGGCATAGTGCGTCCTGCTTTCAGGGGTCGAGCGGGTTATCGGAATAACCTGCCTGCTTGGCCAATCTCCTATCTAAAAATCCCCTGAGGGTAAAAAGAACCATGAGCGAATACTCATTATTTACTTCTGAATCTGTTTCTGAAGGCCATCCAGATAAAATTGCTGACCAGATCTCTGATGCGGTACTTGATGCAATTATTGCAGAAGATAAATACGCCCGTGTTGCCTGTGAAACTATGGTGAAGACGGGTGTGGCGATTGTATCGGGTGAAATCAGCACTTCCGCTTGGATCGATTTAGAAGACCTAGTGCGTGGCGTGATCAACGACATCGGTTACACCTCTTCTAATGTTGGTTTTGACGGCAGCACTTGCGGCATCATCAACCTGATTGGTAAGCAGTCTGTTGACATCGCACAAGGTGTTGACCGTCAGAAGCCTGAAGATCAAGGTGCAGGCGACCAAGGTTTGATGTTCGGCTATGCATCTAACGAAACTGAAGTACTGATGCCAGCACCAATCACTTTTGCCCACCGCTTGGTTGAGCGTCAGGCTGAAGTGCGTAAAAACGGTCAGCTGCCTTGGTTGCGTCCAGATGCTAAATCTCAGGTCACTTGCCGTTATGAAAATGGCCGTGTATCTGCCATTGACGCTATCGTGTTGTCGACTCAGCACAACCCAGAAGTCAGCCAGAAAGACCTGCGTGAAGCGGTAATGGAACTGATCGTTAAGCAAGAGATTCCTGCTGAACTGCTGACCAAAGACACTCAGTTCCACATCAACCCAACAGGTAACTTCGTGATTGGTGGCCCAGTGGGTGACTGTGGTCTGACCGGTCGTAAGATCATTGTGGACACTTATGGCGGTATGGCGCGTCATGGTGGTGGTGCATTCTCTGGTAAAGACCCATCAAAAGTAGACCGTTCAGCTGCTTACGCAGGCCGTTATGTGGCGAAGAACATCGTTGCAGCAGGTCTTGCCGACCGTTGTGAGATCCAAGTGTCTTATGCTATTGGTGTTGCGCTGCCTACTTCTGTGTCAATCAACACTTTTGGCACGGGCAAAATCTCTGACGAGAAGATCATTGCGTTGGTGAACCAACACTTCGACCTACGTCCATACGCCATCACACGTATGCTAGATCTATTGCACCCAATGTACCGTGCTACCGCAGCTTACGGTCACTTTGGTCGTAACCCATTTGAAATGACGGTAGGTGATGACACCTTTACTGCATTCCCATGGGAGAAAACGGATAAAGCTGAAGCACTACGCGCGGATGCTGGCTTGTAATTCCTTCGAATTACAACGTTAAAAGCTAAACCCCAAAGCAGGAGCCAACCTCCTGCTTTGTCGTATCTGATTATTCATGAAAGTTGGCTACACTGTTGATCAGTTCACCTACTTTCACATCCTGTTGAGGGGCGCTGCAACGGAGTTTTCTCCGCTACGCTCAACAAGATGCCAACTTCATTTGCAAGGGCGCCCATTCTTCCGAATGGAGAATCTGATGAGCTTCACAGACTATAAAGTTGCTGACATCACACTTGCAGACTATGGCCGTAACGAAATTCGTATTGCTGAATCTGAAATGCCTGCGTTGATGGCAATTCGTAAAAAATACCAAGCCGAACAGCCTTTAGCGGGTGCTAAAATCATCGGCTGCATTCACATGACGATTCAAACCGCCGTGTTGATTGAAACGCTAGTGGCATTGGGTGCAGAAGTCCGTTGGTCATCGTGCAACATCTTCTCAACACAAGATCACGCTGCTGCTGCAATTGCGGCCAGCAATATTCCTGTCTTCGCTTGGAAAGGCGAAACAGAGGAAGAGTATGAGTGGTGCCTAGAGCAAACCATCAACAAAGATGGCGCACCTTGGGACGCTAACATTCTGCTAGACGACGGTGGTGATTTAACCGCACTGATTCACGAAAAATACCCAGAGATGCTCAATAGCATCCACGGTGTATCAGAAGAGACCACAACTGGTGTTCACCGTCTGATCGAGATGATGAAAAAAGGTACGCTTAAAGTGCCTGCGATCAACGTGAACGATGCTGTGACCAAATCTAAAAATGACAACAAATACGGCTGCCGCCACTCGCTAAACGATGCGATTAAACGTGGTACTGACCACCTGTTGTCAGGCAAAAAAGCCCTCGTGATCGGTTACGGCGATGTGGGTAAAGGTTCTGCGGCGTCTCTGCGTCAAGAAGGCATGATCGTTTCGGTTACAGAAGTTGATCCTATCTGTGCAATGCAAGCCTGCATGGACGGTTTTGAAGTGGTATCTCCGTTTAACAACGGCGTATACGACGGTACTGATGCGTCAATCAACAGCGCACTGTTACAGAAAACTGACCTGATCGTGACCACAACAGGTAACTACAACGTCTGTAACGCCAACATGCTGAAAGCCCTGAAAAAAGGTGCTGTGGTGTGCAACATCGGTCACTTCGATAACGAAATCGACACCGCATTTATGCGCAAAAACTGGGCTTGGGATGAAGTTAAACCGCAAGTACACCGTGTATTCCGTGACACCAAGCCGGGCGAAGCGATCAACCTAGACAGCAATGATTATCTGATCCTGCTATCTGAAGGTCGTCTGGTTAACCTAGGTAACGCAACAGGCCACCCATCACGCATTATGGACGGTTCTTTTGCTAACCAAGTATTGGCGCAGATCCACCTGTACAAAGCAGGTTTTGCGAATCTACCTGCGGCAGAAAAAGCAGCTCACATCACCGTTGAAGTGCTGCCTAAGCAACTAGACGAAGAAGTGGCTCGTTACATGGTTGAAGGTTTCTGCGGTGTAATCACCAAACTGTCGGCTGAACAAGCTGACTATATTGGTGTACCTGTTGAAGGCCCATTCAAGCCAGAAAGCTACAAGTACTAATCAGCGTTTTAATGTGCTGATACCACACTGAAGACCACAGCCCCGCCTAAAAACGGGGCTGTTTTTCTATCTGCCACTCAAACGCAACACTCAAAAATCGGCCAGTTGTTTGGTCAACTCAAAGGCCGATATGGCTTGGCAGCCACTACAGTTTTGACCTGCCCATAAAGGCGAGAAATCACTGCTGCCGTTCGCCTCTGCCGCTTGTCTGAGTGCGGTAATAGCCGCTCCTGCCAATGGGAAAGCGGGCACCTTAGAATTGAGGCAACCCAGTTCGCGCATCACTCGATTGACAATGCCCCGTGCGGGGCGGCCTGAGAATAGGTTGGTCAATGCCGTGTGTCGTGCTTGCTCACTTTTCAAAGCTTGTCGATGTAACGCAGTGGTTTTGGCTTCGGTACATAATAGATAAGCCGTTCCAATTTGCACGGCACTGGCACCTAAGGCTAAAGCCGCTTTAACACCTTTGGCATCTGCGATGCCGCCCGCCGCAATCACCGGAGCGTCCAAGGCTTGAACCAACTGCGCCACCAACGCAAAGGAGCCCATTTGTGTGCTGATTTGATCGGTTAGAAACATACCCCGATGCCCACCAGCCTCTAAACCTTGGGCGATTACGGCATCTGCACCATTGGCTTGCAGCCAAAGCCCCTCTTCCACCGTCGTGGCGCTAGACAATATGAAACAGCCTGCGGCTTTTACTTGTGCAAGTAAATCAGGGGCAGGTAAACCAAAATGAAAACTGACCACCTCAGGCTTAAACGCTGAGACCAAGTCGGCAGTGTGTTGATTAAAGGGTTGGCGATTGGCGGCAGCTAGTGGGCTGCGAGGGTCTAAGCCAAGTTCAGAAAAGTAGGGCGTTAATAGTTGCAGCCACTGCTGTTCAGCCTCTGCATTTGGCTCTGGCGGGGTATGACAAAAAAAGTTGAGATTGATGGGTTGTTTCGCTGCCTGAATCTGCAACAGCTCAGCCTCAATTTGCTCTGCGCTTAACATCGCACAAGGTAACGCACCCAAGCCACCCGCGCGGCTGACGGCAATGGCTAACTCACTGCCTTGTACGCCCGCCATCGGTGCCTGAAAAATAGGACTTCTGACGGCCAGCCATTCCGGTAATAACGCCATTGTGATATGCCTCAAGTGAATGTATTGAAAGGTGCAGACTATGCTAGGCTAACCTTCATGAAAAATGAATTATCAAGAATATTGCATCAGGAATTGAGATGGCGTTAAACAATTTAGATTTGGATGCGTTAGAGATCTTTCGTACCGTGGCCGTTGAAGGCGGCATCACCAAGGCGGCGGAAAAGCTGCATCGAGTGCAGTCCAATATCAGCACCCGCATCATGCAACTTGAGCAGCGTTTGAATACCACGCTATTTCACCGCATCAATCGCAAACTGGAGCTGACCACAGAAGGTCGCCAACTCTTAATCTATACTGACCGTTTATTGCAATTAGCTGAAGAAACCGAAGCCAGTTTTCGCACTGATCAGATCAGCGGTATTTTTCGGCTCGGCACAATGGAAAGCACCGCTGCCGCGCGCCTACCTGAACTGTTATCACAATATCATCGGCAACACGCACAAGTGCGGATAGAACTGGTCACAGACACCACCGCAGGCTTAATTGAACAAGTTCAAAATTACGGCCTAGATGCGGCTTTTGTGGGCGAACCAGTCAATTCTGAACAGCTGGACAGCCTAGTGGCTTTTGAAGAAACCTTGGTACTGATTACGGCTAAAGAAAAAGGCTTTCAACAAGCCAAAGATGCCATTCAAGAAAACCTGATCACCTTTAGAAGCGGCTGCGCTTATCGCATGTATTTTGAAAACTGGCTAGCAGACGAAGGCATGAGCGCCCGCAACTCAATGGAGATGAGCTCTTACCACGCCATCACCGCCTGTGTTGCCGCAGGCACAGGCATTGCCGTAGTGCCAGAATCGGTACTCAGCGTATTGCCCGCCAGCACCAATATTGACCGCTTTGCCCTGCCGCCACAGTTTGCCAAAGTGCGCACCTTGCTTATCTGGCGCAAGGATTATCAATCTGGCAAATTAGAGAGCCTGAAACAGTTGGTGCGAGGGCTGTCACTAAAACGTTGCCATGACAAGAGAGCTGTAAACCATGAACAATATTAAAATGCCAGAAGCGCTGCATGAAGTGTTTGGTGAAACCCAGTCTGTCGTCGAAATTGCAGGCACAGCACTCTTTGCCACAATAGGTACGTTGCTGATTTATTTCCAACTGTACCGCCCAATTGCTCAAGACAGCCTCTGGATGATTATCTTAGGCTTTATTTTAATCGCCGATGTACTCGCAGGTTGCATTGCCAACTTCAGCCGAGGCACCAATCAATTTTATGCCACAAGACCCAAAGCGCGATTGGTGTTTATCGCAATCCACCTGCATCTGTTAGCAATCGCTTGGCTGCTTTCGGCTCCACTTGAATATGCGCTGATGATTTGGGCTTACACCATAGTCTCTGCCCTAATCGTGAACACCTTAAAGGGTCATCCTCTACAGCTGTTTATGGCCGCAAGCCTGATGTGTAGTGGATTGTTCTTGCTGATGTTGTTACCTCTGCCCACTTGGTTTCTAGTCACCAGTGTGTTTTTTATGATCAAAGTGATGTTCAGCTTTGCAGTGGATCATTATCAAACGGAGGTTTAGAGGCGAAATGCAATCAGCGACCTATTCAGGCCGCTGATTGATCAAGTGTGTTATGACAACAACACTACCCGTTTAGTTAGTCACGATCACTCGAATCCCTTCGATATACACCCGAGCATTTTCAATCGCTTGAGCAACCGCTAGATATTCTAGTTCTAGAGCGCGCACTTCAATTTCACGAATCGAAGGGTTCACTTCTTTCAGGGCTTTGATGCGTTCCAGCTCTGGATAAAGCAGCGATTGCATTTTCAGTTGTGCGGCTTCAACCACGGTTGGCAGGTGGTCGTTGGCCAGCTCTTCGGCTTTGTCGACAAGGCTGCGAATCTGCTCTTGGCGCAGTTTCACCACGTCACGGGCGATGGCGCGTTTCAGTTTGCTCAGTTTTGGCGACAAGCTTTCAAAACTGACTTTTGCCCCTAGATCATTACCGCGAACATCCAACAAGAAACGTAGAGTGGTCGGCGGTAGATAGCGGCCAATGTGCAGGTGTTTAGGTGCGGAACAGCGAATGCTGGCTAGCACTTCTAACAGCAAAGTGCCTTCTGGTAGTGCTTTGGTTTTAAACAGACTCACCGCGTTGTTGCCTAGACCACCTGCGATAATTTGATCTTGCAGGGCGCGTACAAAGGGATGTTCCCATGTGAAGAATTGCAGGTCTTCACGCACTAGGGCAACGGGGCGCTGAGTGGTCATGGAAAACCCTTCTTCGTCATCCAACCCCGGTAGGTCGCTGTTCATCATGTGCTCGCCAGGAGTTAGGTGCCAACTGCTTGAACTGGTTTCGTCAATGTTGACACCGAACATATCCAAGGCGCTTTCTAGCCAGTTTTGTAGCGGTTCGGGCTGGTCTTGTTCTGCAATGGCAGCAACGAGCTGTTGTGCTTCATAAGGGCGGCAAGCGTTGCGCTCTAACAAACGGTCACGACCTGCGTGCATGGCGGCATTCAGCACTTCGCGACGCTCTGTGGTGGCCTGCATCAAACCTTGCAGGGCATCGATGTCTGCGCTGCTGATTTGAGATTTCAGCAGATCTCCAAACTCGGCAAATAGGGCTGAGGCAGCAGGACAAGGCGCGGTAAAGGCGGCTAAGCCTTGATCGTACCAATCCAGTAACACTTGCTGACCTGTACCTTCAAAATAAGGCACATGAATTTGAATATCATGCTGCTGACCAATTCGATCTAAACGACCAATCCGCTGTTCTAGCAGATCAGGGTTAGCAGGCAGGTCGAAGAGTACAAGGTGGCGTGCAAACTGGAAGTTACGGCCTTCACTGCCGATCTCAGAGCAGATCAATACTGGTGGGCCTGCCTCATGGTCAGCAAACCAAGCCGCAGCACGGTCACGCTCTAAGATGCTGAGACCTTCATGGAAAGCGGGAGCATGAATCCCTGTGTCCACTTTTAAAGCTTCAGACAATGCCATTGCGCTGGTCGCACTGTGGCAGATCAATAGGGTTTTATCGCCTTTGTTTTGCTCTAAATGATCTAACAGCCAGTGGAAGCGCGGGTCATGGTCGCACCAATCATTTTGATACTCATACTGTTCAGGTGTCAGCTGAGTGGCCAGCTCTGGCACACTGAACGCCACTTCGTAAACCTCAGGGACTTCTAAGGCATGGCGGTGCAGTTGGCGCGCTTTAAAGCCTTTAACGGTGTCACGTGTGTTGCGGAACAAAACGCGTCCTGTTCCATGACGGTCGAGCAATTGGCTTTGTAACTGGCTGCGGGCGGAGAGTTTTTGCGCCTCATCAGCGTCAGATTGCTGTAATAAAGCCAGCAGGGCTTGAGCATCAGTTTCAGGCAATAGGGCGCTAATGGCTTTGGTTTGCTTAGCGCTGAGCGTGTCTTGATCCAGCGCCTCTAAAGCTTCAGCAATCGGTTGATATTGCTGTTCTTCTTGCTCGAACTGGGCAAAGTCGTTGTAACGCTCAGGGTCTAACAAACGCAGGCGGGCAAAATGGCTGCTTTTGCCGAGTTGCTCTGGCGTTGCGGTTAACAGCAACAAGCCTCCGGTTTCCGCCGCAAGGGCTTCAATGCATTGGTAGGCCGCACTTGGGGCGGTTTCGCTCCACTCTAAATGGTGTGCCTCATCCACCACCAGCATATCCCATTGGGCGGCTACGGCTTGTTGGTGTAATTCTGGGTGGTCGGTCAGCAGTTCAAGACTACAAATAATCAGCTGTGCTTGTTCAAAGGCATTTTGGCCGGGATATTGTGCGGCACGCTCGTAGTCGTACAGACTGAACTGTAGGTTAAAGCGGCGCAGCATCTCCACCAGCCATTGGTTTTGTAGCGACTCTGGCACCACAATCAGCACACGCTCGGCTCGGCCACTGAGCAGTTGTTGGTGCAATATTAAGCCTGCCTCTACGGTTTTGCCCAAACCCACTTCATCAGCCAATAACACCCGTGGCGCATAACGACTGGCAACGGTGTTGGCGATATAAAGCTGGTGCGGAATCAATGCCATACGCGCACCGCTCAAGCCCTGAATCGGTGCGGTGGCTTGTTGACCTGCGTTCAGTAAAGTCTGATAACGCAGGTTAAACCAGTCATTGCGGTCAATTTGTCCCGTTAATAAACGGTCTTTCGCTTTTTGGAAACGAATGTGATTGCTCAGATGAGACTCAGGCAGTTCTGCCAAGCGGCCATCTGAGTGTAGGCCGATATAGGTTAATAAACCTTGCTGCTCTTCTACTTCGCTGACGGTTAACAGCCAACCTTCGTGACTTTCAACCTGATCACCCGCACCAAACGCGACCCGAGTTAAAGGGGCTGATTTGGTGGAATAAACGCGAGTTTCGCCGGGGGCAGGAAACAGAACCGTTACACTGCGCATATCGCAGGTCAGAATAGTACCTAAACCTAGGTCATTTTCTGCGTCACTGATCCAACGTTGACCGGGAATATAAGGCAGCATGCACACCTCTTAAAATGGCTAATGGCTATAGGGCTAAACACATCACAGAATTAGACTGCGGGGGCAAAAAAAGGGCGCTATGGTAACAGGATTTGCCCCTGAATCCCTAAGTATAAAGCGGATTAATCGTAAGCCTGTATTGATCTATTTTACCCTGTGGATAAATTAGCCGCGTCAAAGTCAAGCAAGGCACAATAGATCAATTTACAATGCCAAGTGTAGAACGAGTCGTTTAGTATTCAACTCTTAAATTCTAAGTTTCAACACTGACAAATATGGCTGCAAAGATCGGGGTGCTTAACTGATGGCAAAATCTCACTCAACAACTGGTGCTATGATTGCATTCTCAACACTGTTTGCACTGTCAGGCTGTACCAGTATGGGTACGATTACAGAGCAGCAGTTAAGTGATGCTCAGCTAATGCAAGATGTATTAGTGCAAGACGCCATTTTGCGCCAAGTCAGCCAAGAGTGTATGCGAGTTCAACCCACCACCATGCCACTGGCTTATGAAACACAGGCATATTGGTGGCAAAAAAATGGCGACTGGGTGATTCTGGCCGATCAGAGTATCAACAAACTGGTCTTGGATTCGGTTGAAAGAGTACAAGCACCCGAGGAAACAACCTTAGGCTTATCCGTGACATTGCAAGTTTCATTGCTGGCTCAACAGCAGCGTGATCAGTTGATTACAGAGCAGACCAGTGCTGAAACCTGTACCAGCCTGCTCAACGGCTATCGTAATGGCGACCACGACCTTGCACAAAACAGCTTGTTGTCTGAACATCTACCCCGCTTGAAAGCATTGGCGCAAGAGTATTATCCACCTAGTTTTTCTGATGCAAGTGAACTACTGCAAAGCCATGACCGCTCGCAGTTTATTGCCGAGCGCTTAGCACAAAAGACCCTGTGCGAGCAGGTGCGTGTTACTGCACTGGTACGCCAATGGCCAAGAGAAGTGTACAACGCAGACTGCGGTGCGGGACGGCAATACTTATTGAGCTGCCAATGGGGCGAGTGCCGGATAACATTGTGACTGCTCCCCGCCCTTTCGGGCGAGGCTTCCAACTTCTCAGGCAGCAACCGGCGCGTGGCCGGATTTACGCAAGCCTCCATTGGCAGGAACCGACAGTCCTTCGGCC
>NZ_FUXG01000035.1 GCF_900167095.1 Oceanospirillum multiglobuliferum
AGGCAAAGAGATGGCTAAGCATGCGGAAATCACGCAACGTACAGGTGTAGCGATCTATTTTTGTGATCCACACAGTCCGTGGCAGCGGGGAAGCAATGAGAATATCAATGGCCTAATCCGCCAATATTTACCTAAAGGAACGGATCTGTCAGTGCACAGTCAGGAGCAGTTGGATGCGATTGCTTATGAGTTGAATATCAGGCCTCGGCAGCGTTTTGAATACCGATGCCCCATTGAAGTAATTAGTGAAGTGATGGCGAAAGAATATAATACCACCACATTAGTTCAGTAGCGTGTTGCACTCAGAGTCTGCAACCGCCATTCTTTAATTAGAAGATCTAATCATAATGAGACAAATGGACTTCCAATTGGAAATGAGTTTAGCCGAGTAGTTGCTGAAATAATTTTTCAAGAGATAGATTTGAAAATTGAAAAGTTTCTAGAGGGAAAATTTAGACTATTTTATGGTCAAGAATACGAAATCATAAGGTATGTCGATGACTACATTATCTACTCTAACTCTGAGGATATGCTTGATGTTATCGTAAAAGCCGTAGGCGATCAGTTATCAGAGTTCAATCTTTTTCTGAATGATAGTAAATTTGAGAAGTTCTCTAGGCCTATATTAACTGATAATTCATCACTTATTATTAGTGTTAAAAGTATTGTTTCAGAATTAGATAAAGTTGTATTCTCATTGAGTGAGAATGCTGGTGAAAATGAAATTCTAAATAGAATCAGAAATATCCATTCTGTCAAGCTTGCATTTGTAGATAAGGTAAAGAGAGCTTGTATGCTTAGCTCTTCTGGTTATGGTGTGGCTTCATCATTTCTTATTTCAGTTTTTGGAAGGAGAATTAACCGAGTAATAAGACAGGTAAATAAGAAAGTAGGGAATGGTATAGATTTTAATTCTAAAGATTATGTTGATGAAGCTATATCGGTAAGAAGCGCTCTTCAGCTATTTATGGAGTTAATATTCTATTTTTACTCTGTTTCTCCTACTTTAAACTCGTCTACAAATTTATCTAAATCTATAATTGTTATAGATAGATTTATTGCTGATTTTATGCCAGAGCAGCTAGATTATCTTAGAACTTCTTTTTCTTTTGAAGTTGAAAATATATTGAGATTTGAAGATTGTGATGGATATTTAGATAATTATATTTCCCTTGAAAAAATGAATATTTTGTTGTCAGTATCGGGGTATGATTTAAATAAATATGGTGTGGATTTGTCAATAATTGAATCTATTATTAATACTTCGAAAAAAGAGCTTGGCTATTTTGAGATTATTTCTTTGTTATACTACTGTAAAGACAATGCTAAATATGAGGCGGTAAACAAAATTATTCAGAAAAAGTGCTCCTCCTATCTTGATGAATACTTGAAAAAGGATTCTCTCTATACTTCTTCAGAAGCCTTGCATTTGTCTTTAGATATTATTACTTGCCCATATATAAAAGATGATATTAGAAAAAAAGCCTTAAGGCTCGTACTGATAAGTGCACGTAAGAAGAATAATTCAGAAGTATTGCAAATATTGGATAGGCTAAAAGATCGTTACTGGTTTGTGAAGTGGAAAGGCGGTGATATATATAGCTTGCTTGAAAGAAAATCCTTGAGATTTACGTATTAACTCCTTATAATTATCCTGCAATTAGCCAAATATTACTTGATTGACCGAATGTATTTGTGGTCATTTCTTCTGAAGCATTTATGTCTGAAAAGTATAAGTGTAGATGATTGTCCAATTAAATGATTAGCTAACTCGCAAGGTTACTAATTATTTATGAGGAGAGGAAGCCTTAGTTTCCTCACACACCTGATGTTGATGGCTAATTGCACCTTTTATTTGTCATTAACTTAATTCTCGTTTATACAATCTGTTTTATTTGATGTTTTTTTATAATAGTTGATTTCTTCTTTGTATCCATTATGCTTTATTGCTATTATCAAATTTAATTTTTATTGAGTTATTATATTTTTTTGTACTTTTTGTATAATAATGATTACTTTTTCATTATTTTTACTCTTGGCTATATGGTGGAGTTCATCTCTCCCGCGCCACTCAGCAAGTGCATTACCCCGCGCAGTTCTAATTGGTTGCTGCCATGAACCCCTGCCCTTGTGGCTATTTTGGTGGCAACCTGCGCCAATGTCGTTGTAACCCAAAACAGGTCGTAGTTATAAAAGTCGGCTATCAGGGCCTTTATTAAACCGCATTGATCTACAGGTGGCGGTCACTAGCTTACGAGGAGCAAGTGTGGGGATTAGCGCCGTATCAGAGGCGTTAGGGCTTCGGCAGCTCGACCGTTATATACAGCAGTTGGGGTAAGGGCGATAGATTGTGGGGCTGACTTCAGTCATTAGACTGCTACAATACAGCCCCTAACTAGACCTTCTTGTGATCAACCTGCCCAACCCTCGGAAACGCCTATGCTCTCCCGTTTGAATGACCGTCAACACGAAGCGGTAAAATATATCGGTGGCCCTTTGCTGGTACTGGCGGGGGCTGGCAGTGGTAAAACCAGTGTGATTACCACCAAAATTGCTTATCTGATAAAAGAGTGCGGCATTAAGGCGGCCAAAATTGCGGCGGTGACCTTTACCAATAAAGCCGCCCGTGAGATGAAGGAGCGGGTGGGCAATTTGGTGCAAGGTAAGGAAGCGCGGGGTTTAACCATCTCGACCTTTCACAACTTGGGTTTAACCATTATCCGCAAAGAGCATCGGGTATTGGGGTACAAAGCAGGTTTCTCGCTGTTTGATGATCAAGACACCAAGTCTTTGATTAAAGATTTGATGCACAAAGACTTCCAAGCTGATGCGGAAGTGATCGGCTGGGTACAGCACCTGATCTCAGGTTGGAAAAATGACCTGATCGAACCCGAACAAGCAATGGGGCTAGCCCAAGATGACAAAGAAACCCTCGCCGCAGTGGTATATCGGGAGTATGACCGTCACTTGCAAGCCTACAACGCGGTGGACTTTGATGACCTGATTCGTCTGCCCGTGCGTTTATTGCGTGACCATCCTGAAGTGCTAGAGCGCTGGCAGAACCGCATTCATTACATGCTGGTGGACGAATACCAAGACACCAATATCAGCCAATATCTGCTGGTGAAGCTGCTGATTGGGCATCGTAGCAATTTAACGGTGGTAGGTGATGATGACCAATCCATTTATGCTTGGCGGGGTGCTCGCCCTGAAAACCTGATCACGTTGGGACAAGATTTCCCCAGTCTAAAAATCGTCAAGTTGGAGCAAAACTATCGCTCGACTGAGCTGATTCTTCGCGCAGCCAATACGCTGATTGCCAACAACCCGCACGTTTACGAGAAAACGTTGTGGAGCGAGATGGGCGGTGGGGACAAAATTCGAGTGGTCAGCTGCCGTAATGAAGATGCAGAGGCTGAGCGTGTCGTCTCTGAGATCTTGACGCGCCGAATTAAAGACAACGACAAATACAAAGATTTTGCGGTGCTCTATCGCGGTAACCACCAAGCCCGTTTGTTAGAGATCAAGCTACAAGCCTTTCAGGTGCCTTATAAGATCAGTGGCGGCACCTCGTTTTTCTCTCGCCATGAGATTAAAGACATCATGGGTTATTTGCGGTTGTTGGTGAACCCAGAAGACGATAACGCCTTTTTGCGGGTGATCAATATGCCCCGTCGAGAGATTGGCCCCTCAACGCTGGAAAAACTGGGTAACTATGCCAACCAGCGTCATATCAGTTTATTCAATGCCTGTGCGGAGCTGGGGTTAGAGCAGCACTTGTCGGAAAAGCAGATCGACAAACTGCGGCGTTTCAATCATTGGTTGCAGCAAACCATTCAACGCTGCACCCAAGAAGATCCGATTTTAGCCATTCGGCAGATGATTCAAGACATTGATTACGAAGCTTGGCTGCATCAAAACTCCAGCTCGCCACAAGTAGCCGAAAAACGCATGGGTAACGTGTGGATTCTGTTGGAGTCGTTACGCGATACGCTCACACGTTTAGAAGAGGATGACGACAGTGCCACCATTGAAGACGCTATCGCCCGTTTGGTGTTGCGCGACATGTTAGAGCAGCAAGAAAAAGAAGATGATTCCGACCGTGTGCAACTGATGACCTTGCACTCTGCTAAGGGCTTGGAGTTTCCTCATGTGTACATCATCGGTATGGAAGAGGATCTGCTGCCACACCGTAACAGTGTGGATGAGGGCAATATTGAAGAGGAGCGTCGCCTAGCTTATGTGGGGATTACCCGTGCCCGTAAAACCTTAGCCATGACCTTTGCCAGCCAACGTAAGCAATTTGGTGAGATGTTGAACTGCACCCCAAGCCGATTTTTAGATGAGCTGCCAGAGGCTGACTTAGAATGGGAGGGGCGGGAAACACAACCCGATGAGGCGAAACGCGCTAGAGGTCATGCGGCATTAGAAAGTTTGAAAAAGATGTTAGGGGGCTGATCTTGGTCTTCAGAGACAAAAAACCCAGCAGAAGCTGGGTTTTTATTGCCACCCCTAAAGATAGCGCACTGTGAAAACAGGCTTATTTGCTGTTTTCAACAATGTAATCAACGATAGACTTGATATTGTCATCGCTTAGAGATGGGTTACCACCACGTGCTGGCATCGCATTGAAGCCATTCATCGCGTGGTTGTATAACGTGTCTTTACCTTGCTTGATACGTGGTGCCCAAGCAGCCGCATCACCTTTCTTCGGTGCGCCCGCTGCGCCAGTGTTGTGGCAAGCTGCACAAGCAGATGCGTACAGATCAGCTGGAGACTTAGCGCCACCTGCTGCTGGCGCAGGAGCTGCACCACCACAATCTTGCCCTTGCAGACAAACATCACCTACTGGCTTTAAACGTTCAGCAATAGCGTCTTTTGACATTGCTGCCGCTTGAACTGATGTGCTTAAAATCGCGCCAAATAGCACGCCCATTGCACCTGCGATCATCCCGCTGCGTTTCACTCTCACCACCTCTAATCACGGATCTGTTGCCAAAGGCAAGGTGCCTTTTTCCCAGATGTGTATTCTATTAACCACAAAAACCTGAAGTATAACGGCAATTACCCTGTGCGGAAATAGCCTGACCATAGACCTTTCGGGGTGTTCATGGTGGTTTGTGGATAAAATGTTAGGCTGAAAAAGCCTAACATCAGAAATGATGGCCTTATTTTAGGGTTATTTAACTGACAGCCACAGGTTACTGATGGCGGATAAAGCTGGATTTACTTGTTGTGCTATTTTTCAGAAAAATGGGGCTAGCGTCCTGTTCACTGTCACCAAACTGCCACCAATACGTCGGCATCTTGTCATCTGATCCGCCTATGGTTGCCATAAAAGTGTCGCAAACAAGGTGTCTACCGTGGTCAATATCGAACAGGTTGTCAGCGCTAAATTTCCCGCCATCTCCCGCCGTAGTCCGGTGATTAAAAATGGACTATTCCGCTTTTTGCGTTGGATCTGCCGAGAGCAAGAGATCAATCGGTTTATGCACCGTCATCAAGAGGCTGAGGCCGCAGATTTTGTGGATCATGTGCTGGATTACTTTGATTTCAGCCTAACGGTAAGTGAAAACGAAAAAGAGAACATCCCCACCGAAGGGCGCGTGGTGATTGTGGCCAATCATCCTATTGGTACTTTAGATGGTTTAGCGCTGCTCAAACTGGTACGCAGTGTGCGCACCGATGTGCGTATTGTCGCCAATGATGTTTTGATGCAGTTTTCGCCTTTACAGCCGTTGTTACTGCCTGTGGATAATTTAACGCAGACAGGCTACAAGCAAAGCACGGCTCGTATTGTTGAGGCGTTGAAAAATGATGAAGCCGTCATTATTTTCCCCGCAGGTGAAGTGTCCCGTGCGGGGCCATCCGGTATCAAAGATGGTCGTTGGCAGAGCGGCTTTTTGCACTTCGCCCGCAAAACCAACAGTCCTATTTTGCCGATTTATGTGGGCGGACGTAACTCATCGCTGTTTTATGGCGTGTCGATGCTGGCAAAACCCCTTGGTACTTTGATGCTGTTACGGGAGATGTTCAAACAGCGTCAAGTCTGTTTGCCTGTGCGTATTGGCCGTTTGATCCCAATGGCGCAGTTCGACATTGATACATTAGCCAATCGCGACAAAATTAGGCTACTGAAAAAACATATCTACCGATTAAGCAGCAATGGTAAGCCCCTGTTTAATACTGAAAAGTGTATCGCACACCCTGAAGACCGCCGAATATTGCGCCGTGAACTCAAACAATCCAAATTATTAGGTGAAACCAAAGACGGCAAACAGATCTATCTGTTTGATGCGTTTAAAGGTTCGGTGGTGATGAAAGAGCTGGGACGCTTACGTGAAATCTCCTTCCGTCGCGTGGGTGAAGGCAGTGGTGAGAAGCGTGACCTCGACCAATATGATCAGTATTACCGCCACATTGTATTATGGGATGAAGAAGAGCTTGAGGTGGTAGGCGCTTATCGCATAGCAGAAGCGTACAAACTGGTGCAAGCCCAAGGGGTTAAAGCCCTATATTGCAGCCAATTGTTCAGTATCAGCCCAACACTAGCAGAGAAGATGACACAAGGTATCGAGTTAGGGCGCAGTTTTGTTCAACCTAAATATTGGGGCAAACGGGCGCTGGATTATCTATGGTTTGGTATAGGGGCTTATCTGCGCCATCACCCTGACGTGCGCTATATGTTTGGCCCTGTCAGTTTGAGTAACAGTTATCCCGCCGCTGCCAAAGATATGATTGTGCATTACTACCGCCACTATCACGGTGACAGCGACTATCTTGCCCAAGCCAATGCCCCTTATTTACTGACAGCAGAACGCCAGCAAGAGATGTATAATCTGTTTGCAGGTAATGACTTAACCACAGATTTTCAGCAGCTTAAAGAGCAACTTGACCATTTTGGTGTCACCGTTCCCACTCTATTTAAACAATACACAGAACTTTGTGAAGCAGGTGGAATCCGTTTTATGGATTTCAGTGTAGATGCCAATTTTGGCTACTGCATTGATGCTTTCATTCTGGTGGATTTGGAACTGATCAAAGCCCGCAAAAAAGAACGTTATATCAATGAAGGTTTAAGCGAACAGCTCAGTGATCAGCCGCAAGATGTAATAGCTGTCACTAAACTGCCTTCAGTTTGTCAACAGACTGGCATGAATACCGCTTAACCTTTCATTTGTTAGGGGAATTCCCCACAAAGCTTATTAATTGATCGTCGACAACTTATGGAGCAAACCAAATGTCGCTGTCTTTACAAGGGAAAAAAGGCTTAGTAATTGGAATCGCCAACGAGCAAAGCATCGCTTATGGTTGTGCGAAAGCCTTAAAAGAAGCTGGCGCAGAGCTTGCGGTAACTTATTTAAATGAAAAAGCACGTAGCCATGTAGAACCTCTGGCTAACGCTTTAGACGCACGCATTTTTATGCCTTGCAATGTAGTTAAGCAAGAAGAGCTAGAGCAGCTTTTTAAAGCAGCAGAAGAGGTTTGGGGCGAGATCGACTTCGTGATTCACTCCATCGCATGGTCACCGATTGATGAGTTACATGGCCGCGTGGTTGACTCCACAACAGAAGGCTTCTGCAAGGCGATGGATATTTCCTGCCACTCTTTTGTGCGTATGGCTAAGCTGGCTGAACCCCTGATGAAAAAGGGTGGTTCATTGATCACCATGAGCTACTACGGTGCAGAGAAAGTGGTCGATCACTACAACATGATGGGGCCAATCAAAGCAGCACTTGAAAGCTCTGTACGTTATTTGGCCGCAGAATTAGGCGAAAGTAATATTCGCGTAAACTGTATCTCGCCAGGCCCAATGATGACCCGTGCAGCATCAGGTATTGATCACTTTGATAAACTGGTTGAAAGCGCACAGAGCCACTCACCGCTACATCGCCTTGGCACCACAGAAGAAGTGGGTAATATGGCGGCATTCTTAGTAAGCTCAATGTCGACTGCCGTAACAGGCGGTGTACATTATGTGGATGCGGGTCACCATATTATGGCGTAAGTCTTACTTGTTAAGACTGAGCGTATAGTTGAAGGCTCGGGTCAAAAAAGAAGGCACTGCAAATGATCTTCTCAACATGCAGTGCCTTTTTACTTTGAACAGCCTAAGGTTCTGAACTTAATACTCGTAAACTTTAGTGCCTGACTCTTTTTGTGCGCGTAACAAGGCGCGCTCAGCTTCGCTGAACATCCTTTCGTAAGACTTATCCTGGCCTAGAGCCGAGCTCACACCCAAGCTAATCTCTAATGAAGCCTGATCTAAGTTCATTAAGTGTTGCTGCAAAGACACAGCGAGCTTCATTGCCGCGCCCATCTCATTAAATTCACCCCAAAATAAGCAGCTATGTTGGTTAAAGCGCCCAATGGCGACTGATTCAGGTAGGAACTCTTTTAACTCATAGCTGACTTGTGCCATTAAATTGATTCGGTCAGGGAGTTTCATGCGAGAGAATGCTCCCTCGATACTCAGATAAAACAAACTATGTGGGGTTTCTCGTTGCAACTGTGCTATTGAATTAATGGACTGCCGCTCAAAGGCTTGACGTGTCAGTAGGCCTGTTTCAGGATCTTTCTCTGCCAGTTCACGTAAGTGATGGTGAACTTTTTCCAATGCTTCGGTTTGTTGGGTCACAAACTGAATGTTAAGCAGTAGCTGTTCTAAATTGGGTTTACTATCAATAATTTTGGGGTCGACATTTGTCTGCAAGTTCATCCTTTGGGCTGCAGCTAGCATGCGCAAACTATCCTGATGCACTTGTCTTGTGGCCTTCTCTAAAGACGTTGCCAGTTGGTTATAACTGGTCGACAGTGCAACGACCTCTGAGCATCCATCTTCTTCTACTCGCAAGGAAAAGTCGCTTTCGCCCCGCGCTAAAGCCGTTAAGCTCTGAGCTACACGTATCAGTTGCAGCTTGATACTATTCAAGAACAGATAAATTAATATGCCAACGGTTAGCAGCACCAATAATAAATTTATCAACCCTGTGTTTTGTATGCGTAGCAAGTCTGCCTGTAGTGCCGCCATATTTAGGCCAGAACCTAAGGTCCATTGCCAAGGGCTAAAATAATCGGCATAGCTAGTTTTCGGAAGTAGTTCACTTTTCTCCTTTGGGTCAGGCCACTGGTAATCAACAAAGCCTCCACCTTGCCTAGCGGCCTCATACAAATGTTTCACGAGCGGTAAGCCTGTAGGGTCTTGAATGCCCATAATATTGGTGCCGACCAGTTCTTTTATACCATTGCTGATGGAAACACCTTCGGCATCGCCCATAAACACATAGTTGCCTGAGTCAAAGCGCATTGCGGAAATAGCCTCAAGCGCCCGCTTTTTAGCCTCAGCTTCGGTTAGCAAGCCTTGCTGAGCTTGTTGGTTAAAGTAATGCAGAATGCCTTTAGCAGACTCTACGATATGAACCACGTTCGATTCATAACAACTCTGAATTTCTTGGCGAGTATTGGTCGTTTCAAGGTAGCTGTTGGCGATTAAGCCAATGGTAAACAAACCGAGAATTAACCAAATACGGGTTGCTAGTGAAAAGTTTTTCATAAGTTAGTTATTTCACAGGTTTTAAAAACAAAAGCTTTGGAATTAATCACCATTCATTTATCTAATATAGTGCTTTAATTCGCAGAACTGTAGACAATCGGTGTAATTATTTGGAGCAAGTCGTATTAGCCGATTAGAATAGCGGCCAGATTCTGTTAGGAAGTGTTATGGCCCGTCAATCTTACCCTCAATCTTTTTGGCATCCGCTCTATTGGCCCACTTGGCTTGGTTTTGCATTTGTGTGGTGCTGCGCGCATCTACCTTGGCCTGTTAAACGCGGTTTAGGCAAAGCCATCGGCTTGTTGCTCTTAAAAGTTGCAGGCCGTAGACGCCATATTACGGAGGTCAATGTTCGGCTGTGTTTCCCCGATAAAACATCTGCACAGCAGCAGCAGTTGGTGCGCGATATTTTTATCGCCAATGGTATTGGTTTACTGGAAACCGCAACCGCTTGGTTTCGCTCTCCTGACTATCTTAGACCCATCACCTCAATTCGTGGGGCAGAACACTTACAGCATGCGCTAGATCAAGGGAAAGGGGCGATTATCATCGGTATTCATTTCAGCACCTTAGATTTGGCGGGTGCGATCAACAAGCTGTACTTCGATATTGATACCTTTTATCGCAAACATGATAACCCTTTGTTTGAAGCGATTATGACGCGTTCACGCAAACAGATTTATGGTGCAGCGATTGACCGAAAGGACTTAAAAGCGGCGTTAAAGCGCATTAAAAGTGGTCGTGCAATTTGGTACTCCCCTGATCAGGATTTTGGTCGGGAGGTCAGTGTCTTCGCCCCATTCTTTGGCATCCAAGCGGCTTCAATCAATATGACCTCACGCTTAGCCAAAATGACAGGCTGCGCGGTTGTGCCGCTGGCGGTGAGCCGACAAGACAATGGGCATTATCAGTTAGAGTATTTTCCTGCCTTAGAACAATTTCCAAGTGACGATGCCGTCGCCGATGCCACCAAGGTGAATGCCTTTATCGAATACGCTATTCGTCGTCATCCAGAACAATATATGTGGATGCACCGTCGCTTTAAAACTAGGCCAGAAGGAGAGGAGGGTTTTTATTAAGACTAAAGATTCTCACTGGGCTAGTTATCCATTTTGCATGTTGTATCATTACGTACAGATCAAACCTTTAAGGTAGAGCCTCCAAGCTCTACCAACTGCTATAAACCTTCAGGAGCATATTGCTGCTATGGCACAGTTCGTTTACACCATGAATCGCGTGGGCAAAGTTGTCCCACCTAAGCGCGAGATCTTGAAAGACATCTCCCTGTCGTTTTTCCCAGGCGCAAAAATTGGCGTATTGGGTTTAAACGGTGCAGGTAAATCCACTTTACTGCGTATTATGGCGGGTATTGATACCGACATTAACGGTGAAGCGCGTGCGCAGCCGGGTATTAATGTGGGCTATCTGCCACAGGAACCTCAGCTGGATAACAGCAAAACGGTGCGTGAGGTGGTGGAAGAGTCTCTGGCAGAGATCAAAAACGCTCAAGCCCAGTTAGAGGCTGTTTATGCCGCTTATGCTGAGCCGGATGCGGATTTTGATAAGCTGGCCACCGAACAAGCGCGTTTGGAAAACATCATCGAAGCCGCTGATGCCCACAACTTAGAGCGTAAGCTGGAAGTGGCGGCGGAAGCCCTGCGTTTACCTGAATGGGATGCCAAAGTTGAGCATCTATCGGGTGGTGAGCGTCGTCGTGTGGCGCTGTGCCGCCTATTGCTGTCTAACCCAGACATGCTGCTGTTGGACGAGCCGACCAACCACTTGGACGCCGAGTCAGTGGCATGGTTAGAGCGCTTCCTGCACGATTATGCGGGTACTGTTGTGGCAATTACCCACGACCGTTACTTCTTAGATAACGTTGCAGGCTGGATTCTAGAGCTTGACCGTGGTCATGGTATCCCTTGGGAAGGTAACTACTCGAGCTGGCTTGAGCAGAAAGATGCGCGCTTGGAGCAAGAGTCTAAGCAAGAAGCTTCTCGTCAGAAAACCATCAAGGCGGAATTGGAGTGGGTACGTTCTAACGCGAAAGGCCGTCACTCTAAGAGCAAGGCACGTTTGGCTCGCTTTGAAGAGATGCAGTCTCAAGATTACCAATCTCGTAATGAAACTAATGAGATCTATATTCCACCTGGACCTCGTCTAGGTGACAAAGTGGTGAACTTTGAAAATGTCACCAAAGCCTTTGGCGACAAACTCCTGATCGATAACCTGAGCTTTAGCGTACCTCAAGGCGCTATCGTGGGCATTGTCGGTGGTAACGGTGCAGGTAAATCAACGCTGTTCAAAATGATTTCAGGTGTTGAGCAACCGGATTCAGGCACGATTGAAATCGGCGAAACGGTGAAAATGGCCTTCGTTAACCAAAGCCGTGAAGGCTTGGAAGGCAACAAAACCGTTTGGGAAGCGCTGTCAGAGGGTCAAGATATTCTCACCATCGGTAGCTACCAAGTGCCGTCTCGTGCTTATGCAGGCCGTTTCAACTTCAAAGGCAATGACCAACAGAAGTTTGTAAAAGACCTGTCGGGTGGTGAGCGCGGTCGTCTGCATTTGGCGCAAACGCTGAAGCAGGGGGCAAACGTACTGTTATTGGACGAACCGTCAAACGATTTGGATATTGAAACCTTGCGCGCACTGGAAGAAGCGTTGCTGAACTTCCCAGGTTGTGCTTTCGTGATCTCTCACGACCGTTGGTTCCTTGACCGTATCGCCACACACATTATGGCGTATGAAGGCGACTCAAAAGTGGAGTTCTTCACAGGTAACTACACTGAATACGAAGCGGATTACCACAAACGTGTGGGTAACGATGCGCCGAAGCGTATTAAGTACAAGCGTATTGATGCTTAATTTTTCAGTATCTTACGTAAGATAAAAAAGCGCCCCAGCTTCGGCTGAGGCGCTTTTTTTAGCTCAACGGTTTAGCGAAACCCTTCGCGCTAGCTCATATCACCAAATGGGTTGTCTAGCTCAAGGCTAACGGTTTGCTCAAAGCCGGGAATGCGAATCTCACGGTCGCTGATCTGCAACTCTGGGCCTTCCAGCACTTCACGACTGCCAAAGTGATACACCAACTCAAATTGTCCTGCGTCTGCTTTCGCCAGATACTCGGCCGCTTTGTGTTGTTGCTGTTTCACCTTGTCTTGCCATGCGGCCATCGCGTCTTGTCCATGCTTTTTAGTCAGCATTCTCAATGTGACCTCGGGAGAGAGGATCACACCAGTGGCATTGTTACCACCAAAGCCTTTGGCATTGATCAGTGCACTGTCCATGCGACGTTCTTTCAGATCTATCGCCTGTTGAGAAAACAGCAGGTTGCTTTGGTGAACATCGTCCGCCACTTTTTCTGTTGTGGCAATGCCCGGAATCATCTGATGCGCCCAAGTGCCTAGCGCGCTGATGGTTTGATCACCAGCCGCAGTGCCTTGAGAGTGGCCGACATAACATTTGATCGCAGCCACAGGCCAGCTTTCAATGTTAAAGGCTTTGGCCACTTCGTTTAGTACATGAGATTCTGTGACACGGTTTTTTGGGGTGCTGGTGCCGTGAGCATGCACATAGCTGTGCTGACGTAGTGATTCTTCACCTAAAATCGAACGCACTAAAGCCGCTGATTTTGCCAGCGTGACATAGTTGCCAATGCCCGGTGCGCTGATCGATTTTTTAAAGCCATCGGCATTCACAAATACATCAGGTACTGAGCCGAAAATTTGTGCGCCGAGTTCTAGGGCTAAGCTGTCGTCCGTCAACATCAGATACTGTGCGCCTTCCGCCATGGTGAAACCACAGTTTTCAGCAAATGGGCGGCAAGCTTTTTGGTAGTCTTGATCGGTCAGTTTTTCCAGCGCGTCGAGTGCCATTAAACTGGCATCATCGGCCAAAGCGCCCATCACGCGGAAACCTTCGATAATTTCAGGCGTGACAGGGGCATCACTGGTGCCTATTACCGCTAAGCGGCGGCGACCACTGCGAATATCGCTAACCGCTGCTTGTAGGTTGTACAAGAAACTGGCACAAGCACCTAAATGGCCTGCGGTTGCTCCAACGCTACCCAATACATAAGCGTTGATAAAGTCAGCGGGCATCTGCCCGTAACCTAACGGCATCTGTTTAGAGGTGGCGCGTTTACCTGAAACAAAGCTCTGCAACAGACCGCCCCAACCATATTGATCCAGTTGGCCGATGGAGTTGCCTGCATAAACAGCAATCTGATCTGGGCGCAGCATCGCTTTCACGCTGTCCCAATCTAAGCCTGTGCTGCCAATCATGTCGGAGGCGGCAAAAATCGCCATCTGCAAGCCACGAGGATGATGTACCGAACGGTAGTGATCCCCAGGATTAAACCCTGTCGGTAACTGCCCTGCGCTTTGTACTAACGCTTTACGTTGATCAGGTACTAAGGCTTCAAAAGCGCCTTCAATACTCACTTCAACTTGGCCTGCACCTAGGTCAGTTAGCGTCCAATTGGCGGGAATGGTTTCCGGCAGTTGACGATGGCGCAGCTTGAAGCTTAGCGCCTCTTGCTCTGGCTTGATTTCAATGCGTGTGTTAGCTGGAATCGCATTGACGTCAAACCAGTCAGGGTGGGTTTGGCGAATCAAGCTATTGTCTAACACTTGCTGACGCACTTGATCTGCGGCGCTTTGCGCGTCAAGCCATTCACCTTGCTGATTTTGCCACTGCCCCTCTTTTGCAGTCAGTAGTCCCATCATACAAGCCAAACTAAGAAGGGTTTCAGTTTGCTGTTCTGTGCTTAAACTATTTAAAACGGTGCGACGAAAACTCTGAAAACCAGAGCTACGACCAGCGGCATTCACGCCGCCAAAACCTATAATGACCGGTAACTGTGACAAGCCCCACTCCTCATGTAACGGTGTCGCTGAAAAGGTGTCTATTAATTCAATAGCGTGGAGATGGCTGCGAGATTTTGCACGACCCAGAAGCCAAAAGTAAGCCAAGAATGGTAACACTTAGCCCTAGGCTCGGCTATGGTATAAGGGCGTTTATAATAGGTTTTTTGCCCGATTTTTCTCGACTTTAGAGCAGAAATTAAGGCAATTTAATGTAGACTATTAGGCACTGTTTTACGGCTCGACCTTGTCGGGCAAAATCGCTACACTAATTTTTATGCTGCGCTGCGAAAAATAACAGGGAGACACTATGATTCGGGTGGTTTTTAATCAAAAAGGTGGTGTGGGTAAGTCGAGTATTACCTGCAATTTGGCGGCGATTAGTGCCAGTCAAGGTTTCAAGACTTTGGTGATAGACCTTGATCCTCAAGGTAACTCTAGCCACTATTTATTAGGCCAGCCTGTTCAAAGTTTAGAGGATACGGTGTTTGACTTTTTTGAGCAGTGTTTGACTATCTCCTCGCAGCGCAAAAACCTCTCTCAGCTCATTCAAGCTAGCCCTTGGCCGAATCTATCCGTATTACCTGCACACAGCGATTTAGAGTCATTAGAAGCTAAGCTAGAGTCGCGCTATAAAATCTACAAACTAAAAGAGATGTTGCAAGAGCAAAGCCAGCACTTTGACCAAATCTTTATTGATACCCCCCCTGCCCTAAACTTTTTCTCGCGCTCTGCTTTGATTGGAGCTAAATCCTGTTTAATCCCATTTGACTGTGATGCATTCTCGCGGCAGGCTCTAGACCAACTGCTGCTGTCGATTGAAGAGATGCGTGCTGACCACAACCCTGATCTGCAAGTAGAGGGTATTGTGGTCAACCAGATGCAGCCACAAGCTAAGTTGCCGCAACAGCTTGTACAAGATTTAATCGAAACTGGGCACCCAGTCTTACCCGTACACTTAATGTCATCGGTGAAAATGCGTGAATCACACCAGCTCAACAAACCTTTGATTCACTTGTTGCCTAAGCACAAATTAACCTTACAGTTTGTTGAGCTATTCAATAGCTTGCCGAATCGCTAACGCCCTGTTGCAACGGGGCGAGTCGTATCGGTAATCCACTCGCTCCATGATCCCGCATAAAGTTTAGGCTCTGGTAAACCTGCGATAACGTAAGCCAATATCAGATGGCAAGCGGTCACACCTGAGCCGCAATAGGCCACCAAAGGTTTACTTGAATCTAAAGCCTGCGCTTCAAGCTGGGTCTTCAGCTCAGTCTTGGGTAAAAATCGCCCCGTGACATCTACGAGTTGAGTGAAAGGCAGGCATTGGGCGTTGGGGATATGGCCTGCGATAGGGTCAATAGGCTCTACTTCTCCTGCAAAGCGCTCAATACCACGAGCATCTAATAAGTTAGGTTGCTGTTGTATAATCTGTTGCGCATCATACAGCCAATCTGTTTGCCAACTTGGCTTTATATTGGCGTGATCTATAGTCACTTTTGCCGCTTCTTCACCCGTATTACAAAGCTGACCTGCGGCAATCCAAGCGTCTAAACCACCATTCAGTACTTGTACCTGCTGAACGCCAGCATAACGTAACAACCACCAAGCCCGCGCAGCCGCCATTGCGCCATTATTTTGATCATATACCACAACGGCTTGCTCGGTATTTATCCCCCAAGTTTGCATTGCAGCCAACAAACGCTGCTCGGAAGGCAGCGGATGACGTCCTGTAACCCCTTTCTGTACGGGGTCAGAAAGTTGCTGATCCAGATCAGCATACTGCGCACTGGGAATATGTTGTTGCAGATAAGCGTTGCGACCAGCCTGAGCATCTTGCAATGAGAATCGACAGTCGAGCACCACTGGCGGGTTAGGCTGTGCCAATTGAAGCGCAAGCTGTTCTGCGCTGATTAAGGCATCAAGTGATTGGGCCATATCATCATCTCCAAAAAAAGAGCATCTAAAAATAGCTCTCAGCATAACCTGTCTGAATCGGCTTTTCAGTTTCTGTGATGGCCTTGTTACAATCTACAGATTAAGTCTGCTTGTATCATTTTTGGAGAACCGCATGAAATTTTTAGGCGCCCATGTCAGTGCCAGTGGTGGTGTGTACAACGCCCCAATTAACGCAACAGCAATTGGTGCCAATGCATTCGCCCTGTTCACCAAAAACCAACGTCGTTGGGACGCAAAACCCTTAGATGATTTAACGATTCGTAAATTTAAAGCCAATTGCGCCAAAGGCGGCTTTACGGCAGATCAGATTCTGCCCCATGACAGTTATTTGATTAACCTAGGTCATCCAGAAACTGAAAACTTAGAAAAATCCCGTGCGGCCTTCTTAGATGAAATGCAGCGCTGTGAGCAGCTTGGTTTGAAATACCTCAATTTTCATCCCGGCAGTCATCTACGCAAAATTGATGAAGCCACCTGTCTCAGTTTGATTGCAGCCTCTATCAATGGGGTTCTAGCGCAAACCCAAGGGGTGATTGCGGTGATTGAATGCACCGCAGGCCAAGGTAGTAATCTGGGTTGGCACTTTGACCAGTTGGCGGCCATCATTGAACAGGTAGATGACAAAAGCCGTGTAGGGGTTTGTTTAGATACCTGCCACATGTTCGCCGCAGGCTATGATTTAAGAACCGAAGCAGCTTGTGAGGCCACCTTTGCTGATTTCAGCCAAACCATCGGTTTTGAACATCTCTATGGTATGCATCTGAATGATTCTAAAGGGGCTTTAAATAGTCGACTTGACCGCCATCATAGCTTAGGTAAAGGCGAAATCGGCTTAGACTGTTTCCGCTGGTTAATGCAAGACCAACGTTTTGATGGCATTCCGCTGGTATTGGAAACCATTGAGCCAGAGATTTGGGCGGATGAAATTCAAATGTTGCGTCGCTTTGAACTAGGAGAGGGCGCATGAAAAAAACTCAAGCTTATGCACAGCCTACGGTTTTAAATGAAGCAGGATTGGGTAACTCCAGATCCATTCATACCACACAGGATGCCCCCCATGAGGAGCTTATCCCAAGGGTGCTTAAACACCTGCATGAGCCATTTTTAAAACCTTACCAAGCGCATAATTTGCAAGCATTCAAAGCAGCGAGCCAATGGCTGAAAGCGCAAAACAAGCCTCTAATCTTAGACAGCTGCTGCGGTATTGGTGAAAGCACACGCCAGTTAGCAAAACTGTTTCCAGATCATGCTGTAATTGGTGTTGATCAATCAGAGACCCGAATCAATCGACAACATGGCGAAGTGCCTGACAATGCACTTCTTGTGCGTGCCAACTTACTAGACTTCTGGCGCTTGGCGGCTAACGCCCACTGGAAGCCTGTACGTCATTATCTGTTTTACCCTAACCCTTACCCAAAAAAGAGCCAATTCAAACTACGTTGGCACGGCGGGGCGATGCTGCCGTTTATTGTACGTTTAGGCGGAATATTTGAGTGCCGTAGCAATTGGCAGCTTTATGTACAAGAGATGGCAATGGCCTATAGTTTGTTACGAGAAGAGGGCTTGCTAAAAGCGCCACTTGTCGAGCAACAAGCGCGCTTAGCTGAGGTAGCGGAACAGGTTGTCGCCATTCAACCTGAGTTGATTATGACCCCTTTTGAGCGAAAATATTTAGCCAGTGGGCAACAAGTCTATGGCTGGGTTTATCTATAAAACCACTCACATTGTGTGGCTATAGTCAATAAATATTATGTAGGTTTAATCTTCTTGTAATCAATCAGTCTCTTAATATCGATAAATCTTTCATGCTAAGAGACTTTCAAATGGCTCGATTTAATATCAACTCTATTGCCTTCCGCATTTGGGCAGTTGTACTTCTATTTGCAGTGGGCTTATTTATAACCTTATGGTTCTCTATTACAGCCGTTGCAGAATCTGTGAGCGACAGTTACAGAAAAGCCGCTATCAGCATTGTGCAAAGCGCCCATAATATTCCAAAGCTTTATTTCGAGAAATTCAAATCAGGCGAGATGAGTGACGCTGAAGCACGCGCTCAAGCTGAATTTATTATCAGTAAAATGCGCTTTGATAATGGCAACTATGTCTTTATACATAGTACGGATGGTCGGGCGATTATCATCCCCCCCAAACCTGAGCTATCAGGCAAGGATTTGAATCAATTAAAAGATTCAAACGGGGTTTATATTGTGCAAGAAATACGCAAGCAAGCGATGAATGGCGGTGGTTTCACCGACTATCTATGGCCACGTCCAGATGATAAAACACAACTGATGGTGAAGAGTAGTTATGCAGAATACTTCGAACCTTGGGGCTGGATTATTGGCTCTGGTATTAATACAGAGGCAATGGAGGCTCAAATTGCCGCCGTTCGCCAGAAAACAATTCTTGTTTCGGTAGTGATCTTGATAGTAGCGATTGCAGTAGTGTTACTGCTGGTTCGCAGTATTTTAGGCCCCGTTAAGAAAACAGTTGATGCGATGCGAACATTGGCATCTGGAGGTGGCGATCTCACCTTTCGAATGGAAGAGCCAAGGCTGGCAGAACTGCAACTACTGGTTGCACACTTTAATTCTTTTGTTAGTCACCTACAGATTCTGGTGGGTAAAATCCGAGATTCAGGTCAAAACCTCAGTGCGACCTCTAGCCAGATGGCATCTTGTATTGAAACAACATCGTTTGCTGTAGACCATCAGCAAGAGACCAGCCTATTGCTACAGTCAGCTGTACAGGAAGTGCTACAAGGCGCAGATCAGATACAAAACTCAGCCAGCGAGATTTTGCAGGATGTACTAGATGCCAGTAAAAAGGCGCAGCAAGGGCAAGAAGTTGTTGGACGCAGTATCAAAGCGATTAATAACCTTGCCGAGAACGTGCGCCATATTAGTGGAGATGTGGATCAGCTTGCAGTTAGAGCGGGCAACATTGATAAGGTTTTAGAAGTGATACAAGGTATCGCAGAACAAACAAACCTATTAGCGCTGAACGCTGCAATTGAAGCCGCTCGTGCGGGGGAAGCTGGACGAGGCTTTGCCGTGGTGGCCGATGAAGTGCGAACACTGGCGCAAAGAACACAAGACTCTACCAGTGAAATTCGCTCAATTATCGAAGGCTTACAGCAAGGGGCGAACAACGCAACTGTCAGCATTAACGATGGTGCAGAAAATGCTGAACAAGTTGCTCGGGATGCAGTGAATGCAGGTGACACCCTTGCGGGCATGACCGATTCTGTTATGCGAATTGAGTCGTTAAATCAACGTATTGCAGCCGCAGCCACTCAACAGCAACAAGTAATGCACCGCTTTGCAGCACAAGTGAATGCAATACATGGTAGCTCCGAGCAAGTTGCACAAGATACGCAGGAAACCAAGCAAGTCTCACTTCAAATCTCAACTGTATCGACTCGCCTAAATGATCTGGTCAGCCGCTTTCATATTGAATAGACTTTAAAATCAACAGATTTTAAGGCCGGATATGATGACATCGCTTGAAATAAAACCAGACAAAGCACATATCGTTATTTTAAGTGGCGCAGGGATTAGCGCCGAAAGCGGTATTAAAACCTTCCGTGATTCTGATGGATTATGGGAAAACCACCGTGTAGAAGATGTAGCGACGCCAGAAGCTTGGCACCAAGACCCTGAGCTGGTGCTAGGCTTTTACAATGCCCGTCGCCAGCAGATCCGTAAAGCAGAGCCTAACCCTGCGCACTTAGCATTGGTTGAGCTAGAAAAAGCCTTTCAAGTGACGGTGATTACACAGAATATTGATGATCTGCATGAGCGCGCAGGTTCAAGTACCGTGCTGCACCTGCATGGTGAAATTTTGAAGGCACGTAGCACATTAGATGCACGTTTGGTTTACAACCTTGGCCACAATGATATTCATGCGGGAGATATTTGCGACAAAGGCAGTCAATTACGCCCCCATATTGTTTGGTTTGGTGAAGATGTACCGATGTATCCCGTCGCCCATGAGATTACTCAAACGGCTGACTTGGTCATCGTGGTGGGAACGTCACTACAGGTTCAGCCCGCTTCCTTTTTAGCCAGTGCAGCCCCCGCACATATCGCCCGTATTGTGGTTGATCCAAAAGCCGAAGCCAATGTGCCCGCATTTTATCTACGTGCGCCAGCAGGTGAGGCACTGCCTAAATTGGTGAGTTATCTACTGGAGCATGGAATTAGTGACTTGTCAGGCATAGGTGCAGAGTAACGCCTGTTCTGGTGAATCTTTCAGCCTTGCATTACACTCTCGCCCCTCTGTTTGAGGGTCGATTGCATGTCAAAACCATTTTCTTTACCAATGCCCGTAGCGCCTAGTACGCCGCGAAAACCTTTTGCCGCGCGAGGCTCTCGTATTAAACGTTGTGCAGGCTGCCTAATGGCCGCGACACACTGTATTTGTGAGCTTCGGCCTGAAAACGTACCTTGTCGGGCGCAGTTTTGGCTGATTATGCACACCGATGAGATCTACAAACCCACCAATACAGGGCGTTTACTGGCAGATTGTTTGCCCAGTACACAAGTGTCTTATTGGTATCGCACAGAACCTGATCCTAAGCTTTTGGCACTGCTGGCGGATGAGCGCTATCAACCTTTTATTATCTTTCCAGATGATATGGAAGATTACGCCCATCGCGTAGTGCAGTTTGATCCCGTGATGGCACAAGCCCCAGAGAAAATTCCTGTATTTTTGATTTTGGATGGCACTTGGCGACAGGCGCGACGCATATTCCGCAAAAGCCCTTATCTGGATAACCTGCCAGTATTGCCCTTAAAAACAGATCGCCTCACGCGCTATGCGTTGCGTACCCCTGCCAGTGAACAGCACTTATGCACGGTAGAAGTGGGAATCGAGCTATTAAAAGTCGCGCAAGAATGGGCGGCAGCCGAAGCGGTGGAAAACTACTTCACCATTTTTAACCGCCGTTATGCTGAATCTCGTGGGATGCGGGACGAAGTGGAAGCGCGGATTAATCGAATATAAGCATTGGCCTCAGGTTGCTTGAAAACTGGGTTACAGACCCAGTTTCATCCACGTTATTTCCAAAGCTGTTTTAATACACAATGTATTCCGACGTTTGCTGAAAATTGTGCTCACTTTGTCAGACTTAGTACGCGATTTAGGGGCTAAGCCACTTAGGATAGAGTGAAAAATCAATCAATAACGGAAACCGTGGCTGCCTTTATTTTAAAAGCACAGACGCACGGGCATTGGCATATAGGCGTATGTGCGTTCAGCAAGGAAGCAGTCAGATCAAGAGGCGGAACTCCCCTTTTTAATAAAGCGATTCTTTGTTTTCTTGCCAATATATTAGTGTATACTAAATAATGTATCGCAATATTAAACAGTACGCTGAACGAGATGGTTGTGCATGGCTGCATGGTGAGGCGCAATCTAAGTGTTTCTATCATGGTGGTGTAGTGTTTTTAGATATAAATGAGAGGGTGTCCGATTTTTATTATAGCCAAAGCATCAAAAGTAGCGAGAGAGTTGCTGTATTAATAATATATAGAAATAAAGGAAATAATCGTGAAAAAAATAATATTACCTAGCCTGCTAATATTAAGTAGTCTTTTATTGATATCGTGCAGTGGTGGGGATAATACATCAGAAACAAGCAATACCTCATTACTACCGAAAGATGTACAAAGCGCTATAGATGGTGAAAAATCAACTTTGACCCAAGAGTTAAAAAACACACTGTCTTTTATGGGGAATGAGGAGAGGTTAGCCTATGACGTCTATAATGCTCTGTATCAACAGTTTCCTAATATAAATCAGCTCAAGAACATCTCAACTGAATCGGAATACAAACATATTTCTGCTGTTCAGTTGTTGGTTCGGAAGTATATTTATGATGAAAATGATTTCACAAACCTAGATGCGTCCCCTTTGGGATATAAAGATACCAATATTTCCGTTATGCAAGCTGGGGTGTATGATATAAAGTCGATTCAGGTTTTATATGATGAGTTATACGCAAAAGGGATTAACTCTGAGCAAGATGCTTTAGAAGTCGGATGTATGGTTGAAGTAACTGATATTAATGACTTAAATGAGAAAATTGAAATAGCCAAAAACAGCAGTGCAAAAGATATAGAAGCTGTTTTCAATTTTCTACGCGAAGGAAGTTATAATCACTATTGGGCCTTTGATAATGGCTTAAAAAATAAAGGGATTGAAAATGGTTGTTGCTCTCTAGGCACAATAGACGGTGTTAATTATTGTCATAATGAATATCCTAAATAGATAGGCTCTTGATATTAAATGATAAACAGTGGTGGTCTAATAATTAGCTTCAGTTGGTGAGCAATTGAGTGCGGTACGTTCAGACTGTAGAAAAAGCCGCTGACATTAGGATATCAGCAGCTGGTTAATCTGATTAGACAGCTCCATCAAGCTTTTTATTTTTAGGAGCACAGTTGCATTAATTCTGCGACGAGGTTTTCTAGTTCTTTTTTCGATAGATTTCGTCTTATTGAACAGCCGAGATAGCAATCGTAAATAATGTTTGCGCGTGTAACTGCATTTTCGGTAGTGTTCAAAACTCTGTGTCACCTCTATAGTTTAACCCTTATAGGGAGTGACACATCATGTCTGATAAATACGAAATTGATATTCAAGCCTTTGCCAAAGCGCTTCAGTCTGGACAAGATCTCAACGGTAAAGATGGCTTACTAACCCCTTTGATTAAGCAGATTACCGAAGCCGCTTTGGCTGCTGAGCTAGATCAGCATTTAGCTCAGGATTCTCAGCCCAACCGTAAGAACGGTGCCTCCCGCAAAACTATCAAGACCGCAACGGGATCTTTTGAGCTGGATACCCCTCGTGATCGTAATGGTTCTTTTGAACCCCAGACCGTTAAAAAATATC
>NZ_FUXG01000011.1:0-1823 GCF_900167095.1 Oceanospirillum multiglobuliferum
TGGAGTGTGACCTACTGGAAATGGACGGTGAATCAGATCATGTTCACCTGCTGATAGCTTATCCGCCGAAGCTGGCGATCAGCGTCATGGTGAACAACCTGAAATCGGTTTCATCACGCCGGATACGCATACTCAATACCCATATCCCCCGGCAAAGCAAAAGTGCAGCGCTCTGGTCACGTTCTTACTTTGCCTGCAGTGCAGGCGGGGCAACGATCAAAACACTGAAAGAGTATGTGCAAAGTCAGGCGACACCTGATTAGAACCGCTGCGCGGTTCCCGCTTGTATCCCCGCCCGATTGGGCGAGGGTTTACGCGGAGTTTTGCTAACATCGTAAGTTTTGGTTACGTTGCCACTAGCATCACGCTCTTCCGCTGCTTTGGTTTGACCCAGTTCAACAGTGAAAGTTGCCAGTTTAGCATACAGAGCTTCATCAGCACCTTGCGGCAGGTTAACACCGTTTTTCAGATCTTCAATGCGTGCTTTAATCGCTGCTAACAGGTCAGCATAAGTTTCTGCTGCGTCGATAGCATCAGAAGTGATCTGAACCAACTGGCCGTCAATGGTAAAACCAAAGCCGTTAGTTGGCAGGTATTTCAGAGGTGTTGCGCTGTCTGCTGCTTCACGTAGGTTACGCAGTTCCAGTACGATTTTAGAACCTGATTTGTCAGCAGCCTGACGCTCTAGGATTGGAGACAGGAACTGACCTTCAAATTTCTCGCCAGCACCAATCTGGTTAGCCAGTTTGAAGGAAAAGTCTGCCGCTACTTTGCTTGCACCAGCATCGATTTGCGCCTTACCGATGTTAACAACATTCTGACCATTCAGAGTACTAGTAACATCACTGTCTTCTTTGTGGTGCTGGTCTTTTTCTTCGTCTTTGAACTCAATTACTAGGCCGCTTGGCGTTGCTACTACGTCAGCTGCTATAGCAGCTTGCAATGCAGCTAGGTCTGTTGAACCGCCAGTGTAAGCTTCTGCTTTTGCAAGTGCTGCCGTTAGCGTTGCGTTACCTGCTACTAACTGGCCATTTGCAAAATCTACTACTGCATCAGCACGGCTAGTGCCGTTTTCTAACGCATTGAACAGAGCAGTAACTACAGAGCCAGCAGTTAGGCCTACGTTTTTACCGATTGCTAACGCGAACTCAGCGTTAGTACCAGTGCTTAGAAGACCAGCACTACCGATAAATGCTGCTAATTCTTTCTGTGTAGAAAATGCAGACAGTTGTGCTTCATAGCCACCTGGCGCAACGCCTAGTGCTGTTACTGTAACTAGTGAAACTTGTGCTTTAGTTAAAGCCATTTGTAAAGCTCCTTGATCAAGGATTGGTTTTGGTTTTGATTCCGATCGACTCCAAATGTCAATCAGAATGAATTTTCGCTCTTATGAGCCACACCCTAGGCTTAGCCGCTTTTAATCTTGATGTGTTTAAGTCAGAAAGAGGCGGCTTAAGCGCCATCTCCCAGACTTAAGCGAACCAAGTCGCAGTAAGTTTTAGGGCTTTTCTTTCATGCCAAGTGCATTTTACTGCGTTTGACTTTTTTACCGTATTAGTAACTTAACAGTTCTTTCCGGCTATGCCTGTGACGGGGGTCACATGAGCGATGTTTTTTGCCTTAGCCATCCTGCCAAGGCAAAAAACCCTGCCGATAATAGACATTTCAAGCTTACCTAACAACCCCTTATCCAAAAAAGCTGCTGTAGGTCACATTTATGAGGATTTATGAGGATTGATATAGGGTTAGCTTATTTGGTGGATTCAGTGTGCGTGGTGCATGACGCTTCGCTTATGCACCCTACATGAATTTGGTGGATGATT
>NZ_FUXG01000011.1:2252-135052 GCF_900167095.1 Oceanospirillum multiglobuliferum
CACAACCCCGTTACGTAGGGTGCATAAGCGTAGCGCCATGCACCATTCGGTGGATTCGGTGGATTCGGTGGATTCGGTGGATTCGGTGGATTCGGTGGATTCGGTGGATTCGGTGGATTCGGTGCATGGTGCATGACGCTTCGCTTATGCACCCTACTAGAAATACCAATCTATACCAAGGCTTGCACGAGTTGCGGTGTAACTGAATAGCACAATGTTACTGCTCTGCTCTATTTGCTGTACGCTGGCTGATACACTCAGCTTATCGGCAATGGGTCGGCGGTACTGTAGGCCATACTGCACGCTGTCAACGTGTCGTGGTCGATTATTATCAAGCAAGGCATTGTAACCATTTTCATCTTGCGTTTGATTTTGCCTAACACTGGCGCTCCACTCGCCTGTGTTGTCAACACTATTGTCACGGTATTTTAAAACGATAAGCGCATCTAATTGCTGTCGATTTCCACCTGTACGCTGACCTGTTGCTTGGTTGACCGCCGCCCCTAGTTGAACAAATAGCCGGCTACTAGGACTAAGATGACAGGCTAGTTTGGGCTGTAAGCTTAACTCGACAGCATCTGAGCTGTTATCTATCAAATAAAACTGACGGCTGAACTGTAGCTCATGTGTAAGCTGACAACTAGAACTTAACGTTTGCCCTAAACCAAATTGTAGTTGTAATGACCGGTATAAACTTTGGCTGTTGTAGTTAAATTGCTTCAAGCCAACTTCCCAACTCCAGTCTGAGAAAAGTGGCACATTTGATTTCAATACACGTGGGCGATAGCTTCGGTTGTAGGTTAAATCGAGTTGTTGCTGGTCATGGCGACTACTGACATTGATACCTGTTCTGCTATATAGGTTGACTTGCCAATACTGCTGTCCATTGCTACGTAGTTTTGTATGACGCGCGCTTAGGCTAACATCACTGGCGTAGCCACTTACGGGCTGATCTTGTTGCGCCACAATTAGTGTGGTGCCTAACCCATCAGTTAAAGTCAGTCGATTCAAATCAGCCGCTGTATTAAGGTTTGTGTCATGACCTAGAGATAAGCTTATGCGGTAGTCTGTGCGCTCAAAAATTTGAGACCATTGCGCTTGACGCATCTGCAAATGGGTGCGAACAGCCTCTGGTAAATCAGTTTGTAATAGCAGTTGTTGATTTAAATCGTAAGCAGCAAAGGGCTGTCTTAATAAGTAAAGCACTTCAGCATAGTCAACCAGCGCTAATCCTTGCTGCGGATTCAGCATTAATGCACGCTCTAAGCTATCCTGCGCATCTGATAACTGCCCTGTACGTAGCTGCACCGAGCCTAAATAAGCTAAAAAATCAGCACTGTTATAACAGGCCATTTGTTGAGATTTAAGCTGTTGATAAAGACGACCACTCTGTTCACGAGGCACAATGCTTTTCAGAGATTCATTGATAGACAATATCAAAGCTTGGCACTGTGTATTACTTAAGAGGATTGCTGATTGATGATTGGCGGATATGTTCGGTCTATTCGCCGAAATATCAGCAATATCTAATAGAAAAACCGGGTTTGAATTAGCCCACGAAACAGTGCCTAACAGAAAGACTGAAAGACTAATAAAAATGAGCATAGGTACTTTTATCAATGACTTGTTACGTATTAAGTCATTTGTAAACCCTGTACGCGTAATTACCCGCAATGCACTTCCACCACTACTTGCTTCACTCACTTTAAAAGGCTCGACATTATGCCTGAATATTAATCAAAACAAACGGCTTTCAATCTTAATTTTTGATAAAGCAAATCAACCTAACAAGGGGCAACATTAATTATGTGAACTGTATCACAATGATACATTGGGGATGTTAGCGGATAAGGCTTTTAGCCTGAGTGTTCGCTTTTATGCTCTGGAAATAACTGCGCCACTTTGCCAGAAGTTTTGAGGCTATACAGTGCTCTAGGTTGTGTTAAGCCCTCTAAAAGATAGCGTCCTACATTTTGTTTTTGGGCAACAGGTAGTAATTTGGCAAAACTGTCATTGCATAAGGTGGGGTACGCTAGTTCTGCGGTCATACTTTGAATGCGCAGTGCAAGGGTGACGGTTTCACCTAATAGCATTTGCGTACGTCGACCTGCTGCACCCAAGGTGCCTTCGGTAACGCTACCTGCTGCAATACCAACGCCTAGTGCCAATGGTTCTAGCGTCTCTGGGAGAGGGCGATCTAATAATGCTTGCAATGATTGATGCAGCTGCTGACTGGCTTGATAAGCATGCTGCCCTTGAGCGACATCAGCAGGATTATTGTTTGAGGGTTGAGGTACAGCTACAAGCGGTGCCTCTAAAGGCCAAACGGCCAGCAGAGAGTCAGCATGTAGTTCATATACAGTGCCTTTATTCTCTTCAATTACCCGCGTGGCAATACTAAAAAAGCAGTGTAGCAATAATGCCGTTTCTTCTGCTGGGCGCTGTTGTTGATAAGCCGAGAAATTACGTAAGTCTGCATTCAGCACTATAAAGTGACGCTCACGGGCTTGCACTTGTTCACTAGGCGCATGAAAGGCAATTTCATTGGCTATAGACTCAGGCAGGTAGCTGCTCAGGTTGTCGTATAACCGTTGACGCTCTTGTCTATTGCGCAAGTACTCTAGCGCTATAATAGACAGTGCTGCGATAGTACCGAATAACGCAGAGGGTAGCCAACCCAGCCAAAGCTGATAGCTGATCATCCATTGGTGCAAGGCTAGTACTAACAATGGCAATACTATCGGTGTGCTCAGCAGGCAGGCTCTAGCAAATGCATAGCGATGCTGGCCAATTAAACTGGCCAAAGCGATGAGTAATACCGCTTGTAACAGGCCCAATACGCCATGATATAAGGACTGAGCAGCAGGCGTGTAAGGTATTTCTTGATCTAATAGGCTGGTGATCAGTCTGGCTTGTATCTCTATACCAGGGGTTAGGCCACTATGGGGGCTAGGCACTAAGTCACCTAGGCTAAAGGCAGTCGCACCAATTAATACCCAGTTGTTTTGCAGCCATTTGGGGTCAATACGTTGTGCTAAAACATCAGCGGCAGATAAGGTGATAAAGCTGCTAGGGCTTTTGGCATAGTTAACCCTCATCTCACCTAGGGTGTTCAAAGGTACTTGCAGCAAGGGGTAGTTGGGTGCCACTAGAGTCCAATCAGGCTCTAGCGAGAACAAGCTTGGTGCTTTTTTCCACTCAAGCTGATCTATTTGTAAGTTATGCAGTAAGGCTGCCAAAGCTAAAGAGGGATAGGCTTGGCCTTGGTAGCATATAAAAGGGGCTTGAAAACGAACCGCTCCATCGCTGTCAACTGTTGGCGTAATATGCCCCGCAGGAATGCTCATATTGTCTTGCAGATTTGAGCGATAACTTAGACTTGAGCTGTTGCCTAAAATACCAGTCGCAACAGGCATTGCTTCGTGGCATTGCGCTGAAAATGCTGTACTGGCAACACCTGTTTGTTGGGTGCTGTTCAGTAGTGGTATTTGGGCGATAAGCGCACGATTCTTTTTAAAGGTCTCTGCAAGCAGTGCATCATCTGTGCGCGCTTCCGGAAAGACTAGGTCATAAATCTGGCTACTTGCACCATAGGCTTGTAGCTGATCAGATAGCTTTGCAAGCGTGGCTCTAGACCAAGGCCAGCTTCCCACTTCTTGCAGGCTCTTCTCGTCAATAGCGACAATAATTAAACGACGCTCTGTCTCTGTATCAGTGTTGAGCTGCCAATTCAAACTACCTAGGCGCTCGTCTAATATATTCAAGGGTGTTTTCAGTAAAAACTGTAGTAAACCCACCAGCAGAGCTACCAGCACAAGCACCACAATGCGCGAACCCAATGGGGTTACGCTTAAGGTGTATACCCGTGAAGCGGGTAGTTTTGATGAGAGGTGCTCGTTTTTTAGGGGCATAATGCTAACTACAGTCGATAGAGAAACAATTCCTTACATATTTGTAGTTTAGCGGATTGATAGCAAGACAACGTGATGAGGGTCACACGGTTAAGCTGACCCTTATATCCAAAGCTGTATTTATTGGTTTATTTTACAATTTTACCTGTTTATTTAACCCAGTACTTTACGCTGTTCTTTAACTGCAAAATTGGTTGTTCACTGCATCTAGCCTTGCAAGCATTGAGCTTCAAAGCAGAGATCACCTAAAATCAGTATCAGCACCCAACATCCAGCAGTGGCCTTTTATTTGCGAGACTAAGGGGACATCTAAGCCTGCTGCGGGCAGTGCCATATAGCCTGCATGCTCAACTATTGACTCACCTTTGCATTGTAAACTTTCTGCATGACGCTGTAGCTCATCTGTTGCGATACGTGTGCCCCATGCAGCGGTTTTACTTAAGCCTACTTTACAACCGTAGTTGATGATGGCTGCAATCAGTTTTTGAGCACTATGTGGATGTCGATCCGTTAAGGCTAAGTCCATTATTTCTATGGTTTCAGCAGTTGTTTGGACAATAGCAACTCCAGCCAGTCGCCCCCAACGAAAAAGACGTACTATTGAATATTTTTTCTCAGTATTTTGAGCAAAGCGCTGCTGCCAGTAGGCACCACTTTTTTCTAGCCAAAAGTAGCCTTCAGGTTGTGCCATAAAGGGTTTTAACCCATCAACCCAGTGCCAGTTTTTTTGTGCGGCACATTTCTGAACACTAACCTGCCAGCCAATACCCAATCGGTTGTATTGATTACTGTATTGCCAATAGGCAAGTTCGTCACCTTGCTGATAAAGCTCCAGCCTTATGCCTAAGTGCAATGCGCGTACTGTAGGAAAGCCAAAGGCCATTTGATAAGTGCGAGCTTGCCCAAGCTGTTCTTGTAAAAATAGTCGACTGACGGAGGCGAAAACACCATGACGCTTTGTAGAAAAGCGATAATGACTGGACACCATCACGTCAGCTTGCTGCGCAACATTTAGGGTTTTGTTCTGCCAAAATGCCCGCCGAGAGAGGGCGCCATAATAGGCAATTATTGCTTGGTTCTCATTTACCGCAACGGTGCCGGGAACTGTTTCTTGACCATATTTACTAGGCCACCAATCAGAGGACGGGGTGTGCTGAAAGACGTCAATAAATAGCTGTCTAAGGGCGTCAGCATCTTGCGCTGTGGCATAACGTACATGGTAACGTTGACGCAAAGATGAATCATATGGACACACTTCACACCAGTCTAAACCGTAAAAAGCTTCAGCATATTCGCCTTGGGCGGCAAGATTACCACTCAGCAGGCTTCTATAGGCGGCAAGTGCTTCTGTTGCCCTTAGGTAGTCGCCGCAGGATAGCGCTGTTTTATGCTGTTCAAGTGCTTTCTGCTTTTTAGGCCAGACCTGACTAATATTTAAGATTAAATTAGCTGTAAGTGGTGTCCATACTTCGTAAAAAAGTACACCTTGGCTTAACGGCCTGTCTTGATGGGCGCGTAAAGCTGCATACCCTGTTGCGGCATGGTCTGGGTGCATATCCTGCATCCAAGGGGCAACTAATACGCTGGGCTGAAAGCGATCAATACTCGCTTGTATTTTAGCCTGCAATCCTTCTACTTGACTCAAGCTGCCGTCGGGCAAGCCTAAGCACTCATAAGTGATGCTTGCACCTAAAACATTAAGAGCCTGAGACAGCTCATGCTGCCTAACCAGTCCTGCACCTTCTGGTAAACCGCCAGCCCCAGAACCGTCACTCACTAAAACAACGTGCACAGGCGTGCCACGCTCAGCTAATAGGGCAAGCAAACCTCCACAACCAATACTCTCATCATCGGGATGAGGAATCAGTACTAGTGCCTTGCGAATATTTTCAATATTTAAAGGCTGTGGTGGTTTAGCTACAGGTTGACTAAAGAGAGAGTAAGAGGCGTTCATAATCTTCTGAGAGTTGGTTCCATGTAGGCCAGTGTTTAGACTCTTCCAGAGCCTTTGTCTGCCAATATTGTTGTTGCCCAGGATTCTGAAGTATATCTGCAATGGCTGCCGCTATGTTGTTGGCACTGAGCGGCTGTAAACACGCGCCTATACCTAACACCTCAGCGCTGCCACCACTAGAGGGGGCTAAGGTTGCTACCCCTGCGGCTACAGCTTCTCTGTTCGCTTGCCCGTAAGACTCATAGGCACAGGTGCTGACATAAAGGTCAGCAGCTGCCAAGGGCCAAGCGATATTAGACTCAAATTGTATAATGGGCTTAAGCTGTAACGTATGCTTCTCTGCCTGCTGCAGAAGAGGTGCAGGATCTCCACCTCCTGCAATCAATATTTGCACAGGCAGCTGGTATTGCTGCTGTAATATCGCAGCAGCATCTATTAATAGGTCAAAGCGCTTCACAGGTGTAAGCCGACCTATTCCTAAAATGATCGGCGCATGAGCTGCCGCCAACCCAAAATGGGCGCAGGCTTCTGATTTATTAGGTAGGTTAATTTCAGGCTTGCCATATCCCATCACATGAAAATGTGCCGGTGTTTGACTTAGGCAAAGATCTCTTACCAGCGCTTTTCTGGCTGTATCAGAGGGTGTAAAAACCGCATCAACCGATAGGAGTATCTTACACTCTTGCTTAAGTAAGGCACGATAGAGTCGATCTGACATGGGCAAACCATCTTGCGTAACTGCCCATGCAAAGCTACCCAAACCATGTTCCGATACAATTAACTTAAAGGGCTGCTCTCGCCAATAACCAAAGCGTTTTAAGCCTAGTTTTACTCCCCAGACTAACCAGGGGTCATGCACCCAAACGTGTGTGCTTTTTTCACTCAGCGCTTTTCTCACCGCAGCAATGCCCTGCACAAGTCTCTCTGCAATTGCAGGGGCTAGGGTAGCATTAAAATAACTGAGTAAATGACTAAAACGCTCATGCCATTTGATATGAGCATCTTGGCAATCCATTTTGCAAAAGTATTCGACCTGATGTCCACGACGACTCAGAGCATCAGCTATTGGCTGTAAAGTTTTACCTAAGCCGTAAGCTCGATCTTGCTCATTCTCCCTTGTAACAATTAGAAGACGCAGCGTCATTTTTTCAGCTCCAGGCTTGGCGCGGAACTCCATTGACGCGCTAAGTGAACAATACCCTGCTCTAACTGAAATGCAGGTGATTGCATTTTAAATCGTGCAGCGGGGATCTGCTGGTCGTAAAACAGTATGCCTTGGTCACATAACAGGTAAATTTCAATCCAGTACTCACCTTTTAACAACGCCAAGTGTGGAAAGCTTAATGTCACAGATCCTTGTCCATTTTCATTCTGGGATATAGATGCTAGATCAATGTGAGACCCTGCACTAGCAACCATCCGACCATCACTTGAATGTAAAGTGGCAGCAAATGATGGGGCAGGCTGCCCTGCGTTACCTTGCCAGCTAGCACTGATACTGAGTGTACTCTCACCTGTTATTCCAACGGGAATTTTGGTCTGTGTTGTTTGCTGCCCATCTAGGCTAATCCAAACACTCTTGAACTGTGGCCGACCTGGATCAGGTGCGATATCAGGCACTGGCGCATCATTTTGTCCCTGTTCTATACCATAAAGAAAGCCTTCATAGCGATGCACAACTTCTGCGGGGCTACCTTGAGCAATAACCTCTCCTTTATGCAGCCAAAGTGCTCGATTACAGATCGCTTCTATCTGGTATAAGTTGTGTGAGCAGAAAAGGATGGTTTTACCCGACTCTTTGAGGCGCATAATACGGTCGAATGATTTCTTAGCAAAAGCGCCATCCCCTACGCTCAGTGCTTCATCAATGATTAATACATCAGGGTCTACGCAGACGGCAACAGCAAAGGCTAATCGCACAAACATACCGCTGGAATAGGTTTTAACAGGCTGCTCTATGGCATCGCCAATTTCTGAGAATTGATGAATCTCTTCAAACCTATCCTCTAGCTCTTGCCTGCTCAACCCTAGTATCGCACCGTTAAGGAATACATTTTCACGCCCAGTAAACTCTGGATTAAAACCAGAGCCTAGTTCTAGCAAAGCTGCAATACGACCATGAATTTTAACTTCACCTTGACTAGGCGGTAATGTGCCACAAATCAGTTGTAGTAATGTTGATTTACCCGCGCCATTTCGTCCGATTAAGCCGACAACCTCGCCTTTTCCAACTGAAAGACTCATCGGCTTTAAGGCATTAAAAACTCTTGAGTTCACTTTTTTAAAAGGGAGAGACTCTAATAACCTATCCGATGGTTTTTGGTAAATTCGATATACTTTAGCGACATCTTTTAGCTCAATGACCGCTTCGCGTGGACTGCTCTGTGCGCTATTTGTCATGAATGGTAATACTCTTTTGGGTAACAACGAGTCGACTATACTTGACGTGTGTCAGGCTATCATAGTGTGTAATATTCCACTGACAACTAGAGCACATCCGCAAATCCTTTACGTAATTTCTGAAAGCCAGATGCCCCCAGAACACCCACTATTAGAGCAGCAAGCACGTAAAACAGCATATTCTCAAGAGAAGGCCAAGAGGTGCCTAAGGCGCTGGCTCTTGTCGCTTCAATAATTAAGGTCAGCGGATTCAAGTTAATCCAGCCTTGCGCCCAGTCAGGCAGCATAGATACCGGATAAAATACTGGCGATAAAAACATTAACGGTGCAGTGGCCATTGCGGTTAGATGCTGGGTGTCTGGCAGATAAACCCCTAACGCCGCCAACCCCCAAGCCATACCTAAAAGCAAAGGTAAGAAAACCAAGATTATCAAAGATATATATATAAATTGTACAGAAATCTCCCCTCTTAGAATCAGAGTGCCCAGCGCCAGTATTCCTAGGCTAATGACGGCTTGAAACAATGCAGAGAGTACAACTACCCAAGATAATAAATGTAATGGAAATACCACTTTTTTTACTAAATTAGGTTGCTGAGTAATGGTGCTTGACGCCCTTGTCATGACGTCACTAAACAAGGTAAAAAAGATTAATCCCGCAAATAGGTTAAGCGCAAACTCCAATCCTTGACCAGTTTCTGCACCAGGCCAACGGGCTTTGAAAACAAACTGAAAAACAAATGTATATACCGATAACATGATAAGAGGCGTGATCAGTGACCAGCCCATGCCCAGCCATGACCCTTTGTAGCGTTGGCGTATATCACGCTGAACAAGTTGATATAGTAAGCCAAAATGCTGTTTCGGCCAGAAATATGCAAGCACTGGTCTCTCCTGAATAAGTTTAACGGCTAAAGCTAATGGGTATTGCCTTTCATTATGAGCTGCATGCTCAACAACCTCATGCACCTACTACTTTTCACTGGTATTGGAGAGTGCATATAACTTCTCTGGTTGCTTAATAATCAAGCTGTTTGTACCGTTACGCTGCACGATATCCTCAGCTAATAAGGTTTGAAAAACCCTAGTAACCGTTTCTCGACTGGTATTAAGCATGATGGCAATTTCTTGATGAGTCGGCGGATAAATAATTTCTATCTCATTACTAGGTATGTTATCTGCTTTTAGTCCTGTTAACTGCCACAATTGACGATGTATACGCTGAGGAATACTAGGCAATGAGAGAATAGATCGTTGCTCAGTCAACTCACGCACCCTATACGCAAGACGCTGACTCAGCGCCTTTATGAGCGATTTGGATTCGTACATCACTGACTCCAAAGCACTATAGGGTAATATCACAACCTGAGACTTAGAAAGTGCAATCACAAACTCTGGATTAGCGCCTGCATCAAAAAGAGCAACCTCGCCACAAAAATCTCCAGGGCGAACAAAATACAAACCCACTTCTCGACCGTCTAAAGTAAAGTCAACGCCCTGTAAACTTCCTTCAAAAAGAAAGCACAGAGCAGACTTCTGCTCACTTGGGTCAACAACTATTTCTCGACGCGAAAACTTTCGCAGCACAGCCTGAGACGCCAAGAGTAACAAGGTGGGTTCTGGCAAGTCGCGCAATATGCTAAAGCGTTTTAACAGTTCAACTGTAATGGCCATTGCTATACTGGTTCACTGCTTAAGCACATAAAATATCTTTCTCATTCCTTTGCAGACAGAAATTAATGTGAATTCAAATATTACAGTTTCACATTTAAGCATAAAAAGCTGGCATAACATGTGACTGTCATCACGTAAAATTGACCCTGATTTGTTATTATAACCAACCTAGCATGCAGATATGCTAGGCAATTACGGCAATAGACTTTTTTTGGCGCGTTATTTTGCCAGAATTTCGCCAAGATAAATATTTGAGTTTCATCAGTATAGCGCTCGATAATATGCGTCTAAGGGTCAGCTTATGCTAAATCAGCCGGAACAACTTTCCAACTCAAAGCCTTTCGACAAGCAAACTATTGAAGGTTCAGCACATTTGGTTATAAGCCCTAAACAATTGTATTTGAGCCTTCTCATTTTTTTGTTGGTCATTTGGCAAGCTAGTTTTGCGGTGCATGCGAACACCTCAGCCGCCAAAGTCGGAAGCATCACTCTTGCATTAGGTGATGGCGAAATACACCGACAAGATGGCAGCAGCATAGCGATAGAAGCAGGCTCTCCGCTATACATTGGCGATAAAATAATCACCTATACCAGTGGCTATGTGCACCTGCGCTTTGTTGATGACGCCTTGCTCAGCATGAGACCCAATAGCCATCTAGTGATTAACACTTATGAGTACTATCCTGATAGCCCACAAAAAAGTGCCGTGCACTTTACTTTAAAAGAAGGCATGGCTAGATCTGTTTCCGGCGGTGCTGCAAAACAAGATCACTCTCGTTTTCGCCTGAACACACCTATAGCTGCCATAGGTGTAAGAGGGACAGATTTTACAGTACTTGCTGACGAAAAGACCGTTCGGACTATTGTTAGCGAGGGTGCTATTGTTGTATCTGCGTTTTCAGATAAATGTGAAGCACAGTCTCTTGGGCCTTGCGCAAGCGAAGGTATTGAGCTCGCCAGTGGTAACAATCAACTTTTAGAGCTTGATGACATTTCGGTTAGCCCACGTCTCTTACAACTTGCTTTAGAGATGAATATTAGCTCGAACTTATTATTCAACGATCAGCTATTGACACAGCTTGACAGCCCTAACAGGCTCAATAGCCAACCTGCTAGCACAGCGTACATAGCAAAAGCTGACCAAAAAGAACCTACAAGCCAACCCTCCCCTTATAAAAGTGAGAGCAAGGATGTAGCTGTAGTTTCTACAGTAAATACGGCGGAACCAAGCTATGTAATTGCAGAAAATACCGTTACGCAACCTAAGCTTAACAGTACTTATACGCCACCAGCTCAGAGACCAGAGGCACTTCCAGTAGCACCCTACAAACCTGAAAGTAGGCCAAACAGTAGCAATACCACCACAAACATTCCAACTCAGGTTACCCCTATTATTGAACAAAAACTACCTACTGAGGTTACTGTGGCGGCACAGGTAAATCGACCTTCTGTAATTGAAACAGTACAAGTTGAAACGCCGATCACTCCCCCGTCGTTAGACCTATCAGATAACGTAACCTCTGACAGTTATTTTGAACCCATTAGCAGTCCCAGCCTGAACGATTTACTACCTAAGTTCAGCATGCAGGGCCAGCAGCAGTTACTGTGGTCATACACGTTAGATAAGGATTTCGAGGCTCCAAGCTTTACTTATCCAGATATGCAAGTGCAGCAAGCAACAAGCACAGGAAAACTTGATAAACACAATATTGTTAGCGCTGAAGGCTTTACGCTCTACCGTCCAAATGAGCTATTTTTACAGGTCAATCCATACATTGGCAAAGTCAGTTTCGAGCTACAACAAGCAGCTGCTTTTTATTACGCCAAAGGCAAGCAGTTCAATCTTGAAGTTGATAGCAGCATGCTTCAGATAGACTTTAGCAAAAGCAAATTCTCTACAGCATTGCAGTTAGAACATGAAGAAACAGGCTCCATTAGCTTTAGTGCATCCGGTGACTTGCTGCCTAACGGGCAGTTTTCAAGCATTACCGCCAACCAAAAGCTTGAAGGCGCAACCAGTTTAGACACTAACGCAGCTGGCTATTATTTCAAACAAAATGTTCCACACTTAGATAACAGCATTGATGGGATTACTGTTTGGAAAGCACCTGAAAAGTAATCACTTTTAAAATTTATTTATCAAATAAGAGGATGACATGGCTAAGTTTGCTCCACTCATGCACAACGTACACCAATACTCAGGCTGGGAAAAAACCCAAAGCTATGACTTTACAGCAGCAGATGCGCTTGCGCCTATTTCTGTCGCAGAACTATCTCAATTAGTCCCTCGCTATGCTACTGCCTTTTATCGAGCAGACTCAGATCAAAGCTTTCAATATGTGGCTATTTTAGGTCTATACCCAGGACATAACCTTTACGTAGCTCCAAATGGCCAATGGATTGGTGGCTATGTGCCTGCTGTTTACCGCGGCTATCCATTTCGAATCTTGCCTGTTCAAGAAAGCGATAAGCTAGCACTTTGCATTGATGAAGAGAGCACTAATTTTCAAACAGAAATCAGCGACACAAGCGAGCGCTTTTTTAACAATGAAGGCGAGCTAAGCGAACTGATGGTACAGGTTAAAGCTTTTTTACAAGCTCAATACAGTAGTCGTGCGCTAACAGAGGGGCTGATAGATCTATTAAATGAATACGGCCTACTCTCTCCTTGGTCCATCAAAATCGAAGGCTTACCTGAACATATTCCACCACACACTAATTTATATCACATCAATGAAAAAGCGCTTAAAGAGCTTGATGCAGATAAGCTAAAAGTATTGAATTTACGCGGAGCATTGAGCCTTGCTTATGGCCAAATGTTTTCTGAACACCGAATGAAAGAGCTAATAGCCTTGTATGATATTCGTGCAAAGCAAAGCTCAAAGTCTGAAGAGATCAATTTGGACGATGTGTTTGGTGAGCAAGAGGATGACTTGTTCAAATTCTAAGCTCAACTGAAGGGTTATAAAACGAATATCTGCTTAATCATGACAGGCTCAATGGAATAGTTTTAGCCTAAGCAATATTGCTTATTATTTAATTATTATATTGAGCCTAAAAACATTGTTGACGCTCTTGAGTTTTACTTGATTAGCCCCATTATTCCTTATCTGCCTTCATCTTCTTTGCTGCGTTCAATTTATCTAGGCGAACATGCAAAGAGCCAATGAACACGGGTTCAGACCTACTATATCTTTAAGAGAATGTTTATGAATACCGAAAGTTTAGCCAGCGATTTGAAAGATGCGCTGCGTACCAGTAGAAAAGGTTTTATTGCAGCTGGCGTGTTTAGCTTATTCATCAATATTTTGATGCTGACAGCACCTATATACATGCTTCAAGTTTATGATCGTGTTGTAGCAGCTCGAAGCTTTGATACGTTGTTTTATTTAACACTTATCATGGTAGGTATGTTTACCGTCATAGGTTTACTGGAGTGGGTCAGGTCTCGTGTTTTAGTGCGCATAGGAAACCAACTTGATCACTCGCTAAGTCCTAGGGTTTACTCTGCCATGTTTGAGCAAGGCGTAAACAACCCTTCTAAGCGTAACGCTCAAGCTTTGTCAGATCTAACCTCGTTACGTCAGTTTATGACTGGAAACGGTCTATTTGCTTTTTTTGACGCGCCTTGGATGCCAATTTATATCGGCTTATTGTTTGTATTCCACCCTGCTTTCGGTTGGTTTTCCGTTGGCGCTGGTGTGATTCTTTTATTAGTTGCGATACTCAACGAAAAAGGTACTCGCAAGCCAATTACTGAAGCCAGTACAGAAAATATCATTGCTCAAAATCTTGCTAACAGCAATATTAACAATACTGAAGTGCTACATGCCATGGGCATGCTGCCTAATATTCTCAGACGCTGGCACCAGAAGCATCAAGACTTTCTTGAAAAGCAAACTATTGCCAGCGATAAAGCAGGGGTTTATTCAAACCTCAGTAAAATTTTACGTATGATGTTCCAGTCTCTCATTCTAGGATTAGGGGCTTTCTATGTAATTCAAAATGAAATGAGCCCTGGAATGATGATTGCCGGCTCTATTTTAATGGGACGGGCTTTAGCTCCTCTTGATTTACTTATTGGTACTTGGAGTGGCTTTAACAATGCTCGCTCAGCCTATGGCCGTTTAAATCAGCTTCTTCTTAACAACCCTCAGAATCAGCGTAAGATGTCTCTGCCAGAACCTAAGGGTACACTGAGCCTAGAGAATGTGCATGCTATCCCTCCAGGTTCTAAAACACTGGCTCTTAAGGCTATTAACATCAGTATTCCCGCAGGTTCTCATGTAGGTGTAGTTGGTCCTAGTGCGGCAGGTAAGTCAACACTAGCACGTGTAGCGCTTGGTTTATGGCCTATTGCCAATGGCGTAGTACGATTGGATGGCGCAGATATTAATCATTACAACCGTGATGAATTAGGCCCTCATATTGGCTATCTACCACAAGATATTGAGTTGTTTGAAGGCACTATAAGTGAAAATATTGCTCGTTTTGGCCATGTTGATTCCTTGAAGGTAGTAGGTGCAGCTCAAAAGGCAGGCGTACATGAGCTAATTCTTGCGTTACCAGACGGTTATGATACTCGCATTGGTAGCACAACAGGCGCGCTTTCCGGCGGGCAAAGACAACGTATTGGTTTAGCTAGAGCCTTATACGGCAACCCTAAATTCATTGTACTAGATGAACCAAACTCAAACTTAGACGATCACGGTGAAATGGCGCTAGCGAACACGATGCAGCTACTTAAGGCTGAAGGCACTACCGTACTAGTTGTCAGTCACCGTCCTTCTATTCTGAGAAATATTGATCTGTTGCTCGTGCTAAAAGAGGGTGCTGTGCAGATGTTTGGCAGTAAAGAAGATGTTATGCAAGCACTTGCTCAGCAGAAGCAACAACAGCAAGCATCTTAAAATATAGCGTCTATTAGCCAGAGATTCATGATGAAACCAAATATTGATAATCAAAAAAAAGAGCCTAAAGATACTAAGTCAGTATCTAAGGCTGCCGCTATAGCTACACCTCAAAATAACAGTAAAAGCGCAGCGGATAAGCCAGTTAATAAGCTACCGTCATCTGTGCCTATGAATGATCGTTTCTACATTATCGTAGGTACTTTGATACTCCTACTTAGCCTAGGTACTTTTACTATCTGGGCAGCCTTTGCACCTCTGAGCAGTGCAGTTATGGCTCAAGGAGAGGTTATGGTTGACTCCTACAGAAAGTCGATTCAACACCTTGAAGGCGGCTTAGTGGCAAACATTTATGTTCGAAATGGCGATTTAGTACAGGCTGGTGATGCACTAGTCCAGCTGGATACGACAGTTTGGACAGGGGAAACCGAAAGCAATCGCAAGAGAATGTTCAGTACTCTGATGCAGCTAGAGCGCTTACGCAGCGAACAGATTTCAAGCCAAGATGTGATTTTTAGCGAAACCGTGCTCTCTGCGTCAGAAAATGATAGTGATTTGAAAGGGGTACTAGAGCAAAATCGTCAACTATACCATGCAAGAGTTAAAGCTCATAAACAAGAGCAGGAAGCACTTCGATCACGCGCGGCACAAGCTAGAGAACAAATTGAAGGTCTAACTGACCAACAAAAGATCATCAGCGAACAAATTGCACTGCTAGAAAGTGAATACGAAGCCTATACAACACTATTAAATGAGAAGCTTGGCGATGGGCAAAGAGCACGTGAGCTTAACAGGCAGATACTTTCATCTAAAAATGAATATGCTCGCTTACGCTCTGAGATTGCACGTACAGAGTTAGTTGCATCTGAATACGATGTACAGTTAATCAACAGTCAACAAAACTATCTAAAAGATATTGGTGAGCGTATTCAGGCCGCACAGGCGGACTATTTTGACACTCAAGAGCGCTATAGAATTTCTCTTAATCGCTTAAACCGTGCTGTGATTCGCGCACCAGAATCTGGCTATATTGTGGGCATGAAGATACATACTATTGGTAGCGTCATTCGCCCAGGAGACACACTAATGGACTTGGTACCAGAAAAAGACAAGTTCGTAGTAGAAACACGCGTTGCCACAAATGACATCAATAGCCTACATCAAGGACAAAAAGCAGATATTCGCTTCTCTGCCTTCAACCAGCGTACAACCAAAGTTATCGAAGGTGAAGTTGTCAGCATTTCAGCCGACCGCCTTATAAATGAAAAAACGGGTGAAGCGTATTACTTAACTCGTATCAAAGTCACTGAGAAGGGGCGCGCTGATATGGACAAAGATATGAATTTAATCCCAGGTATGCCTGCTGAAGTTATGATTCGCAGGGAAGATCGCACTATGTTTAGCTACCTGTTGAAACCTATAGCAGACAGTTTTGCTAGAAGCTTCAGGGAAAAATAGAACAGTCTTGTACGAAACAGTATAAAGATGAACAACAAGATACGCAGAGCTTAACCTAAAAGCTCTGCGTCAACGTTTACTACTTTAGGAAATAAGATGCCTCATAGTACCTTAATGCATAAAGCAATTTTAACCGCTGTGCTTTCATGGGGGCTATCATTCACGCCTGCTTATGCTGCTAAAGAGCTGACATTTCAGGAGGCGGTGAAGACAGCTTTGCAAAACGATGCAGAGTATCGTGCATCACAAAAAATATTTGAAGCAGAGCAAGAAGAAACGTCTATAGCTAAAAGTCGCCTTTTACCTCAAATATCATTGTCTGCTAACTATAGCTACGAAGACTCGGATAATATTTATACTGATAGAGACAGTGGTTTCTATGACCCCAAACAACCAAGGTCCAATGGTGAGTTAACAGATACTGCTTGGCAGGTTTCTTTAAACCAACCCCTGCTTGATTACTCTGCAACCTTTAGTTTAGATGCTGCTCGTGCTTCAGTTGAGGCATCAAGCTATCGTTTCAGAAAAGCAGAGCAGGATCTTGTGTACAAAACAACCGAGCTTTATTTAAGAGTGCTATATAAAGCCCAACTTGTGTATCTAAATCAAAATATTTTAGATGCTCTAAGTCTAAAGCTTGAACAATCACAACGCCGATCTGAACTAGGTGTTGGCGATAATTTAGAGCTACTTGAAGTACAGGCTAGGAAAGATCTTGCTCACACGGATTTATTACAGGCTAAAAGCGAATTAGAAGATGAGCAAACAAAACTAAGCATTATAACAGGCGTGCAATTTACTCCTCCTCTAGCTTGGGTTAAAAATGCTCACAATATAATACCTCCTAAGCAGGTGCATACCGAGGAGAAAATATTAGAGTTAGCACGTAATAACAACGACTATCAAGAACGGCTATCTAAAGCCAGTCAATCAAGTTTCACTCGAAAAGCCAATAATGCTGAGCACTATCCAACCTTGTATTTAGGGTTAAGATATAGTGATCGGAATTCTGATGATCCACTTAGAGAAAGTGAAACGATGAGTGCATCACTCAATCTCAATGTACCTATTTATAGTGGCGGTAAAACAAGTGCGTCTATCAGACAATCACTTGCTAGATTTTACGCTGAACAATATATGGCAGAGAGTATCCTGCTGGATACTCAACAAAAAATAAGTTTAGCTTACGCAAAGAAACGTAATACAAACGAAAGATTGCAAGCATTAAAGCATTCAGCATTTTCTAGTGAACGCTATCTAAATGCAGCAGAGCGTGGAGTAGAGCTTAACCTAAGAAGCCAAGTTGATGTACTAGATGCACGCACTCAGATGCTAGATGTACAACTGCGTTTAGCAGATGCTCTAAATCAATACCTGCTTGCTGACTTAACTTTGCAATACCAGGTTAGTGAATTGACACCTGAGTATACTCATTTTTATGATGAACTTTTTAAACAAACTACTGCACCATAATAGTCTATGACTTTTATGTAAAAAATATAAAATCAAAGTGTACAATAGAAACCAACAACACTCTGATTAAAAACACTATTTGACAAATTCAAATAAGTATAAACAAGCCAATTAAGTTAACGATGAGTCCCATGATAAGCGAGCCTAAAAAAGCGATTAAAGCGCCATTAGTCAGTGTCTTGACCCGAACAAAAGATCGTACCTCTTTATTAAAAAGAGCGGCCTTATCTGTGGCAGAGCAGACTTATGAAAATATTGAGCTAGTTATCGTAAATGATGGGGGAGTTAATGTCTCTGAAAAAGAAATTATCACTCATATCACAAAACACAAGAGAGCAGAGGATATAAAATTAACTGTTATCAACTTATCTGAAAATATTGGGCGCAGTGCTGCTGCAAATAAGGCTTTAGATTTAGCAAAAGGCCAATACTTAATCTTCTTAGATGATGATGACTGGATCAACCCAGATCATATTTCAAAGCTTGTAAATAAATTAGAAAGCAATAAAAGTTATATTGCAGCCTACAGCGATACTGCTTGCGTACCGTCATACCAAGAAAAAGATAATATTATTAGGATTTACAGTACTCCTTATTCTGAAAATGCGTTGCTCGCGAGTAACTTTATGCCGATACATTCTGTTCTATTTAGATCAGAGGCTATTAAGCTCGGCTGTCAGTTTGATAGTGAATTATCAACCTATGAAGACTGGCACTTTTGGTTACAAATTGCAAATCATGGCCTATTCTTGCATGTCCCTGGCGTAAGTGCATTCTATTCTGGAGAGCACAGTGGTATTGGCTTTTTGGATAACAAAAAAGACTACTTTCTAGAAAATGCTCTTTTTTTCAAAAAATCTATCCCATTTTTGTCTCCCCAGCAGATTGCAAGCCTACAGTATAGCTACAGAGAGTTTAATAAACTTTCAACTTATAACAATAAGTTAGAAGCGGAAATCGACCAATACAAGAGCATGAAGGACATTATAGCTCAAAAACACGCCGAGCTGATAGAACTAAACAATACACTAAAAAAAGAACACAATAGAATAATTTCAATTATAGAAAGAATAGAATTATCTGCAATAAACAACACTGACAGCATAAACAAAGCCATCGGAATAAATTCAGATATAGTAAACAGAAATTCCAGTATAAATACAGAAAGCATACACAAAATCATACACAATCAATCGACAGATATAAAAAAATCTCTATTATCATTAGAAAACAGCAATACAGAAAAGACAAACGCAACAATATCAAAAATTGAAAGCCTTATATTAGAACAGGCCGAGCTGTCACACAAAAATACTACCGAAAGACTAGAAAGCCAAAAAGCTCTATTAGACAGTTTATTCCATATACTAAGAACAACAAACCAAAGAATAGAAGGAATTGACTATAAAATTTCAGCATTAGAAAAAAAGGGGTTAATTCAGATTACCAAACGCCTTATATCAAAGACAAAGACACTTATAAAGCTTGCGATAAATGGCGACCTGAAGTCTATAAAAGAAAGAACAGCACGTAATTTTCCTAAATTTTCAGGCTTAATTAGAAAGATAAAAAACCGCAATAAAAGCATATTAAAATCAACAGAGAATAACATAGTAAAAACCTTTGAACCAGTTCAGGAAGCCACTGGTAACACTGAAATAGAACAGAAAAGACCTTGTATTAATATTGTGACACCTAGACACACATTATACATTGCAAATCTATTGAAAAAGCACTTAGATTTCTTCGGGTTCAATGTAGAGCATATTGTTGATAGTAGCGAAACAAATTTCACCGACGACCTATATATTGTAATTGCACCGCAGATATGTGAAAAACTACCTGGTACTTATATTGCCTATCAGTTAGAGCAAACAGTTAGCACACGCTGGTTTACAGAAAAATACTACAATATTCTTGAGCATTCTTTTGCTATATTGGATTATTCAAAAGACAACATAAAGTACATACAAGAAAACTCAAATATACATTATAAACAAATGTATTACGTCCCTATTTCAAACAATTCTGACCAATATTTGTATTCAACGGAAGAAAAAGAGTATGACGTAGTATTTTATGGAGACCCAAATAATGAAAGACGACGCCAGTTTCTAGATGCAATATCAGGTAAATATCGTACGTTGATTATTAGTGAAGTTTTTGGGGAAGAGCTTTATGACAAACTGTCTAAAGGCAAAATACTTGTTAATATTCACTACTATGAAAATGCGTTATTAGAAACAACAAGACTATATGAAGCACTGTCTCTAGGTATGACTATTGTTTCAGAGTCAAGTTCAGACATTGGTAGACATCAGAATATAGCCAACAACATCACCATTACACCTATTGGTGATATAGACTCCATGATTGATGCTATTCAAGGATTGTTAGAAAACTATAATAAAAAGACAGTTTGCTTACCAGATGATATTGAAAACTTTCGTTTTTATTTAGGTCGAATGCTTATTGGAACAGGATTAATAGATTCAAGCTTTTCACCCTTGCTACCTAGCCCTGTATCAAAACAAGACTTAGCTTCTGGAGTTGGCTTATCACTACCTGAGTCTTGGGAAAGAAATGAAAGTTTTTGTGTAGACTTTCCAGAGAAGGTCGCTTTTCCTGGACTCAGACATCTTGATGGCTGGAAAGGCTGTGCTTTAAGCTATAAGTATTTAGCCCAGCAAGCAATTAGCCATCAACTGCAGCATATTGAAATTTTTGAAGATGATGTATCTTTAACCCAAGAAAATCGAACCAGCTGGGAGAAGGCTAAACTTATTTTCCACAAGTTAGAGTTTACTGAACAGCACTGTGACTTACTAAGTGGTATTCTTGCTGATGTTTCTGACAACACAAAAGTAATTGCCGTACTCTCTGTTGATAACAAAGAGTATGCCGTTATTGACAGAATGATCAGTGCTGTTTGCAACTACTATGGTGAACATCCAATTAAACTTATGTCTAATTGGGATGATAAAAATGACAATATTAATACTAATACGATGGACCGTTACTTAGAAAGCTCACAATTCAGAGTTCTAGTACCACTTCCATTTATTGCTGGCCATAAGCCAGAAAAAAGCTCTACTTTATGGAACTTTAAAAACAACACATACGATGAGATGATAGCAAAAAGTGAGAAAAAACTTTTAAACAAAGTAAAGATTTATAAAGAGAGCAACTCTGTCAAAGAAATTAAGTTATGAAAAATAGCCCTGCCCACCTAAAATAGGCAGGGCACACCCTACTATAAACGTCATATGACCTAAACAGTAGAAAGGATACCAAACTATTAGGCGGCTATATTTTTGAGAAGCATAAAATCGAAAATAATATTAAATTTTTCTAGTACTGTATTACCTATGGCGGCGGGCTTAGTCACCATCCCGCACCTTATTGAGGCAATAGGTGTAGAAATGTTTGGTATATTATCTATTGCATGGATGGTTGTAGGATATTTTGGCATTCTAGATATGGGGCTTGGCAGGGCTCTAACTCAAAGGCTTGCTTACAACCTTGGTATGGATCGCACTCAATATATTAAACCTCTAGTTAATACCGCAATTTTAATCCTATTACTATTAGGTGGGCTAGGTAGTATCATCGTTCATTATTTTTCCGAGGATCTTATTTACAGCATACTTAATATATCAGAACAATACAAGTCAGAAGTATTAAAAGGTACTTTTTGGATTATAATAACAATACCTATTGTTATTATATCCACTGCTCTCTTTGGCGTTCTTGAAGGACAACAATATTTCGGCTGGACAGCAATTGTTCGCACTCCTTTGAATTTACTTATGTTTTTTTCACCCCTCTTTATAATTCAGTGGTCATCAAAACTAGATCATATTCTACTATCACTGTTTTTAGTTCGCCTTTTTGGGCTTCTATCACTAATCACTATAGTATTTAACACATTAAGACCCTATCCTAAAGGGGTGTATGAAAAAACTGAGTTGCTAGCTCTTTTACACTATGGCAGCTGGATCACAATTAGTAATATTATCAGCCCTATTATGGTCTATTTTGACCGATTTTACATCGCAGCAGCGCTAAGCGCTTCTATAGTCGCATTTTATACAACTCCCTTAGACTTTTTAACCAAAATGCTATTATTACCATCTGCGTTAGTAGGTGTTATGTTCACCAGTTTTTCTAATGAATGGAGTTCAAAGAGAAAGTCAGCTATTGATAAATATAGAAAAAGCATTTTGGCAATATTTTTATCCATGTTGCCAACATCTATTATTATCTTCTTATATGCTGATACAGGTCTGTCTATATGGCTAGGGGCAGAATTTGCTAATCAGAGCTATATGTACGCTCAAATACTTATAATTGGCATATTTTTCAATTCGATGGCAATGGTCCCTCATGCATTGATACAAGGCGCTGGACGCTCTGACATAACGGCTAAGTTTCACTTATTAGAGCTGCCTATTTTTATTCTTTCTCTTTGGTTTTTCATTGAGCATTACGGCCTAATGGGGGCAGCAATTGCTTGGGCAATCAGAACATTTATTGATTCTGTACTGCTATTTATATATGCAGAAAGGTTAATTCGTACTAAGTAATTATCCCTATCTGAATATTTTTATTATCTATAAACTAAGATAACAGCACCCAAATAGAGTAGACAATAACACTCAGTATGGCGCTGCGTTGCAACAGATCAGCCAAGTTTTTGAGCCCCTCTTCTTTCTGCTCAGAAAAGCGTGATTTTAGGTAGAGCGCATCTCCGGAGTCTTGGTACTGCAATTTTTCACCTAAGACACAAAGCACCATACGATAAAGCGGCTTTTCTTCGGTTTTATTTTGCAGAGAAGACTTGAACATCAAAAGCTGTTTTAACCATTCATTAAGACCTCTAAATGACTGGCTTAGTATGACCATAACCAGACCCAATAAACGTGCAGGAAGCCACTCTATAAGCACCACAAAAAGTTGAGCATTGCCGCTTAGCTTATTACCGTCATCCGCTACGGGTTGACTAAAAAGCTGGGTCAAACGTGCCAACATTGCGCCTTCTGCGCCCAACAGTACAAACCAAAATATCACTGTAAAATATTGTGTGAAATTGACATATAAAAGGCGGGCATAAATACGGTTATAAAGCTCTGTCTCTGTATTAGGGTGGTGCTCCGGTAAAATTTCATTGGCATAACGGTAAGCACCTTGTATATCGCCTTGCCGCCACGCTATTTGAAAGCGTTTGAACCAATGGCAGTGCTCTTTTCGCCCTAAGCTATAGAGCAAAATTGCCACTGATAGGAAAAATGCAGGTATACCCAAAATAAGCTGCTCAAGCCAACTAATCAGCAGGCTTAAGCCCACAACAGGTAGGATAACCGATACACCCAGCACAATAAGCCCGAGCGGCTTGGAGCCTGAGGGAAATTCAGCTTTTTCTCCTCTTTTACTTTGAAACCATTGCTGGGATTTGCTCTTAAGCCCATAAAACCAGCCGTCATAATGAGTAGACGGCATTACACCCACCAAAAAGTAGGCTATTAAAGCCAATATCAGTACCACAAAGTCCATAATAGATATCCTTTATCTAAAATTATCGCTGCGTTAGTTGCTTGAAATAGTATGCCCAGTTAAAGCTATCACCAGGATCAGTTTTACGCTCAGGGGCGATGTGGCAATGCCCAACTACTTGCTCATCTGTGATCATCGGATAATGGTGCTGTATCTGCTGAGTCACTGCAACCAGTTGCTGATATTGTTCTTCAGTGTAAGGCAGGTGATCAGCTCCCTCTAGCTCAATGCCTATGGAAAAATCATTACAGTTCTCTCGATTTTGGTGACATGATCTTCCTGCATGCCACGCACGCTTATTAAGCGGAACAAATTGTATCAGCTCACCATTTCGGCGTATAAAAAGGTGTGCAGAAACCTCTAAATGGGTAATTTCTGCAAAATAAGGATGCTCGTCAGGAGAAAGTTGATTTGTAAAAAACTGTTCGACATAAGTGCCTCCAAACTGATTGGGAGGCAAGCTAATATTATGAATCACCAATAGATTAACCTGCTGATCAGGCCTTTCATTAAAATTGGGTGATTTAACAATTCGAGCTTGCGTTAGCCAAATATCGTCTAATGTCTGCGTCATATGGAGCTTTTTTAAAATAGGGCTGATCTTTTTGCTTTAAGCATTCTAGCGGGAAGAAAATTCACTGGCTATGGCTTATAATGCGCCAAACTGTTTCTCTGTTTGTTATTCCTTTATCTGCCATTGAGGTTGTTTATGCCAATGCATCCACTGTTAGAACAAGATATCCCTGTTCAGGTCGCCCGTGCGATTGCTGAGGATGTGGGTAACGGTGATATTACTGCTCAGCTTATTCCTGCTGACCGGATGGCGCGCGCTCGTGTGATCACCCGCAATGATGCCGTGGTTTGTGGTACTGCATGGGTAGATGAGGTCTTTAAACAGATTGATCCTGCGGTTAAAGTGATCTGGCAAGTGAAAGACGGCGAGACGGTTATTCGCAATCAGGTCTTGTTCTATTTAGAAGGGGCTGCACGCTCACTATTAACGGGCGAACGCTGTGCTTTAAATTTTTTACAAACTTTGTCAGGCACTGCTACTACCTGCCACGAATATGCTGGCCTTGTTGCAGACACTGATGTCAAACTGCTGGATACCCGCAAAACTCTGCCGGGCTTACGTTTGGCGCAAAAGTATGCCGTGACTTGTGGTGGCTGTTATAACCATCGTATTGGTTTGTATGATGCGTTCCTGATCAAAGAAAATCATATCACGGCTTGTGGTTCTATTGAGGCATCGGTAGTACGCGCCCACGAAATTGCACCGGGTAAGTTAGTTGAGGTTGAAGTTGAAAGCCTTGATGAGTTACAACAAGCGCTCAATGCAGGCGCTGACATTATCATGATCGACAATTTTACTTTGGATGAAATGCGTGCTGCGGTCAAAATCAACAATGGCCAAGCTAAGCTTGAAGCTTCTGGTGGTGTGACTCATGAAACCTTACGGGATATCGCACTGACGGGTGTAGATTATATTTCTATAGGTGCATTGACCAAAGACTGTATCGCGGTTGACCTATCAATGCGATTGGTTGAGGTTTAATCCAAATAGCAACCTCTGTCAGTCCACAGAGGTTGCTCCTGCCTATTTATTTCTACCTTTTATTTTCGCTACTGTCGTTGTTACGCTTTCGCCAACTAAGCGTAAAGTTAAGTTAATTCTGCTTATTTCCCCTGCTCAAACACAGCCTCAGATGCTAAAAAACTTTATGATAGTGTCCTGCCCGTGACTGAGGAGCCTTTATGTCCAGCGAAAACATTCTATTGGTCGATGATGATATTGAGCTATGTGCATTGCTCAAAGACTACCTTCAAGCGGAAGGCTATCAAATCGAAGTAGCACACAATGCCCATCAAGCATTAGAGCGCTTACAAGGCAACGGCAATCTGAGTTTGATGATATTGGATATCATGATGCCAGGCATCAGCGGTTTAGAGCTATTACAACAAATTAGGCCGCGCTATCCGTTACCTATCATTATGCTAACGGGACGGGGTGATGAAGTAGACCGTATTATAGGCTTAGAAATGGGTGCAGATGACTATCTGTCTAAACCTTGTAATCCCCGTGAATTACTGGCACGTATTAGAGCTATTTTTAGGCGGGCAAATCCTCAAACATCCCTCGAAGGTACACTACAAGATCAAGTACTACGCTATAACGGTATTGAGCTAAATCCTGCAACACGGGAAGTTCGAGTACAAGGCCAACTCATTGAGTTAACCAGTGCAGAATTTAATGCCCTTGGTTATTTAATGCAGCATTCAGGACGGGTATTGAGCAAGGAACAGCTGACGCGTTGGGTCTTACATCGAGAGTTTACGCTCTATGATCGAGCTATAGATGTACATATCAGCCGAGTACGGCAAAAATTAGGTCAAGCTTTAGAAAACCCCGCAGAGATCATTAAAACAGTCAGGGGGCAAGGTTATATTTTTGTCCAACAGCCAATGAGTGACAGTAACAGTTAACCCATTATGATTAAGCTACCCCGCCAACTGCACCAGTTATTCTGGAAAATATTCGCCACAATATGGGCTGTCAGCATTATCAGTATGACGCTGGTTTTCTTGTTATTGGCAAACCGTAATGAGGAATCTCGCTGGCGTGAAGTGATGCAAGCAAGGCTGTCAGAGCGCGCTAAAACTATTGTTGAGTATTATGAAACTGAAGGTCGCCTTTCCAAACGAGACTTAAGATATTTATTGCCAACTAAGCCTTGGGAGCAAGAAAGAAATGATCGACACCCTAGGGATGACGGTGATCATCATAAACCTGAGGATAGACCAGCACCACTGCCTCCAATTTGGATTGATAAGCTTATTTTCGATCAGACAACACGCCAGTTAGTATCGACTGAACAGATCCTTACCAACCCCAGAAGCAAACCCAAAAATACGCTGCAACTCGATATCCAGTCTCAATCTGGTGGGCAATATAGATTTTCCATAGCCCTTCCGCCAACGCTCAAGCATTACACCGGATGGGTTACGCATATTTTTTCCATTCAAATGGTACTGATTTTAACCGTCGCAGTGCTATCTGCTCTGCTACTGAGCTTTTTGATTGTACGCCCTATTCGCGCGCTCAGTTGTCATGTGAAAAAGATCTATCATGAACAAGACTTCAGCACCCGCGCTGATCGAGCACTCAGCCAGCGCCAGGATGAATTAGGGGAGTTGACCCGAGAGTTTGATCTAATGGCCAGCTATGTTGAGCGCACGTTGCTTAGCCAACAGCGCTTACTGCAGGATGTATCTCACGAATTTCGCGCGCCGCTTGCTCGCTTACAGATTTGTGCAGGTCTAGCAGAGCAACAACTGGGTAACGACAATCCTTTAGTTGAGCGTATCGACCGAGAATGTAACCGTTTAGATCAGCTGATCTCTGAGGTGCTATCTTATAGCCGCTTAGACACAGCATCAGACGAAGGGGAAAGCTTTAAGGTTGTAGATTTATTTGAAGAACTGCTGCTTGATGTGCAATTCAGTCAGCCAGAGCGGCCATTAAAAATAACGATTCAACCTGAAGCACTCGGCCTGTTAACTAATAGAGACTTACTGACAAGGGCTTTGCGTAATGGCTTAGAAAATGCCCTAAAATATACTGCCCCAAACAGTTTGATAGAGCTGACTGCTTACGAAAGTGAGCAACAGATCAATATTGTTTTACGTGACCATGGCACTGGCATAGATGAAACTCTGCTGTCGTCTATCTTCACGCCTTTTGTGCGCGGGCATAATGAACAGTGGCAGGGCTACGGGTTAGGCATGAGCATCGCCCAGCGGGCAATGTCCCGACTTAAAGGCAGTATCAAAGCGGAGAACCACAGGGAGGGCGGTTTGCAGCTTAGCTATTCATTGCCGAAAAAAAACGCAGCGAGTTAACGCTACGTTTTCAATACGGCCAGCCAAAAGCAAGCACGCTATATTGAGTGTCTGATCGACTTACTTAACCAACGTCAGCCACTCAGGGTGCTCCGCACGCTTGCCTGTGACTTGATCAAAGTACAAAGTTTGTAGCTTTTCAGTGATAGGGCCTCGACGACCTGTACCAATTAGGCGACCATCTAGTTCACGAATCGGCAATACCTCTGCGGCTGTACCCGTAAAGAAAGCTTCATCAGCAATATAAACTTCATCGCGGGTGATACGTTTTTCGATGATATCCAGACCTAGCTCTTCTTTAGCCAGCTCAATCACGGTGCGACGGGTAATACCGTCTAGGCAGGAGGTCAGCTCAGGGGTGTAAAGTTTGCCATCACGAATTACGAAGATGTTTTCGCCGGAGCCTTCAGCCACATAACCTTCGTTGTCCAGCAACAGTGCCTCTTCACAACCGCTACGCAGTGCTTCGCTCAGCGCCAGCATCGAGTTCATGTAGTTACCATTGGCTTTGGCTTTACACATGGTGATGTTGACATGGTGACGAGTATAAGAAGAGGTTTGCACCTTGATGCCAATCTCTTTCGCCTCAGGAGACATATAAGATGGCCACTCCCAAGCTGCCACCATGACATGCACTTTCAAGTTATCGGCACGTAAACCCATGCCCTCTGAGCCAAAAAATACCATTGGACGCAGATAAGCATGTGGCAAATTATTATCACGTACTGCGGCAATTTGCGCGGCGTTAATTTCGTCTTTGCTGAAAGGCATTGGCATATTCAGGATATGGGCAGAGCGGAACAAGCGATCGGTGTGCTCTTGTAGACGGAAGATCTGTGCGCCCTTGTCTGTTTCATAAGCGCGCACGCCCTCAAAACAGCCCATACCGTAATGCAGGGTATGCGTTAGGACGTGAACTTTAGCGTCTTTCCAATCCACCATTTTTCCATCTAGCCAAATTAAACCTTCACGATCGGCCATCGACATAGGGGTAATTCCTTAAACTGATCTATCTTATTTTCTACGGACTAGACACTAAGCCTAGTCCGCGCGTGATTAGGGTTCGAGATTATTTTCTAAGCGCCAGATCAGATCCAGCGCGTCTAACCAATTAGGATTCGAGCAAATTATGCCAAATATTGCTGACCGCTTCCCGATAGTCAACAAACTGGCTAGAGGGTACTTGGCTTGGTGTCATCTGCATTGATGCCTCATGGGCGGCTTGGCGATACGCCAAATAGGCCGCACTTAGTTGTGCAATCTGCTCAGTCGGTAAAATATTCACCTGCTGCATAGTCTCAAGAATGCGCATATTATCGGTCCACTGTAGCAGTTCAGGATGCTGTGCACCGTAGCGTAGTACGCTGTATTGCGCGATAAATTCAATATCCACCATGCCTCCTGCATCTTGTTTCAGATGAAAGAGAGGCCGTTCGCCACCGGCTTCAGGCTTAGAACCTAAGTTGTCGCGCATTTTAATGCGCATAGAAACCACATCTTGACGCAACGTCTCAATATCACGAGGTTCTGACAATATTTCAGCCCGCGCCTGTTCAAACTTTTCTGTTAATTCAGAACAGCCTGCCACTACCCGTGCGCGGACAAGGGCTTGTTTTTCCCAAGTCCAAGCTTCTTTTTGCTGATAGTCTTTAAATGATTTTAAGGAGCTGACCAACAGCCCTGAGTTACCGGAGGGGCGTAAACGCATGTCCACTTCATAGAGCTGACCGGAAGAGGTCATCGTGTTCAAGATATGAATAATGCGCTGACCTAAACGCGCAAAAAACACCGCGTTATCAATGCTGCGCTCACCATCGGTCACCCCTTGAGGCGCCGCATCATGCAGGAAAACCAAATCAAGGTCAGAGCCATAACCCAGTTCAATACCGCCCAGCTTGCCATAACCGACAATAATGAAAGCAGGATCACAAGCTGTACCATCCTCTTTGGCGGGACGGCCATGTTTGTCAGTGAGTTTCTTCCATGCCATCTGTAGCACTTGCTCTAAGATGGTTTCAGCAATAAAGGTTAAATAATCGCTAACCTTCATTAACTGGCGTGTACCCATAATGTCAGAAGCGGCCACCCGTAAGACATGGGCACGCTTGAAGTAACGCAACGCTTCCATTTGCGCCTCTTCGTCCTCTTCTGGCAAGCGCAACAACTGCTGACGTAACTCATCCCGCAGCGGTTCACGCTCTGCGGGAGTGTAGAGTGTAGCGGTATTTAATAATTCATCTAACAAAATAGGGGTACGGGCTAAATGTTCGGCAATCCAAGGGCTAGCAGCACACAGCTTGACGAGCTGTTTCAATGCCGCAGGATTTTCCATCAAAAGTACAAAATAAGCACTTCGACGTAATACCGATTCAACCAACTGTAAAATGCGCTCAAGAGTACGCGAAGGCGTTTCAGACTCAGTAACCGCACTGAGCAAGATAGGCATAAAGGCTTCTAAACGATCACGCCCTTCCCGCTGCATACTTTGTACCACTCGCCCTTCACGCAGGCGTGTGATTCGTTCAAAGGTAGCGCTTGCATCCTCGTAGCCCTGTGCGCTTAATAACTCTGCACCAGACTCTGCGTCGTATTGGCCCTGCCATAAGGCTGCCAGCTCAGCACTGATATTCAGCCCGCCTGCCTCCTCATCCTCTGGGGCTGCAATCACATTGGCAAAATGAAAGCTAACTTTAGCACGTTGACGCTCCAACTCCGCTTCAAAAGCAGACCAGTCAGGGAAGTTCATAATGTGCGCCATGCGTGCTTGAGCAAAGGCTGCATCAGGCAGGGTTTGTGTCTGCTGATCAGCGACCCCTTGTAGGGCATGCTCTGCATTACGTAGGAATAAGTAAGCCGCCAATAGTTCATCGGTCACTTGCTGTGGCAGCAAACCTAGGCCGCTGATAATGGGCAATACTTTGCGAATCGAACGCTCTTGCAGCTCGGTATCCCGTCCACCGCGAATCAGTTGGAAAACCTGAGTGATAAACTCAACCTCGCGAATACCACCAGAACCCAGCTTAACGTTATTGCTTAAGCCTTTGCGGCGCACTTCGCGGTTGATCATCTCTTTCATATCGCGCAGTGAGTCAATGGCGCTGAAATCGACATATTTGCGATAAACAAATGGCCGCAGCTTTTCTAATAAGCTGTTGCCAGCCTCAAGATCACCTGCAATCACCCGCGCTTTGATCATGGCGTAGCGTTCCCAGTCGCGTCCCTGATCATGGTAATAGTCGATCATGGCAGGGAAACTCAGTGACAGCGCTCCGCTTTGACCATAGGGACGCAAGCGCATATCCACACGAAAAACAAAACCATCTGCGGTGTTATTATCTAAAGCCGCAATCAGCTTTTGGCCAAGACGCACAAAGAAATCTTGGTTATCTAAACTGCGTTTGCCACCTTGGGTTTGGCCGTGTCTAGGAAAGCAGAACATCAGGTCAATATCTGATGATAAGTTCAGCTCATAAGCCCCTAGCTTACCCATACCAATCACGATCATGCGTTGCGGCTGTGGTTCTTTATTGGCTTCTGCTCTGGAGTAAGGCGTCCCCCACTGTGGGCAGTAAAAGTCATATAGCCAGTTCAGTGCTTCATCGACGCAAATATCTGCTAAGTGGCTCAATTCTGCAGTGGTTTGCCACATGTTGGCTTGAAAGGAAAAATCTCGCCAAATGATGCGTGTCATCATCTGGCGGCGGAACTGACGCAATACACGGTGTAGGTCATTTTCAGTACTTACTACACTCAGTTTTTCTTTCAGGATTACACGTAGCTGCGCAGCGCTCAATGGAGACTCAAGCCAGTTGTTTTCCAATAGCTCAGTGAGCAAAACCGGAAAGCGCGACAGACTATCAGTAACATAGTCACTACAGGGGATAATTTTCTCAGCCGCAGGTAAGGCTTTCAGTTGTGCAAGTAGCTCGACAGGCAGCTGATCCTCAAGGCGTTGCCAGTTTTTTGTTGCGGTGTCTTGCAATAAATCAGGTAAAGGCAGAGAGGTGGGCAGAGTCATAGGGCATCCTTATCGCATATCAGCAGCTAAGCATTCAACAAACATAAAGGCAAAATATGTAGAGTAGGCCTGATTAAGGCCTAATCAGAAAAAACGACTATACGCCAGCGTAATCCAAGTGATCCCCGCAAGCGCTAAGGCGATAAATACGGCGGCTGAGCCAATGTCTTTAGCACGACCTGATAGCTCATGAAACTCGGGGCCGATACGATCTACCACCGCTTCTACCGCAGAGTTCATCAACTCCGTAATAAGCACTAAGAAACAGCAGCCAATTAACAACAAACGCTCTATCGCTGTTTGTCCCAGCCAAAGGGCTGTTGGAATTAGAATTAAGCATAACACCAGCTCTTGGCGAAAAGCAGCCTCGTGCTGAAAAGCAGCCTTTAAACCTTTAATTGAATAACCTGTAGAGTGAATAAGGTGCTTAAAGCCAGTGTGTCCGGGTTTCATGCTGAGCATCCAAGTCAAAGGGTCAATAAGCCTGTCCGCTATTACGAACATAGCTGGAAAATAAGTCGCAAAATAATATCAGATTTCCCCCCCATAATTCAGAGCCAATCAGGATTAAATAATTTGGTAGGCTTTCATCTCTTTAAACAATGTCTCGATAACCACTTTAACAATAACAATCACAGGTACGGCAAACAGCATACCGATGAAGCCCAATAAGATAGAGCCGCCCATCACGCCAATAATCACAACCAGTGGATGCAAACTCACGGCATTACCCAAAACAATGGGTTGATACACGGCATTATCCAACAGCTGTGTAACGGCTACGACAATGCAAACCCAAAGCACCATATTGTCAGCGTCAATTATGCTGAAAAAAGGCGTGAAGGTTTCAACAATTAAGGCATAGCCTGCACCAATCAACAAACCAATGGCGGGGCCAAGAAAAGGAATGGCATTGGCTAGACCTGCAATAGTGCCAATGACAAAAGCCCACTTAGCTCCCAAGCCAATCAGGTACAGGCCAAGCATTAAGGTAAAGCCCACTAAGGTGCACTCTAAAAAAGTACCACGTAAATACTTGCCAAGGGCATCATCCACATTGTTCAAAACTGTTAGCACCATCTCAAAATAGTGATTAGGCACTAACTGCACCACACTGCGCTTAATCTCACCTTCATCTAATAGCAGGAATAAAAAAACAAAAGGTGCGGCCATCCAAAGCGAGATCACGCCACCTATCACCCCCAGCAAGCTCTTTTGCTCAGTATTGAGATTAGTGGAGGCGTTAATCTCGGATACGGCAGCCTTTGCCTGCGAGCCTGTGTTAGGCTCACCCTCATCCATAGTCAGGTCACCCCCCCTCTTTTGGTATTGCGCTAAGTTATGTAAGAAATAGCGATAAAAGGTTTGATCAAAACGCTGAACAGAATAGTGATCAACGTAGTAACGCTCAAAACTGGCTCTCTCTTCTGGATTGAGCATAAGCAAGCGGTTCAGGCGATCATAAAACGGCTCAATTTCAGCACCAACCAAGCGGTGCAACAGGTTGCCTTTTCCCTGCTCGTCAATCTGCATAAGGGCCTGATACTTATCATCAAGCTTGTACTGAATACGTACCCGTAATTCGAGTTTGCCTTGTTCATCAGGTATTGCATCTCGAATCTGTGAGGACGCCAAACTGATCAGAAAGAAAAAGCCTGCAAACAAAGTCAAAATGGCCAAACCTTTAGGAATACGCCAGCGACGCATTAACGCTAACAAAGGGTGGCAAAGATAAGCTGCCAAGGCACCCACAATTGCGGGCAAGGTCAACTCTCTTAACGTCCATATCAGAACGATAAATAGCGAAAAACCAAGCAGCCCTGTAACAACATAAAAACGCTGGCGTCGTTTAGCCCGTGATAAAGCGTCGTAAGCAAAATTCAAAATAAAACTCTCTTTCTGTCGACTGACAGCCGTCCTGTGTCAATTCTAAAAGCAGCCTCTAAAAAGACAGCTGGATTTATTATGCAGATTTTGACATCTGCGCCTGTGCAAGCTGCTGATTAGTCAGTTTTAAGCGTTGACCAATGATTAACGCCAGTGACTTTAGAATTTTACTACCCAAGCTAGCCTCTGTTTCTAAAAGCTTATTTAGGTCCGAACGAAATAAAGCGATAGCTTGCGTATCTTCAACCGCAATAGCAGAGGCTGAACGTGGGCTATCATCCAACAAGGCCAACTCCCCCATAAAAGCACCGGCACTCAAAGTAGCCAAAACCAAGCCATCAGACTCACTGGGTATCACAATATTGACCCGACCTGTGCGAATAATAAACATTGCAGCGCCTGGGTGACCCATATGAAAAATTTTTTCACCCTGAGCATAATGTCGTTGATGAGTGATTCGCGCGACACGCTTTAATTCTCGATGATTAAGATCTGCAAATAGCGGTACTTGAGCCAATATATTGACTAAGTCCTGCTTGCTAGGGTCTCTTGACCGATCAAAGATGTTGTCCCATAACGCGCTCAGTTGCTTCTGAAGAGGTAATGTCATACGTAGCTACTCTCAGGCTAAAAGGTCAAGTGCTTGTAGGTACTGGCAATAAATGTGGCGAATATCGAAAAACAATGAAAGATTCTATTTCAATAAGCCTTTTCTTGTTAAGAAAAGCTCAGAAAACCTACCAAAAATTGAGCTGACATTAAAAAATCACTTCATAAGTAGAACATACAACCGATATAACAGCGGCAACAATCACCAGACCAGAGACTGTGTTTTTATAGCATCTGTGTATAATGCCTGCGCTTGACCCTGTAGTGCAGGGTATCCCGTGAATAATAAGCACACTCAAACAACACGGGATTTGTCAGCAGTCTTGAAACCTTGACCTTACTCTCTTGATGTAAAAAGGACCTAAAAAATGGCTCAGACCATGACCCAAGGCTTTTTGCGTAACTTTCTTGGTAACTCACCGTTGTGGTACAAGAAAGTCATCCTCGCATTTTTGATTATTAATCCTATCGTATTTTTTATGCCCGGTGCTGGCCCCTTTGTTGCGGGTTGGTTACTGATTCTTGAATTTATCTTCACATTAGCAATGGCGCTGAAGTGCTATCCATTACAACCCGGTGGCTTATTGGCAATTGAAGCCATCGCCATTGGATTAGCATCACCTCAAACGGTAATGCATGAGGTTGAAGGTAACTTAGAAGTAATTCTGCTACTGGTCTTTATGGTGGCAGGTATTTATTTTATGAAACAGTTGCTACTACTGACCTTTACCAAAATTCTGCTAGGTGTGCGCTCTAAGACGATGCTGTCACTGCTGTTTTCTATCACAGCAGCGGCCTTATCAGCATTTTTGGATGCCTTAACAGTAACAGCTGTAATCATCAGTATTGGTGTGGGCTTCTATTCGGTTTATCACAAGGTGGCCTCTGGTAAGAGCTTTTCACACGACCACGACCATGGTGATGATGCGTCATTAGCCGAGCAGATGCTGAATGACTTAGAGCAATTCCGCGCCTTTTTACGTAGCCTGTTAATGCACGCTGCGGTAGGTACTGCTCTGGGTGGTGTTTGTACTTTAGTAGGTGAGCCACAAAATTTATTGATAGCCAAAGTTGCAGGCTGGCAGTTTGGTGAGTTCTTTATGCGTATGGCTCCTGTCACAATGCCAGTGCTTGTAGCAGGCTTACTCACGTGTATCGCATTAGAGAAAACCAAACTCTTCGGTTACGGCTCATTGTTACCTGATTCTGTACGCCAAATTTTAGAAGATTTTGATGCCCACCAATCAGAAAAAAGAACCATGCGCGACCGTGCGGCCTTATTAGTACAGGCTCTAACCGCATTTTTCTTGATTTTTGCTTTAGCCTTCCATATCGCGGAAGTGGGCCTGATTGGTTTAACCATTATCGTGCTACAAACTGCCTTTAACGGGATTACTGAAGAGCACCAAATAGGTAAAGCCTTTGAAGAGGCACTGCCTTTTACCGCTTTATTAGTAGTATTTTTCTCCGTGGTTGCGGTAATCCATGAACAGCATTTGTTCCAGCCCTTCATTCAGATGGTGCTACACATGGAAACCAGCCGCCAGCCCGCTATGCTATTTATCGCTAACGGTTTATTGTCCGCCATCAGTGATAACGTATTCGTAGCAACGGTATATATCTCTGAAATAAAAGCGGCTTTAGACGCTGGTGAGATCACTCGTGAGCACTTTGACGTGCTAGCAGTGGCTGTTAACACAGGAACTAACTTACCAAGTGTTGCAACACCTAATGGCCAAGCAGCCTTCTTATTTTTGCTAACCTCTGCTTTGGCGCCTTTAATTCGTCTCTCTTATGGTCGAATGGTCGTTATGGCACTGCCTTACACTATTGTGATGTCTGCAGTAGGTTTGTACGCTGTTGTTAACTGGGTACATTGAGAGCCATTCTTAAAGTCAAACCCAATACATTAGGTTTTTAAATAAGCGCTAAGGTATTGAGTTAAAAACAATTACTGTTTTGGGCGAGCATTATGCTCGCCTTTTTTCTTGTCAATCAATCATTCAGATCTACAGCACTCTTGCTAGCACTAAGCTCCCACCACCGCCATTACTGATTCTCAATAGTTTGCTTTTACTTTTGTCTAACGCTTGAATGATTCAAACGTATGTTTTAAATTCCATCACCACCTATACAAACATCACTCTCGCACTTGGCACTAACAACAGCGTTAATAACAACAATAGGAGCTGCACAATGAGCCTTTCCAATCTGGCTGAATGGTTTATACCCGACAGCGTTCGGCAAGACCCAACAGGATTAATTCATGCCCGCACCGTGGTAACAGTTGCACTACTGGCAAGTGTAATTGCACCCATTTTTGCCATGAGTTACTTCAAACATCAGCACCCTGCTATGGGCTGGGGCATTATCCTTGGTAGCGCGGGAATGTTACTGGCTCCCTTGTTAGTCAAAACATTCGCTCAAGTGCGACTAGCAGCAGAGTTTGCAGTCAGCTGTATGTACCTGATGGTAGCTTGGATGCTGTACGTTAACGGCGGTATTATGTCTACTAGCCTACCTTGGCTTGCCAGCATTCCTTTTGCTGCAATTTTTATTGCAGGTCGCGTATCAGGCTATATCTGGTCTGTTATCAGTATTAGTACTGTAGGGCTATTCTTATGGATTCAACAGCAAGGGATTCACTTGCCCCCCTCTCCCATTGCTGAGTCGATGATTCCCGTTCAACAAGCCAAATCTTTAGTAGGTATGAGTTTGATTGTCATTGTGTTGGCACTTGCTTTTGATCGAGCTAAAACTAGAGGCTTTGCTCAGCTTGAGCAGGCCAAAGAGCAAAGTGAACAAAACCAGAAGCAAATTGAAGATATTTTACTACGTGTTAGCGAGTCTATTCGCAGTGCAAAAACAGTCAGTCAAGAAGTAACCGATAGCGCTCAGCGTATTGCAGATACCATGCAGCAGCAAAGCCAAGCTGTCAGCCTAATGGTGACAGGAGCCGATCAAATCTCATCAGAAATACAACATCATGCTCAAAGTGCCCATGATGCAGCACAAACAGCCACACGTGCAGGAGAGCAAGCAACCTCTGGTGGAAAGGTTATGAGCGTTGCTGTGGATAAGCTGAACCAAGCCTCACAGGTGATACTAAATGCCGCCGAACGTTTAGAAGTGTTAGAGCAAAACAGCACTGAAGTTGGCTCTATCGTGGTGATGATTCACGATATTGCAGAGCAAACTAATCTTTTAGCTTTAAACGCGGCTATTGAGGCTGCCCGAGCAGGCGAAATGGGACGAGGTTTTGCCGTAGTCGCAGATGAAGTACGTAATTTAGCCGAACGCACCCGCAGTGCTACCCAAGAAATTGGTGGCAAAATAAAGCTGATTCTTGATGGTACAGAGCAAGCGATTACGACTATGCGCATTGGCTGTACAGAAGTACAAGAAGGACAGTCCCAAGCTCAAGATGCTCAAGCCCAGATGCAGGCCATTATTAGCGATGCTTGCGACCTAGCCCAGCAGATGGAGCAAATTTCTAATGTCGGCAGTACCCAACAAACAACCTTTTTACATTATGCAGGTGAAATCAAACTAATCGGCCAACAGGTATTACAACTGAGCGAAGAAACAACCCATATATTAAGCTATATCAAGCAATTAGATAATATTATGGGAGAGCTAAACAGTGTTGCAGGGCAGCTAGAGCCGATTAACAGCTAACCAATAGTCTTGTGAAATAACAAAGCTTCTTTCATTCACATGATATATAAGCCAAAATTAATCGTATTCGTTCAACGCTTTATTTGAGTATATCAATGCGTTTTTTTTGGCCTATTATCACCAGTGTTTTCTTAGTTGCCTGCGGCGAAGGGGATCCTGTTAACCTCCAGTCTGCCATAAGCACTACTAACTCAACCCAATCAACAGCAGTGCAAACAAGTACAGCCTGCCAGAAAGTGAGCTACAGCAGTACCCTATTCGAGAGTACTGAACCCGACAGAATAGCAGAACAGTGGTACTTAGAGCGCTTAGGTATAGTCGATACTGCGTTCAACCGGAGTACTAACAAAACCAACACTAATCCGGTCACTGTAGCGGTCTTAGATCAAAAGATTGACTACAATCACCCTGACCTCCGTAGAAACCTAGACCTCAATAATTCTTGCCACTTCTCAGAAAGCAGTAATATCTATCAATCGGTTGAACATGCAACAGAAGTCTCTGGCATTATTGCTGCTGATAATAGCAACAATGCAGGTATTAATGGTATTGCAACTCACACTCTGATTCGTGGCTTTAATATTCTCAATAGTAAGGGCAGTAACACCGAATGGGGTGTTGCACTCGGAGCAGCAGACAGTACTCAAGCCGATGGCGTTGACATTTTTAATCAAAGCTATGGTTACCCTATACCTGACGATAATGGGTTTGTTAACTATCAAGACAATAGTGTGCTAGCAGAGGGTATTTTAAGCGAGGCGGTACAATCAAGACGATCAGGCAAAGGTGCGTTGTACTTTAAGGCTGCAGGCAACTTCTACGAATCAACAACTCCTTGCTCTACCTATAACCGTAAACTGCCTTACCAAAGCGCAAATATGGATCCTGATAACAATATCCCCTATAACATTGTTGTCGGCTCAGTTGATGAACAAGATAAACGTGCTTGCTATTCAGCCAGTGGTTCTAGCTTATTCTTCGTTGCACCCGGTAACCAACTACTGGCCACATCATCTAATAATCAATATGAGTTGTTCTCTGGCACTTCAGCTGCGACCCCTGTTGCAAGCGGTATTGCAGCTTTGATTTTAGAGCGCCACCCAAACTTAGGCTGGCGTGATGTACGCCATATTATGTTGGCATCGGCAGAGCAAGTAGATGAAAAAATTCAACCAGTGAGCTTAAGCTTATCTGATGGCACCTATATCGCAGAACCTCAGTGGCAAACCAACGGGGCAGAGTATCAATATCATAACTGGTATGGCTTTGGACGCTTGAATGCTAGCAAAGCTTTAGCCATGGCAGGTAATTATGGCGGGCTATTACCAACACAACAGATCAAAACTAGCAGCCTTATTACCCCTAGCCAATCTATTCCAGATAACAGTGTTAAGGGGGCGCAATCTGTATATTCTGATAACAATAACCTGCGTGTCGAATCAGTACAGTTATCGATTAACTTAACTCATGCCCGCTTAGCTGATTTATCTATTGAGCTAATATCGCCCAGTGGCATGCGTAGCATTTTACTAACCCCTAGAAATGGCTATGCAGTACCCTCATCACAAACTCGCTTTGACTTTGTACTTCTCAGTCAAGCCTTCTACGGTGAAACTAGTCAAGGTGAATGGACATTAAAAGTAGTGGATACCAAATCAGGGGTTATAGGCACATTGAATGATTGGACTATGACCTTATACGGCCATACCCTTAACTAATAGGTAAACGAGAGTGGTTATGAAAAACTGGTTTTTAGTATTGTTATTTTTTTTACCGCTAAGCGCCTGTGCTAACAACACATCTATCACTAATATCTCAGCACACTCAGAGCAACGGTCACTACCTGAGCACTTACAGACAGGACAGCAAATTCGTATCGGTAATAGCCATTACCTGATTTTGGATCAGGTACAGGCCTTTGATCAGAACAGTACAAAGGGTCAGCAACGTATCGCAGCCAGCACCGCACAGAGCCTTGGGCAAAAGGGGCCTTATAATTTACAGGCCAGCCAAGCAGACCCTGAAGGCAAGCCTGTGGTATGGAATCAAAGCACACAACAATATGCTGTATTATTAGATGAGATAGGTTTAGTACTGAATAATATTGAGCAAGCAGAACAAGTTGCTCAAGATTACCAACTCAACTTGAGCTTACGAATAGCACGTTTAAAGCGAGCCTATTATAAAGTTGATGCTAACTTGATCCCCGAGCTGATGCGACGCTTACAACAGGATGAGCGAGTTAAAGAGGTACTGCCCACATTGTTTGAGCATCGCCGACAACCGATGTAATAGTGCATTTGAAAGTGTGCAAAAATGGGAGAAGCTTAAATCAATAAGCTTCTCGTTTGCTTAGTCTAAATTTTTTGTTGCTCTGCCTTCCAATCCTGAGCAGCTTGAAAGCGAGCTTTAAGATAGACCATCAGCTCGTCCAAAGCCTGTTCAGCAGCAGGCCCATTGGCATCTTTAATAGCCTGATAAAGCTTTTGATGTGTTTGCACGACATTCTGACGATCACGAAAACGATAGACCACCATATTAGTGACAGGCTGCATCGCCTCAATCACTGCATACATCAGAAACTGCAACATCGCATTTTGTGCACCATCAACCAATGCTCGATGAAAGCGTACATCAGAGGCGCAAAACTCCTGATCGGTAAGACCTTCTTGCCCTTGCAACTCAAGCTCTTCAGCCATCAGAGCCAATAATTCAGCATTAGGCTGCAAAGCCGCTAACCGACAACAAATACGCTCCATCTCATGACGTGCATCAGCAATTTCAGTCAAACTGAACTGGTTCATACTAGCTAACAGTGTTGCAGAAGAGGTTAGGCTTAAACTGGCCTCCTCCAACGAGGGACGGTTGACGAAAGTTCCTCCCGTTGGTCCACGGCGTGAACGAATCATGTTTTGCGCAGCGAGACGTTTTAGCGCTTCTCTAATAGTAGGGCGCGACACCTGATAACGACTGGCAAGCTCCTCTTCTGTAGGCAAGCGGTCATCTGCTTTTAGCTGCCCTGACATAATAGCTTCTCGCAGCTGCTCAGAGATCTGCTTTGCCAAACTTTGCGTCACCAATGGCTCGATTTCAATCTTCAAAATATACCCCACCTAAAAAAAATGCTGCAAAGTCATCATAGCAGAAAGTATCGTCTTATTCACCAAACCTCTATTTGTTTGACAAATAGAGGAATCAACCATTATGCTGAATAGATCAAATAGAAATCCCGATAAAACCGAGGTTGCAATGAACAAGGCACTGGTATTAGAGCAAGAAGATAAAAAAACTTTAGCAGCAGTACGCGAGCTAACCCCAGATGAGCTACCGGAAGGTGATGTGCTGGTGAGCATTGAGTACAGCTCATTGAATTATAAAGATGGGCTAGCCGTAACAGGTATTGGCAAAATTGTGCATCAATTTCCAATGGTACCCGGAGTTGATTTTGCAGGCCGTGTAGCTGAATCCAGTAATCCTGCGTATCAAGTGGGTGACTCGGTTGTACTGACAGGCTGGAGTGTGGGTGAGCGTTATTGGGGTGGCTACGCTCAACAAATGCGTGTGAAGTCAGAGTGGTTAGTACCACTTGCTGAAGGCTTAACCAGCCAGCAGGCAATGGTGATCGGTACGGCTGGATTAACCTCAATGCTCTGCGTGATGCGCCTACAAGAAAGCGGCTTAAAACCAGAGGATGGGCCAGTACTGGTGACTGGTGCAACAGGTGGAGTTGGTAGCTTAGCGGTTGCCCTATTAGCCAAGAATGGTTATGAGGTCGTCGCGGTCAGTGGCAAAGCCGATAGCCATGACTATTTAAAACAGCTCGGTGCTAAAGAAGTACTCTCAAGAGCAGAGTTTGAAGAAAAAGCACGCCCATTAGACAAGTCTCGCTGGGCAGGCGCAGTTGATACTGTCGGTGGCGATGTATTGGCTAAAGTACTATCACAAATGCACTACAACGGGCGTGTCGCCGCAGTTGGTTTAGCGGGTAGTGCCATGCTGAACACCACTGTGATGCCATTTATCTTGCGCGGTGTTGATTTACTTGGCGTGGATAGTGTGATGATTCCTTACGAACGTCGTGTCCAAGCTTGGCAACGTATCGCTAAAGAGTTACCACAAGAGATCATGACGCAGGTGGTAGAAGAGGTGAGTTTAGAGCAAGTACCTGAGCACGCTAAGAATATTATTGAAGGTAAAGTACGTGGCCGTGTATTGGTTAACCCTAATCTTTAATCCACGTCATCTTTAAATAAAAAGGGCGCAGATGTGATAACTACATCCGCGCCCTTTTTATTCGCGAATCCCTCCGCAGCTATTTTTAGTCTAGTGCCAGATTAACCCAGCAGTAAACGAGACCAGAAAATAGTAGCAGGTAAGCAGTTCATTCCCACTAGGATAGCTAGTGCAGGAACGAACCAAAGAATACCTGATTCATCGCGGAAGTTTTCGTCATGATGTGCCATTACGCACCCTCGTAGATTGATTTTTAAAGTAGCTGAGACATTATAATTTTTTTGATTTGCATCAAATGCGCTGAGCATTTTACGTACAACGCTGAGTCTGTCTAGTGCAACTTTAGGTTCACAACCTTTTGGAGGTGCTTTCTAACGCTCTTCTCGAATAGATATCATCAAATTTGAGCCTTTGTTCGGCTGCTCTTGTTGATAAGCTAAACCTACGGAGAAGCTGTCATTAATGTAAACTCTCAATTCACCACCAAACTCATTCACATTGGTATCAGTATAGCGAGTATGACCAGCATAGAGTTCAAGCTGACGTTTGGAGCCTAAGTTTATCGCCCAATCGGGTAGATCCCATAACAATTCACCCGCAAAGAAATTACCATTCGCACTCACAGTTGAAGTACTACTAACTTGGCTACGGACATATTCATAACGGGCACCTAGTGCAATACCGGCTCCCAAACCAAAGCGGTAATCAGCCCCTAAACCAAAGTCTTTTCGGCTTAGATCATTACTAGAATCAAAGCCAACTGCATCATAGTGTCCCACTAGGCGAAGACGTGTGTTTAAAGCCATAGCACCTTTTACACGTACCCCCGACCCTGAATACTGTTGGCCTGCTAGCTCTAGGTCTGAGATCAAATAGCCTAATTCAAGATAACTGGGCGCACGCTCTGCGGCCAAAACAGATGCAGAGCACAAAGAGATTGTAGGAAGAGCTAACAAGGCAATTAGCCTGTTGAAAGATTGTGCTTGAGCGAAGGGCTTTACATGATGATACATCGTCTCATCCTTGAAGATAGTAGGCAGAGGCCAGCCTATGGCCTCTGCCTAGAAAAAGTTTATTTTCTTGGCGCGTAAGCAAATACATCGGAGAAAACACAGCCTTCATCAAGACCATACTGGATTAAAGTATCTGTTACTGAATACACCATCGTTGGTGATCCACTGGCATAAACCGTTGCATCGTCAAATTTCCCATGATCTTTGATCATTGCGTCGTGCAACATCCCCACATGTCCATGCCACTCTTGATCAGGCAGAAGATCACCAATTACAGGCACAAAATGGAAGTTATCATAAGTTTTCTCCCATTGCTGCGGTAACTCTGCCATATACAAGTCTTGTAAACGACGTGCCCCCCAATACAAATAAAGCTGCTGAGTGGAACCCTGCTCAAAAGCTTCTTCCAGCAATGCCTTCATCTGTGTAAAACCTGTGCCGGCCGCAACGAAAAATGCTCGATCAGTACCTGTATCAGCTAATACGCAACTGCCTTTGGGTAATTCAACTTGTACCGTGCTGTCTTTTTGCAAGCTTTGTAGCAGCATGCGCGAGTTATCGCGGTCTGGTAGATGCTGAATATGCAGTTCAATCAGTCGGCCGTCTGGACGATTGGCAATGGAAAAAGCGTTACGCTCACCATTAGGCAAAATCACTTCCAAGTATTGCCCTGCATCGTAGTCTAGCACTTGCCCTGCGGGCGCTAGCAACTCAACTCGATACACATCTGATGATCCTAGTAGTTCAACACTTTTTATCTGACAGGCCAATGTCTTCACAGTAAACTCTCCTGGCGCAAGCACTCGTTGTAATTCAACATCTAAATCGCTTAGCGCATATGCAGTACAAAATAAAAAAGTCTCACCCTGTTGCGCATGTTGTACGCCATAACGATCTGAATATGCCAGCTGGCCTTTTAATAAGGTGCACTGACAATATTCACACACGCCATTTCGACAACCTTTTAGCAGACGAAATCCTTGTTGTGTTGCGACTTCAAGCAGCTTTTGCCCTGTGGATATATTGAATACCACTCCACTGGGTAAGCAATGTACCTGATAGCCAGCTGGCGGATTATCCTCTTGCCGATTCATCGCTAGTGCTCAACTTGGTGCTTCAAGTCTGAATTAATCAAAGATGCCCAGTTTATCCCAAATTTCGTCAACACGAGCTTTTATCGCGTCATCCATTTGGATAGGCTCTCCCCACTCTCGATCTGTTTCACCGGGCATTTTATTCGTTGCATCTAAACCCATTTTTGAGCCTAAACGCGGAATAGGTGAGGCAAAATCTAAGTAATCAATTGGTGTATTTTCAATTAAGACGGTATCACGGGCAGGATCCATACGCGTTGTAATCGCCCAAATCACATCATTCCAGTCACGAGCGTTAATATCATCATCGGTCACGATGACAAATTTGGTGTACATAAACTGGCGCAGAAATGACCAAACCCCCATCATCACGCGTTTGGCATGACCGGGATATTGTTTCTTCATGGTGACCACCGCCATCCGATAAGAGCAGCCTTCTGGTGGCAGATAGAAATCAACAATCTCTGGAAACTGCTTTTGTAAAATCGGCACAAATACTTCGTTTAGCGCCACACCTAACACAGCAGGCTCATCAGGTGGTCGACCTGTATAAGTACTATGATAAATTGGATCTTTACGATGGGTGATACGCTCTACGGTAAATACAGGGAAGCTTTCCACCTCATTGTAATACCCCGTGTGATCACCAAAAGGTCCTTCTGGAGCCAGCTCATCAGGATAAATATGCCCCTCTAACACAATTTCTGCACTGGCAGGCACTTGCAAATTGCTACCTAAACATTGCGCCAGCTCTGTTTTAGAACCACGTAACAGGCCCGCAAAAGCGTATTCTGACAAAGTATCAGGAACAGGGGTCACTGCACCTAAAATAGTGGCGGGATCAGCACCCAATGCCACGGCAACCGGAAAAGGCTCTCCCGGATGAGTTTGTTGCCACTCGCGAAAATCTAACGCACCGCCACGATGAGACAACCAACGCATGATCAACTTATTCTTGCCAATCAATTGCTGACGGTAGATCCCTAAGTTCTGGCGCTCTTTGTGTGGACCACGAGTAATCACCAAAGGCCAAGTTACCAAAGGACCTGCATCCCCTGGCCAGCAGGTTTGAATCGGCAATTTGTAAAGATCAACTTGGTCGCCTTCAATCACTACTTTTTGGCATTCAGGGTTACGTACTTTTTTAGCCCCCATATTGAGCACCTGCTTGAAGATCGGCAGCTTTTCAATGGCATCTTTAAAGCCTTTAGGAGGTTCCGGCTCTTTCAAGTAGGCCAGTAGTTTACCCACATCACGCAGCGCTTCAACAGAGTCTTGTCCCATGCCTAAAGCGACACGGCGAGGTGTACCAAAAAGATTACCCAAAACAGGCATGTCATAGCCAATAGGGTTTTCAAACAACAGCGCTGGCCCGCCTTTTTTCAAGGTACGGTCACAGATTTCTGTCATTTCTAGGCGAGGGTCTACGGGTTGAGAGATTCTTTTCAGCTCGCCCATCGCTTCTAGCTGGCTGATAAATTCTCGTAGGTCTTTATAACGCATCTATCAATTCCATAGGTAAAACGAGGAGATTGATCAATCATTCAGGCATGAAAAAGGGCAAGCAATGCTTACCCTTTTCAAGATGAGGACGAATTACTTACGCTTCATCGCCTCAAAAAATTCATCGTTGGTTTTAGTATCTTTCAAACGGTCAATCAAGAACTCTACTGCAGATGTATCTTCCATAGGATTCAACAGCTTACGCAGAATCCATACCCGTTGTAATTCTTCTTCTGACGCCAACAGATCTTCACGACGAGTACCAGAACGACGAATATTAATCGCAGGATAAACACGCTTTTCTGCAATCTTACGATCAAGATGCAGCTCCATGTTACCTGTGCCTTTAAACTCTTCGAAGATCACTTCGTCCATCTTAGAACCAGTATCGACCAATGCGGTTGCAATAATGGTTAAGCTACCACCATGCTCGATATTACGTGCAGCACCAAAGAAACGTTTTGGTTTCTCTAGGGCATGAGCATCAACACCACCTGTCAGTACTTTGCCTGATGAAGGAATCACGGTGTTGTAGGCACGTGCCAAACGCGTGATCGAATCAAGTAAAATCACAACATCTTTCTTATGCTCAACCAAACGTTTAGCACGCTCAATTACCATTTCAGCCACTTGTACGTGACGGGCTGGTGGTTCATCAAAGGTTGAGGCTACCACTTCACCACGCACAGAACGGGTCATCTCGGTTACTTCTTCAGGACGCTCGTCAATCAGAAGCACGATCATGTGGCATTCAGGGTTGTTACGGGTAATCGAGGAGGCGATGTTTTGCAACATCAAGGTCTTACCAGCTTTCGGAGGGGAAACAATCAGACCACGCTGACCTTTACCAATCGGGGCGACTAAGTCGATAACCCGTGCCGTAACATCCTCAGTTGAACCATTACCAATTTCCATTACCAAACGGTCATCAGGGAATAATGGCGTTAAGTTTTCAAACAGGATCTTGTGTTTTGAGTTTTCAGGTCTGTCGAAATTGATTTCATTAACTTTTAACAGGGCAAAATAACGCTCGCCTTCTTTTGGCGGTCTAATTTTACCTGCAATATGATCACCCTTACGCAGGTTAAAACGACGGATCTGACTTGGAGAAACATAAATATCATCAGGTCCGGCAAGATAAGAGCTGTCTGCTGAGCGCAGAAAACCAAAACCATCCTGAAGAATTTCAAGTACGCCATCGCCATAAATATCTTCACCGCTTTTGGCATGCTTTTTCAAAATGCCAAAAATGATATCTTGCTTGCGTGAGCGTGCTACGTTCTCTACGCCCATTTCTTGGGCAAGATCCAGCAATTCGGAAACAGATTTTTGCTTTAATTCGGTAAGATTCATGGGTCTTTGAAATTTTGATTATTCAGATTATTTCTGGCGAAAGGCTTCGTTCAGATTGGGACTTACCAGCTGTAAGGCCAGCAGCATTAAATGGAGACAGTATGCAGATCGCGATACGTGGGACGACAATACCACCAAAACTCATTCTATACCAGCTTTTATACTGGTATATCTTGTACGGATACTCATAGCACTTATGGCACCCGTACAAGATCAGACAACAGTATAACTATATATTATAAATTGCCGTCAAGGAACGCTGCTAGTTGCGACTTAGATAGCGCCCCAACTTTAGTGGCTTCAACATTACCGCTCTTAAATAGCATTAATGTTGGAATACCACGGATACCAAACTTAGGTGGTGTATCCGTATTTTCATCGATGTTTAACTTGCAAACTTTAACCTTGCCTGCGTACTCTTCAGCGATTTCAGCAAGTATAGGCGCGATCATTTTGCAAGGCCCGCACCATTCCGCCCAGTAATCAACTAATACTGGCAGGTCTGCATTTAATACATCATCTTCAAAAGAAGCGTCTGTAACATTAATAATATTTTCGCTCATCGAACGGCCTCCAAAGGCAAAACAGGTTATATTCAAACCTGATTTAGGTTTATCTTTTCACCTATGATAGCACTCTAATAGCCTAGGGTAAAAGTCGGAGATTAGATTACACTAATAGACCTACAATTTATCAGGGGTTAACAAAGGAGTACTCCTTCATACAAATTGCTGAGCTATTACAACTTTGTCACTGATTCGTCATGTGACAGTTTTATGATCATGCCATAATCAAGGCATCATTTGATATTTGCAGGCGCTAACCTATGAGCGATACGGAAATTTCCCCATTACAAGACCCAACACAAGAAGCACAAGAGACTGCCAACGAAAACCCGCTATTAGCAGCAATAGACTTAGGCTCAAATAGCTTTCACATCATTGTTGCACGCATGGCACAAGGTGAAATTAGAACGGTAGAGCGCCTCGGTGAAAAAGTTCAGCTTGCTGCTGGTTTAGATGAACAACAAAACTTAACCGAAGAAGCGCAAGAGCGTGCCTTAAACTGCTTAAGTCGCTTCGCCCCATTCTTGACGGGCATTCAACACGATAATATTCGTATTGTTGGCACCAACGCTTTACGAGCAGCCCACAATAGTCAGCAGTTTCTCAATAAAGCAGAAGCAATCTTAGGCTTTCCTTTAGAAGTGATCAGTGGCCGAGAAGAGGCACGTTTAATTTACGTTGGCGCAGCCCACAGCTTAGCAACACAGAAAGGCCGTCGTTTAGTCGTTGATATTGGTGGTGGCAGCACCGAATTTATCATTGGTGAAGGATTTGAGCCTTTAGCCTTAGAAAGCCTACATATGGGCTGTGTAGCTTATACTCAGCGCTTTTTTAATGATGGACAGATTACGGCCAAACGCTTCCAACAAGCAGTGCTTGCGGCTAAAAATGAACTCCTCAACATTGTTAAACCTTATAAAAAATTGGGTTGGCAACAAATTGTAGGTACGTCTGGCACCATAAAAGCCGCTGCAACTGTTTTACAGCAGCAGGGCTGGTCAGAGCATAACATCACCCGCGAAGGCTTGGTAAAGCTGAGCCGAGAGTTAGTCAAATTCAAACAACTCGACCAAGTCGAGATTGAAGGCTTAAAAGCAGACCGTGCCAAGGTATTTCCAGCAGGTATTGCCATTTTGCTGGCAATATTTGAGCTACTTGACTTAGATGAAATGGAATACACAGAAGGCGCTTTGCGTGAGGGTATTTTATATGATCTAGTTGGTCGGTTTTCCCATCAGGATATTCGCGAGCAAACAGTAAATGCGCTAATTGAGCGCTATCAAGTTGATGCTCAGCACGGCCAAAACATCAGCACTACGGCATTGCATTTATATCAGCAGGTTAAAAAGCAATGGCAGCTACAAGGGGACGACTTTAATTTACTTTTGCGCTGGGCAGCTCAGCTCCATGAGATAGGTTTAGCCATTGCCCATAGTCAGTTCCATAAGCATGGTGCTTACTTGCTACAGCATTCAGATTTATCTGGCTTTTCTCGGCAACAGCAGAGCGTATTAGCCGTGCTGGTACGTAGCCATCGCCGTAAGTTTCCAATGATAGAGTTCCGCTTACTGCCAGACTCACTTCAACAACCACTGATCTATCTGGCTATACTGATTCGTTTATCGGTATTACTGAATCACAGCCGCCCAGATGAAGCGATTACCTGTGTAGAGATCAAAGTAGAAGAAAAGCAGATTAATTTGCAGTTTCCCGAAAACTGGCTGGAAGAAAACCCATTAATGCAAACTGATTTAGAGCTTGAAAGCCAGTATATCAGTGGCTCAGGGTTAACATTAGCCTTTAGCTGATAAGCCAAATACAAAAGCCCTTAACTTGAAGCAATACTCCAAAACTGGACACTTCAAACGTTAAGGGCTTTTTTTATAGCTTATCGCTAGGACTCGATCTTTCTATGCCTTCTTGCCTTTAAATACGGCACGAAAAGGACCAGAACAACCATAACCTAAGAAAAACACCAACAATACAGTTGCTGGATCATAAGCAATTACCACAAAAACCAGTGCAATAACAAACAGAGTCAGGAAAGGCACACGCCCTTTGAAGTCAATCTCTTTAAAACTGTTATAACGCACATTACTGACCATCAACACGCCAATTGCAGCCACTAAAAATGCCAATACATATTTGTAGCCTGGCGCACTTAGATCTAAATCGCTGAACGTCCAGACAATACCCGCAACAATTGCTGCGGCTGCGGGGCTTGGTAAACCAATAAACCAGCGCTTGTCTGCCGAACCAATTTGAGTATTAAAACGCGCTAAGCGTAAGGCTGCACCAGCCACATAGATAAATGCGGCAAACCAGCCTAGCTTGCCTATATCAGAAAGCATCCAGCTAAAAGCAACCAATGCAGGAGCAACACCGAAAGATACCATATCTGCTAAGCTGTCGTACTCTGCACCAAAGTCACTTTGAGTGTTAGTCATACGGGCAACACGGCCATCTAAACCATCAAGCACCATTGAGATAAAGATCGCAATTGCAGCATTGTCAAAAGCGCCATTCATCGCAGAAACAATGGCATAAAAACCTGAAAATAGCGCAGCGGTTGTAAATAAATTGGGTAGTAGATAGATACCTCGACGTCTCACTTTCTGTCCGGCCTCTACCGTTTCCTCAACCACTTCATCTTCTCCTAGAGACAACATGCGGGTTTCTTCCACAAGATCGTCGTCACCATGCTGAGAATGTTTCTCTTGCTCGTTCATCTAATAAACCTATAGCAGAAAATTGAAGCGGTTATTCTACACATAGAAGCCTATCCGACACTATCGCGTTACAGTATTTTTTCTAGTCCACTTAAACAGCCTGACTCAACCAACGTACCAACAAAACCAGTAGCAAAACAAAAATTAATGTTAAGACAACCCCTACTAGGATATAGGGCCAAGGGCTTTGTTGAGAAAAATCTTGCTCTCGCTTAGCCTCGCTTTGCACACCAATAAAAGCAGCTAAGACACTTCGTATCACAGCAAAAAATGATGACATGATAAAGCTCTCCTAGAATTATTTGCCATAATGAACAAAGATATAGTCGTGGCAGCCGATATTACGTGCGCTGAGTTCATTACCGAGCATAGCGGCCAAGCACTTTGTTTTACGCTCCAAATACTTTGCACCGCTCTCGTTATTACCAGTAGGTTGTTTATGTTTCTGATCAGTCGTCTCTCTTTTTATGATCACCACCGTTCTATTGGCATTAAGGTCAATATTATTTTATTGCTCTTGTTCAGCTCATATTCACGAACTGTATTTGCAGACAACCAACTTGATAGCCTAGTGCATAACACTGAATTCTGGCGCTTTATGGCGATATTTTTAGGTTTAATACAGTTTTTAATTATTATTGGCTTGCTGGTTTTCTCATACAAAAAAGCTAAGCAAACTCAAAAAGTAAAAGATCTACACCAAGGTTTAACAGAGAAAACAGAGCAGCTCTCACAAGAGCACCAACTATTGCGCTCCTTAATGGATAACCTGCCCCATCTGATCAGCTTTAAAAACAGGCAAGGTGAATATATCGAATTTAACAGTGCCTTTTCCGCTTTTGTGGGTAAAACGCGCAGCCAAATAGAAATGCACAATGAGTCCGATATATTTAAGGGTAAAGAGGCTGATAGCGTTAAAGAGCAAGACAAGCTGGTAATGAACTCTGGTGTGCGTCAACAAGCTTCAAGCTGGATGCATAATGCTACAGGTCAAATACGTTTAATGAGCATCTCAAAAATCCCTCTGCGCACGCACAAAGGGGGCAGCACTGGCATTTTAAGTATCAGCCAAGATATTACCGAGCAACACCAAAAGGAAACCATCTACCAACATCGCAACAAAATGTTAGAGCAAATTGCAGAGGCAACTCCCCTAACCGAAGTGTTTAATAGCTTGATACAGTTTACCGAGGAGGCTTTTCCCGGTTTGCTTTGCTCAATCCTACTGTTAGATAAAACGGGGCGTTTGTTACAAATCGGTGCCGCGCCAAGCTTGCCTGACTTTTACAATGAAGCGGTTCATAATCTCGCCATAGGTAATCAAGTGGGTTCTTGTGGTACAGCCGCGTTTACTGGTCGTCCGATTATAGTGACCGACATCGACACGCACCCTTACTGGCAAGACTACAAAGCGCTTGCCCTAAAAGCTGGCTTAAAATCCTGTTGGTCAATTCCAATTAAGAATCGCCAAGCCAAAGTGCTTGGCACCTTCGCCCTTTACTACCGTGAAATCGCCGAGCCTAATTCACGCCAGCTTGAGCTGATGCACGCTAACGCCCAACTAGCGTCTATAGCGATTGAAGCTGATCGTATGGATCAACAGTTGCACAAACTGTCACTTGCCGTTGAGTCCTCTGCTAGCTCCGTTATGATCACAGATGCAGAGCTTAATATTGAGTATGTGAACCCCAGCCTAGTACAAACCTCTGGCTATGGTGCTGAAGAATTAATAGGCCGAAAGGCGGGCTTTCTCTCAGGAGAGGAAAAAGAAGCCGAGATTATCCGAGATATTTGGTCAACGGTTTTCACGGGTAAAATTTGGCGTGGTGAGCGTATGCTACGCAAGAAAAACGGTGACTGCTTTTGGGTTATGAGCTCTACCTCGCCTATTAAAAATCAAGCTGGTGAAATCACACACTTGGTCAGCGTAAGCGAGGATATTACCTTGCTAAAACAAGATCACGAACGTATGGAGATGCTAGCCTTTTACGACCCCTTAACGGGTTTAGCTAATCGCCGTCTGTTTAAAGACCGCTTAGATATGGCGCTTAAAAAAGCCATACGCCAACAAAGTCATGTTGCACTACTCTATCTGGACCTTGATCACTTTAAAGCAGTGAATGACCAATATGGTCATGATGCAGGAGACAACTTATTAAAAGAGGTAGCAGAACGCTTGCGTGTAGCAGTACGTGACAGCGATATTGTTTCTCGTATCGGTGGGGACGAGTTCAACATTATATTGCATGATTTGCAAAATGCTGAAGACTCAGAATTAGTTGCCAATAAAATCCTATCTTCAGTCATTAGACCTATTGATATAGGTAATGGTATATCGGTAACCGTCTCAGCAAGTATCGGCATCACACTTGCGCCAGACGATGGTATTGATGCCAAAAAGCTCATCAAGAATGCAGATGTTGCGATGTATCAAAGCAAACAACTCGGCCGCAATCAATTTATGCGCTACAAACCACCAATTACGGCTGAGGGCTAAGCAGTTTCTTAATATACTGGGTAAAATTAAGTAGGCGGTGCGTTAGAGCTGATAATGACCAGTTCGCTATCACCAATATTGCGGAAACGATGAGGAAAGCTGCTTTCAAAATAATAAGCATCGCCCTCTTTTAAGGTGTAAAGCTCAAAACCAACGGTAAGCTCAAGCTCACCTTGCAGCACAATACCACCTTCCTCGCCATCATGGCGTAGTAGCTCTTCTCCTGTATCGGCCCCTGGTGGATAAACCTCTCGGTAAATATCCATCATACGGTTTTTCTTGTTGGCACCAATAAGCTGCAAAGCAACACCACGGGTTCCAACATCAGGTAGCTCACCCGCACGATAGACAGGCTCTTGTTTGATTTCAAAATCAACGGTGAAGAAATCAGCAATTGAGATGGGAATGCCTGATAGCACTTTCTTTAAGGAGCTGATAGAGGGGCTGACTTCATCTTTCTCAATCATGGAGATGGTACTATTGGTTACGCCAGAGCGCTTAGCCAACTCTCGTTGAGATAAACCACGCATTTTACGTAGTTGTTGCAATCTTTGACCCACATCCACTGAATAATCCTCTTATAAACATTGGCGCGCTAATACCGCTAAGTTGAGGCCATACTGTTTAGAGACCCCAACCTAACGGCGCGCCTATTTTACTGAGTTAACTCTGCCAAGCTAGCAGTAATCAGCTCTAAACCTTCTCTGATTAATGCATCTGGCGCAGTAAGAGGCACTAACACCCTGATTGTATTAGCATAAATACCACAAGACAGCAGAATTAAACCTTTTTGCTGTGCTTTTACCGTTAGAGCTTTTGCCATATCTGGATCAGGTGTACGGCTGTCACGGTCTTTAACCAACTCCATTGCCACCATTGCACCCTGATTACGCACGTTGTCTACACAGGCAAACTGAGACTTTAAGCCCTCAAAGTGCTCTGCAATCAACTTACCAACCTGTTCACTGCGTTGTAGTAGATTTTCTTCTTCAATCACTTCAATAACAGCCAGTGCTGCGGCGCAAGCCATTGGGCTACCGCCATAAGTACTACCGATACTGCCCGGAACGGGTGCATCTAATAGCTCTGCACGACCTACAACACCTGCCAGAGTCATACCACCTGCCATACTTTTCGCCATGGTCATTAGGTCAGGCACAACCCCTGAATGCTCCATCGCAAATAGCTTGCCTGTACGACCAAAACCACTTTGCACCTCATCAGCAATCATCACTATGCCATGCTGATCACACAATGCACGCACCGCTTCAAGCAGCTCTTTTGGTGCCGCGTAGAAACCACCCTCACCTTGCACAGGTTCAATAATGATTGCAGCAACTGTGCTAGCTTCAATATCGTTTTTCAGCACGTTATGCAGTGCTGTTAACGAGTCTTGAACGGAGATTTTGTGGTACTCATTAGGATAAGGCACATGGTAAACGCCACCAGGGAAAGGGCCGAAACCTACTTTATATGGCACCACTTTACCCGTTAATGCCATACCCATCATGGTACGGCCATGAAAACCACCATTAAAGGCAATCACCGCTGAACGCTTAGTTGCCGCACGGGCGATTTTGATCGCGTTTTCAACGGCTTCAGCTCCGGTGTTCACCAAGAAGGCTTTTTTAGCCATAGTGCCTGGGGTCAGTTCACAGAGTTTTTTTGCCAAACGGATATAAGGCTCGTAAGGCATAACGTGGAAGCAGGTGTGCATCAGTTTTTGCATTTGAGCTTCAACAGCCGCCACAACTTTTGGATGACGATGGCCTACGTTGAGTACACCGATACCGCCTGCGAAGTCGATAAAGCGACGCCCTTCGATATCGAAAATTTCGCCATTTTCAGCACGATCCGCAAAGTGTGTGCTCATGTTAGCCGCGCCGAGTGGAACATATTGTTCGCGCAGGGCTTGAAGTTCAGCATTTGTTGTCATAATGGTTCCTGCTACAGGTTAAGTCGCGTCAGCCTAAACGGGCTGACGCCATATTCAGTGTGGAAAATTGGGGTTATTCTGCGCAGACTAGCGAATGCCACCGATGCAGATGTATTTCATTTCAAGATATTCTTCGATGCCATAACGGGAGCCTTCACGACCAATACCAGACTCTTTTACACCGCCAAAAGGCGCGACTTCGGTCGACAAAATACCTTCGTTAACAGCCACCATGCCGTACTCCAAACCTTCGCTAACACGATAGATTCGAGCGTAATCACGGGTATAGAAGTAAGCCGCCAGACCAAACTCTGTATCGTTTGCCATGGCGACGGCTTGCTCTTCGGTTTCAAACTTGAAAACGGGTGCTAATGGGCCAAACGTTTCTTCGCGTGCGCACAGCATCTCTGGTGTAACGTCTGCAATAATGGTCGGTTCGAAGAATGTACCGCCTAGGGCATGAGGTTGACCGCCGCAGATCAAGCGCCCCCCTTTGGCCAGTGCATCTTCGATGTGGCTGCTGATTTTGTTCACTGCGGCTTGGTTGATCAGCGGGCCTTGTTCAAACGCCCCCTCTAGACCATGACCTACCGTCAGTTTTTGTACGGCTTCTGCCAGTTTTTCAACGAACTTGTCATAGATCCCCGCTTGTACTAACAAACGGTTAGCACAAACACAGGTTTGGCCTGCGTTGCGGTACTTAGAGGCCATTGCGCCTTCAATTGCGGCATCAAGATCGGCATCATCAAAAACGATAAACGGCGCATTTCCGCCCAGTTCAAGAGAGACTTTTTTCACATTGTCAGCACACTGACGCATTAACAACTTGCCCGTCTGTGTTGAGCCAGTGAAAGATAACTTACGAACTTTGCCATTACTGGTCAGTTCGCCACCTACGGCTACAGGCTGCTTTGAAGTGATGATGTTGAAGATGCCCGCAGGAATACCTGCACGGTCAGCCAGTTCAGCTAATGCCAGTGCAGAAAGTGGCGTGTCTTCTGCGGGTTTAACAATAACAGGACAGCCTGCTGCCATTGCTGGTGCACACTTACGTGTGATCATGGCGTTTGGAAAATTCCACGGCGTAATGGCAGCGGCAATACCAATAGGCTCACGAATCACTTGGATACGCTTATCAGTGCCGTGTGCAGGAATAATATCGCCATAAATACGCTTGGCTTCTTCCGCAAACCACTCAATAAAAGAGGCACCATAGGCAATTTCACCGCGAGACTCTTTCAAGGGTTTACCTTGTTCAGCAGTCATCAGCACCGCCAAGTCTTCTTGGTTCGCCATTACTAACTCATACCAACGACGTAAAGTATTGGCACGATCTTTTGCGGTGCGCTTTCTCCATGCACCCCAAGCTTGCTCTGCGGCCTCAATTGCTTGCTGAGTTTCAGCTTGACCTAGGTCAGGCACATGGGCAATCACCTCTCCGGTGGCTGGATTGGTCACGGCAAACTGTTGGTCGCCACTGATCCACTGCCCATTAATATAGGCCTGTTGTTTTAGCAAAGTTGGGTCGTTTAACTGCATGTGATACCTCAAGTGTTCTTTATTTAATAAAGAGATGGCAGCAAGTGTTCGTGATTTTTTACAACTTCAGCGATCACTTTGCAATCATATTGTGCATTATTGTGGACAAAACACTCTATTAGCCAGTGATAAAACACCTAATAATCAAGCAAAAAAATATCATCCTCTGCCTACCAGCGCACTAACTCTTGCCTTTCAACGCCCATAACAACAGATCAAAAATCAGCTCACCTGAAAAGAAAAAATCACAACCTATTGATTAAAAAGAACTTTTGTATAGCGGTTACTAATTATTGCAAAAAACGCTTGCAGCTTTACCACAAGTGTTAGAAATTATGGACAAAATAAAAACAACATAAATCGCTAAGAACCTGCATGTCCATAATAAGAAACACAATGTACCCAGGAGGTCAGAGTGTCAGCAGTCGATCCTATCGTCCGTTTTGAAAACATTCAGAAAAGTTATGATGGTGAAGTGAATATCGTCAAAAACTTAAATCTGGATATTGAAAGAGGTGAGTTTCTCACCTTGTTGGGCCCATCTGGCTCCGGCAAAAGTACCTGTTTGATGATGTTGGCGGGCTTTGAGTCACCAACACAGGGCACCATCTATTTAGATGGCCAAGCTTTAAACAAGATTCCTCCTTATAAACGTGATATTGGCGTTGTTTTTCAAAACTATGCCTTGTTTCCCCATATGAGCGTGGCGGAAAACATCGCGTTTCCTCTAGGTGTGAGAAAAGTTCCTAAAAGTGAAATTGAGCAGCGCACAAAAAAAGCGCTGGACATGGTAAGACTTGGACATCTGGCAGATCGTAAGCCGATTCAACTGTCAGGTGGTCAACAACAACGTATTGCATTAGCACGCGCACTGGTGTTTGAACCTAAGCTGGTTTTGCTAGATGAGCCATTGGGCGCTCTGGATAAAAACCTGCGCGAGCAGATGCAGATTGAACTGAAGCATCTTCATGAAAACCTAGGTGTGACCATGGTATTCGTGACTCATGATCAATCTGAAGCGCTGACCATGTCTGATCGTATTGCCGTTTTTAACGATGGCATTATTCAGCAAATCGACTCACCAACTGCCCTCTATGAACGTCCTGCCAATGAGTTTGTGGCCACCTTTATTGGTGAAACCAATGTCATGCGCGGCACCGTTGAGCAACTGATCAACAATACTTGCCAACTGCGTTTAAACAGCGGTGCGTTGATTCATGCTGAGGCTGGCGCAGGCTTACAGATAGGGCAACCGGCCTGTTTGTCTGTACGTCCTGAGCGAATCGATTTCACTTTAGCTTCAGATGCCGAATGTAACCGAATTAATGGCCACCTTGCAGAATATATCTACCACGGTGATCACATTCGTTTACGTCTGACATTGGCAGAAAACGACGACTTTATGATCAAAGTACCCGCCAATCACTGGCAAGGCAGCTTTACCCCTGGTCAAGCTACCGAACTTTGCTTTAGAGCTTCAGATTGTCGTGCCGTGCCTGTCGCATAGCTTGTTTCACTTTTCAGAAAACAGCTTAACTTTTCATCACCCAGAAGGAATGCTCAATGAACTACCGCAAATTTTTCGTGACCGCATTAGCCGCAGGAACGGCCCTAGCCATGCAGAGCGCACAAGCACGCCCACTGACGGTTGTCGGCTGGGGCGGCGCAGCACAAGAAGTTCAAAATAAAGTGTACTTCCAACCTTTCGAGCAGCAAACAGACTCAAAAATGAGCCAAGATAGCTACTCTGGCGGCTTGGCAAAAGTTAAAGCAATGGTAGACAGTAAAACCGTGACTTGGGACGTGGTCACTGTTGAAGATCCAGAGCTATTAAGAGGTTGTGAAACCGGTTTATTCGAACCTATTGATTGGAAAATCGTAGGTGCTGAAGATCAATTTATCGAAGGTGCAACCAGTGAGTGTGGTGTAGGTAGCTATGTCTGGTCTACGGCTCTTGCTTATAACACTGACACTTTAAAAGTAGGCCCAAAAAACTGGGCTGATTTCTGGAATGTACAAAAATTCCCTGGTAAGCGCGGCCTACGCAAAGGCGTGAAAAGTAACCTTGAATTCGCATTGATGGCTGACGGTGTTGCACCAACGGAAGTCTATAAAGTATTAAGCACACCTGAGGGTGTTGATCGTGCTTTCCGCAAACTAGACGAATTAAAACCTCATATTCAATGGTGGGAAGCGGGTGCACAACCACCAGAGTGGTTAGCGTCTGGCGATGTTGTAATGACCTCGGCTTATAACGGCCGTATCACTGCCGCCAACAAAGAAGGTAAACACTTCCAAGTGGTTTGGAGTGGGCAGGTTTACTCGGTTGACTCATTTGCGGTAGTTAAAGGCTCGCCTAATAAGAAACAAGCGATGCAATTTATCGGCTTTGCCAGCCAGCCAGATAACCAGAAAAACTACCCTATTGAAATTCCATACGGCCCAACCCACAAAGCAGCAGTAGAAAAAGTGCCTGCAAAAGTGGCGAAAGACCTACCAACCCATCCTGACAACCTAAAAACAGCACTGCGTGAAGACACCATGTTCTGGTTAGATTATCAAGATGAACTGACACAGCGTTTTAACGCTTGGGTTGCCCGTTAATCAAGTCTGATCTTGAGTAAACAAGGAGGTGTTCAGCACCTCCTTTGTACCCGATGTGTACCAGACCTCCCTTAAGAGACGAGGAACAAAGATGGAACTGGCAGTTGAAAACAATGGCCCATCGTTAAAAGACGAGTCGCGTGAGCTAAAAATACGTTTGCGACGTTCGCAGCGTCGGCAAAAAATGAAAGCGTTACTGCTAGTAGCTCCGCTGTTTTTATTCACCTTAATCGTATTTATTACCCCTATCGCACTGATGATGGTGCGCAGTGTTGAAAGCCCTGAAGTACAGAATGCATTTCCAGAAACCAGCAAGGCCTTAATGCAGTGGCAGGCGACTGAATTACCCAGCGTTGATATCTACGCGCTAATGGTACAAGAGATTCGTCAGTCTTGGGCAGACAAAACCTTATCGCAGGCTGCACAACGTATTAACTACGAAGACCCCGGCTTTCGCAGCTTACTCACCCGTACCGCTCGACAGCTGAGCCGTGGCAGTGCGCCAAAAACCGCTGCTGAGGCCAAAGCCTTATTGATTAAAACCAATGCCCAATGGGGCGAGTTGCCCACTTGGCAGGTGATTAAAAACACTGCTCCGGCTTACACCAGTTACTACTTGCTCACCAGTCTTGATCTACAAAAGAATGCCCAAGGTGACATTGTTGCCGCACCAGAAGATCAGGGTATTTACGTGAATATCTTCTTACGCACCTTATGGATCGCTTTTGTGGTGACCATGATCTGCTTGGTGTTAGGTTTTCCATTGGCACATTTACTGGCAAACGCGCCATCTAAATATGCCAACCTATTGATGATTGGCGTGTTGCTGCCGTTTTGGACCTCGCTACTGGTACGTACCAGTGCATGGGTGGTGGTATTGCAGAAAAACGGCTTAATAAACGGCCTACTAGAAAGCATCGGTCTCATCAACGAGCCCCTGATTTTGTTGTTCAACCGCCCCGGTGTGTATATCGGTTTAGTGCATATTTTATTGCCCTTTATGGTGTTATCGCTTTACAGCGTGATGAAATCCATTCCAGGTACTTATATGCGTGCGGCACTGAGTTTAGGTGCGCATCCAGTGGTGGCGTTCTTTAAAGTTTATGTGCCTCAGACCCTGCCCGGTGTGGCCGCAGGTTTTTTACTTTGCTTTATCATGTCGATTGGTTACTACATCACTCCGGCATTGATTGGCTCACCCCAAGACCAGATGATCAGCTACTTTATTGCTTACTACACCAACAACGTCATTAACTGGGGTATGGCATCGGCATTAGGTGCCATTCTATTGCTGGCCAGCACATTGTTGTTTGTGCTTTACGCTCGCTTGAGTAACCGTAACCAGATCAAAATGGGATAACGCAAATGGCCTTTCAACCTTACCACACCAAAACAGATCGCTTGGCCCACTACCTTTACTGGGGCGTAGGCTTAGGGGTATTGCTGTTTTTAATTTTACCGATTTTGGTCGTTATTCCATTGTCGTTCAGCTCGGATAGCTTTTTAAGCTATCCGATGCCGGGTTGGTCACTGCGTTGGTACGAAGAGGTATTAACCTCTGAGCAATGGACAAGCGCGTTAAAAAACAGCTTGCTCATTGGTTCTGCGGCAACCTTATTGGCCACTATTCTAGGTACGCTGGCCGCCATTGGTTTGAACTATGCTGACTTTAAAGGCAAAAACTTGATGTTAAGCCTCATGATTTCACCCATGGTTGTCCCTCTGGTGATCTCTGCATTAGGTTTATATTTCTTCTTTGCTGAAATGGGTCTAAATGCCAGTTTCCTCGGTTTAGTACTGGCTCATGCCATTTTAGGCGCGCCTTTTGTACTGATTACGGTGAACGCCACGCTACAAGGCTTTGACCGCAACTTAATGCGTGCAGCCAGTAGCTTAGGCGCTAATCCTTGGATCAGTTTCTGGAAAGTTGTGCTGCCGTTGATTTTACCAGGCGTGATTTCAGGCGGGCTTTTTGCCTTTGCCACCTCGTTTGATGAGGTTGTGGTGGCACTATTCGTGGCAGGGCCTGAGCAGCGCACGTTACCTAGACAAATGTTTGATGGTATCCGTGAGAATATCACCCCCGCAATTTTAGCGGTGTCAACTTTACTGACTTTGTTCGCTTTAGCGTTGCTCTCAACATTAGAGTGGCTGCGCCGTCGCAATGAACGTTTACAAGGACGCTAAGGCCTTAGTTTGATTGTTTAGAAGTTGCTTGTTGTTTTAGTCTGTTGTCTGTTTGCCCTTACATCTCGTTAGGTGTAAGGGCTTTTTTAGTTTACAGTTTAATAACACTACTGATGCTGGCGACTCTCTTGTTTAAAATTTCTCTCTTAATACTTTGCACGATGTTACTACCCAGTCAGTTTGTCTTTGCGGCTAACGCTTGCCCAGTGCAACACAACAATACTGAAATAAAATTTGAGATGATCACAGGAGAACCAAGCTACGATCATAGCCACAGTTCGGCACAAATTAACCGTTTAAGCAAAAAGCAACTGGGTAAAAACTGGTATCAAGCAGGACTTACCGTCGCAAAATTACAGTACCAGCAAAGTATCAATGTCACCTATTACGACTTGGGGCGAGGGCAATATTGTATGCGCTTGTCTGGAGTAGATTTTAAATTAGGTTATACCGACGTTAATGTTTATATCGACAAAAAATACCCGCGTAATAGCTGTGAATTTGCCTCAGTGCTGGATCATGAAAATCGTCATGTATTGGTCAACATTACCACTTTGAAAAAGCACTTCCCTATCATCGAACGTGAAATGAAAAACTTTATCCACAGCCTAAAACCTGTGCATTTTAGAAAAGCAGAGCAGCAAGCGGTAACTGAACAGCTAAAAGCAAAACTACAAAAGCAGATGATGCAGCTGGTAAACGCGGTTAATAATGAAGTTCAGCGAGGTAACGCAGCGATGGACACCAAAGCCAACTACCTAAAAGAGCAAGCTCAGTGCTCGAATTGGTGATGCCCTCATTAACAGCAATTCTGCAATGTAACATTTGATACGGGAAGGATTGAAATCTACCACGTACGGAGGAGGCCATTACGAAATGCTTGCTCCGATCAGTGATCTAAACCTCCGCGCCCCATCTCCCCATACGCCTCATTCAAAAACGCGCTAAACGAGATCTTGTCATCCTCTTCAAATACGCGGTCGGTGCTGCTGACCCTTGTGATGAGATCCACGCGAAAGCTGCGGTAGCTGTGGCGTAACTCGCACCACGCGGCAAGCGTCCAAACCTTGCCCCAGAAGAACAGGCCAAGTGGCTTTAACTCCCGTTGGGTGGTTTCGCCCTTCAAGCTGAGGTATTCAACATGAATGACCTGTTTGGCGTTAACCGCTTCACGCAGGTCATCTAACAAGGCTGCGGTGCTGCTATTGGTGAGGACTTCCGGTGTATAGAGCCTTGGTTTTGCCAGTTCTTTTTTCAGGTTGTTCGGTAGTACAGCTTCTATCTTGTCTAGTGCGCTGTCGGCAGAGCGCGCGAGTTTAGATCCCGCCCAAGTTTTAACCAATCGGGCGGCGATAACCAACGCTTCTATCTCATCTTTGGTGAACATGATAGGTGGGATGTCAAAACCGTGGCGCAGTACATAGCCAACTCCGGCTTCACCTTCGATGGGGACGCCAGAGAGCATTAAGTCCTGAATGTCACGGTAGATGGTGCGCTCGGAAACTTCGAGCTTTTCCGCCAACCATTTCGCCGTAGTTAAACGACGGTTACGCAGGTATTGGATGATTTGGAAAAGACGGTCTGCCCGGCGCACGCGAATCTCCTAACTTTATGGCGAAGTAAGTTATAACATGGAGTGAATACCGAGGCGGTTACCTTCGGTGTCCATAAAGTGGGCGATGTAGCCAATTTCATCACTCAGATGGATTTTAGGTAGCAGCACTTTACCACCCGCTGCTTCGACTTTCGATAAAACAACCGCCAGATCAGCCCCGCCATTTAAGTAGACGATGCAGCCATCTGATGAGGGTTTAAAACCTTCACCGTGAATTACGGCACCGGAAACTTCGGCTTTATTATTATGGGGGAAAAGTCCCATCCGAAGTTCTGCCATATCGAAGTTTTCAAGCTCCACCTCAAAAATGCTCTGGTAAAAGCTGACTGCACGATCAAAATCGGTGGATGGGATCTCAAACCATACGGCGATATTGGTTTTATGTTCCATTGCGGATACTCCATGTTGCTGTTTGGGGTGTTGTTAAATTTGACCTGTGCAGTGTAATGCAGGGCTACTGACAGCATGGTGTCAGTAGTGTTGTCTTGGAGGGCAGTTTTTTAATAACTGAGAATCCATACAGTCTTTTTCTGCAAGATTTGCTATCATCTCTTTTTCGTTCATCACTTGATAAAAGCCTGTTATGACCACGCCTTTCACCCTTCGCCCATATCAGCAGGAAGCCGTTGATGCCACGATAAAGCATTTTCGCAAGTCGAATACGGCGGCTGTGATTGTGCTGCCCACGGGTGCGGGCAAAAGCTTGGTGATTGCCGAGTTGGCGCGGTTGGCGCGGCGTAAAATTCTGGTGCTGACCCATGTGAAAGAGTTGGTGGAACAAAACCATGCCAAGTACCAAAGTTATGGTTTAACAGGCAGCATCTTCTCCGCAGGGTTAAAGCGCAAAGACAACCAGCATCAGGTGACTTTTGCCAGTGTGCAGTCGGTGGCGGCTAACTTAGAGCAGTTCAATCAGGAATACTCATTGCTGATCATTGATGAGTGCCATCGGGTGAGCGGTGATGACAGCAGCCAGTATCAGCGCATTATCGAATTGCTGCGCCAACAAAATCCCGCGCTTAAAGTATTGGGACTCACCGCCACGCCTTATCGGTTGGGAATGGGGTGGATCTACCGCTATCACTATCGAGGATTTGTGCGCAGTGAAGAGGACAAACCTTTTCAGCACTGCATTTATGAACTGCCTTTGAGCTACATGATCCATCGGGGCTATCTCACCAAACCTGTATTGGTGGATGCTGCGGTGGCGCAATATGATTTTTCATCACTGTCTCAAAACCGTTTTGGCGAATATGCTGAAAAAGAGGTCAATCAACTGCTGGGCAAATATCAGCGAGTCACCCGCGCCATTATCGAACAAGTAGTAGAACTGGCGATGCAACGCAAAGCCGTAATGATTTTTGCCGCCACGGTAGAGCATGCCAAAGAGATCACAGGCTATCTACCGGAACCGCAAACCGCGTTAATTACAGGCGCCACTGATCTGAAAGAGCGCGACCGTTTGATACAAAGTTTTAAACAACGTCAGTTGAAATATCTGGTCAATGTTTCAGTGCTCACCACAGGTTTTGATGCACCTCATGTGGATGTCATCGCCATATTGCGCCCCACTCAGTCGGTGAGTTTGTATCAGCAAATTGTCGGGCGCGGCCTGCGTTTGGATGAAGGCAAAACCGACTGTTTAGTGATGGATTACGCAGGTAACAACGTCAACCTGCATCACCCCGAAGTGGGCGAAAAGAAACCCAATCCCGATAGCCAACCTGTACAAGTGTTCTGCCCCGGTTGTGGATTTGCCAATATCTTTTGGGGCAAAACCGACAGTGCAGGCCATGTGATAGAACACTACGGACGCCGTTGTCAGGGGCTGCTAGAACCTGTCGAGGAAAACGAGCGACCAGAACAATGCGACTATCGGTTTCGCTTCAAAGCCTGTCCACACTGCGGGGCTGAAAATGACATTGCCGCCCGAAACTGCCATCAATGCAAAAAAGCCATTATCGACCCTGATGATCAGTTAAAAGACGCCCTAAAGCTGAAAGATGCGATGGTGATTCGGTGCGCGGGTATCAGCTTAAACACCAGTGAGAGCAAACTCAAAATCACCTATCAAGGAGAAGATGGAGAGGAGCTGAGCGAATCGTTTGATTTCAGTAAACCTGCACAGCGCCATGTCTTTAACACCCTGTTTGGGCGACGTTTAGCCAACGGCCAAACCCCGCTAACGTTCAAAACCCTTGAAGAGGTCTTGCAGCTGCAATCCCTACTGCCTGCACCAGATTTTGTGATTGCCCGTAAACAAAAACACTACTGGCAGGTGCAGGAGCGTATTTTTGATTATCAGGGCAATTACCGAAAGGCCAATGAGATTTAGGGATTATGAGAAGGCTAAAAAACTTCCTCGCAACTTCTATAGGATGGAAGAGGATGAGACTTAAGGTGCAGTTTACCGATTGTAGGGCTTGGGATAGACTGCAAATTCAAGTAATTATGAAAAGTAGGCTCGAAATTACAAGTGCCTGCTGCTCAGAGCCGAATAACGCACAAAAGCGTTTAGCAGGGAGGCTGCCAGATCAGAAAATGGATTTTTCCTTCTTATCAAAATCTTTCCTTAAAAGCTGCCGATATTTTGAAACCGGTGACGTGTATCTGGCTGGAATTTTACAAGTCTAAATCAGTAGAGCGTAAAAAGAATGGAATCATGTAACTGTGGCGATAAAGCTGAGATTGGTGCAACAGTAGACTTTCAATGCAAGATTTGTGAAAACACTATAGAAAGGTTTTCGATCAAAAAACCACTTAAAGCGGCCAGTTTAGCCGCAATACTTGCCTATGGTGGAAGTCAATTTATTGATTACGCAATTACCGATAATCGCTATCCACTAGCGGTAGAGTCAGCAGTTTTAGAGGCATGCCATAGCGCATATCAGGAACCGTTATCCTATCAAGGTTTCGAATCGAAGAAGAAAATATGCCTTTGCGCTCTAGAGGAAACTATGAACGAAATTTCATATATTCGATACAAAGTGGATGAAAAAGGCTTTTTGAGAGCCTTTGAAAACAATGCAAAGGCATGCAAGTAGCTTGAGCTTGCCCAAGCTACTTTTTTAACTAGTCTCCGAAATAATTGTCGTTGTTTGGATTATTAATATCTGACCAAAGATCTAATTCCTCGTCAGACATTGTTGACGTATCGGGCATAAAACCTCCTATTTACTTTTTGGTGGGTTGTTGCCTCGACCACCACCGGAGGGATTGCCTGTTTTACTTGGCCCATTTGGTGGTGGAGTTGAACCAGACTTACTTGCTGCAGACTGAGCTCGAGCAGCGAAAGAGCCTTTAGGAACAGAGCCACCGTTTGATACTGCAGTTGCAGATTGAATTCGTGCAGCAGCGGCTTTCGACATTGTATTCTTGGTCATTATTTACTCCCATTGAATAAAGGTTTACTGCTCCCGCTGGAGCAGTGTCTGGAATATAACAAAGGTGCTAGGGACAAATGGGGACAACAGAAACACAAGTAGAAATTAAAAGACTGCTAGGCAAGCTTAAATGGTCACAAAAAAGACTAGGCCGAGAATTTTATTATGCTAAGCATGAATACGAGAATGACCCTAATGAGATCATTCGCTATGAGGAAAAAGTGAAAAAAGACCTTTCAAGGGAAAGCACCAAACTTGAGGTCCTGCAGTCTTATTTGGATATAATTGCTCAACATAATGAGTTCCAAAAATTAGATTTAGTTATTCCTATTTACAAAAGAAGCAGCATATTGAGTGAAGAAATGGAGATGGGAATGGCTGATATATCAGAATTAATTAACAAGATGACGTCTGATTAAATTTCTTGTAAGAAAGCGCTGCTGTCAGATCAATTTTTAGCAACGCACGGTTCTAGCACTCTAGCCCTTTGATGCTGTGAAAAAACTCCTTCACAGCATCAAAGTGTCAAAACCCAATATTCAGAACTTACTCGTAATCCGGCTCTGGCAGATGCGGCAGTTTCTGCACAATGTAGGTGTATACCGTTGGCACCACATACAAGGTTAGGATCGTACCGAAGGTTAAGCCCCCTACAATCACCCAACCAATGGCCTGACGGCTTTCTGCCCCTGCGCCAGTGGCGAGTGCCAGTGGTACGTTACCCAGCACCATTGCGCCTGTGGTCATGAGGATCGGGCGTAAGCGCAGCACTGAGGCTTCGACAATGGCGTCAAACTTTTCACGCCCCGATTCACGCAGTTGGTTGGCAAACTCGGTCATTAAGATACCGTGTTTGGTGATCAAACCAATGAGGGTGATCAAGCCGATCTGGCTGTAGACGTTTAAGGTGCCACCGGTCATTTTCATGGTCAGTAACGCCCCTAAGATTGCCAAAGGCACGGTGAGCATGATCACCATAGGTGAGCGGAAGCTTTCAAACTGTGCCGCTAATACCAAGTAGATGAACAACAGCGCTAGGGCAAAGGTGACCATTAACGAGCTGCCAGAGGTCATAAACTCACGGGCTTGGCCGCTGTAATCCAACTGCACCCCTGTGATGTTCAACTCTTTGGCGGTGGTTTCTACGGTTTCAGCCAACCACGCCAGTGCTTCACCTTGGGTTAAACCGGGGGTTAAGCTGGCTTGAATGGTGGCAGAGCGCAGTTTGTTAAAGTGGTTCAGCGCCCTTGGTGCCACGTTTTCAGAAACGGTCACTAAGTTTGACAGCTGTACCATTTGCCCTGTGCTGGCGCGTACATAGATGGCCGACAATGATGACGGGGTGGCACGATCTACATCGGCTACTTTCACGATCACGTCGTACTGCTCGTTGCCTTGTTTGTAACGGGTCACGGTGCGACCGCCTAACAAGGTTTCTAAGGTACGGGTAATTTCTGAAACCGATACACCTACCGCGGCGGCTTTATCACGGTTGATGTTGACCTGTAGCTGAGGTTTGTTCAGTTTTAAGTCCACATCGGGGTTGGCCAGTTTACCGCTGGCATAGACTTTACCCATTACCGCGCCCACTAGCTTTTGTAGTTCGGCAAAGTCGCCTGTGGTTTGCACCACCAGCTCAATCGGGCGTGCTATCGGGCTTTGGCCTAATGAAGCAGGGGTGATTGGGAATGACATAATCCCCGTGATCCCCGCAAACATAGGGCCACGTAGGCTACCTGCGATGGCTTGAGAGCTGCGCTCACGGGCTTCCCAGTCGGTTAAACCCGCAAAGGAGATGATGTTGCTTTCTGTGGGGAATAAACCCGTGATCACAAAGTAGCGTTCAATTTCGGGAACGCCTGCAAACACTCCTTCGATGCGGCGGCTGTATTGGTCTAAAAACTCGGTGGTAGAACCTTCAGGACCAATACCAAAACCGATGATGGTGCCACGGTCTTCAACAGGGGAAAGCTCAGACTGCAAGCTGTTAAAGCTGTAATACAAGCCGCCCATGCAGCTAAGGCCAACCAGTAAAACAAGTGGACGCGCTTTTAAACTGGCTTTGAGCGAGCGGCGATAGAGATTGCCAAGACCATCTAAAACTTTCTCCCCCCACAGATAAAAACGTCCGTGGTTTTCATGTTTCAGTAAGCGTGAACACATCATCGGTGAGAGGGTCAGCGCCACAAAGCCAGACACCAATACAGCACCTGCCAGCGTTAAAGCGAACTCGGCAAACAGCTTACCTGTGCGGCCTTCGGTAAAGGCTAAAGGGGCAAATACAGCGGCTAAGGTGATGGTCATGGCGACCACGGCAAAGCCGATCTCTTTCGCACCTTTAAAAGCGGCTTGAATCGGCTCCATGCCTTCTTCGATATGACGGTAGATGTTTTCCAACATCACAATGGCGTCATCCACCACCAAGCCAATCGCCATCACCATCGCCAATAGGGTTAAGGTGTTGATGGAATAGCCCAGTACATACATAAAGATAAAGGCACCGATCAGTGAGACTGGAATGGTGACTAACGGAATCAAGGTGGCGCGGAAGGAGCGCAGGAACAGGAAGATCACCAAAATCACCAGCGCAACCGCTTCGATAATGGTGGTGTAAACGGCTTTGATGGAGCGATCAATAAAGATCGAAGAATCATAGGCCACGTTAACTTTCATGCCTTCCGGCAATAGCGCCTCAATCTCAGGCGACATTTTGCGTACCGCTGCAGACACATCTAACGGGTTGGCAACCGACTGTTTCACAACCCCCAGTGCTACCGCTGTTTGGCCTTTAAAGCGCACGGTGCCTTGGTCGCTGGCACTGTCGATACGCACACGGGCAACGTCGTGTAGACGCACCAGATAACCGTCGTTGTTTCGTAGAATCACCTGCTCAAACTGTTCTGGGGTTTGCAGATCAGTTTGTGTCAGTACGGTGAACTCTCGCGCGGCTGACTTAATCGTACCGGATGGCACCTCTAAGTTTTGGCTGCGCAGTGCGTTTTCAATATCAGATACCGTCACGCCATAAGCGGTCATACGCGCCTGATCTAACCAGATTCGCATGGAGTAGCGGCGCTCACCAAAGATACGCACCTCTGCCACACCAGGAATGGTTTGCAGACGATCCTTCACCAAGCGATCGGCATAATCGGTCATCTGTAGCGGGGTGTGGTTCGGGCTTGAGAACGCCAGATACATAATCGGCTGTGCGTTGGCTTCAACCTTAGCAACAATAGGCTCGTCAATATCCGCCGGCATACGGCCGCGCACTCGACCTACACGGTCGCGCACGTCAGAGGCGGCATTATCCGCATCACGATCCAGCTTGAAGTTGATCGTGATCTGGCTTTTGCCTGAGCTGGAGGCTGAGGTCATAAAGTCGATGCCTTCAATGCCCGATAGAGAATCTTCCAGCACGTTGGTGACTTGCGACTCAATAATACTGGCGTTAGCGCCGGTATAAGTGGTGGTCACCGAAACCGTAGGCACGTCAATATTGGGATATTCCCGCACCGACAAACGGTCAAAGGTGATGATCCCCAGTAGTAGCAACAGTAAGCTCATTACTGTCGCCAGTACGGGGCGTTTGATGGAGATTTCAGACAAGACCATGCAAAAACTCCTTATTGACCACTGGTCGCTGCGGGGGCTTTAGGCAGATTGATCGGCATAGCCGCTGCCCCCGGACGTAGCTTCATTTGGCCTGCAGTGACAACGATATCCCCTGCATTTAAGCCCTCTACCACCTGTACACGGCCACGCTCACGAATGCCTAAACGCACGGGACTGATTTTAACTTTGCCCTCAACCAAGGTGTAAATCAGCTGTGCGTTACCTTGTGGTACTAGGGCTTCTTCTTGCACCATCAAGACGTTGTCTAAGGTTTGCAGCTGTAAATTCACTCGAGCAAACAAACCTGGGCGTAACTTACGCGCACTGTTATCGACACGGGCGACTACTTTTACGCTGCGGCCATTGGTGTCGACCTCTGGTGAGATTGCAAACACTTCACCCGTGAAAACCTCACCCAGCACCGCATCTAACTTCACATCCACTTTTTGCCCTACTGCCAAGCTGGTCAGGTAAAGCTCAGGTACACGAAACTCAACTCGTAGCGGGTCAATGGCGACTAGGTTAACCAAAGCTTGGCCGGGGGTGACATATTCACCCAAACTGACCGAGCGCAAACCCACTAAGCCATCAAATGATGCCGTTAGGTTCATCTGTGCAACACGCTCTTTGGCAAGGCTGACGCTGGCCTCATCAATTTGTAGTTTGGCCTGTGCGGTGTCACGGGCATTTTCACTGCCTGCATTGCGGCTGTATAGCTCATCTGCCCGTTTGAATTCGATCTGGCTTAAGCTACGGCTGGCTTCTGCCTTTTTCAGTTCGGCCCGTTGGATTGAGCTGTCCATCGTAAAAAGGGTTTGGCCCCGTTGAATCAACTGGCCCTCTTTAAAATTAATACTGGCAATACGGCCTGATACTTCTGGGCTGATCATAACGGATTCGTTAGCACTTAAAGAGCCGACCAGTTCAACACTACGAATTAGGGTTTCTGGCTGCACAATTTGTGCTTCAACAGGCATCGCTGGCATTTTAGGTTTTTCAGCTGCGAGTGCAGAAGAGGCCGCTAACGGGCTAAGTAAACTAAGCAGCAGCGCTGAATGGGATAGTAAGTTGCGGGGTAAAATTGTTTTCATAACAGGCCTCTGCGGGTTCCTTGAGTTAACTCGGCGTGTAGCAAATAAAGCAGTAGATCAATAAGAAGGGGCAAAATTTGCTCTGCTGCTGAAACATAATGTTCAAAGGAAGTAAGTGATCAAAACATCAAAATAACACCATTCAATTAAGGACGTTAGTGGGATGCTTTGAGCCGTTGAGATACTCATGCTCAACGGTGCACGACATCATACCCAGCTTTAGCATAGGCGACATATGAAACAATTAATCATAATCGTTTTAAACATTAATATGCGCGCTTGATGTCGTACTAAACCGCTAGTACCTGCCAAATTAAACGTAGTGCAAGCAGTGTTACCATCCATTTGAAGATTTGATTAAAACGTTGTGCAGGGATTTTATTCAGCAATTTCAAGCCAAGCCAAGTGCCGACCGCGCCCGATAAAATCATCAGTAAAATGGGCTGCCACCAGTCAGCAAAAGCAAAGCCCAATGCACCAAAGACTGCGGCTTTCAAAATATGCTGAAATGACATGCAACTGGCAAAGGCGGCGGTGGTGGCTAACTTGTCATGCCCCATCCGATGGATAAAAGCGGCAACCAGAGGGCCTGATGCGCCCACAAACATTGAGATTAAGGTGGTGGCGAACCCCACCAGAAGGGTTCCCGTATGTGAAACCGTCACCTGTTTAGGTTTAGGTGCCCACACCACCAATAAAATAAAGCAGGCAACCGCCAGACGGATGGTATCAACGGGCAGCTCTACTAACACTTGAGAGGCCAGCAGCGCCCCTGCACTTGCGCCAATGGCAAAGCGAATCAGCATGGGCCAGTGAATATGATGGCGGGTGACAAAAGCTCGGTTGGCATTGGAGCCAAGCTGTACCATGCCATGAACGGGGATCAAAACCATAGGGGGTAAAATGCTGGCCATAATTGCCAACAGCATCACACCGCCACCAATACCCACTGCTGCGGTGATAAAAGAGGTGATACCGCTGGAGATGATCAGTAGTCCGAGATCGAAAGAGGAAAGCACCAAGGTTGTCGCTCCAATTTGAACGAGAAAAACGACAGCCTAGGCGCAATCTTAATGAAGGTAAAGCGGGATAATTAAGTCTCTGAACGCTCGACTTTAAGCTGTGGCTGAGTATTTTGTTGTCGATAACGACCAATAATTGACCCCATCACTACGGTAACCAAAAGTGAGCTTAACCAAAGCTCTGCACCAAACATCACCAATGCAGAGCCAATAGTGATTGCATCAATCGCCAATAATGCAAAGCCACGATTGAGGTGCCACTTACGCTCTAAAAAGAGTACCAATACCGTGAACCCCCCTGTAGAGGCGTTGTGTTGAAATAGCGTCACAATACCAAAAGCGATTAAAGCACCACTGGCTAGCGCTCCTAAGATAGGGGAGTTTAGTTCAAGCTGAACGTTTTGCACTAATAGATCAGTGAATAAACTGATCAAGGTTACCGCTATAGCCGTGCGCACCGTAAACATTAAACCTTTTTCACGATAGGCCAACCAATAGAAGGGTAAGTTGACCACTAAAAAAATCTGGCCAAAAGAAAAACGTGGCATTAACCAATCTGCAATCAAAGCCACTCCTGTAATACCACCGACGGCAACATGGGTCGATTTTAAAAATAAAATCCCCAGCGCCACTAAAAAGCTGCCTTCTAATAAGCCTAACCAAGCATGTGCATGACGTTTCATAGTTGTTCCCAACTGAATATAACTAAGCCAGCGTTTATAGGATTTAACCTAAAGCCGCTAACTTAAAAATAGAAATAAAGAGGTTTGAATTAAAGCGCGTACAGTCAGAAGGGAAATCAACTGTGGCAAATACGCTGCAATAGTTGCAGTGAGGCAAACAGCCATTCATTAGGTTTAGAGGTGGCAGATTTAATGCGTCGTACAGGAGATAGGCGCAGCACTGAGCAAAACCCGCTTAACATCGACGCGTAGGAACACTGGAGTGCCATGCACCAGTTCAACTGCGTATGATGATTGTTAGGGTGAGTCATTCAGTTTATCGCTCTATGCTAGAGGCCAGATAGCGTCTGCTTTTATTGAATAGAAGTGCGCGCATTTTAGGCGGCTATTTTTAAAAGAAAAGCAGAAGAAGGGTATTGTAAACTATAGTTTACGCAGGATTTCATCTACAAGGCATAGGCTCCAAAATGGTGCGCTTTAGTCTAGCGCTTGTACAGGCACCATGCTCATCACCGCTGCTTTTACACGGGCAACCGTTAATGCCTCCACACAAGGGGCGGTTTGATTGCCACGGGCTAAATGGCAGGTGCTAGGTTCACAGGGCTGACAATATAGGTCGCTACGTACTGAGCGCGACTTCTCCGGTTGATCGACGGGCATAAACTCTTGTAAGCCCGAAGTGCCAGATAAGGCTATTAGCGGTTGTTTTAATGCCAGTGCAAATTGACTGAATAACCGATCTTGTGCAACTACGACTCGGCTAAAAGCCATTAGATCAATCATCTCTTCCCATGCCAAGCGGCCTGCAAGATTACTGATCGACATCTGCTGCTCACGATCAAGCCCTGCACAGATCTGCTCGCATAACGCCTGCTCAGCCTTAGGTGCCATTAACCAAATCACCCAACCCTGAGAGATCAATTCTGCGGCCAGTTGACTCCAATTACGGACAGGCCAACGCTGATTATTAGCCAGTGTTGCTGCGGGGCAAAACAGTGCCACAGGTTTGTCATCTTGAATATCGTCTTGCAAGTAATGGCTTTGTAGCAGTGCTTGGCCTTGTTCTGCGTCGGCAAATAACTCAGGTTCTGGCAGCTCTGTCACTGCTTCACCGTGATCATCCGCTAAAGCCAAATACTGTTGGCGCTCGGTGGCAAACTGTTTGGAGTTTAATAAGCGGGCATCATTGAGCAAAATGAAGCGCAGACGACCTAACCAACCTGTACGACGTTCTACCCCAGACAGAGTGGGTATTAGTGCAGGCTTCCAACGGCGGGTCAATACAATGGCTTGATCAAAGTGATAGCTCTCGAGTTGTCGCCCTGCCCACCAAAAGTACTTAAAGTGAACATCTGCCTCTGGTAATACCAATAACTCATCCAATAGCGGTAAACGACGCGCCAACGAGTGTAACGCTTTAGGCGCCAACAAACTGATTCGGCAGTTACGGTGTTTCAACACCAGTCGCTGCATTAATGCTTGCAGGTTTAGCAAACCTTCAGGATGTTCATCAGCAATAAGCAGAATTTTCATAAGGGTCGTCTTGGCTAAAAAAAGAGTGTTTAAGATGGTAAACAGAACGAGCAGATTTACAAGTGAGATGTATCAAGGTTTGTTTCGGGGATAAAAAAACCGGCTTTGGTCGAGACCTTAGCCGGCTAAAACTCCAAATCTAATCTTTGCGCGGGTTAGGCGCTTAACACGTACCCTACGAGGTGACTTACTCTGCGTAGAACAGTGCTTCATCAATTGCCATTAAAGTCTCTGCGCCAGCGTCAACTTGTGCAGCCAGAGAAGCAGCTTTTGGCAGAATACGAGCATAGAAGTAGTTGGCCACTTTAACTTTAGCGTCATAGAAACCGCTGCTGTCATCGGCGGCTTTTGGCGCGGCAACCGCTACCATACGCGCCCATAGGTAGGCATAAGTCACCAAGCCAAAAAGGTCTAGGTAGTCTTGTGCAGCTGCGCCCATCTCTTCTGGGTTCGCTTTTGCACGCGCCAGAACACCTTCTGTTACGTGAGACAGCGTTTGTAGGCTTGCATCCAGTTTAGTCAGATAAGGCTGTACAAAAGCGTTATCAGCTTGCTCGGCCATAAAGGCGCGGATGTCAGCTTCAAACAGTTTGACGTATTCGCCGTTATTCGCGACCACTTTACGACCGATCAAATCCATCGCCTGAATGCCGTTGGTGCCTTCGTAGATCTGTGCGATACGGGCATCACGTACATATTGCTCAGCGCCCCACTCACGGATATAACCTTGGCCGCCGTAGATCTGTTGTGCGGTAATGGTGCAGTCTAAACCACGGTCGGTTAAGTAAGACTTGGTCACAGGGGTTAGCAGGGCAACCAGTGCAGCGGCTTTGTTACGAACCTCAGCATCTTCGTGATACTTGGACATGTCCAACTGCATGCCTACGTAAGAGGCGAATGCACGACCCGCTTCGTTGAATGCACGTACATTCAATGCCATACGACGCACATCTGGGTGAACCAGAATGTTGTCAGCAGATTTCTCAGGATATTTTGCGCCCGTTGGTGAACGGCTCTGGGTACGTTCTTGTGCGAAGTCCATCGCGCTTTGATACGCCACTTCGCCCAAACCTAGACCTTGAATACCAATTGATAGACGCTCGTAGTTCATCATGGTGAACATGCAAGCCAGACCACGGTTAGGCTCGCCGATCATCCAACCTTTGGCACCGTCAAAGTTCATCACACAAGTGGCTGAACCTTTGATGCCCATTTTGTGCTCAATAGAACCACAGAATGCTGGGTTGCGCTCGCCTACAGAGCCATCTTCGTTGATCAGGAATTTAGGCACCATGAACAGAGAGATGCCGCGAGAACCCGCTGGTGCATCAGGCAGTTTCGCCAATACAAGGTGAACAATGTTCTCAGTCAGGTCGTGCTCACCACCGGTGATGAAAATTTTGGTGCCGGTGATGTTGAACGAACCATCTTCGTTAGGCTCTGCCTTGGTGCGAATTAAGCCTAAGTCTGTACCAGAGTGCGGCTCAGTTAAGCACATGGTGCCTAACCAGCGACCTTCATACATGGCAGGCAGCAGTTGCTCTTTCATCGCCTCTGTGGCGTGGTTGTCTAAGCACAGTGCCGCACCACTGTTCAGTGCGGGGTACAACGCAAATGAGGTGTTGGCAGCGTACAGCATCTCTTCAAACAATACGGTCAGCATTTTTGGCATGCCTTGACCGCCAAACTCTGGGTTGCCGCCAAGACCTAACCAACCGCTTTCGGATAGTAGTGTGAAAGCTTCTTTAAAACCTTCTGGCGTTTTTACGTCACCGTTGTTGAACTGACAGCCTTCTTCGTCACCCGTGCGGTTCAGTGGAAATAGTTCGTTCTCTGCGACTTTTGCGCCTTCTTCTAGAATCGCATCCACCAGATCAGAGGTGACCTCTGCCGTTGCAGGCATAGACGCCCACAGTTTATCCGCTTCAAAAACTTCGTTCAGAACAAAGCGCATATCGCGCAAAGGGGCTTTATACTTTGCCATGACAATTATTCCTCTAAGTGTTCAGTGACCTGCGACTGAAGCAATCAAATCATGCCTGTTGATTAGAAACAGGAGGCGACTAAATAATATATTTTAGTCATATTACTGAATGCATCCGGTTGCTGCTAGCAAGTAGCGTGACTTGTGAGTTCAGTATTCATGCGCCTTTCAGCGATTTTGCGCTGCAATATAGAGCTGATGCGGCCTTCAGAAATGTCAATCTTAAAGCCTGCAACATTGGTCTACTATTGCGGCAAAAATATGGTGTGAAAAAAAACAGGTCGTCCCTGACCTGTTTGATTCTGAAATGCTGCGCTTAGATTAGTAGAGTGAATCTAAAGCTTAGATCTCAAAACCTAAACCAAATTGCTCATCTTCCATCGCCATTAAGCTATCTGCGCCTGTTTGCATAGTGGCAACCAATGCACGAGTACGTGGCAGCAGTTTCTGGAAGTAGAAACGTGCAGTGGCAAGCTTGCCTTGATAAAACGCAGTTTCATTAGTGCCGTTGGCCAATGCGGTTTGTGCTGTTTTAGCGGTTTGCGCCCAGAAGTAAGCTAGTGTGACGTAGCCTGAGTACATCAGGTAATCCACAGAAGCTGCACCCACTTCATCACGGTTCTGCATCGCTTTCATACCCACTTGCATGGTCAGCTCGCCCCACTCTTGGTTCAGTTGTGACAAGGTGGTGGTGAACTCAGCCAGTTCGCTATTGCCTTCTTCTGCTTTGCAGAACTTGTGAACCTGTTTGGTAAAGCGTTTCAGACTTTCCCCTTGGCTCATCAGGATTTTACGACCTAATAGATCAAGGGCCTGAATGCCTGTGGTGCCTTCGTATAGGCGAGTGATGCGACTGTCACGTACAAACTGCTCCATGCCCCATTCGTGAATAAAGCCATGACCACCGTAGATCTGTACGCCTTCGTTCGCAGCTTCAAAGCCTGCTTCGGTTAAGAAGGCTTTTACAATTGGTGTTAACAGACCTAGTAGTTCGTTGGCTTCGTTAGCGTCCTCACCACCTGCATGTACTTTGTCGATCAGTTGAGCGGTGTAGTAGATCAGCGCACGACCACCTTCTGCGAAGGCTTTTTGAGTCAGCAGCATACGGCGTACATCTGGGTGTACGATGATAGGATCTGCCGCTTTTTCTGGAAATTTAGGGCCGTTAAGTGAGCGCATCTGTAAACGATCACGGGCATAAGCCAATGAGTTCTGGTATGCCACTTCGGTTAAGCCTAGACCTTGCATGCCTACACCGATTCGTGCTGCGTTCATCATGACGAACATGTAAGACAGGCCTTTGTGCGGCTCACCAATCAGGTAGCCCTGAGCACCGTCAAAGTTCATCACGCAGGTGCTGTTGCCATGAATTCCCATTTTGTGCTCAATCGAGCCACACTGTACGCCGTTGCGCTCACCTGCTTCGCCTTGTGCATCAGGCATAAACTTAGGCACGATAAACAGCGAAATACCTTTTGAGCCGCCAGGTGCGTCAGGCAGTTTTGCCAGAACAAGGTGTACGATGTTGTCAGACATGTCGTGTTCACCGGCAGAGATAAAGATCTTGGTGCCGCTGATGGCGTAAGTACCGTCTGCTTGAGGCTCTGCTTTAGTGCGAATCAAGCCTAAGTCAGTGCCGCAGTGTGGCTCTGTTAGGCACATGGTGCCAGTCCAGCTACCTTCAACCATTTTCGACAAGAACATCTCTTTTTGTGCATCAGTACCGTGGTGGAGCAACACGTCCATTGCACCGTGTGATAAGCCCGGATACATACCCCATGATAGGTTTGCAGAGCACACCATCTCATTAAGCACCATGCCTAGAGAAGAGGGCAAACCTTGGCCACCATAAGCTGGATCTTGTGTCATTGATGGCCAGCCACCCTCAACATACTGTTGATAAGCTTCTTTGAAACCATCAGGGGTTGTCACTACGCCTTCGTTATAAGAACAGCCTTGGCTGTCACCCACTTGGTTCAGCGGGGTGAGTACTTCTTCAGTGAACTTAGCACCCTCTTGCAGAATTGCACTGACGATTTCAGGAGACGCATCGTCACCGTTTGGCAGCTGTGCATAGTGCGTAGGGAAATCCAATAATTCATCCATAACAAAACGGATATCACGCAGGGGAGCTTTATAAGTTGGCATAGTGACCTCGGTTTTTACTGTTCTTGTATCAGTTCAGATGGGTTGAATTAGGCGTTTTAAGTTTGCTCTTTAGGCTCTAATTCAAACGTATGTTTGAAACTTATGATAGAGAGGGGCTGGGGTCAAGATTTTTTTATCAGTTCCTTAGAATATAGTTCGAAATTGCTCTGAAATATTAAAGCGCATAAAAGATTTTATGCGCTTACGGATATTTGTTGGCCAGAGGCTATAGGCGGATAAGTAAGACCAAGCTCATCAAACTTATTTTTAAGTTGTTGAGCTTGTGAAGGTGCAGGATTTTCTCGTTGAAAATACGCTGCGGTGTAAGTTTGTGGTATCACCATAGCAAAAGAGAAACTTTTAGGTTTGGCAGCTTCTGGGTTTTGCTCTGCTGTATGATCGGTGTCGAGGGTTTCTACATTGGCGTCAGGATCATTTGCCGCTAAAGCCTCTTCATCTTGCTGTGCCAATAGCTGTATATGGGCGTCCATCTGCATGGCACGCGCTTCAGCTGCAACTTTTAGGTCTTGGCCAGAGGGTTGAGCAGGTGCAAGAGCAGCACGGGCAATAATCTCCGCTTTTTCTAGAGTGGCTTCAGGGTCGTTAGGGATTGGAGAAGTGTCGATATTAACTCGACCACCAGTGGCATAGGTTTTACCGTCTGGGCCTTTAGTTAGCTCATACTCTGGCCCAGTAGCATATTGACCACCGATGGCTTTATGGGCCTGCTCATGTGTGCGCACTTCTGCGTCACGTTGGGCAAGCTGCGAGATGACTTCTTGTTTTTTTTGATCGAGCGTTTTCTGCTCGTCAGGATCGGTAGGCACCGCTCTTGTGAGTTCCTTTTTACGGTACTCTTGAACAATGTGACTATAACGCGCGGAGCTACTGACGGATGGCGTTTCCATAATGCACACCATTAATTAAGCACTTGATAAGCTAATTATGGTGGATTTTTCTGAGAAGTTCCTAGCATTTTTTTGTAACTTGTATCTTTGCTTGTTATACAGAAAAGCCCGCTAACAGAGAAGCTAGCGGGCTTTTTTTAGTAAATCAAATGCTTACAAAGTTGTATCTAATAGCTTACTTTTTTGATAGGCGAAATTTTATTTTGCGCGGTAGATAATACCAGGACGACATTGCACCATTTCATATAGGTCTGGCATATTGCTAAGCGCTTCAGATGCACCTAAAAATAAATAACCGCCAGGTTTTAGCGTGGCATGAATACGTGTCAGGATGTCTTTCTTTAGCTCAGCAGAAAAGTAGATCAGCACGTTACGACAAAATACGATATCGAATTTGCCTAGCATCGAATAGCTATGCAGCAGATTCATCGGGCGGAAATCAACTCGCTGTTTAATAGGGGCTTTCACGGCCCAGCGTCCGTCACCTGTTTGAGTGAAGAACTTTGTTAAGCGATCTTGTGATAAGCCACGACCAAGTGCGAGCATTTCATACTCACCTGCTTTTGCAGCAGCCAGAACAGTTGCTGCAATATCGGTCGCAACAATACGTTCGCCGCTACGGAAAGCACCTGGGTTTTTTTGTTTGAACTCATCCAACACCATACTAATTGAGTAAGGCTCTTGACCTGTTGAGCAAGCTGCAGACCAAATCTTAAGCTGTTGCCCACCTAAACTCTTACTTAACTCAGGTAATAGCTGGTTTTGTAGGATATTGAATGGATGGATATCACGAAACCACAGGGTTTCATTAGTGGTCATGGCGTCAACAACCGCTTCTTTTAAACCGGAGCGAGGGTGAGCCAGTATCTCTTTAGTCAGCTCACCTAAAGTCGTCATGCCATGCTGTGCCATGATTTTGTTTAAGCGACTTGTGACAAGATACTGCTTGTTGTCACCAAGCAATATTCCACAGGCATCTTGTAAAAACTTACGAAACGCCTCGTAATCCTGTGCACCAATTGTTCTAACTGTAGACATCCCTTGAACTCACCAAACCGTATGACAGATATTTAATAGCTTACCACATGTTTTAAATAAACAAGGGCTTTTATGCGACCAGTGCGCCAATTTAAAAAGCTGGAGGCGCACAGGGTTATTTGGGGTATTATACTGTAGCTGTACCTTGCAACACATTGATACGCTGCACTACTTTGCGTGCTAGCTCATCGGCATCGTATTTGGGTAGGAAGTCATTGGCACCCACTTTTTTAATCATCGCCTCATTAAATATGCCGCTCAGAGAGGTGTGCAGCATAATGTTTAGATTATTAAAAGCAGGGTTGCTTCTGATTTCGGTTGTTAAGGTGTAACCATCCATTTCAGGCATTTCGATATCTGAAATAACCATGAGTATTTCTTCACTGGCCGACTTACCGCTTTCCTCGATGGCGTTGAGATAGTCCAGAGCTTCTTTGCCATTGCTTAAGCCTATGGTTTGCACGCCTACTTCCTCAAGGCAGCGAATCACTTGGTTGCGCGCAACACCAGAATCATCTACAACCAAGACGTTATACTTGGATGAAATCAGCTTCAGTTTCTCGTCGATAACGCCTTTGCTGATGCGTTCATTGACAGGGTGTACCTGCGAGATAACCTTTTCGACATCAATGATCTCTATCATTACGCCATTCAGTTCTGTTACAGCCGTCAGATAAGTGTCTTTACCTGTTGCCGCTGGCGGCGGATGAACCTCTTTCCAATTGAGATTGACAATTTTGTCTACTTTAGTAACAAGAAAGCCCTGAGTGACTCGGTTGTATTCCGTTACGATAACAACTGATTCCGAGAGGTCTTTAATTGGCGGTAGCCCAATTGCCATGCCGAGGTCTACAACAGATATGGTCATACCTCGAATATTGGCTACACCTCGTACAATAGGATTGTGTTGAGGTAAATTGGTTAGTTTGGGACAAGGTAAAATTTCTTTTACCTTAAAAACATTAATTCCGTAGCTCTGTCGACCGCGCAAGTGGAAAAGCAGCAATTCCATACGGTTGCCACCTACGGTTTGTGCGCGCTCAGCTAAACGCCCTGCCTGTTCAGTCATGTTTATTTCCACAGGTATGAATTCAATTCAGAATCAGTAGACTAACATTTATCTAGAGTAAGGTAGAACTATAACCCTATTAAACAAAGTGAAAACTGACAATTTCTCTCAAAAAAATTACGAGACGGTTACATTAAAATGCTAACCTCTCCATAGGTTGCGAAATGTCAAAAGGATCCCAGTTTGTTACTTAAATATTTACTAGGCTTATATCTTGTTATGCTCAGCTTGTGCCAGTCAGTATGGGCTGTAGAGGATGATCCTCTATTTGAAAGTCAAGCCAGCTTAGAACAAGCCATTAAGGCGTATTTAGAGCCTCAGTTTACCTCATTGAAAGGCGCACGCTTTGAATTAGAGATTAATAACATTGATCCGAGACTGCGCTTAGGTAAGTGTCAAGTCCCCTTGGAATTGAATCCTCTTGGCCGCAATGAGTTGCGCGGTAAGATGAATATCAAGATAACTTGCACAAGTCCTCTATGGGGTATATTCATCCCTGTGCAAGTCAATAGTTTTGAACCTGTGGTCGTTAGCCTTGTCAGTTTACCTAGAGATACTGTAATCAGTGCCAGTATTCTAGGGTTAAGAGAGATGGAAACTAGTGCGTTGAACTACACGTTTTTCCGTTCTATCGATCAGGTTGTTGGCACTACGGCTGCACGCTCCATCCAAGCTAACAGCGTTATTTTTACCAATATGGTGAAAGCTGCTGAGGCAGTCCGTAATGGTGATAATGTGATTATTAAGGCAACGGCAGGATCGTTAACAGTACGTATTAAAGGACAGGCGTTGCAAGATGGCGCTATTGGCGAGCAGATTCAGGTGCGAAATACGCAATCTAGGCGTATAATAAGGGCAATTGTTATCGCGCCAGGGCAGGTCGAAGTGCCCATGTAATCAACTGAAAAAGGTATATTTTCTACAACAAATAAGCGAATAAAATACTAAAGTTTATTAAAGTTTTAGAATTGTATGCCGATACCTATTTTAGGTTAAAGATGAATTACTTATAGGGGTCAGCACATATGGCTATTGATCTAAACAGCCTGTCTGGCGGTCTTCACGGCAGTAAAATACGTAGCAATAACGTTAGTACCTCTGGTAAAGAGGAGGTCTCTAAACGTGAGACAGCTACCTCTGCAAGCACCGCTCAAACGGGTGTAAGAACTGACAGTTTCCAGCTCAGCGAAGAAGCGACGGCACTGCATGAGCGAGCAAACTCTGCACCTGACATTAATGAAGATAAAGTAAATGCTATTCGCGCAGCTATAGCTGATGGCAGCTACAAAGTTGATGCTAAGACGCTAGCGAAAGATATTATGCAATTTGAAACTAACTTCTGAGGTTAGCAGTGAAACCCGAACTTCCATCTGAAATCAAACAGCATTTACTTGATAGCATTCAAAATTTGAAGGCTATCAAGCTTTGCCTTGAGAATGAGAAGTTGGCATTGCAAACTCGAGATTTAGATCAAATTGAGTCTTTAGCTAAGCAAAAAGAACATTGCTTAGAGCAGATTAAAGGCGATATTAAAGCTAGAAACAGCCTGATTAGCAGTATGGGTTTTAGTATTGACGAAGCGGGTATGGAGTCTTTGATTGCCTCTTTGCCTGAGCAACATGCCAATGCTTTAAATAAGGGTTGGCAGCAGTTGGTTAATCTGCATAATGACATACAGCAGCTTAATCAAGCAAATGGCATGGTCATTAACCGAGGTTTGCAACAGGTCGATATGATGTTAGGTATTGTACAAAGTGGTAGTAATGCACGTACTACTAAAACTTACAATGCCAAAGGGCGTTCGGTTGCGACAACTTCTCGGATCATTGGACAAGCATAGCTAGCATTGCTTAATACACATTAGGGGCTAATCTATGTCTGGCAATGAAGCTATCAGCATTACCACTACATCAAAAGATGATGAAAAACACATCATCACCCGCCAAGCCAGTATCTTTGCTATTTTGCGCTCATTGCAGAAGCATCGCTCTGCATTGTCTATTGTTTTTCGTGGCGATAGCAAACAAGTCTATACCAGTATTGTTTTAAAAGTTGACCTTGATGAAGGCTACTTTCTAATAGATGAGTTAGCGCCTGCCAGTGGTAACAAGCGTATTCTAGCAGGTGATGTCTTTAGCATCCGAGCCAATGACCGAGGCGTACAAGTGTTGTTCAGTGGCAATAAAGTTGTTGCCGCAGGTCATAACAATGGTGCTGCAATCTACAAAGTAGCCTTGCCAAACAAAGCGCTTTATAAGCAGCGCCGTGATGCTTTTCGTGCTCACATCAGCATTGCCAACCGTGCAGAAATTAAACTAGTTTCGTATGAGCGTCAGCGACCATTAATAGGTAGCTTGATTGACATATCCTCAACTGGCTGCAAAATTGAATTTTCATATTTGGTCGAGCCTGCATTTGAAGAGTTTGAAGTATTTGACGAAGTAAGCTTTGACCTTCCTGAAGCAGTATTCGACTCGTCAGTACTTTGCTCCGCAGAGGCTCGACATGCTGTATATGATGAACATAAGCAGATAACTCAGTGCGGTTTTCGCTTTTTAAGCCCAGATGGCCGCAATCAGCGTGAAATTGACCGCTATGTGGCTTTTCTTCAACGTGATGCCCGTCGTTTAGGTATCGCTGAATAAAGCCTCGCTCAGTGCTCGCCAGCGCCTTAAATCCTCAGGGCGATCAATATCCCAAAGTGGCTCAAATGTAATCACGCTAAGTCCTGCCCTTTCAATGCAAGCTAAGCTTTGCTTTAGTACTTTACTTCCCCCCCATTCAACTCCTTCAAACAGCTGCTCTGGTAGTGGCTGGCGGCTGCCTATCAACACATATCCTCCATCTTCAGCGGGAATTAATACCAAATCGGATGAGTTCTCTTGTGTAAGTAAGGCATGAAAAGCCCTCTCTATAACTTCCCGTGTCAATACAGGGCAGTCGCTACCTACAAGTAAAGCCACGTTGCTGGTGCGGAGCGCTTGATTTAATGCTACACACATTTTTACGCCTAAATCCCCGTCGACTTGAACTTGTACCTGTGCCTTAGGATGTTGGTGATAGGGTGCAAAGAAGTTATCGTCTATTGCTCCTGCAATTTGTAAGTGGATCTGGTCAGCTGTTGTGGTTGTGAGTAGCGAAAAGGTTAAAGCAGTAAGCTCGCAGTGAACTGCCAAGGCTTCTTCTGCGCTGAGCTGAGTTTGCAGGCGAGTTTTAACTTGCCCAAGCACAGGGGCCTTTGCAAATTGAATGGCTGTTTTTTGAAAACGCATAAGCTGGTTCATTTAAGGTTGAGATGATGAGCCTGACACCTGCTCAGTCTTGGAATGAGCGTGATGGTTAGCGGGCTTAACATCAGGGTAATAAAGCCGTACTAAATGCTCAGGTGAGTCACCGAAGAAATAACGTAGACGCAGTTGCCACATAAAGAGAATTGTTTTTATGGTGCCATTTTTCTGCCAACGACGTGCAGAAGTCGTTACCTTTGCATGAAAGCAAATTGGCTTTTGTAACTTTTTTAGACGTGTAGATAGTTCAATGTCCTCCATTAAGGGTTGTATCGGTATACCACCTATTTGACGCCATAGTTGCCGACTGACAAAAATGCTCTGGTCACCTGTTGCTATACCTGTTAATCGAGAGCGTAAGTTCATCATATGCCCAACTAAGGCTAGCAGCCCTTTACGTTCGTCTAGCTGAACATCGAAGCGCCCCCAGCAAGGCTGAGCATTAGCGATAGGTGCTAATAAACTTAATGCATCGGGAGGTAGAGTAGAATCACAGTGATGAAACAACAGTAAGTGGCCTTCAGCGTGCTCTGCGCCTGCGTTCATCTGTAGCGCCCGCCCTTTGGGGCTGTGCAGTAATTTATCGCATAGAGGTTGTGCGATATGTACACTCTGATCAGTGCTACCGCCATCGACGACAATAAGCTCGTGCCCTTCAACTCTAAATGCTTGTAGTGCTTGTAAATGCAAGGCCAAACCCTCAGCCTCATTTAAAACGGGCACGATAATACTGATCAATTTCTACCTCTTACTTCTTTATGTATTGAATACAGAAGATTAAGCCAACGCACCACCACAACTGCTACCTTGCCCAGCAGTACAGCCATAGCAATGGTCTGCAATGCGAATCTCTTTATCTTGAATATCAATATCTAATAGGTCTTTGACATGCACTTTGCTGCGATCAGAAGCGATCATGGGCATTTTGAGCATTTGATTGAAGTCACAATCATATACATAGCCCTGCCAATCAATGCTGACTAGGGATCGGCACATTAGGTTCTGCAAATTATGCTCAGAAAAGTTGTCTTTCAGTAGTGTCATATAGGTTTCGAATTGACCTTTTGACAATAGCGTGCTGCCAAATCGGCTAATGGGCATATTGGTGATGGTTAATAACTCGTTAAACTGAATACCGAAGTTTTCACCAAGCTCTTTTTGATAAGCCTGTTGTAAGCCTTGCTGACTTGGAGGTAGAAAAGCACCACTAGGATTATAGACAAGGTTTAACGTTAAGTGCCCACCCTCAATGCCATAGCCTAGCGCATTAAGCTTTTGTAGCGCTGCAATGCTGTCAGCGAAAACCCCCTTTCCACGCTGGGCTTCAACATTTTGCTCTGAGTAACAAGGTAGTGATGCGGTTATGATGACGTTATTTTCGGCCAAAAACTCTGCTAGATCAGCATATTCTGGCAACATTAGGATAGTAAGATTGCAACGATCTATAACTTGTACGCCCCTTGCTCGCGCCTCTTTTACAAGGTAACGAAACTCAGGGTTCATTTCAGGCGCACCACCAGTCAGATCTAATACTTTTATTTTTCGTTTATCAATAAGCTGTAAAAGATTGTCGATAATGGCTCTAGACATCATCTCTGTACGCTTTGGCCCAGCATTAACATGACAATGTACACAACTTAAGTTACAGCGATAACCTAAATTCACCTGCAATACACTGAGCGGGCCTCGATAAATTGTTGGAAAGTCAGTTTCCGCTAACAATGGTGCAGTGTCTAACATCAATCAATCCTCTGTTTGGTATTTTGCGGTTAACTCTTTATAATGCCCGCTCTTGATATTTTGCCTCAATAGCTCAGTTGGATAGAGCGTCCCCCTCCTAAGGGGAAGGCCGCAGGTTCGATTCCTGCTTGGGGCACCAATAAACCCTTATAAAACAATGTGTTGCAAGTCTGTGTAAATCGCCTAAAAACCCTGTTTTAAAATTAGATACAGCATAGATACAGGGCGGCACAAACTAAGACAAACAAACACCCCTAAAGTTTAGCCTCTCCCAAGCTCCCATCCCACTGTATTTTCCAACCCCCTCAATATGCGTACCCCATTGGTCAGATTGGCACCAACTTTTAGGCGTTCTGTATCAGCCAAATTAGCGCCAGCACTTGAGCCTAATTTTCTAAATCTTTTTCAGCTTTTAGCTTTTGGTGGTGTAACAGGTGTAACAGGTGCTACAGCGTTGATTTATATAAACTTTCCAAGGTGTAACACTTAAAAGGCTTGGTGTAACAGGTGTAACAGGTTGCCTTTGTTGTGGTGGCGCGAATCGGCCTGTAACCCGCATGGTTTATAGGTTTTGGTGTTTTTGCTGGCGCTCTGTGTCAATCAGGTGGGCAAGTTCAACAGGCTGTTGAAGTGGGTTAGGCGTGGTCAAATCGGCCACCCTTGTAAGCGTTGGCGCTTGTGTTGGCGGTCTGATCTCTAGGCGGCTGGGAATGGGTAGCCGTTACCTTGACGGGGTTCAGGGGGTAATCTGCATTTTTTGCAATAACCGCTTTTGCTAGTAGTGAGGCTTTTACAGGCTGGCGTTTTGCATCGGCTTGGTAGGCTTAGAATCATGGCGGGAATCTCTATGCTGTATTTTTAACCAGTATATCGACTGGGCGGCTTTTTTGCCTTGGGTGTGTTGCGTGTCTGCCCATTGTCTGCGCACCCCTGTTTTGAGCTGTTGCGGGTTGGCCTTTATGTTGGCCTTTATGTTGGCCTTTTGTTGATCTGTGCCTGTGTTGGTGGCTGATCTAGTGGGCGTTTGGGAGCTGTTGCGGGTTGGCCTTTATGTTGGCCTTTATGTTTTGCCCGTCAAACCCACTGAGAAAATTTTTCTTATTTCGCACATAAAAAAATACAGCTAAGGGTGCGGTCATTCGCCCTATAGAGCTTTGGACTTTTGAGCCGCCCCTACTCGTTGTGCGTTCATTGTCTGCTTAGCCCTGTTTTGGGGTGTCGTGGGTAGTTGATGTGTCTCTGGTTTAGAGACAGATTTTGTCTTTAACTTAGAGACAGTATCTCTAGTTTGATCCTGTGGCGCTTTGGTCGTGGTGTGTTGGTTTGGTGTTGGTCGCTGGCCGTGTTGGCTTCGGCACCTTCGGCACCACAAAAAGGCTCTGCAATGCGGTGTTGGGTTCGGTGCTGCTGACGACCCTCTACCCCCGAAATTTAGCCAATAACCGCGACTCTGCGTCCCCGTGGCGTTCAAAATGTCGCTGGGAAGTACCTTGGGTTTTATTGCCAATGTGCGCCAGCTTATGATCTGCACCCAAGATCGGATACGCAGGTATAAGGTTAAAACAACCCTAAAGAGGTCAGAACAACCCTAAAGAGGTCAGAACGACCCTATATACCTGTGATTGATGTGTCTCCGGTTTGATCCTGTAGCGCTTTGGTCTTGGTGTGTCGTTTGGTGTGCCGTGCTTCCGCTACAGCCCTTGTTATTAGAAGCCTCTAGCGTGTCACTAGGTGTGTCGTTTAGGTGTTTGGGTTGTGTGAGTGCGGCCAACGGCTTATAGTGCGCCTCAGAGCCTCATTGAAGGCCAACAAATAGCCCAGATCGGCATCACTACTGATCTGGGCTTTTTTTCGTCTGTTGGTTTCTGATTAATGGCTGGCGCTTTTGTATGCCTGCTTAAGACTTTGGCCTTCTAAGCATAAGTTAGTAGGCGGCCTGTGTTTGGGGCTGCGGTGCTGTACTTGGCATAACTTGCATTTAAAGTAGTGCCTGTGCCAGTTGTCACGCGCCAGCACAAAGGCGGGGTTTGTTGGCTTGCTGGGTGCAATAGCTGTAGTGCCCTGCCTGTTGTTGTAGGTGTTGATTAACTCGCTTAACCCCATATCTAGTACCCTTTGTAGCTTGGTAATACAGCATATAGCCTAACTGGGCGGCCTCCTACACGCTTTGATACTGAGCTTTTACCATCGCTGTTTTTCTCATAGAGCCACCCTTCCCCGTCTAGCTTTCTGGCAATGGTCTTAATGTCATAACCCGCCCCAGCTTCTTTAAGTGCTGCTGAGTTGAAATAAAACACCCGCCCTTTTTCGGTATCCTGATAGTACCCTGCGCGGTTTATCACCTTGTCATTTTGCGGGTTGGTGTACTGTAGGTTGGAGAATCGGCTATCCCCGTGCGCCTCTATGAACTCATTAATGCTGGTGAGTATGTGACGGGTTTCTGTGTTGCCTTGGCCACGTTCATTACGCCAAAGGTTAAAGCCCTCTATGGCTGCGAGTAGTGCGCTACCCTCTTGCCAGCCTGTAAAGCCAAACTCGGTAGCCAGTTCACCCGCCAGCGCCAACAGGGCAAAGGTTCCACCCGCCCTAGATTCCGCTCCGTCATTGGATTTAAAGTCGTCCAGCGCCAACAGCTTTTTGTATTGCTCGGGTAGGCTCTTTTGGTAGCTGGCTAATTCACTGATAAAGGCTAACCCCACTTGCCCGTAATGGCTGGCGGCTTCGGCCTGTATCATATCGGCAAAGGTGCGGCCATCTTCAAAGCCGTGTAAGTCGTCAAAAGCACCATAGCGCCTAAGGGCTGCGGGAACGCTTAAAAGCCTTGCCTCTTGCCCTGCTGCGGCCTGTTGTCCAGCTTTCGCCATGTGTGCGGGTAGTGTGACCTCTCCATTAGATAAGACCATCAAGCGCCAACTTGCGGACGTTTGCATACCGCCTGTTTTAACCGCCCTCTGCTTGCCGTTACCATTGGCTAACAGATAAACCATGTTACCTACGTCATTTGGGTCGCTGAGCGCGAGTTCATCCAGTATCAGACAGCTATCGTTTAAACTGGCGGCCAGTGCCTCTACCCCGTTGCCCGTTGTTGCCCAGCCCCGTCTAAAATTAGGCGCGCCCCAAACACTTGCGGCCACATAAAGCGCAACAGATTTACCCTTAGAACTATCACCCACAAGGTGAAGCCCTGCGCCCCCTTCGGTCTGCTGTTTCGCAGGTAGTAATAAGGTTCCCGCTAAACTGGTGCAAACCGACAGAATTAAAATCAAATTGCCTTCGCAGTATTTCCCCACGGATCCGCGCCAGCTCTTAACCGTACCTTTTTGGGCAAAGTAGCTTTGGTACCTGCCCTCTGATTGGAACCTGTAGAGCGCATCACCAACGGTCTGATCGGGAAGCACAAAGGCGGCTCTATCGCCATGCCAGCCTGTACGGGTTGCAGCGACTAAACGGGCGCTCGGTTTACTGCTCATCAGGTAGCGGGTTAGGTGGCTTTTGGCCTTGTCGTTGTACACGTAGCCCATTTTCAACAGTTCGCCCCTAAGTGTGTCCCCGTTACCTGCTAATAGCGCCATAGGGGCTAACCATTCACGCCAATAGTTGTTTGTATCTTTGAAGCGCAGCAACCGGCCAAAATTGTATTTGTGCTCGTCATGGCTTATGGCTTCAACGTGTAGCGGTTCACCTATCCATACGTCTACGGGATTGCCTTCTCTGTTGGTGTCGTGCCAGTACAAACCCGCTCTGTTGGGGTGAATGCTGGCGCTATCAGCAAAGCGCACATAATCATCATAAGCGCCATAGCAGGGGCGCTTAATCTCTTTAATGACTAGGCTTGTATCGGCTGGCGGTGTGTCGCTGGTGTTGATGACCTTTAGCTTTAGCGGTGCTTTCTTAACGGGGTTGTCTTTAGTCGGGTTGGTCATAGGCTCCCCCCGTTCATCCAGTTGGCTAGGTCGTTGAAGTCGGTTAGATGTTCAGGTGCACCAATAGGCCAATCAGGCGCAACCAGTAGGGCATCTGTGGCTATGGCGGCTTCACGGGCTTTCACCATGCCCACGTTTATTCCTTCGCGTTGGGCTAACAGGCGGTCATCATCAGCGCATACAGTGAGTGCGGCACTAGGCCACCGATTACGGGCAAAGGTGGCAACGGCTTTAAGGTTGTTAGCATTCATGGCACAAAGCACGGCCTGCCCTGTGTCCTCGTAAATGGTCGCACCGGTTGCCCATCCCTCGCAGATATAAACTGCAGTTGGTGCGTCACATAAACCCATAAAGGCAAAAGCGCCAGCCATACGGCCACCCGATAAAAAGCGTTTCTGTATTTGGCCTGATTCGTCTCGGTAGATGCGTTGCAGATTCACCAGTTGATCATCTGCAAAAAGCGGTACAAGCAAGGTGTTACCCAATTGCATTAGGTCATGTGCGCCAACTTGTTTATTGACTAAGTACGGGTGCTGCGGATCGGCTGGGGTCGCACGGCTGATTAGTTTGAATGCTTTCTCTCTGGCGGCTTGTTGGCGTTGGCGGGTTTCTTGTTCCCGCTGCCTTTTGGCCTCTGCCAGCTTTTGATCAAATAGCTTGCGCTCTGATCGGGTCATGGATGGCTTACCGCCACAAATCCATGTTTGATAATGGCCTGTACGCCAGTTGCCAAAGTAACCCGCTGGGTGGCAATCATCTAAAAACAATTGGCAATAACAGGCGTTGTTGCCGCGCTTGCCCTTGGGATCATCAAAGCGGGTAATCTTGCTGGGGTTGACGTGATTGGGGGCGGCTCCCAAGTCTTTGAGCATGGCCGCCTTGAACTGATCCTCTACCATTCCGATTAACCAATCATCACTCATGACTCACCCCACTAGCGCCAGCGGTTGCCGCTTGTTCTGCATCGTCATTGCTTGGGTATAGGCTTTCGCTCATGTCCTCGATACGTGCGGCCACCTCTGCGGTCTGTGCTGCCATCACGCTTAAGGCATCCATTAAACCCAAGGTATCGGCCTCAGTCATAAATGGCACGTTTTCAAAATTAAGCGTTGCCAGTTTGGTAATGGTGCGGCTGCCCCTGCTGATCGTCATTAGCTGCTGTGCGTAGTCGTTCAACAAGGTGGTCTTGTAGTGCTCAATAAACGCCTGGTTGTTTGGTGTATGGCTCATGCTTTGCCCCTCGCCCCTTTGATGCTGTTAACGTCTCGGTCAAAACTCCCCGTTGTTTCAACTGTATGGTGCCCAAGCTGGCGCAAGGCGTAGATAAGCCCAAGGCGGTCATTGCCGCTTAGCTGTGCGGCTTCGTGGTCAACCTCTGAGTGAGCCAACAGGTTAGCGATTGAATAAACCGCTGTACCAATCTCAAAAAAACGGGTGCTGTAGTCTTCTGCAATATCTTTGATTAAGTCATGGCGGCTCATTGTGTGCGGCCTCCATGCTGTAGAGGCTTACGGCTGACTAGCGCCAACGACAGGCCAACGAATGCAGAACGGGCAACAGATAGCGTGGGGGCGTAACAGCTCACCAAACGGACGCGGTTAAGCTGGGATAGCTTTAAGCCCTTGGGGGCAATAAGAAAGGTGTAGATCATGGGATGGAACCCCTTGTTCATTTTGAAAACAAAGGGCGGATTGGCAGCCGCAAGACAGCACCGAACAAGGAAGGTGCAGCGGGGGGCTTCGCGGTCAAGCCGCTTGGCTCCCAATCCATCCCCCCAAAACAGGGCAAAGCGCACCAGCTTAAGGCCAGTGTGCAAAAATTTGTCATTAGGGAGATTATGTTCTCCTTGTTCAGATACTGCCTGCGGGTGTCTAATCCGCCTGCTGTGCTGGGTGTCTAGTCCAGCGCCACCGATACTAACGACAGCACCGACAGAAGGCAATACACAATGCGTGTTAGGTGTGGTCATCATGCGGCCACCTTTGCGAGATAATGCTTAACCAAGTTATCAGCATCAGCGCGGCTACTTTCGGCCAACGTGTAGCGGGTAAAGTATGCTGTGCCGCCATCTTGGTGAATGTGCGGCTCTGGCTGGCGCTCAATGGTTAAACCGTGGGTATTGCTTAACTCGCTGATTGTTGAGTGTAAGCAGGTTTCCCCGTACAGGCTCAACGCTTCCAACTGAATCAGTGATCGCGCCATCAGATACTGTAAGGCTATAATCTTTTTCGGTGGCTTACGGCTGGCGGCCTTCTTAACGGGGGGCGCTGGTTGTTGCTTCGTCATCTTGTCACCTTCCCCTTATGCAACCGCCATTGCGGCCTGTGCGGTGTTGGTGAAGGTCTGAAACTGCGCCAGCCAATTATCTAGGTCACTTTTCTTATAACGAACGTTGCGCCCCATTTTAATGAATGGCGGGGCTTCTACGCCTGCCAGTGTTCCAGTGGCACGACTTAAACGAATGGTGTATTCACTAAAGCCCAAAATTTCAGCGGCTTGAGCACTGGTTTTAAGTGTGGTGTTAGTTTCTGGTGCGGTCATGTGTTGCCCTCACGTTTCTTTGTTGTTTAACGTGAGGGCAAGGTTAAGCGGGAGTTAGATTGCTTTCTCTACAGGTTTTAATTTAACAAAACCGCCTCAATTTCATGTTGAAGGATGTTGTAGCAATTAGTTAAAACTAATTATTGCCGCAAGTTTTGGTTTCTAGTTTATGGCTGGTTAATATTTTCTATCGCCATTTCTGCATAGAGCTTATTTAAAAATGTTTCAGATAATGCCTTTTCTGCATTAGGGGCAGTTACTCTTTGTACCTTGTCTGCGCTTCTAACTTCTTTAACGCCATTGTTAAAAGAGAACAGAATCTGAGCGGCTAAAGCATCGGTTAAAATTCCATGCCCCTCTAAAGAATCCCATATAGTTAAATCAATATATGGAATAACTCTGTCATTTATCACTTTCTCAATAGTTAGGTTTTTAGGCTCTGGCGGATATATGCCTATGATCTCTCTGTATTTCTCAAGAAAGGCTTTTACATCTCTTAGTATCTCTTTGTTAGTTGCGGCTAGGTCAATTGATAAATGAACCTCAGTTCTACCTTTGCAAACGCCAGAGCAAGAATTCAATAGGGCAACGTCATAAGCCATGTGGTCAATATCGTATTTTGGCAGGCTGGCGCGCTCTTTTAGCAGCATATAGGTGTCATCTAAGCCCCCATCCCTAAAGTTTTTGGTATCTGCTGACAGGCTTTTTTCTCTGATCCTCTCATCTCCAAAGGAATCTATTATGTCGTATTTGTCGTTAATCTCTTGTTGTGCTTGCTCGGCCAGAAAAAGCATTGTCTCTTTAGCCCTAATTACCGCCTCTGCCATTTCTTCGACTTGACTAACATAGATGGGCGAAACCAAGGCGGTTCGGGGTGTTTCTTTGGTCGTGGCAATATCAATTTGGTAACCCATATCTGATAGGCTTATTTTTCCTGTTTGTTTGATCTGCTCCCAGTGAGATAAAACCCATTCGTTTTCCGTTGGCAGCATATCCCGTAAAAGCGCCCTAGCCGATAACTGTTGGTATAGTTCATACAAAGAACAGCTTTCCAAATACTCGTAATTGCTGTGCTTATACCAACTTAAATCAATATTTTTCTTGGTCACTTCCATTTTGCTGAACCCTTACCAGCACCCCCTCATTAGATCGGCTAACCAAGGCAAAGAGGGTTGCTTTGCTTTTCAGGCCGTCACCCTATGGTTAACCGTTGCTGTATATAATCACAGCTATACAACAGGCAACAAGCGCAAATAAGGAAAGGGTTAGGCGGGTTGGCTTACTGGCGCTTCCTTAGTAGACACCATAGGATTAAAAAGTGTTACACCTGTTACACCTACTATTTCTTTAGGTGTAACGCTTAAAGCCCTTATAAATCAATGTTGTAACACTTGTTACACCTGTTACACCTAAAAAACATAGCTCCCCAAAATTAATTTAACTATTCCCGCCCTTAATTCGTGACCGCCTTAACCTCTGGCAAGCCTGTAGTGTCGCTGGGCATCAGTGCGGTATTTGCAAACAGATCAACAGCATGGCGCTTGTGGTCAGGTCTAAGGTGGCCGTAATTCTTAATCGTGGTGTGTATGTCCTTGTGCGCCATCAGTTCAGATACGGCCAACAGATCGACCCCCGCCATAATCAACTGACTAGCGAAGTTATGGCGCAAGGTGTAGAGCACTAGCTTTGTGGGTAGACCTGCCAACTGGCGTATTTTTGCCCAAGGCGTTTGCATCGCGTTTTTACTCATGCGGCCACCTGTACGCTCAGAGGGGAATACATAGCCGCTTATTGGCTTGCCTCGTTGCTGGTGCCAGTCGGTCAGTATTTTTACTAACGGCTTGCTGATCGGGAATGAACGTGGCTCAGGGTTATGGTGAGCTGTTTTCTCTATGGTCTTGGTGATCGTGGCAAAGTTTAGGTTAACGTGCTCCCATCTCAAGCCGAACATATCCCCAGACCTAAACCCCGTGTAATACATCATCAACACCATAGGCTTAACGTGATCAACATACGTCATAACATCCCAGTCAGGTAATCGTAACTTTCCATGTGATCGGCTGTTCCTGCGTTGCTGGCGTTTAATTTCTTGATAGTCGTCTAGTGCTTTGAATAGTGCGGTGACTTCGTAAGCCTCTAGGTACCTGCGACTAGCGCCAGCTTTAGAAAGCTCGATTTCCGTCATAGCAGGCTTGGTTAATTTGTATCCCTTGATAGGGTTGCTATCAATAAACCCTTTGGTGGCGGCATGGTTGAGCATGGTTCTAAGCGCGCCAAAGATTCTAGTAATGGTTCCCCATGCCAAACCCTCAGCCTCTTTGGTTGCCTGCCATCGTTCTATGTCTCTTGAGGTGATTTTTGATAAAGGTCTGCCCATCAGATCAGTAAAATGGTTGCTGATCATCGACAGGGTTTCTTTGCCCTTTTTGTGTCGGTCTTGGTATACCTTGTAATGCGTCCATAGATAGGCTTTTAGCGTTTGCTGTTTTTGCAGGTCAGATTCTTTTTTAGCACTTCGCTTAATTTCTTGAACATCCTCCCCTCTAGCGACTCGCCCTAATAGGTCTTTTGCCTGCTCTCTGGCTTGCTCTGCTGTTATTTTTGGGTAATGGCCTATCGTGTAGATTCTCTGGGTATTACTGTTTGGGGCTTGGTATTTGATTCTAAAACTAATGCTTTTTGCACCAGACCGAACATGAAAGCCTTGGATCTCAGAATCAAAAATATCTTTCGTTGGTTGGTCTGCTGAAATGGCTCGGGCAATTTGCTGTAGTTTTTTAGCAGTGATTTTTTCAGTTGTCTTTACCATCTCTCTGTACCTAGTTTTAAAATTAGATACAGCATAGATACAGAGCGGCACCCATTAATGTCAACAAGCACCAACAAGCGTATACAGTGAAAATCAGCTAATTGATTGTATTTGAAGGGATATTTTGAGTTTTCTTGTTTATGCTTGTTTGTGGTAATATACGCCCTTAACCCCCTCCTAAGGGGAAGGCCGCAGGTTCGATTCCTGCTTGGGGCACCACTTGAATCATGTGCAGCTGATAGAAGTCTGCGCGTCCACTTAAGCTAATACGTCTTATTATTGGCTTTGGATTCAAAACCCGCTTAACCAATATCTCTTAGCTTTACTCAAGGTATGGTTAACAAAGGATCATACCCTATGCATTCCAAACCCGTAAAATATACCGCCGTACTATTAACAGTAGTGACATTGTTGCATGGGTTTACCGCTGCGCTCCTTCCTCTTTCCATTGATGAAGCTCACTATGCTTTGTATGGCGCACTACCTGCTTTAAGTTATTTTGATCATCCTCCTATGGTGGGTTGGCTTCAGTTTGCAGCTCTATCTGTTTTAGGTGACAGCGAGTTAGCACTGCGGGCTTGGGCTTTGATCATTTGGTTAGCTATTTGCTTTGTGCTTTATCGTTTGGCCTGCCGACTCTCACCAGAGCAGCCTTATGCAGGTTTCTTTTCTGTTGCTTTAATTAACTTGGCGACATTGAATCAGCTGATTAGCATGAGTGTGCTACCCGAAATCCCCTTATTGCTGTTCAGTTTGCTCACAATGCATTTAGTGCTAGATCTGATCGAAACACCAATTAAACAAAGTGCGGTGATTTGGCTTAAGCTTGGTGCTATTTTGGGACTTGCTGCGCTTTCTAAATACACGGCGATCACCTTGGTGTTGTCGATAGCGCTTGTCATGCTAATGGAAAGGCGTTTGCCAGAGTTATTGCAAAGAGGGCCTTGGCTAGGTGCTATCATCGCATTGACCTTGATTAGCCCTATTTTGTTTTGGAATGCTGACAATCAGTGGATCTCGTTTAGTTATCAACTCGAACATGGTACGGGTAAAAGTGAGTGGGACTTTGCTAATATTGCATTACTGCAATTGGCTCAATTTGTATTGTATGGCTCAGCGCTCTATATATCAGGTTGGTATATCGGTATTAAAACGCTGTCACTAAAAGCCGAGACGCTGCAACAGCGTCAAGCTAGAGCCGTAGCCCTATTTTCACTTCCCATATTACTGTTGTTTGGCATTACCGCTGGCAAGGGACATTCATTACCCCATTGGACGATGGTGAGTTGGGGGTTATTAACGCCTTTGGCGATGACGGCACTGCTGGCTGGCTGGAAAAAAGCTATTTGGCGTAGATTGCAAATTTTTAGCTATGCATTAAGCGTTGTTCTAACGCTTACAATGCTTATGATATTAGCTTTACCCCAGTTATTACCTGCGAAGTTAGTCAGCTCAACACGTCAGGACTTTGATGGTTGGGCTGAGGCTGCACAAAGCGCTAAAGCACTATTAAGCAGTTTGCCTGAGACTAACGCTTCACCAGTGATGGAACAGATAGAGCCTTATACTGGTCGTATTATTGTTACGAGCTGGACAGAGGCGAGTCGAGTAGGCTGGTATGCCTATCCAACACCTTTAAATGTGTTATCTGAACGTAACAAGCAGTTCCACATTTGGTATGGCGAAGCTGATCCTTTGGAGCAGGGGGTACTTATTGTCGATGATCAAAAAGCACTTGATGCACCTATCCCCACGGCACCAGACAATCTCAACTGCCAGTATCATTCTAGCCAGCCTGCTTATCAAAGCAGTGTACTGGTAAATCGTTTCCATTTTTATGTTTGTAATCTCAAGCAAGAGACTGCAAATTCAGCCGAGCAAAATCAGTAATGAGTCAACAACCTTCATCAGCCTCGCCAATGCAGCTCTTTAATGCTTATCGTCGACGCTATCCTATAATTAATGATTTTCTTAAGTTTGGTACAGTGGGAGCTTCAGGCTTTTTAGTTGATGTAACAATCTACTATCTTTTGCAATGGCTGCTCGGTATTCCACACCTTACTGCCCGTGGTATGTCATTTTGGTTTTCAGCCAGCTGGAACTGGTATTGGAATCGTAATTTTACTTTTAAGCATCGCCGACATGGCCGGAAAGTCACTCAGTGGGTGGGTTATATCATCACAGGTGGCGTAGGTTTTGGGTTGAACTGGGGAACTTACTACTTGTTGGTTACCTACGTTGAGTTTTTTGACCAATATAAAATTCTGGCTTTAATTGCCGGTGTAGGAGCAGGTATGATGTTTAACTTCGTCAGTGCTCGTACACTTATTTTCCGCTCAATCTAAACGCGTTAAGGCAGCTCTCTATTATGAAAGTAGATACAATGCGCAAAATTGACCACCATGTGGGCATCCCCTTGTGTTTTTTATTGGGACTGTGGTTCAAAGTCAAAGCGCTTATCAGTAAACCAATTCGGCAGCGTCCACGCAATATTCTCTTTATTGAACTTTCAGAAATGGGCAGTGCAATTATTGCTGATCCTGCAATGCGCAAAGCTAAAGCAGAGGGTGCTGAGCTATTTTTTGTTATATTTAAAGATAATGTTCATAGCCTGCGTTTACTGCAAACGGTGCCTGAAGCCAATATTTTTAAACTGGGCAGCAGCAATCTGTTTGATTTAGCGTTAGATAGCCTGAAGTTTCTATTTTGGTGCCGTAAAAATAAGATTGATACAACAGTCGATCTTGAGTTGTTCTCACGCTTTACCGCTTTACTATCAGGGTTAAGTGGCTCTACTAATCGTGTGGGTTATGATGGTTTTCATAATGAAGGTCTATATCGCGGTAACTTTCTGACCCATAAAGTGAGCTACAACCCGCATATTCATATCGCGAAGAACTTTATGGCATTAATTCACGCTGCGTTTGCTCAACGGGAAGAAATACCATTTAGCAAAATTAAAATTGAAGATGCTGAAGTAAAAATTGCTCAGGCAACTTGTAGTGAGACAGATAAACTGCAGGTTATTGATAAGATTAAAGGCTGCTACCCAGCTTATCAGCCTGATTCGCACAGGATTATTTTGATAAACCCTAATGCCAGCGACCTGTTACCACAAAGACGCTGGATGCCAGAATACTTTGTGCAAGTAATGCAACATATTGTGCAATCTTACCCTGATACTCTAGTGCTCATCACAGGCGCACCAAGTGAGTCCGCTCAGGCTGAAAGATTACGCCAGCAGGTTAATCATGAGCGCTGTATTAATTTTGCAGGCCAAGTAGGCTTTCAGCAACTTATACCGCTTTATTATCTCAGCACGTTAATGTTGACCAACGATTCAGGGCCGGGACATTTTTCATCTGTTACGCCTTTACGTACATTTGTAATTTTTGGCCCAGAAACACCTGCTTTATATAGCTCCCTTGGGAACTCAACAGCAATTTTTGCTGGCTTGGCCTGCTCGCCTTGTGTCAGTGCAAGCAATCATCGAAAAACGCCTTGCGAAGATAACCGTTGCTTGCAAGTCATTACGCCAGAGTCTGTTATTCAAACCTTAACACCCGCACTAGAAAGCGAAATTAAGCTGACACAAGTCAGCGAATAAGTGAGCTACAATAAAGATAGAGAGAAAATGTCTGTTCGCTCTCTATCTTTTTGAAAAGAATTCACTTATAGATTAATTCATGCACAACAACATAATTTGACGGCATGACAATAATTTCTTATATCACGACTCTTATATCATTCTTAGCTCTATTTTTAGCCTTAAGCTTTTTATGGCGAAGGTTGCGTCGTGCCCAGCAGGCTGAACGTCATTCAGATCATCGGCTGAAAAGTTATCTGATGATTATCAATCGTTACGTTGTTACCTCTAGAACCGATATTCAAGGCAATATACTTGAGGTAAGCGATGCTTTCTGTGAAATATCGGGTTATAGCAGACAGGAATTGATCGGTAATAGCCACAATCTTGTACGCCACCCCAATACTGATGACCAGACCTACCAAGATCTTTGGCAAACCATTCAACAGGGTAAAAGCTGGCAAGGTGAAATGTGCAACCGCCGGAAAGATGGCTCGCTTTATTGGGTGCAGGCTTCGATCACCCCTGACTATGATCTTGATGGGAAAATGCGTGGCTTTATCGCCGTTCATCAAGACATTACAGACCATAAAATGGTGATAGAACTTTCTATTCGAGATGCTTTAACGGGCCTGTATAACCGTCGCCATTTCAATCAGAATTTTGAGCAACTCCTCCAGCAGCGCAAATCTCAAGATGGCTTCATCAGTTTAATGATTTTAGATATCGATAACTTTAAAAAGTACAACGATACTTACGGTCATCAAAAAGGCGATACCGTATTGTCTGAAACAGCAGCGGTTATTCAAGATTGTTGCGATAAAGAAATGGCCAGTTGCTACCGCTTAGGTGGTGAAGAGTTTGCAGTACTCTCAACGCTTGATTTGGAATCTGCTCAAGCCTTGGCTGAGAGAGTAAGAGCACAAATTGAAAACCTCAATATTGAGCACATCAATAATGCTAATTTGGGTAAAGTTTCAATCTCTATTGGTTTATACAGCTGTAAAATTGATCACTTTTCAGTTGATGAACCTGACGAAATATTCAGAATCGCAGATCAAGCGCTTTATCAAGCGAAAGAGATGGGGCGAAATAGGGTGAATAGCGCCAATCTAGATACGAGTAGTATTGAGTTATTCTAGTAAGGGAATAAAGTTGGCAATTCATTGAGAAGCGATTAGAAAACAAAAAGCCGTGTAATTCAAAGAGTTACACGGCTTTTTGTTTTGTGTTCGGTGGTGGGCCCACCAGGACTTGAACCTGGGACCAATGGATTATGAGTCCACTGCTCTAACCAACTGAGCTATAGGCCCTAAAACGAGCGTCATTGTACAAAAACAAAAGTGTCTAGGCTAGTCCTTTATGACTGAAACTACGCCTCAACTAGTTGAGTTGGTTAGAAAAACTAATTCAACACATGCTATGTCGTTCTTATTCAGATGGGCAGCCATATAACTTATCTAAATCTAATAAGATATGCTTTGGGTCTTAAACATTCCTATCGGTATGTTAATATCGAGTTCTACTCGGCACAGGCTTAAGACTCCCTGTCCATCAGCCCAAGGACGCAAGGGCTTTGCTCATTCATGTTCCCATTTATTCAGGTTAGGTTACAAATGAAGCTGAGACTGCGTTTTATTATTTTTTCCTTGGTGTTGATAGTCGTGTCGTTTTTGGCTGTTTGGGCCTCAGTAAAATCTCTGGCTGAAAATATTATTGAACAGTGGGCAGTACGCTATGCTGAGAAGCAAATTTTGTTTGATCGTGAGCGCACTTTACAACCCATCATGCGAGAAATTGTCCTATCTCGTCAGTTTGCCAGTTCTATAGTGATCAGAGCATTTGCAGAGAACCCTGACGACCCTGCTCTACGTGCCACTGCTATACAAGAGATGGAAAACTTCCGTTTTACCTTTGCTGAAGCTAACTACTTTGTGGCGATTAAGCAAAGCGGTGAATATTTCCATAACGACAGCAACAATACCTATGCAGGCAGGCAATTACGCTATCTATTAGACTCTTCACGTCCTCAAGACAGTTGGTTTTTCAAGTTAATTGAGCAGCGTAGAAATATTCATATCAATGTTAATCCTGATGTAGCGCTAGGTGTTACAAAGCTTTGGATTGATGTTCTGATGATGGATGGTAATAAGGTACTAGGTGTTGTGGGTACGGGGTTAAACTTAACACGCTTTTTGAACGAAATTGTGGCCTCAACAGATGAGGGGGTTACTAACTTATTTATTGATTCTGATGCAGCTATTCAACTCTATCATGATCGTTCAATGATTAATTTTGCCTCCATCAGTAAAGATCACGTACAAAAAATTACCGCACATCAGCTACTAGACTCTCCAGATGATAAAGAAAAGCTAACACAAGCTTTAAAGCAAGCTAGGTCTAAACGAGACCTTGTTGTGAGTGATTTCGTGATGGTGAAGAATACGCGTAATTTGATGGCTATTGCTTATATTCCTGAGCTTGACTGGTACGAAGTTACGCTTATTGATATTACCAAGCTTTTACCTATCTCGAAGTTCTCTGGCATATTCATTGTCTACGCACTGTCTATTGTAAGCCTTATTATTTTATTCAATTTATTCTTGAGGCGAACGGTACTGAAACCGTTACGTCATTTAGAGCAAGCAATGGCGCAGGTCAAACAAGGGCAGCCTTTGAATCATCAATTGGAAGGCCAAGGTGAGATAGGTGCTTTGATGATGCACTTTAGCCAGATGGCCGCATCAGTTCACGAGTCCAAATTAGAATTAGAGGCCAAAGTTCAGCAGCGTACAGAAGCTTTAGAGCGCCTATCCCAAACGGATACACTGACTCAGTTATTGAACCGTAGAGGTATGTCTGAGTACTTAGAATCAGCCTTGATTGATAATCAAGCAGGTTTTGGCTTTATTTGGTTAGATGTGGATTACTTTAAAGAGATCAATGACCTTTATGGTCATGCACAAGGGGATTATGCACTGAAAGAGATCGCCAACGTGTTAAATGAGCAGGTTGCCAGCTCAGGATTTTGTGCACGATGGGGTGGTGATGAGTTCTTAGCCTGCCTGCCTCAGTCTAATGATAAGCAGCTATTCAGTGTGGCAGAGCGCATTCGACTTTTAGTTACTCAGCTGAGTTTGAGTAGTGCTAGTAACAATCGAGTATTACCTTTGAGCGTAAGTATTGGTGTACATCTCTCGCGTGAAGAGGAGTCTTTAGAGCAAGCTTTACATTGTGCAGACTCAGCCTTGTATCAAGCTAAGGCAGAAGGGCGTAATAGGGTATGTTGTTATTCAGAAGGCTAAGCGTAATAAAAAAGAGTTGCGTAGATCCTATCTAAGCAACTCTTTCAGTATTGCGACTAATCCCTATACGGCTGTTTCTAGCTTAGGAAAGTGTAGTTCTGTGCTGTCTGGGCAAATACATTTAGCACGCCCTGACTGTTTGGCTTTGTATAACCGTTGATCAGCTAGTTCTACTAGCTCTTTCCAGCTTGCAGCGTGATCTTCTACTAGTTCAGCCATACCTATACTTGCGGTAACAGGTGTGCCGTCAGGTAACTGTGCTAAACCTGTTTCCATAATACGTTGTACGACATTCTTTGCAGAGCTGGCCTCTGTGTGTGGCAGTAGTACAAGGAACTCCTCTCCACCCCAACGAATAGCCGCATCACCTCTACGAATACAGCTGCTTAATGCTTTTGAAGTTTGGCGTAAAATCTCATCGCCAGCGTCATGGCCTAAGGTGTCATTAATGTTTTTGAATTTATCTAAGTCAATAAATAACACTGCGAAATTAGACTGTTGTAGGCCTGTCGCACGAAATAGTGACTCCATAATGTCCATGCCTGCACGACGAGTTAACAACTTAGTAAGCCCGTCATAGCTGGCCTTAACCATCTGAGAGATTAAGTAGCGCACTTGCTGTAGAGATGAAAACATGGACACGCCGAGAATAACCAGCAATAGCCAAACTTGAACCAATAGCATAGTTAAGTCGCTACCGTCGGCCCGATAAAGTCCCCAAGATGACAGCGCGGTCAAGATAACCGCAAACAATCCAAACTCTTTCAGCGTGAGTGGAAAGAGCGCCAACGAAGCGATCACAACGTAAGGTAGTAAGCCATATAAATGAATCAATATGTCGGCAATACCTGTTAGTTCAACTTTATCAATCAATGGTGTACTGAATTGATAAAACAGAGTGGGCACCATTAGCATTAACATAAGACTGGTTAGCGCACGCTTCATACCTATTCTAATTTTTTTAGTAACGTAAGCGAGGGCAAAGAATACAATGCCAGAGGCTAGGCGCATTATCAGGAACTGAATAGAGACCTCAGCAGGTAGAAAAATAAGGTCAAGCACTCCCCAGATTGGCACTAAAATAGCGAAGAGCAGTGCAAAGGGATAAATGCGACTGGCGATTAGCTCTGATCGGTGTTGACGAATAATATCCTGATGATCTTTTGCGCTGATTAAATCAGCAAACTGTTCTTTGGAGTTCACTCCAAATAGTTGATAGACAGATAACATGATTTTCCCCGTAGATGGTTCAGTCCATTGACACTTTTTTTAGTATAAGTGTTCTAGGGCTAATAGCATGGATGCGATAGCAAGGGAGTAATGTAACTAGTATGTGAACAACAACAAAGGGCTTCTGTTGTTTAATATCGAGAGCCTTGTTCTAAATCAAGTCTTTTAAGGACATTAAAGTATTCTTGCGCAATCCCCAAGCAAGACTCAACTTGGGGATTAATTCGGATCAGCGTTTTAATTCAAAGTCAGTTTTATTTCTGATAAATAAAATTAGTAAATAACAGATCTTCAATCACAGGGTGGCCAACCTCTTTTTGGAACAGATCTTTTACAACCTGAGTTGCATCAATACGCATCTGTTCTTGTCCAACAGGAGAGGTCACAGCATCGTCTGTTTGGCGGCTGAGTAATGAAACAATCTCATTACGAATCAGCGGCATGTGATGATTTACTGTTTGGGCTGCCAATGGACTAGCGGTGACCAATGTAATGCCTGCTTTTAAATATTTCAGTCTACCAGGGCCGCCATAGTTTAAAACAAAAGCAGGCTCAATAGCGGTGTAGAGTAGATCGCCAGAGCTGTTAGCCTCTTCAGCGAAAGCTTGACTGCCCATGCCTGTAATCAGCACCAGAGCCAGTAGGCAATGCTTAACCAACTTAATCACTAATATATCTCCTTTTGCATTTAGTCCGTCACAGTTTAGGGAACCCGCCGGAAAATTTGTTATCTACTGACATTGTATGGCTTAGGTGCATATTTTCCAATGCACAAGACCGATATAATCAACGCCAAGTTTCTTTATGGGTTTTGTAAAAACTCTGTTGAGCTGCATTTATATTTCACTGTTTGATCTTTTAAAAAGGAAGGATTCATGTCCTTAAACTACCGTACTCTTAACTTAGTGGGCTTTGTCAGCTGTGTGCTTCTGCTGGTTAGTGCTCTCATTATGCAGCATGTGTTCGAACTAGAACCCTGCCCACTGTGTATTTTTCAGCGTGTGGCATTTATGGCTGCAGCAGCCATTTTTTTAGTGGCAGCTATTCATAACCCTCAGAGTACAGGGCAAAAGGTTTATACCTTTTTAAATTTGGCGGCGTTGATCAGTGGCGTAGGTTTAGCGTTACGGCATATCTGGTTACAAAACCTACCTGCAGATAAAGTGCCGTCTTGCGGCCCTGGCTTAGACTATATGTTAGAGGTTTTACCCTTTACTGATGTGATTAATACAGTATTAAAAGGTAGTGGTGAGTGCGCCGAGGTCTCTTGGACTTTCTTAGGTTTATCAATACCTTGGTGGACACTTTTTGCTTATATTGCATTGTGTGCATGGTGTATTTTTAGCTTGAAAATAAGCAAAAGATAAAGAGGTGACATTAAATGAGTGCTACCGTATGCTTAGAGTCAAAGAGCGATTAATCTCTTTCCCTCAAGACTGGAGGTAGCACCATGCTGGAAGGTTGCAAAAACGCACAAGAACGTTGGAGTGGTGTGCATGAGCTTATTGATAAATGGCTGCATGAACGTCAATCACTAATCGTTTGTTACACAGGGCTAGTACAAACGGTCAAATCGGATCAACTACCCCGTATAGAGCAAATTAAAGCCCTATGTGATGTAATGGTTGACTATACTTCAGCCGGACATTTTGAGGTTTTCGAGCAGCTGTATCGGGAGGCAGAAGCTTTTGCAGACCAAAGTGCGCTTGATTTGGGTGAGAAAATACTGCCAAAAATACAGGTCAGTACAGAGGTTATTTTAGACTTTAATGAGAAAATTGAGTCTGGATTACTATCAGAAGGGCTAGCGCCTATCTCTGAACAACTCTCTCTGTTAGGCGAACATCTTGCAGATCGTTTTCAACATGAAGACCAACTCATCGAAACTTTACACACTGCACACCAGGAACTAGCAAGCACATGATATTGACCAGAAATAAGATTATTTCAGTACTTCTGGGCGCTACTCTGGCACTGGGTGGTTGTTTTAGCCAAACACCACCAGCCAACACATGGGAGCTAGCCATTGATAGCGCTTATGATGCGGCACTTTCTGATGATGGTAGCATTGCTGTTATAGCTTCTATCAACCATGGTGGAAGTTTATGGCAGCTACCTGTAAAAGAACGTGTATATAACTGGAATCACAAAGCAGGTGAATACAGCTTATTTGATCAAGTAGCAGTGTCTGGAGATGGCCGTTTTGGCGCAACTTCAGAACAAGACCGCCTTACACTATGGGACGGCACCTCTGGTAAGCCCATTAACTTTTGGTCTTTGCCTGCTCACATTCGCAGTTTAACTTTATCTGCTGATGGTAGCTTTCTACTCGCAGGGCTAGACAATAGTACTGCACTATTAATTAACACCAGCATTGGCAAAGGTGTAAAAACATTCAGCGCTGATGATCAGGTGTCTGCCGTTGCTTTAAGCCCTGATAATAAGTTGGCAATGTTAGGTACTAGCACTGGGAAGGTGTCCTTGTGGCAAATACCTAATGGTGAGCCTAGAGGCGAGTGGTCACACAGCAACCAAATTCAAGCGTTAGCGATATCTGCTAATGGTCAATATGCCTTCAGTTCAGCACAAGCGGGTGCAGGTGCTATTGTTGATCTCAGTAGTGGCAAAATCGCTATGAATATAGATATTAATCGTGGAGGAGAAATTGCAGCCTCAACTTACACCGCAGCTCGCTTTGCTCAAGATCAGCCATTACTACTAACTGGTAGCAATACAGGTAAGGTCAAATTGTGGAATATTAGTAGTAAGCAAGAGATCTCTGCTTGGGAAGCGACTAAACGTGATGCATGGAAACCTTCAGGTGTTAGTCTTCTAGATGTTTCATTTACAAGAGAGGGAAATTATCGCGCTATTGCTAGTAATGGCTTAGCTTATGAGTTTATCCACTAATAAAGTAACTCGCACTTTCGCTGCTGCTCTGTATTAAGCAGCTATTGGGCGAGTTACCTATTCTCTTCATTTTTTAACCTATAAGCTAGGTGGTATTAGGCTTCCGTATTACCTGCATCCATAATACTGCCAGCGCTCTTTGTTACCAGCTTGCCAATTTCTTTATCAATGAAGAACAAGCCTTTGCCATCTTCACCAATGATCTCAATCTTATCCAAAATACCTTTAAATAGCTTTTCTTCTTCATGCTGTTCAGCAACATACCACTGCAAGAAGCTAAAGGTTGAGTAGTCTTGTTCTGTAAAGGCTGTATGAGCTAGCTCATTAATTTTTTGGGTAATCAAGCACTCATGCTCAAATACTTTTTCAAATAGATCTTTGATTGATTGGTAATCAGATGCTGGAGCATCAATAGTACCAATCTGTGCCATTGCTCCTGTTTCATTAACATAAGTGAACAAGCGCTTCATGTGCTGCATCTCTTCATCAGCATGCTTTTGCAAAAATGCGGCACAGCCCTCATAGCCTTTATGCTCAGCCCAAGCACTCATTTGTAAATAGAGATTTGAAGAGAAAAACTCCAGATTGATTTGCTCATTAAGCCTATTGGCCATTTTTTTCTTTAACATGATGTCTCCAAAGGTATAAGTACTGAGTGAACTGAAGGAGTGTAAGTGATAATTCTAAGTGGTTAGATTGTGCTGAGAGGGCGACATAGCCATTTTTTGTCACGGGCTGAACGAGCACACTTGCCACATATATAGTGGCTAGGTTGAGTAATCTCTGCTAACTCTTTCAGATGCTTGCTGATATCGCTTTTGTCAAGCTTGCATAAACTGCCAGCCTTAAGGCTTTTTGACATGCTAAAGAACCCTCTGAAAAATGTACTACTTGTCACCCTTTTTGCCTATATTGCAGATTGCAAGGCATGCTACATAGTACTGTATATCATTTGATATTAATTATCATTAAGAATTATTTGCAATTACCGACAAGTGCTGAAGGTTTCTCCGATTAACTATTCAGGAGTTGTGTATAAGTCTGCATCGTCGTGCAGGCTAGAAAGAATCGTACTGCTAAGGTCATCTTCGGTAACAATTTGATTACGACCTCGGTTTTTTGCAGCGTAAACGGCAATGTCAGCACGGTGCATAGTCTCTTCAATGGTTTCTTTCTTGCGGTATTGTGCAATACCAATACTAGCTGTGACACGGTGCCCGCCTAAAATATCTAAGCGTGCTTTCTCCATTGATTTACGCAAGCGTTCAGCCACATGATATGCACCATTAAGATCAGTACGTACTAGTACTAAAACAAACTCTTCACCACCTAGGCGAGCAACAAAGTCAACTTCGCGTACCGCATTGCGGGCAATATCTGAGAAGGTTTGTAATACCTCATCGCCAGCTTTATGCCCGAAGTTGTCATTGACTTGTTTGAAGTGATCGAGATCGACAAAGCAAAGGGTAAAACAGTAGTCACCCCGTACAGTCAGAGCTTGCTGGCGACGTAGGATATCCATTAAGTGACGGCGGTTAAATAAACCTGTTAAATCATCCGTAATAGCCTGCTCTTTTGCTTGTTTCATCACAATATTGAGTTCTGAATTTCGACGCTTCAAGGCCCAGCGTAAGCTACTGATTTCGGTGCCAATAATACTGACACCCATCAGCATAAACAGGAATACAGCGGCGGATAAAATCTCCTGCTTCAGCTGTATTGGGTATCGCCCCTCCCAAAATAATAATGCCATAACTATGGCATAACAGCTGATAATCACTCCGCCAATAATAAAAAATCCTTTGCGCTGCATTCGAAATGCACCAAAAAGCACAACCAATAGGTAATGCATCAGAAATACGGTATGCAGCTCGGGAACAAGATAGATTGAGATGGTGTTGGTCAGTGTGTGCCAAATAAGCTGGGAGATGGTAAGGCTGGGGTCTTTAAACAGTAAATTAATGTCATAACTGATCATTAAAGGGAAGCTAACATTGCCTAGCCAAATAAGCGTATAGAGCAATAGAAAGTTGGGAACAGGCATTTCAACCATACCTGCCAACATTGCGGTGATGACCACTGTGGTTAGTACTAGACCAGACCCAGTTGCCATTAAGGTACGGCGCATCCTTAGCATCTGATGAGGATCATCAGGTACAAGATGTGGCACTAGTCTACGAAGTAATGTTGTCATGGTTCCCTCTGTAATAACCTACCTGTTAAACGTCGCATCCATGCAACGAAAGTACTCTTTTACCAGAAACGCCATAATATGCCAAATAAGAGCCTGTACTGAATCGAAAGTATTCGTATCTTCATGTCTTCGGTGAGCGTTTTTTGTTTAGCTGGTTAATATAGTATTACCTAATGTTAAGCGGCGTAACTTGGTTCCTAGAACAGCTGGAAGTATGGTTTTAAATTGCAATTACTGTATGCGTGCTATAATGAATCGAACTAAATCAGTTAACGTCAAACATGAATTGCACTCAAAGAAGCCATTATGATTGAGATTAGACACCTAAAAACTTTGATCGCCCTTAGGGATACAGGTAGCTTGGTTGAAGCGGCTGAGCGCATTCATTTAACTCAGTCGGCGTTGTCGCATCAGCTCAAAGATTTAGAGGATCGTCTAGGCTGCACACTATTTATACGCAAAAGTAAGCCATTACAGTTTACCAGTGCGGGTATGCGTTTACTGCAATTATCAGATGAGGTAATGCCGCTTTTACGCTCAGCTGAGCGTGATCTTGATCGTATGGCTGGCGGTGAAGTTGGGCGTTTAAACATGGCCATTGAGTGTCATAGTTGCTTTCAGTGGTTGATGCCCACAATTGATAGCTTTCGTAATAACTGGCCAGAAGTTGAGATGGACTTTACGTCTGGATTTAGCTTTACACCTTTGCCCGCCTTAGCGCGGGGCGAACTTGATTTAGTCGTCACCTCTGACCCTTTACCTCTAAGTAATGTTGAGTATGTACCGCTGTTTCGCTACGAAGGCTTATTGGCAGTTGCTAAGCAACATCCATTTGCCCAAAAGCACTTTGTAACAGAGCAGGAGTTGGCGGGCGAAACCTTGATTGTTTACCCTGTTGATAAAGAACGTTTGGATGTCTTCTCGCGGTTTTTAATGCCAGCTGGGCTTGAGCCTGTTGATACACGCTCAGCTGAACTCACTATTATGATGATGCAGTTGGTTGCCAGTGGTCGAGGGGTTTGTGCTTTGCCTAACTGGGCCTTAACTGAATACTTAGAGCGTGATTATGTGCGCTCAGTACGTCTAGGCCAAAATGGTCTATGGAGTACACTTTTTGCAGCAGTACGCAAAGACAGCTTAGACAGTGCTTATATGAAAGATTTTTTACGTACTGCTAGAGAGGTTTCATTTAGAACACTTAATGGTATTCAACCTGTACCGATTGGGGAGTAGAGGGATAAATTTTAGACAAAAAAAAGGAGCCCACTGCAAGGCTCCTTCTCAACAAGGAGAGATAAAGGATAGAACATCAAGTCTCAGCTACAAATCAACCTGCGTTCCAATTTACTGCAGACCTGATAGTACTGAATGACCGCGTGGTCTTTTTTGATATTCATCAAAAGAATGGAACCAGACCTTTAATCTGAATCAATGCTGGTTGGTATTTAGCCTAAAAGGCTGATTAATAAGCTACTTCTGTATGAAATCTAGGGAACACAAGGCTAAAACTAGCCCCTCCTAAGTCATCGCTACGACTTACAATTGCGCTACCCTGATGCCAATACATGATGCGATGTACAATAGATAAACCTAAACCGTAACCGCCAGATGCGCGGGTACGGCTGTCATCCAGCCTAGAAAATGGTGTGAACACTCTTTCCCAGTCTTCTTCTGGAATACCTGGGCCATCATCTTCTACATCTATACGCAGGCTGTCAGCTTCCATATAACAGCTGACCATAACCTGACCAGACGCATAGCGGCAGGCGTTACTGACTAAGTTTTGGACTGCACGCTGAAAATAGCGAATTTCTACCTCTGCATGATCGCCCTCGTAAGGGTTTAAGTGTCGAACCTGCAGTTTTAAGTTAGGCTTGAGTACCTGTAAACCGTCTAACACTTCTTGTACCAGTGGGAGTACATGACAAGATTCGTAGTTCAGGCTTAAACCCTCTTGTCCAAGGCGCGCATAAGTTAAAATTTCATCGACTAAACCGTCCAACTCTTGAATATCAGCGTCAATACCTTTCAACTGCTTGTGGACAAAAGGGTCTTCGACAAGGTCTTCTATCATTTGCATGCCAAAGCGAATACGTGCAACAGGAGTGCGTAGTTCATGAGAGACTGCATGAATCATCTCTTGCTGAGTACGTAGTAGCTCTTGTACTTGCTTAGCCATAGAGTTAAATGCTTTAGCCAAGCGCACAACAAAATCATCGCCCTCAACTCTTACTCTGGTACTTAAGTGACCCGCTGCGATTCGGCTTGCGGCCTGTTCTACTTTTTGCAAACGATGCTCTAGTATGCGCAGGGAAAAATAGATCCCACTACCAGAAAGTAACAAGGCAATTAAAGCAATTGCGGCCATAAGCACTAGAGGGTAAGGGTCAAATAAATTGACTGGCCCTACCTGTAAGAGACGGTTCTCATCTAAACGTGTATAGGCTATAACAGATCGACCCGATTCAATAAATACCAAAATTGTTTCATTATTGGCTAATTGCTGTTTTTGTGTACGCTCTAAGCGTATCTGATCAAAAGCCACAATTTTGATAGGGTAAGAGAAGTTTAGACCCAGCTCCGCAAGCACCTGCTCTGGCGGCTGGCTACTATTTTGAACGGTTTGTAGCAACAGCTGTACAGAAGCTCTTGCATGCTGTTCAGATAACCTTGGGATATAGGCTTGCACCAGAACGCCTTCTTCAGGGCTTAGATAACGATAAATCATAAGCTCATCTGTAGTGCGTCCATTGAGTAATAATGTTCTATTCTCAGACAATCGTCTGAGTTGCCAGTGATCAAGCCCAGAAGATGCTAGCGTAGTGGTGTTCAGCTCTATATCCAGTAGCTCGCCTGTTTCTATTAGCCAGCTTGCCCTTTTTTCAGTGGATTGCTGCTGCCAACCTCGGCTGAGTAAATAAAAGGTCCCCGAAGCCAGTTGCTCACGATACTGCTCAACACGAACATGATTGATCAGAGATGTTGCCCCTACTGCTAATATGATCACCAATAGCATAGAAAGCAGCATATGCAGGTAAACACGTATAAATATACTGTTTACACGGAAAAGATTAGACAAGTTCACAAGGGAAATCCTGAGGCAAGAAAAAAGGCAGGTTAAACCTGCCCTTTAATTTTAAACTTCCTTAACGAAAAGGTAGCCTTTACTGCGCACCGTTTTGATACGGCGTGGATGCATTGGGTCGTCGCCTACTTTGGGACGAATGCGAGAAACGCGTACATCAATGGAGCGATCTTGCCCATCGTATTCAATACCGCGCAACGCAGTGAAAATCTCTTCACGGGTTAATACCCTGCCTGCATTAGAAGCCAACAACCACAACAGGTCAAACTCTGCACTGGTCAGATCAACGCTTTCATCGTTTAACCAAGCTTCGCGCATAGCATTGTCGATGACCAAACCGCCAAACTGTAAGCGGCTGTCATCATCTGAAGCTATGGCTTCAGGCTGTTCGTTATGTGATAAGCGGCGCAACAGTGCTCTAACTCTTGCCAGTAGCACTCTTGGGCGTACAGGCTTAGAAATGTAATCATCAGCGCCCATCTCTAAACCAACGACTTGATCCATATCATCAGTACGTGCCGTCAGCATTAGTATAGGACCTGAATATTCAGGGCGAACTCGACGACATACTCCAAAACCATCTTCTCCAGGTAGCATCACGTCCAAAATGACCAGATCAGGCTTTTCCTTAAGAATACGCTCTACAGCTCGATTGCCATCACCCTCAACACTCACTTCAAAACCATTGCCGTCTAAATACTCTTGAGTCAGCGTGGCTAGGCGCTCATCGTCTTCAACGATTAATATACGGGAAGTTTCTTGTGTATCCACGGATTGCTCTCTAATTATTTTTGAGTCATCTCCTTGGCGTCGCCAAGGCTCTAAATCTGGTTGATACGTTTTCTATTGTGTGACCTCGAAAATAATAAATTTCAAGGATTTTTGTTAAAAATTTATATTCTTTATATCTTAATCAAGCAATATTAGCTTGATTTTTATGGTATTAAATCATAACTCAGCCTTAGACAAAAACAATAGAGTACTCTGTGCTGATTATCTGAGGAGGATCAATAAAAACTTTCATTTTTCTTCTGGTTTAGCTGAAAAAAAATTCTTTTTTTTTGCTTGAAATTCTTGATTCCCCTCTGCGCTATAAGCTGCAAGGTAAGTGTGCTTTTACCTCTGAAATAAACACAAGTTGTCCACAAGTTATCCACTTGCAAGAGAGGGAAAACAACATTATCTTGTGCCAACTGAAAAACAGACCCCAATATATAGGGGTTACGCACAAAACAAACTACATTTCAAGATAAGCCTTTGAAATAGCCAAAAGCTCCGGATTCTTCCGGATTTTTTTATGGTGTTGCAGCCTTTGTGACATCTAACAGTGCTTCACAACATCAGATCATAAACGAACCCACTCAACACCGAGTCACTTCGAGTTATTCGTTAGATTTATGTTGAAAGCATGGCGAACCATTGCGACACAAACCGACGAGCAGGCATTACAAGCTATGGCACAGGACAGTATGAACAACACCGCGCACAGCACTCTTCAAGTTATGAAGCGTAACAGTGATTTAGCCGTGTTTGATCCCAGTAAAATTTCCGTGGCAATGAGCAAAGCATTCATTGCTGTTGAAGGCGATAGTGCCAATGCATCAAGCCGTATCCATGAGTTGGTAGACCAGTTTACCCAAAATATCGTCGACACCTTTGTACGTCGTCTACCTGCTGGTGGCATCGTTCATATTGAGGATATTCAGGATCAAGTTGAACTGGTGCTGATGCGTTCAGGTGAGCAGAAAGTTGCTCGCGCTTATGTGTTATATCGCGAAGAACATGCGCGTCTGCGTGCCGCTAAAGAGCAAGGCATCCACAAGCCACACCCTAGCATCAATGTGACCCACTTGGATGGCGTGCGTTTACCGCTAGATTTAGGCCGTATTGAAACGATCGTGTCTGAGGCCTGTGAAGGTTTGGCGGGCGTTGATAAAAAGCTCATTCTAGACGATGCGCTGAAGAATCTATACGACGGTGTACCTGTCGATGGTGTTTCAACCGCACTGACCATGTCAGCACGCACACTGGTTGAAAAAGAACCAAACTACAGTTATGTGACAGCTCGCCTGCTACAGGACAGCTTGCGTCGTGAGGCTCTAAACTTCTTAGACGTAGCGCCAGAAGCCACCCTACACGAAATGGCAGATCTTTACCCAAAAGCCTTGATCGCTTATGTGGCAAAAGGGATCGAGCTTGAACACCTAGACCCTAAATTGGCCGAGTTTGATTTGGTTGCGTTAGGTCAGGCGATTAAGCCTGAGAACGACAACAACTTCACCTATTTAGGTTTGCAGACTTTATACGATCGCTATTTCATCCACAGCAACAATGTGCGTTATGAGCTACCTCAGGTGATGTTCATGCGAGTGGCGATGGGCTTAGCTTTAAATGAAGCCAATCGTACCGAGCGCGCCATTGAGTTTTATAACTTGCTGTCGAGCTTTGATTACATGGCATCGACGCCGACATTATTTAACTCTGGTACACGTCGCCCACAATTGTCGTCTTGCTATCTGACAACCGTTCCAGATGACCTTGAAGGCATTTATGGCGCGATTAAAGACAATGCGCTGTTATCAAAATGGGCTGGTGGTCTGGGTAATGACTGGACACCTGTGCGTGCATTGGGCTCTTACATTAAAGGTACTAATGGTAAGTCCCAAGGTGTTGTGCCGTTCTTGAAAGTAGTTAACGACACTGCAGTTGCCGTGAACCAAGGTGGTAAGCGTAAAGGGGCTGTTTGTGCCTATCTTGAAACTTGGCACATGGACGTAGAAGAGTTTCTTGATCTGCGTAAGAACACAGGTGATGACCGTCGCCGTACTCACGACATGAACACCGCGAACTGGGTGCCTGATCTGTTTATGAAGCGCGTCTTTGAAGACAAAGCTTGGACGCTGTTCTCGCCTTCAGACACCCCAGATCTGCATGACCTTTACGGCAAAGCTTTTGAAGCGCGTTATGAAGCTTATGAAGAGATGGCTCAAAACGGCCAGATCAAACTGAGCAAACAAGTTCGTGCTAAAGACCTGTGGCGAAAAATGCTGTCGATGTTGTTTGAAACAGGCCACCCTTGGATCACCTTTAAAGATCCGTGCAACCTACGTTCTCCACAACAACATGTCGGTGTCGTGCACTCTTCAAACTTATGCACAGAGATCACGCTGAACACCAACCGTGATGAAATTGCGGTTTGTAACTTAGGCTCCGTGAACTTAGCGCAGCATGTGACCGAAAGCGGTGAACTGGATGTGGATAAAATCCGCAACACCGTCACGGTTGCGGTACGCATGTTAGACAACGTGATCGACATTAACTACTACGCAGTGCCACAGGCGCGCAACTCGAACCTGAAACACCGTCCAGTAGGTTTAGGCATCATGGGCTTCCAAGATGCGCTTTATAAGATGAAGACCCCTTATGCGTCTGAGGCGGCTGTGATCTTTGCTGACCGCTCAATGGAAGCGATCAGCTACTTTGCAATTCAAGCCTCTAGTGACTTAGCCGCTGAGCGTGGCCGCTATGAAAGCTACGAAGGTTCACTCTGGAGCCAAGGCATTCTACCGCTGGACTCACTGAGTAAGCTGGTTGAAGCCCGTGGCGCACAGTTTATTGAAGTGGACACCAGCAGCACATTGGCGTGGGATGAACTGCGTCAGCAAGTGTTGGCTCAAGGTATGCGTAACTCAAATGTGATGGCTATTGCGCCAACAGCGACCATCTCTAATATCTGTGGCGTGTCTCAGTCGATTGAACCGACCTATCAGAACCTATACGTCAAATCGAACCTATCAGGTGAGTTCACCGTGGTGAACCCTTATATGGTGCATGATTTGAAAGCGCGCGGTCTGTGGGATGAGGTGATGGTCAATGACCTGAAATACTACGATGGTTCTGCACAGCCAATCGATCGTATTCCAGATGACCTAAAAGAGCTGTATGCCAACGCTTTTGAGGTTGAACCTCGTTGGTTGGTAGATGCTGCAAGCCGCCGTCAGAAGTGGATCGATCAAGCGCAATCGTTGAACCTGTATATCTCAGGTGTTAACGGTAAGAAGCTGGATGTGACCTACCGCATGGCGTGGTTCCGTGGTCTCAAAACCACTTACTATCTCCGTGCGATGGGCGCGACCAGTGTTGAGAAATCAACGGTCAGTCGCAGCACGCACAACGCGGTATCGTCTAGCATTGAGCCTGTTGCCGCACCCGTTGCCGCGCCAGCACCTGCACCGAAACCCGTTCGTGATGAGTTTGAACTGGCAGGCGAAGGCGCAGCTGTGCCGCTGGCTTGCTCAATTGACAATCCAGATTGTGAAGCTTGTCAGTAGTCGCAATTTGATTCATACCATCGCCTGTCCTAGATAGGCGATGGTTTTGAAAGCAAACAAGGACTGTTTGCCACAGCACTTTTGGTATCGAAAATGTTGTGGCAAGCAATACGCTATACTGTACATATCATCAGACACCCCTTGATGACACGCTTATTTTGAAGAGGTAAAAACCATGCTGAGCTGGGACGAATTTGATACTGACGACACAATCGTTGCCGAACCCAAACCACAGACTGTTGCACAGCCAAAAGCCGCGCCACAAGCTGCCGCCAGCTCACCTGCACCTGTAGCATCGGTTGCTCCAACCGTTCAGGCTGCACCGACTCGTACTTATACGGCACCAGCGACCGATGCTGTTGCCCGTGCCAAAGAAGCCGTTGCCAGCATTGATGTTGCACCGGGACTTGAAGATTTGGAAATGGGCGCTGCCCGTATCCAAGTAGATGACAAGCGCATGATCAACTGTCGTGCTGATTTAAATCAGTTGGTGCCTTTCAAATATGACTGGGCATGGCAGAAATACCTTGATGGCACTTCAAACCACTGGATGCCACAAGAAGTGAACATGAATGCCGACATCGCCTTGTGGAAAAGCCAAGATGGTCTAACCGAAGATGAACGCACCATAGTGATGCGCTCTTTGGGTTATTTCTCAACTGCGGATTCTCTAGTGGCCAACAACTTAGTGTTGGCGGTTTACCGCTTAATCACTAACCCAGAGTGCCGCCAATATCTGCTACGCCAAGCCTTTGAAGAAGCGATTCACACCCACGCCTACCAATACTGTGTAGAGTCTTTGGGTATGGATGAAGGTGAAGTGTTCAACATGTACCGTGAAATACCTTCTATCGCTAAAAAAGCGAGCTGGAGCTTGAGCCACACGCATTCACTGTCGAACCCTTATTTCACCACTGGCACACCAGAAACCGATCAAGAGTTGCTGCGCAACCTTATCGCATTTTACTGCGTAACTGAAGGTATCTTCTTCTACTGTGGTTTCAGCCAGATTCTGTCTATGGGTCGTCGTAACAAAATGACTGGGGTTGCCGAGCAGTTCCAGTACATTCTGCGTGACGAGTCTATGCACCTGAACTTTGGCGTTGATGTGATCAACCAGATCAAAGCGGAAAACCCACACCTATGGACGGCTGAGTTCCAACAGGAAGTGATTCAGATGATTCTGGAAGGCACCGAGCTTGAAATTGAATATGCCCGTGACACCATGCCACGCGGCGTATTGGGTATGAACGCTGGCATTATGGAAGAGTACTTGCACTTTATCTGTAACCGTCGTTTACAGCAGCTAGGTTTGAAAGAACAGTTCCCAGGCGCGACCAACCCGTTCCCTTGGATGTCTGAGATTATCGACCTACGTAAAGAGAAAAACTTCTTTGAAACCCGTGTCACTGAATATCAAGTCGGCGGCTCACTGAACTGGGATTAATCTCCGTTTAAAGGCGCTCGGCATCAAGTTCCCACCTCTGTCCTGATAGGTTGATCAGCTATCGGGGCAGAGTTCTCTGGGCCATTTATCTCATCCCCTCCCAATGCTTCACCACCTTCTGCCGCATTTGATCGGCATTCACCTCAATACACTGCTGTGCAAAACGCGACCAAAAAAGATCCACTCGCGCTGGAGCAACCGACACTTGCTGCGCCAAATTTGCCCAAGCAGGCGGTAAGTGATGCCGATGGGTCAATAATCCGCCAACTGCATCTTTTGCCAAATAACGTACACGGCCAATGCCCGAAAGCAAAATACGCCCCGTACACATCACACAAGGTTCTAAGCTGACATAAAGCGTTAAGTTTCTGCGATTCAGATGAGAGAATTGGTTTTCCAATAGGTCAATCAGCTCCATCTCGGCATGACGTTGGCTTTGATAATCCCCCTCAACAAAGACTTGATTGCGGCTTTCGCAAACCAGCTCATTTTCAGCATTGACAAACACCGCGCCCACGCCATAACAGCCTTGTTCAATCGCCAAGAGCGCTTGTTGACAGCAGCGCTTTGCCCATAAATCATCTGGCTGCTCACAGCTTGGTGCTAAATCAATCTGCTCATTTAAAGGTTTAATGTTAGCTCCTATCATGACGCGTGCTCCTTTCAGATGATTATGCTAGGAAATGTCACTAAAAAAGTGCAAATACTCAGCTTGTATAATTGTTTCGCTCACAGCACCTAAGTTACAATTTAGTTACATAATTAAAATAAAATTACGGCAGCAAAGACCACCCACTCACACTATAAAGGATTGCAGATCAATGGAGATCCGTCATTGGCCTATCGCCCGCAAGTTAACATTGTTAATTGGGTTGTTGTTCACCACGCTGATGTTAATTGAGTCGAACTCACTCTATCGACTCTATCACGAACTACTAAGCGCTCGAAAAGCTCAAGTACAAGAGCAAGTGCAGTCTGCTTATAGTTTGGCAGACCATTACTACAAGCAGATTCCTGCTTTAGGAGAGGCAGAGGCCAAATCTCAAGCTTTAGCCGCAATTGCGAGTTTACGCTATGGCAAAAATGGCTATTTTTGGATTAACGACTTAGAGCACAAGCTTGTGATGCATCCAATCAAAAGTAGTTTGATTGGTAAAGATATGACCAACGCTAAAGACGCTTCAGGCAAGCTGCACTGGCAAGAGATGGTACAGGTGGTGAAGACTCAAGGTGAAGGTTTTGTAGAATATACCTACAAAGGCCCACAGTTTGATCAGCCGAAAGACAAAGCCTCTTATGTCAAAGGCTTTAAGCCTTGGGGCTGGGTGATTGGTAGCGGGGTTTATCTCAGTGATGTAGCGGATATCTTCTGGGCCGCATTCTGGGAGTCTGCAATTTTCCAACTGATCTTAATGTTAGTGGCTTTTTTGGGTAGCTGGAAGATGGTCTCCTCTATCACCAAACCATTGCAAAGCATGTTGCAAACCGTACGTTATATTGCCAGCGGAGACTTAACTCATCAGATTAAACTGGATCGAAAAGATGAGCTGGGGCAGTTGGCAAAAGAGGTTGATCTGATGACCTCGACGCTGAGAAACACATTGCAAGAGGTCGAATTAGCCGCAGACCAGTTACGGACACATACAGGTGAGATGCGCTATAACACTGAAGAAACGCGCTCTGGTATGGATCGTCAATTCCATGAGGTAGATAAGCTGGCCTCAGCTATGACCGAGATGTCTTCTACTATTCAAGAGGTGGCGCGTCATGCGGTTGAAACTGCTGAGACCACTCGTAGTGCTAAAACCGAAGCAAGCCAAAGTGTGCAAGAGCTGAATAAAACGGTTGATGCAATTGCACAGCTGGCTCAGCATGTTGGGGCAGCAAATTCAGTGATTGGTCAGCTAAGCGAGCAAACGGATCAAATTGGCAATGTGATTGAAGTGATTCGAGGTATCTCTGAGCAAACTAATCTATTGGCGCTGAATGCTGCTATTGAAGCGGCCCGTGCAGGTGAAGCGGGTCGAGGTTTTGCGGTTGTAGCAGATGAGGTACGTAACCTTGCCAGCCGTACACAAGGTTCAACGGTTGAAATTCAAACGATTATTGAACAGCTTCAACTGCGCGCTTTGGATGCCACTGAATCTATGGGGCAAAGTGCAGATCAAGCGCAACGCAGTGTAACCCAGATGAACCACACGGGTGGCGATTTAAACAGCATTGTGCAACACATCAATAACGTGAACGATATGAGCACTCAAATTGCCTCTGCGGCTGAGCAGCAAAGCTCTGTTGCAGAAGAGATTAATAGCAACTTGTTGGGTATTCGCTCAATTTCTCAAGATGTTCTGGAGCGATCAGCAACAATTACCCGTAGTAGCCAAGAGATTGCCGCAATGGCTGATGGTCTACGAAGCCGACTCAGTCGTTTTAGCTTAGGCTGAGTCATATCATATAAAGACGATGAAAAGGGGGCTTTAAAGCCTCTTTTTCATTAACCCACCTTAACAACTCGGGTATGATCTATTTTTTAAGTTGATAATACAGCTCATTAGCTTATCTATCGTGAATCCTTTTAAGGTGTTTTATGCAGGTCTATCGGGTTTATCAGCACCCTGTGCAAGGTTACGCAGCATTGGTTTCAGGCTTTAACTGGTCTGCCGCCATATTTTCTATGCTCTGGACAATGGCAAACAATTTATGGGGACCTAGTTTTATTCTATTGTTAGGTTATGGCTTCTGCTTGACGGGCGTTATTGTTGGTATGCAGATGAACCTGACATTGCTGGCATTAACTTTTCTGGCTATTGCAGTTTTTTTACCTATTTGGTCTGGTATGAGTGCAATGACATGGCAAGAGCAAAAGCTGGCGAAACAAGGCTATCGATTAGTCCATAAAGTAAGAGCGCAGTCTGCACAAGGTGCAATTCAAACTACACAACGTAAGGCATCGCCTAAACATGCCTCAACTAAAACTGGCCGTACCACCGCTCGATAGATCGAGTGCAAAACTTATCATCTATGCTTATGTGGGCTTTGTGCTCATTACTCTTTGCTCTGTATGGTCTAATGACGTCTATGCAGAAGAAAATGCCCAACCGCCTCAGATCAGAAGCGTCTTCTCTTCTGGAGTGGCTCAAAGCCGAAATTTATTAGGGCAAACGGCAGCTTCTATTGGTATTGGTTTAGACTCTCTGTTTGGTTCTCCTGATCGTTCGCAGCAAAACGAAAGTACACTGATTTTACAGTCAGGCTTTTTCTTTGATGATGTTGAAGCATTCAGTTTATTTAATCGTTTTTCTTTTCGTGCAGACTTACCTTCTACCACTGAAAAACTACAGCTTTTTGTGCGTGGTCAGCAGGAGGAGAGTGTTTCTGAGGTTCAAACAGTTAGCTCGAATAGCCTAAATGGGGCTACGGCTATAGACCGCTCCATAAAAGCCAGTAATGCAGGGATATTCATACGCTATATTTATAAACCTGAAGATCATATGTGGCAAACGACCCTTGATACAGGCTTTGCATTTAGCAATTTTGCAGTTGAACCTGTCAGTTATCTGCGGGCGGGTCGTAACTATCAAATGAATGAATGGACATTACGTCCTGTGCCCAATCTCTCATGGAGTGAGAGTGTAGGTGTGAGTTACGGTTTAGCTTTGCACGCTTATCGAGAGTTAGACCGTATTACTTCTCTGCAAAATAGCAATACTTTCAGCCATGTAATCAGTAGCGATACAAACTATTACAGTCATGGTTGGCAATTGAATAAAACATTCAGCTCTAATCTTAGGGTGGTATACAACTTAACGCTGACTAGTGCAGACGACACGGCTCATTTTATTGATACCTTTGAGCTGTCTGCCACTCTACGGCGTAGGGTTCAGGGTGAGTGGCTATTTTTTAGTGTGACGCCTGCTGATCGGCGTAAGGCGGAAGACCAGTTTACACGTGACTTGAGTCTAACTTTACAGTTTGATGCTAAATTTGGAACCCAATACTGAGTATTGGGTTCCTCAGTCCAAAAAGTGATTAGCTTAATACTTGATCTAAACGTGTTAGTGCAGCGAGTAACTGTGCTTTTGGGCAACCGAAGTTCAGCCGTGCAAAACCTGGACAACCAAAGTCACTACCTTCTGACAAAGCAACGCCTGTTTCTTGCAACAGCCACTGTGCTGGGCGTTCAATTTCATAAGCCCGTAAATCAAGCCAGCCTAAGTAAGTAGCTTCTGGTGCTGTGAATTTAACCTGCTGTTTACTTTTAGCCCAGTTTGTCAAAATTGTGAGATTTTCTTTTAAGTACTCTCGCAGTGCGTCAAGCCAAGGTTCTCCCTCTCGATAAGCGGCTTCAGCAGCAACAAAACCTAAAATATTCACTTCAGGCATAAAACCTTGAATAGAACGTTTGAACTGTTTGCGCAGTATAGGATTTGATATTACGGCAGCGGAGCAAGCTAGACCTGCAATATTAAAAGTTTTGCTCGGTGCCAATAGGCTGATGCAGCGGTCGGCAATTTGCTCATTTAAGCTGGCCATCGGGATATGCGCTTGCTCAGATAACACTAAGTCGCAGTGAATCTCGTCAGAACATAAAAGCAACTTATGTTCCAAGCAAAAATCCGACAGTTGCTCCAACTCTTCACGGGTAAAAGCTCGGCCTGTTGGGTTGTGTGGGTGGCATAGCATAAACAGTTTAGTTTGCGGAGTAATCTGTTGCGCCATTGCGTCGAAATCCAGCTGCCAGCCTGAGCCTGTTTGATCAGGCTTCAGCATTGGAACCGCTTGTAACAGCTGTTGATTTCGCTCCGCTAGCTTTAGAAAAGGTGGGTAAACAGGAGTATGGGTCATTAGTGCACTGTCTGGACTACCAAACGCCTTAGCTACAGCGTGAAGTCCACAGACTAAACCGGGTAGCCAAACAATCCACTCCGGCTCAATTTGCCAATGATAGCGACGTGAATACCAGTCACAAAAAGCTTCGGCAACATCTGTTGATTCGTGCCCATAGCCATAAACTTGTTCAGCCACCCTTTTTTGTAATGCTGTCACCACTGAAGGGGGCGATGCAAAGTCCATATCAGCCACCCACATTGGAATGACATCTTGGTTAGCGTATTTTTGCCATTTGATACTGTCACTGTGCTGGCGGTTTAAAATTTGGTCAAAATCAAATGGATTGCTCATGCGCAGCCTCTGTTTCAGGTTTGATAGGAAAGAAGATTATGATCTGCTGTGCCTAAGGTGATATATCCTAGTTTTAAGGTCAACAATTGTTATACTGAGCCACAATTACTCACTGTATAACTGATTAACACTTTCTGACGGTTGATGGATTTTTGTGATGTCGACAATTCCCACTGAATATTACGGTTTAAACCGTTGGTTTACCTTAGCCCAAGGCGATGAAGCTTTGTTGGTGCGTATTTTAGCAGATACAGCAGGCTTAAAAGGTTGGCTACCTCGCCCTTTGCATGACCAACTCAATGGTGCTGACCTTAAAGTGGTGCTGGCAAGTGAGGGCTGTGCAGGTTTTGAAACTGCCGCAGTTTATTTACTCAGTCAAATGCCATTGTTTAAAGGGCCTGAGACAGAGCAAGAGTGGCAGTATTGGCTTATACAGTGGGCTATTATCTATAAACAGAAAACGCCCGCTGAGCAAATTGACCTACTACCAGAGCGTTTTCAACGTGCGCAAGCAGAGCTGGTTTTGCAACAGCTGAATCAAAATAAGGCTCACCTTGAGATTCCAATAACAGCTTTGGATTAGCCTTTTATTTGGGGTTATTTGTTTGTTTCAGTCCCAATGCTTGCCTCTAGTACTTGCTTGTGCCAATTAGAGGCATCTGCCACATCCCCTTCGTCATCTAGTTCTGGATATGGCAGTTGGCGCTGCTGGCAAAACTCAGCTACTTTGGGCTGCGCCCATTCAAAAAGGGTTTTTTGATAAGTTATAGTATCTAAACGACACTGATCATACAGACCCTTTTCATCTCGCTGACGTTGCGCTTCTGCCAAAATAATCGCAGCTGCAACTGAAACATTAAAAGAGGACACCATCCCCATCATTGGCACAATAACATGCTCATCGGCTAGTTCTGCGGCTTCAGCACTGACACCTTCTAGCTCAGCCCCTAATAACAGTGCGCAAGGTTGAGTGAAATCTATTTTCCGATAATCTACAGCTCGGTCAGAAAATGTGGCGGCGATTACTTTAAAACCTTGTTGTTGTAGTTGTTGAATTGGTGTACTGACTTCATCATAAATGTTTACACCTAACCATCGATGACTGCCTTTTGCTGTACCGTGATGTGTACCATAACCATCCATAGGACGTGCAGAGTGTATTTGATGAATACCTACGGCGTCGCAGGTACGAACAATTGCTGACAGATTACGTGACTTATGTACATTATCAGTAATCACCGTTAGGTCAGGTTGCCTACGGTTCAGCACTTGCTGCAACTTGAAAAAACGTGCCTGATTCATCATATATCCTTTCAATTTATAGACTGACTAAACACTTGCTCAGTTAGGAGTGAGTGGTTTCAAAGTTCACTCCTAACATTAGCAAGAAGAGTGATAAAACAGACTGTACCAACAATACTAACTGTAGTTGTTGACTACGTTTTTGTGCTCCGCGCCAATTTACACCGCGAATTGCCTGCATAAGATCCACTTTTCGTAGCCAAAATGATGGCAACAATGTGATCAACAAAAGAGATAAACAAGCCCATAGCCACCAATCTGTATTAGGCAAATATTGGTACAAAGCCACAAAAGCCAGAGCAATAGAGATCAGTGATAACCATTGTTGTAGCATTAATGCTTGAGTTCTGAAAGTGAAGCGAGCATCAGGGCTACGCAGTGCAGGGTGGAAGAATTCTAATGCTAATACCAGTAATGCACTGACCAAAACCGCAGAGTTAGCAAAAACAAAAGCAAAAATAGGTAGAGAAAGGGACAAGTCATATTCCTTGGGTGCCAAAGGTGAACCGCATAGATTGGGTTAACCGCTTGAAATTTCAAGCTTAAGTGTTGATTAGAGCAATGTGTAAACTAAAACTCACGCTATTCTTTTAATAAAGGCAATTCAGCACCTGATCATTAATTTAACGTTAAGTGCTAGACAGCCTATCTCTAGCACTGCATCATCCAGAATAATAAAAACAATCTCTCCTGCTTGAGCACCTTTCAAGTCTATTTCTGCAAAGTCCAAACCTTTGACATTCAATTACAAATTATCAGGGTCTAAGCTCTGTGGAGATGTTTGTGTCTGACTTTATTTTACCGAACGATTCTGCGTTTATTCGTCGAAGTGAGCCGCTGTTTTGGCGCGCCAGTTTAGCGTTATTCTGTGGAGCTTTTGTTACTTTCGCCAACTTGTACAGCACTCAGGCTCTGTTACCTTTACTGGCAAAAAAATTTTCCATCTCGCCTGCTGCTGCCAGTTTAAGTTTGTCAGTAGCAACCATAGCTCTGGCAGTATCGCTACTTTTTACGCCGAGCCTGTCTGATCGTTTAGGACGTAAAAGTGTTATGTTAAGTTCACTGGCGCTGACCTCTCTGTTAGGTTTTGCTGTCACTTTTGCTGAGCACTACAGTTTACTTTTGCTATTACGCGCTTTACAAGGTGCCAGCTTGGCGGGCTTGGCTTCCATCGCAATGACGTATGTGAGTGAGGAGTTTTCTAATGACTGTCGTACCTTAGCAATGGGCTTGTATGTCAGTGGCACTGCTGTAGGCGGTATGACTGGGCGAATTATTACAGGCAGTTTAACCGAATATTATGGTTGGGAAACTGCATTACAGGTTCTGGCGTTTGTCAGTTTGATCTGTACGCTGCTATTTGCTTTCATGCTGCCTCAATCTAAACACTTCTCGGTACGCACCTTTTCAATACAGGGGCTGTTGAAAGGCTTTGGTTATCACTTAAAGCAGCCTGATCAGCTTGGCCGCTTTATACATGGTTTTCTATTAATGGGGGGACTGGTCAGCTTATATAACTATGTAGGGTTTCGTTTGAGCACCGCGCCTTATTTGCTCGGTGAGAGCCAAATTGGCTGGCTATTCAGTATTTATTTGTTAGGTATTTTTAGTTCAACTTGGTTAGGCAGTAAAGCAGATCGTCACGGCCATCGTAAGGTCTTGCTTTACTCTATAGCCATGATGTTAATAGCTGTGCTGCTCAGTTTAAGCCCGAATCTTTTACTTCTTATATTAAGCTTAGGTCTTTTTACATTTGGCTTTTTTGGTGCACATTCTATTGTCAGTAGCTGGACTGGGCTGGTGGCTAAATCATATAAGGCACAAGCATCGGCACTTTATTTACTGTTTTACTATGTAGGTTCAAGTGTGATGGGGGTTGTTGGCGGCTATTTCTGGAGTCACTGGTACTGGCCAGGAGTTGTCGCTTTGGTGACAGGGTTAGTGTTGGTCAGCGGCTTTATTGCTTGGATGAGCCCAAAAGAGGCTTAAGCTATAACTTGAGAGCTTGGATAATCTAAGCTCTCAAGCTTGTCTTCTGATGTTGACTAGATCTTAAACTGGCGAACCAATGCGTGTAGACGATCTGATTGGTTAGCTAATTCATCGCTGGCATGACTGACTTGCGAGGTTGATTCTGAAGTCATCTGAGACAAGTCAACTATATTTACTACGTTGCGATTGATCTCTTCTGCGACCAAAGATTGCTCCTCTGCTGCACTGGCAATCATATCGTTCATATCCCGAATAGACTCTACGGCAAGCAAGATACTATCCAATGAGGTGCCCGCCTCCGTAGCAGTGGTGACAGTTTTCTCTGTTGATATAAGGCTGTTGTCTATTGAGCTGACAGCCTCAGCTGCGGCGCTTTGTAGCTGTTGAATCATGCTTTGAATTTCATCGGTACTTTGTTGAGTACGTTGTGCCAATGTACGTACTTCATCTGCTACTACCGCAAAACCTCGGCCTTGCTCGCCTGCTCGTGCCGCTTCAATTGCAGCATTAAGCGCCAATAAGTTAGTCTGCTCAGCAATGCCTCGAATAACATCTAATACAGTACCAATGTTTTGGCTGTCGCTGCGTAAACGCTGAATCACAGTAGCAGAGCCTTTAATTTGCTCAGATAAAGTACTAATGGCTTTGATGGCATTTTCTACGCGCACTTTACCTTGCTTGGCCTCTTGGTCTGCACGGTTGGCAGCGCTGGCTGCTTCACCTGCATTTTGCGCCACTTCATGTACAGTAGTTGCCATCTCATGAATAGCGGTTGCCACTTGGTCAGTTTCTTTGGCTTGCTGATTGGTATTACGTGTCCCCTCTTCTGTAATAGAAGACAGCTCTTCCGCTGCTGCTGATACAGAAGACGAAGCTTGATTCACCTGAATCATCACTTGATGCACTTTTTCTGCAAAGGCGTTGAAATAGCGGGTTAGCCCAGTAATTTCATCATTGCCTCGCACTCTCATACGCACGGTTAAATCACCGTCACCTTCACTAATGTCTTTTAGTGCATTAACTGTTGCTACTAATGGGCGAGTAATACTACGGGCTAATAAACTGCTAATAACAACGAGTATCGCCATCAATATGGCAGCAGAGGTCAACACTGATATGGCCTGTTTCCAGAACTGGGCTTCAATATCATCAATGTAAACCCCAGTCCCTACCGCCCAACCCCAGTTGGTATAAGCTTTAGCATAAGAGAGTTTAGGGACTGGTTTATCACTACCTGGGCGATTCCAGTAATAATGCTCACTGCCCTCACCGCTCTTACGTAGCTGTTGTCCTAGTGAATCAAAAAAACGACTACCCTTAACATCTTTTGTTTCAGTTAGATTTCGCCCAATCATCGAGGCCGTTGGGTGCATCAGAATCGTATTATTCAGGTCCTGCACCCAAAAATAATCTGTCGTGTTAAAACGCATAGATTGGATACGTTCTAATGCATTTTTTTGCGCTTCAGCTAAGGTGAGTTCCCCTTTTATAACGCGCTGATCAAGATCGGCCACCATGCTGACCACAGACTCTGTTAGGTGGCGAATTTCGGTATGTTTAAGCTCAGTAAAACTGGCACGTTCTTGTTTTAAAACAATAAATAGCATTAATGCCATGCCTATAAAGGCCAGCAATAAAATGAGCCATATTCTTTGTTTAATCGGCAAGCGACGAAATAATGTTTCCATAGGATCCTCAAGGGAGTTTTCTCTGTAAGCTAATGCGCGTCATTTTTTGCCGATGTCTTTTTATAGGTATGGCTCGGCTTTATTTGGTTAGGCTTGCAAATAACAAACCTATACCATGTAGTAGGCGCGCATTTAATAGGTTTATCTGATACATATCAATAAAAATGCCGTGTTATTAAGTGTCAGAATGTAACCGTAAAGATTAAAGGGGTTTTTGCTTTGTACAGAAAAAAGAGCTTCAATTATTCAATGGAGCTATTTGCTCAATTGAAAGCGCAGCTTTAACCCGCCAGAATACAAGCTTCTTGCACCTCTAACCTACTTAAGGAACTCTCATGAAAGCGATGGTTATCAATCAGTATGGCGACACTGATCAGTTTGTTGAACAAGAGATGCCAATGCCAGAGATTCAGGCAGGTCATGTCATTATTAAAGTAGCCGCCAGTAGTGTGAATCCATTGGATACCAAAATTCGCGCTGGTTTGGTGCAAGCCAACCCTGCATTTCCTGCCATTTTGCACGGTGATGTCGCAGGAATTGTCACAGAAGTGGGCGAAGGCGTTGAGCGGTTTGTGGTGGGAGATGAAGTCTTCGGCTTTGCGGGCGGCTTAAAACAGTACCAAGGTGCTTTAGCCGACTATATGTTAGCTGACGCCCGTTTATTGGCGAAAAAGCCCAGCAACTTAGCCTTTGCAGAAGCTGCAGCTCTGCCCGTTGTATTTATCACCGCATGGAAGGCCTTGGTTGAGCGTGCTCAAATTCAGCCAGGTGACAATGTATTGATTCATGCAGGGACAGGGGGCGTTGGTCATATTGCTATTCAGCTAGCGAAATGGGCGGGGGCAAATGTGTTCGCCACAATCTCTAGTCCAGAGAAAGCTGCAATTGCCCGACAGTTGGGAGCCGATGACACCATTAACTACCGTGAAGAAACCGTTGAGCAATACGTGCAACGCTGCACCAATGGCAAAGGTTTTGATATTGTTTTTGATACAGTTGGCAACGATAACATGGATCGCTCTTTCCAAGCGGTGCGTGTCAGCGGCACAGTAGCAACCATTGCGGCTCGCTCTACCCATGACCTGTCAACTTTGCATGGTAAAAATTTAACCCTGCACGTGGTCTTTATCGCAACACCACTGCTTTATGGACAAGACTTTGACGGCCAAACCGAAGCATTAGAGGCACTGACCAACTTAGTGGAAGACGGCTATATTCGCCCACTGTTAGATGAGCAAGTCTTCAGCTTTGAAGAGGTAGGCTTAGCACATCAACGGGTTGAATCGGGTTTGGCTTTAGGTAAAGTGGCTTTGTTACGCTAATGGACAACAGCTTAAGTTTTGAAAGCCTATTACTGATCAAAATTGCGGTATCGGTGGCGACCGTGATAGGTCTGTCATTGATCGCCGAACACGTCAGCCCGCGTATTGCGGGCTTACTGTCAGGCTATCCTTTAGGTACGGCGATTGCCCTGTTTTTTATCGGTTATGAAATCAGCCCTGAGTTTGCCGCAGAAGGGGCAGTGTATACCCTCGCAGGTTTTGCCAGCACCTTAATGTTAACCACGGGATATTGGTTGGGTATCAAACGTCTAGCCGTCGGCACCAAGCATAACACCACAACTCAGACCCCAGACCAACAAGGCCGCTGGTTAGAGGTATTCACCGCGTCCGCTTTAGGTGTTGTGTGTTTTGTATTGTCAGGGCTGCTGATCAAACTGTTACCCCTAACATTGCTGACCGCCGCCTGTTTACCTGCCTTGGCAATTTTGGCCTGTATTTGGGGATATCGGCATATTTCTGAAAGCCAAGTGGGTAAAAAAGTGAAAATGTCAGTTTCGGTATTGCTGTTTAGAGCGGTGGTTGCCGCTTTAATTGTAGTGCTGATTACGGGTGCTGCACATTGGGTACCGGCAGCAACGGCTGGTGTTTTGGCCGCGTTCCCCATTTCCATGTTCCCTTTTTTGGTGCTGATGCACCGAACGTATGGAGCCGAAAAAGCCTTAACGGTGATCAAACATTACCCGACTGGCTTAGGTTCGTTAATGGTTTATGCGACCTCGATTGCATGGTGTTATCCAAGCTTAGGTTTGCTATGGGGTACGTTATTGTCCTTTGTGTTTTCAACCTTGTATCTGTTGATTGCACCACCCTATATAGACCGTTTACGTGCTTATTTGGTCAATCGCTGAGGTGATCAGTACTATTTAGAATAAAGAGGTTTGAATGACACCTGCAATTCGTCTAGCCAAAAAAATGGCGATCCGTTTTGAAGTGAAAGAGTATCAGCATGACCCTAATAGCGGCGCTTACGGTGAAGAAGCTGCCAAAGCCTTAGGGCTATCGGTGACCGAAGTATTTAAGACACTGTTGGCACAAAGTAACGAAGGCAAATTAGTGGTTGCGGTTGTGCCAGTTGCGGGCACTTTAGATTTGAAAGCGTTAGCAAAAGCAGCGGGCTGTAAAAAAATGGAGATGGCCAATCCTGCGCTTGCGGAGAAAACCACGGGTTATGTGGTTGGGGGTATCAGCCCTTTGGGGCAGAAGAAGCGCTTACCGACCTTTATTGATCAAAGCGCACAAGCCTTAAGCCAAATCCATGTCAGTGCAGGTAAGCGGGGATTAGAAATAGCGCTGGCTCCGCAAGATCTACTCACCCTGACACAGGGACAATGGGCTGAGATTGGTCGGGTAGATTGAGCCTTTAAATAAAAGCCGCCACAAAAAACCGGAGCAGGTGATACCTCTCCGGTTTTTTGTCTTACTCGCTAAAATACCCCGTTAGAATTTTGGCAAGCGCGCCAAAGAAGCTTTGATGGCTTCTTCTGGGTAGTCGTAATCTTCCAGTTCACCTTTAAAGTAACGGTCATAAGACACCATATCAAAATGGCCATGACCTGAAAGAGTGAACAGTAAAGTTTTCGCTTCTCCGGTTTCTTTGCAACGCAGCGCTTCATCCACCACCGCCGCAATGGCGTGATTCGATTCAGGGGCTGGAATAATACCTTCCGTGCGGGCAAATAGTACCCCCGCCTCAAAAGTTCTGATCTGGCTAACCGCACGCGCCTCTAATAAACCTTCATGGTACAGCTGACTGACCAACGCAGAGTCGCCATGATAACGCAAACCACCTGCATGAATGCCCGGTGGCATAAAGTCATGACCTAGCGTGTACATTTTGGTCATTGGCGTTAACCCAGAGGCATCACCAAAGTCATAAGTGTACTCACCCTTAGTCAGGGTTGGGCAAGAGGTCGGCTCTACGGCAACAAGGCGTACATTTTTACCCGTTGCGTTATCCGCTAAGAATGGGAAGGCGATACCACCAAAGTTAGAGCCACCACCACAAGGGGCAAAGACCATATCCGGATACTCACCCACCATTGCCAACTGCTTTTTGGCTTCCAAACCGATCACGGTTTGGTGTAGCAAAACGTGGTTCAACACAGAACCTAACGCATAGTTGGCCTCAGGGTTTCCTGCGGCTTCTTCAACGGCCTCAGAAATGGCGATACCCAAAGAGCCTTGTGAATCAGGGTCTTTGGCTAAAATGTCACGACCCACTTGCGTTAAATTGGTTGGGCTGGCGTGTACCTCTGCCCCCCAAGTTTGCATCATCAAACGGCGATACGGCTTTTGGTTATAACTGACCTTCACCATGAAGACACGGACATCTAGGCCATACATTTGGCCTGCCAGTGCCAACGAGCTACCCCACTGACCCGCGCCAGTTTCAGTAATTAAGCGCTTCACCCCTTCCATTTTGTTGTAATAGGCTTGTGGAATCGCTGAGTTAGGCTTATGCGAGCCAGCCGGACTGACCGACTCGTTTTTATAGAAAATCTTACAAGGTGTACCCAGTGCCTTTTCCAACGCAAATGCGCGCACTAAAGGTGTTGGACGCCAAGTGGCGAGTTTCTCACGCACTTCATCCGGAATCTTAATCCAGCGTTCAGCAGAGACTTCTTGTTCGATAATGCTGTTTGGGAAAATGGCTGACAATGCGTCTGGGCCAATCGGTTGACCATCAGGCCCTAAAGGTGGGGTTGGCGCATTTGGCATATCCGCCACCACGTTATACCAGTGGGTCGGAATCTCATGCTCCGGCAACCAAATCTTCTTATCCATGTATCCTCCGTTATGACTCTTGCGCCCGCTTCGGCTGGCTTTTAACCTCGGGTTAAGGTGAATTAAGCTCTAATTGAAAGCAGAGAATAGCTCTGCAAAGGGGCTGACGCTGAGTTTAACCGTTCTTGTCGATAGACCAAAGCGCTTGTAACTTAAGACTTTTCTGTGCAGCTAGCTTGGTATCAATAGTAATAGCCCTATTAAGTACTTATCTATATCTCTAAAAGTTTCATCTGAGTTTAACCTTAATGCCTTGAATAGAACAAAAGCTCTATGATTAAATGCGGTAATAATGCTTATGGATTGACTGTTTAACGGAGATATATCAAATGGCAAACTCAGAAGATAACAATGCAAACCAGGATGTAAAAAGTGTTAATGATGATGCATTGCTTTTTGATGAATCGACTGTTTTAAGTCGATCAGATGAAACCCAAAAGGAAGATGACGAAATTGATGCATCTGAACTACTGGGAAGTGCCGAAGAATCAGGCAATGAAAATATTCAAACAAGTCTGTCAGATGATATAAGCCTTGATACCCAAACATTCGAGAGAGGTACTGTGAGTTCTGAAGAACTCACAAGAATGACTGGTGCTCAATCGGAAACTATTAGTATAGATACTAACCGAGACAGTAGCGATGGTAGTAGTGCGCCTATTCCTGAAATATCTTCTGTTAGTCCAAGAGCGACTTTTAATGGATTAGATAATGAAGCTGCTATTACAGGTGAAAGCTCAAGTGCAACTACAAATCAAGTCTTTAACGTACAACCCTCCAGCCCCCCTCCTGTAGAAAGTTCTGTTGCTGCTGAACCTCCTTTAGATACAACAGGTGGTATAGAAGCTGAAGATGAAGCAGATGCCGAACCTCCCTTAGATACAGATACAACGGATGAAGAAGCTCCTACTGAACTTGTCGATACTCAAGTTGATGCCAGCATTACCATCGACCCAATCACAGGCGATGATATCCTCAATGCTACAGAGGCCGACGCAGTTAACACCAGTATCACAGGTACAGTCGGTGGTGATGTGCAAGCTGGAGACGTTGTTACACTTACTGTTAACGGTAATGACTACACAGGTGAAGTGTTCAAGAACGATGCGGGCAACTTGGTCTATAAGATTGATGTGCTCACCGATGATCTTGAAGCAGATAACAGTATTGATGCGCAAGTGACCGCCACCGATAGCGCGGGTAATAGCATCACCGCAGAAGCAGATCGTGAGATTGGCGTAGATACCGACATCGCAGCCAGCATTACCATCGACCCAATCACAGGCGATGATCTCCTCAACGCTACAGAGGCCGACGCAGTTAACACCAGTATCACCGGTACAGTCGGTGGTGATGTA
>NZ_FUXG01000012.1 GCF_900167095.1 Oceanospirillum multiglobuliferum
AAGCGCAAGGTAAGCATCTGGTTAAAATCGACCAGTGGTTTGCCAGCTCCAAGACCTGTTCTTGCTGTGGACACAAGGTAGACACCCTGCTGTTGTCGGTTCGCACCTGGGCATGCTCGGATTGTTCAGTAGAGCTAGACCGCGACATCAACGCCGCGATCAATATCCGCCAGCAGGGTGTTATCAAACTAAAGGCCGAAGGACTGTCGGTTCCTGCCAATGGAGGCTTGCGTAAATCCGGCCACGCGCCGGTTGCTGCCTGAGAAGTTGGAAGCCTCGCCCGAAAGGGCGGGGAGCAGTCACCTTGATAAAGTGCTTGGTCTGCCCTAAAAACTAAGCTGTCTTGAGTGTTGCTACTGCTCTGCTGCTGGCTGGGTAGAGCGGTTGCACAACCAATACTGACGCTGACTGTAGCGTTGATTGCAATATTTTGAATCTGTGACTCTTCAACTCTGATCCGCAAACTTTCGGCAATTTTGAGTGCTATATCGGTGCTAATATTGGGCAGTATTACCGCAAACTCTTCACCACCATAACGACAGAGCAAAGCGTTGGCCTCAGCTAAGCTATTTTTCAAAATGCTGGCCACCGTTTTTAGGCAGGTGTCACCCGCAATATGGCCGTAATGGTCGTTATAGCGCTTGAAATAATCTATATCGATCATTAATAAAGACAACGGTTGTTGAGTCTGTAGCGCATTTTGCCACTCTTTATGTAGGCTTCGATCAAAGGCTCGACGGTTCGCTATATCACAAAGAGCGTCAGTTAATGTTTGGGTCTGTAGTTGGTCTCGGTGGCGCTTAAGCTCTAAGGTATTATGTGCCCTAATTTTTGCTACTTCTGGATTAATAGGTTTGCTCCAAAAATCGGCAGCACCTAATTCTAGACCTTGCTTTTCATCTCCAACATCTTCACTGCTTGAAGCCAATATAACGGGAATATGGTGCAACTGTTGGTCTGTTTTGATACGAGATAAAACCGAATAACCTGTCATATCAGGCATCATAATATCTAAAATAATCAGATCTGGATGCTCTTGATGGGCAATTGCTAGGGCATCCTGACCATTAAGGGCAAACAATACTCGATATTGCTGTGTGAAAGCGCTAGCCAGAGAAAGTACGTTACTGACTTCGTCATCAACAATTAAAATTGTTTGCTCTGTTTTCATGAAGTTACGCCTTGATTAGACGGGGCGGTGTGGATCTTATGCAGCAGTTGTAACGCCTCTTGATAATTCAATGCGCTAATACACTGCTGTAACTGAACAATCTCGCTAGGTAATGCTTCTATTTTTTCCTGCTGGTTAAAATAGGTCGTAATCTGCTCGATTTGTTGGATCGCTTTTAAATCGTGGCTGTTAAGTTGCTGTGCCAGCAGCGTGAGTTGTGGATTTAGGCTGCGCAACTCTTGCTCACTAATGCCTTGAGTACGTACTTTCGGTTGTTCCTTTTTCGATTGATAGCTTGCTAAAAATGCACTGCAATCAGCAAGGTCTTGATCAATCTGTAAGATTAATTGCTCAACCAAAACCCGTTCAATTAAACCTTGTTTGGCTTTTTGCTCCAATTCGCTGGCTATATTACCGACTAGTACAAAGCCCATAGATTGGGCTAATCCTTTAATACTATGGCTAAAAAAGAACACTTGATCAGTGGTATTTTGATCGATGGCATCTTTTAGCTGCTGTTGTAATTGTCGTAAGCGTGCGGGTAAACGGTCTAGCTGTTGTAAGAATAACTTCAGGCTACCTAAGCGGCTAATCGCATCAGGAAAGTTGAAGTGGCTAGAGGTATTGGAGAAGTCGGGTAATTCGTGCGCATCTTGAATAGTTAAATCTTCGCTAGTGCTATCTTTTGGTAACCAGTGCAACAAAGATGACCATAAACGATCAATTTCAACGGGTTTACTCAGATAGTCATTAAAGCCGGAGTCTAAGCAAGTTTGCTTTTCGCTGCTGTAGGCGTGAGCAGAAAGCGCAATGATGGGGAGCTCGTTAAAAGTATATTCTTGGCGCAGTAATCTGGTGGCCTCATAACCATCCATATAAGGCATCTGAAGATCCATCAATATTGCAGAGAAATAGCCTCTAGGCTGGCTTTTAACTGCCAGTATAGCCTCTTGCCCATGAATAGCTTGCTGGGCATTAATACCTTGAGAACCTAATAGCGCCTGCATAATTTCTAAATTATGCGGTTGATCATCGACCACTAAAATGCGTTTTTCTTGTAGGCGTAGCCGCTGCGCTTCATTAAGCAACAATGAATGGGTCTGTTTTTGTGGAATATCTTTTGTTTTACCTAGCTTGAACTCTAAACTGAAACAGAACTTACTGCCTTGCTTCAGCTTGCTCTCTACAGCAATAGAACCACCCATTAGCTCAACTAGGCGTTGGCTAATAGATAAACCTAGTCCTGTTCCACCAAAGCGACGGGTAGAGGAAGCGTCGGCCTGTTCAAACTCATTGAATAAACGACCGATCTGCTCTTCACTAATCCCTATACCCGTGTCGCTAATTTCGAATGTTAGACGCACTTGATCAGGCGTGCCGTCTTCAAGTTCTGGACTATCGACGTATATTGCCAGCTGCACCTTGCCTTGAGGGGTAAACTTTACCGCGTTGCCCAATAAGTTCAGTAATACCTGTTGTAATCGAAAGGTATCACCCACTAGAGCAAGAGGAAGGTTGGTTGGTTTGGATATAAGTAACTGAATCCCTTTTTCATGAGCGTTGCCTAAAATAATACTAGCAACTGTATCGACAAGCTCATTTGGATCAAAAGTACTTTTCTCTAACTTTAATTTATTAGCTTCAATTTTAGAAAAGTCTAAAATATCGTTAATTACACTGAGCAAGTGCTGAGCAGAGGTCAAACTTTTGTTCAGGTAGTTATACTGCAATGCGGATAGATTGGTTTTTTGTGTGAGTAATACAAAACCAATAATAGAGTTAAGAGGTGTACGAATTTCATGGCTCATATTGGCCAGAAAAGCACTTTTAGACTGATTAGCCGCTTCTGCCTCTTGCTTGGCTAAAACTAACGCCTGTTCTGCTTGCTGTCGGGTATCAACAAATACCTTAAACGAGTGCGCCATCGCACTAATTTCATCATTTCCCTGATCTGGAATGATGTGATTACGCCCTTCAACATGATCTAGCATAGCGTTATTTAAACTATGCAGCCTATGCACAACTTGCCGTCTTAGATAGATCACCGCGCCTATAATCAACAGTAATAATGCTACTGATGAGATAAGCATTAATATAAGAGTTTGTTTGATTGACTCTGATTGCTGATTAATTTTCTGCTGCGTAGAGTGTTTTAGTTCTTGATAGTAATTATAAGTACTGCCTGTTAGCTTTTGTGCAGAAACCCTTGTTTGACGGGCAGTTGCCAGTGCCGCGCGTTGGGCATTTAAACTAGGTACGCGATGATTAAACACGCCATTCACTACTTTCTCTAGTTTGCCTAAAATGGGCTGGCTGTATTGCTCTGGCATGGCTTGTAATAGCTCTATTTGCCGTTCTGCACTCTGTTGTAAACGGGATATCTGGCCTTGGCGATCACTGTTTAGCGCAGTTGATGTATAGCTTAATGCGGCTAAAGCGTAGTTTGCTACTTGTTGAGCTTGTAGGTTCTTATCGTTTTGGTACTGGCTTTCTATCTCTTGTGAAAGGCTAAACAGGTTGTTGGCCAATTGAACTTTTTCAGCCTTAAGTACACGCTCATCTTCAATTTTTTGTCTAAGTAGCTGAATATTCTCGAAGTAGGGTACTTGCCAGCGATTGATCGGAGAGTGGTCATCTATTCCTAGTTTGTCGCGTACTGATTGATAGATATTGATTAGATCTTGATCATTTTTATCTTCATCAGCAAAACTGCGGTCAACTCCGAGCATTTGCTCGAATACCTCAGATGTAATGATCTCTGCATCTCGGCTTAACTCTGCTGCGGCCATTGCACGCTCAAAGTGCTGTTCAGAAAGCGTTTTGAAACTGTTGTATTGATCAAGTAGCGCTGAAAAAAGCAACGCATTGGCAATGAGCGATACACTCATCACCAAGACAAATGCTAAGGTGAGGCGTGTGCCTACACCCCGTAGCATTTGGTGAGATAAAAGCTGTTTAGCAACGTTACTTGAAAGGCGGGGCATAGAGTAAACCACCATTTGACCATAAATTATTCAGGCCACGTTCAACGCCAATGGGAGTGTTAGGGCCAAAATGGCGTTGATAAATTTCACCGTAGTTACCTACCGCTTTAATTGCACGGTAAGCCCATTTTGCATCAAGGCCTAGCTGGTTACCAATATTGCCATCTAAACCTAGTAAATTATTGATCTCGGCACTGTTTTGACGTTTTAAAAACTGGTCAACATTACGCTGGTTGATCCCTTTTTCTTCGGCCAAGATTAAGGCATGTATCACAGAACGTATCACTCGACTCCACTGTGGGTCATCATTTCTAACGGTTGGGGCAATAGGTTCTCTGGAAATTATATCGGGCAGAATCTCATAGATTTCAGGGCGGTCTGCACGGTTGGCACGGTTTGTTGCTAAATTCATGCGATCAGCACTATAAGCATCACAGCTACCTCGGAAAAAACTATCGCCATTTGAAAATAGAATCTTGGTGTTTAAACCTCGTTCTTTAATTAGATTCTCAAGGTTTTTATGGCTAGTAGTATTCTCTGTTACGCAAACGGTTTTATTTTTCAGGTCAGCAGCGCTTTTAATCCCTGAATTTTTTCTGACCATAAACCCTTGTCCATCAAAAAGGTAAATGGTGGGAAATTCAACGCCGAATTGACTCTCGCGCCCTAAAGTCCATGTTGAACTGTACATCACAACATCAGTTTTTTGCTCTATCAGTGAAGTGAAACGAGTTTTAGCACCCACTTCAACATAGTGAACAAAGCTTGGGTCTTTTAGTACAGCCGCAGCGGTCGCTTTACAGAAATCGACATAAAAACCTTCCCAACTACCTGTGCTATTAATTGCGCTGCGTCCAGGATCGTCAGGATAAACACCACATCGTAAATCACCATTTTTCATCACTTGTTCTAAAGTTGCTGCATTGGCAAATGAATTTAGACAAGTCAGTAATAAGGTTGTCCAAATTAATTTTGGCAACCTTGTAAGAGGTGGCAGCGAATCCATGACAGTAACCCCAAATAAAAAAAGTGGCTTGTACTTTAACACCCATGTCTAGATATAAAAAGAGTATTAATTTAATGATTAAATGGAAGGTATTAGAAAGCCTTCAATATAAATTTACATTGTGAATAATGTGAAAATTTTATTGGATTAGTGCATATTGCTTATGTAATACCTCTGCTTTTTGGGCGCGCACTTCTGCGAGTTTATTCCAAAAAGCCTGTGCAAGTTTAGGGTGAGCTTTAACCCATTGATGGGATAAGGGCAGATACCAATCTGCGACCATAAAGGGAATAGACAGCTTTTTAATGTCAGCCTGAATGGCCTGACTAATCACAATATGATCACCGATATTACTTTCAACAACAAAACCATCCAAACGGTTTAGTGCTACAACTCTTAGCCCCTCGCTAGGGACATAACTGTTGCGACTAAGAACACCCATTTGCTTTAATTTTTGCTCAGCAATATAACCTAAAGGTGCACTAACACCGCTTTTAATATTAGAGAATGCTGTGCCATCCCATGAGAGTAGGCTGTTCTTAGAGGTGTAAATATCGTATTGCACACGCCAAAGGCTGTAGCGCTCGTCTGCTTGGTTGTTTCTTTTTGGAAATACACCCCATTCTTCACGTTCTTTTTGCCAGATTGCAGCAAAAATACCATCAACCTCACCCGATTGAAGCAACGCAATGCAGCGCTTCCAAGGGTAGTTCACAAACTCGGCTTGAATACCTAGTGAGCGGGTAGTTTCAATCACTAAATCTGGTAGTGCGCCATTGTGTCCGAGTCGAGTTTTATGGTCATCTGTTGCGACTAAAAATGGGCGGTACTCTTGGTTTTCGTAACAGAAGCGCATTGTAGGCGGTGAGACCTCGTCAGCACTTGTCTGTGTAGCGGTTAGAATAGAGGCCAATACTAGAGTCAGTACAATGTTGCCTTTAAACCATAATCTGCTCATAACTAGCTGACCTCTTGTAAACCGCCCAACAGGGTCGTGTTATTTTTTATCTGTAACCAATGATTGGTAACCTGCATCGCGCACGGCTTCTAGAAGTGCTTCCACTTCTTTCTCTTTTACATGAATCATTTTTAACGCTTCCCCCCCTAAATGTAGACTACTTTCCATCGCTTCAGGGAAGGCATGTGTAGCACCCGCTTGCACCAATTCATGACAAGCATTCAAATCCTTAGCTCGTGAGATAATTGGAACATTAGGAAACTCCATGCGAATATGCTGAATCGCCCGCAGTGCAGAGGGTGTATGGTCAATGGTCATCACCACCAGAGAGGCATCACCCATGTGTGCCGCTTCTAGCAAGTGTGGATCACCCACATCACCATAAAACACAGGCATATCATGCTCTTGGCCTTTGGCGATATGGATCGGGTTGCAGTCAAACGCCACAAAAGGAATATTCTTCTGTTTTAGCAAGCTACCAACCGTAAAGCCTACTCGACCAAAGCCTGCGATAATCACACGACCCGTTTTGTTCTCTGATGGAATATCTAACGTTGGCTTGTTTTCATTATTGAGCGCCCGCTTTTTCTCTAACTTCGCACCAATACCATCGGCAAAACGAATCATTAGAGGGGTCAGCAGCATTGATACAGAGATAACGCCAATCGCTAAAACAAAGGTTTCATCGCTGATCACTTGTAAGGCTTTGGCAGAGCCAAACAGTACAAAGCCAAACTCACCGCCTTGTGACAGTAACAGTCCTATGCGAATCGCTAATGGTCTAGCAAAGCCAAAGGCCATTGCTAAGCCAACCAAAATAACAAACTTAATACTGATAATAACTAGAATATGCTGAATGAAGAGCGTTGGCTGTTCTGCAAGGGCCGCTAGGTCGATAGACATACCCACTGCAACAAAGAACAAACTCATCAATATCCCTTTATAGGGTTCAATAGAGGCTTGTACTTGTAGTCGGTAATTAGAACTAGAGAGCAGCATTCCCATAATAAATGCGCCCAATGCCATTGAAATACCTGCATAGTGCATTGACCACGCTGCTAGGAAAACGGATAGCATCACGACTAGCAAGAAGCCTTCTTTATTGCCTCTACGCGATAGTTGATCTAGCGCCATTGGCAGCACATAACGACCAAATACACCAATGAGCACTAACATGCCGCATACAGTACCCACCTGCTGCCACATCGGTACATCGGCAGATAAGCGCCCTGTTTCAGAGATAATCGGCACAATGGCCAACAGCGGTACGATCGCTAAATCTTGCATCAACAAAATGGCAAATGAGGCAGTACCATGACGGCTAGATATTTCCCCGTTCTCTTGCAAAATTTGCAATACCATCGCTGTTGATGAGAGAGCAAAGGTTAATCCAATCAATAGTGCAGCGGTCCAACTGGGTTGATAGAGATAAAAATAAGCCCCAACCGCAGCACCTGTGACCAATATTTGTAATAAGCCTAATCCAAACACTTCTCGCCGCATTGACCACAACCGTGTGGGTTTCATCTCAAGGCCGATCAGAAATAGCAGTAAAACCACACCCAATTCGGTGAAATGGCGTACATCTTCCACATGGGTGGTGACATAGGGGCCTCCAGAATGAGGGCCGACTGCAATACCTGCTACGAGCAGTCCTAAAATAGAACCTAAACCAAAATGCTTAAAAATGGCCACGGATATTGAGGTTGCAATCAGCACCATCAAGGCTGAGGTGATAAAGCTTTCTAAGTGCATTCAGTTATTCCATCTCTAGGTTTGCAGCTTTTAAAGGTCAGGGCAAAAAGCCCACAGGATTTACAAGGACAGCAATTAGTCAAAAAAGTGCTGAATAATCACAATTTTATCATGAGTTTGCTTGTGTGAATGTGACTGTATTTTGAAACACTATGTCGCTTTTAGAAAACTCACCTGCCTTTGTGATGTTATTTTGGTGAATATAGTGTTTTTTGAAAGTAAATTCAGTTGAAATTAGTTAATTATTGGTAATTTCAGAATACTTTTCTGTCTCAACTTGGGTAGAATGCTGCGGTTGTACACTCTTGGTTTCGACTTTGGTCTAGATCTAGGTGGCAAGCGAAAGCAAAGAGGCTCGGTTGCTTTCGTTCACTAACAACAATGAGTCGACAAGATTTGTTCAGATCTTACTTATCTGTACAGATAGCTGGTTAACAGACTATTTGTGAGATAAATCCATTATTTTCAGGTGCACTGCGCCTAACTCCTCTGGAGCGATGAGATATGCAAGCAATAGTTGATACGCTAAATGGCGTGATTTGGAGCCCTGCTCTAATCTATCTATGCCTTGGTGTAGGTTTGTTTTATTCCATAATGACTCGATTTGTTCAGGTCAGACATTTTTCCGAAATGTGGCGTTTGCTGTTTTCCGGAAAAAGTTCTGAGTCGGGCATTTCGTCTTTTCAAGCGTTAGCGGTTTCTCTATCAGGCCGTGTGGGTACTGGTAACATTGCAGGTGTTGCCGCTGCGATTGGCTTTGGTGGCCCCGGTGCAGTATTTTGGATGTGGGCTGTAGCCTTTTTAGGTGCAGCAACCGCTTATGCAGAATCGACTCTGGCTCAGATCTACAAAGAAGAGCAAGAAGGTCAATACCGTGGTGGTCCTGCTTACTACATCGAAAAAGCGATGGGGCAAAAGTGGTACGCATGGATTTTTGCCATTGCGACGATTCTAGCTTGTGGTCTACTACTGCCAGGCGTTCAAGCCAACAGTATTGGTAATGCCGTTGAAGCCACCTTTGGCCCAGGTCAAATGATCCAAACAGGCATGGGCGAACTTAGCTCGGCCAAGATCTACACTGGTATGCTGGTTGTGGTCATTCTAGGCTTCATTATTTTTGGCGGTGTAAAACGCATCGCTCGATTCACAGAAGTTGTCGTGCCATTTATGGCGCTGGGTTACATCCTTGTAGCTTGCGTAATCGTGCTGATGAACATTGGCCAACTGCCTAGCATCATCGGTATGATTCTGAGCGATGCCTTCACACCGATGGCGGGTATTGGCGCTGCAATTGGTTGGGGTGTTAAGCGTGGTGTTTACTCTAACGAAGCAGGCCAAGGTACTGGCCCTCATGCAGCAGCGGCAGCAGAAGTTGAGCACCCTGCACAGCAAGGTTTAGTACAAGCGTTCTCTGTTTATATCGACACCCTGTTTGTATGTTCTGCAACTGCGTTCATGATTTTGATCACAGGTGCTTATAACGTACATGGCGGTGACGGTTTCTTAGTACAAAACCTCTCTGCGGATATTGCGGCCAACGGCCCAGTATTTACTCAGATGGCAATTGAAACCGTAATGCCAAGTGTTGGTAAGCCTTTTGTGGCTTTAGCACTGTTCTTCTTCTCGTTTACCACTATTTTGGCGTACTACTATATCGCTGAAACTAACGTGGCTTACATCAAGCGCACTATCAAGCTACCGGGCGTTATCTTCGGTCTTAAAGTTGCGATCATGTTCTCAACTTTCTACGGTGCAGTGAAAACGGCAGATCTAGCATGGGGTCTGGGTGATGTAGGTGTAGGCTTAATGGCGTGGTTAAACATCATCGGTATTTTGATCGTATTCGTGATGGCTAAGCCAACCATGAAAGCGTTGAAAGACTACGAAGACCAGCAGAAAGCAGGCGTAACTCACTTCACGTTTGACCCTGAAGCATTAGGTATTAAAGGTGCAGATTTTTGGGTGAAGCGCAAAGCTGCGGCCGATGCCGCGGCTAAACAAGCGAAAAAGAAAAAAGCATCAGAACTGGTGTAACACCCAATTCTGACTAGCTTGCTAATATAAAAAGGCATGCTAGAACAAAAAGGCGACCTTCATTTGAAGCGTCGCCTTTTTGCATTTGGACGAGGGGATTTAATCGTTATAAATTACGGGTAGCTGCCCTCGCCACTGCTGCCAAAGCGCAGGTTGCGTGATGAGCTGTACCATAAAGTGAGCCACATTAATGCGGCTGGTTTTACCTGAGTCAAACAGCGCATCTCGTATGGGTGAGGGGTGTAAGCTATAGGCTGACACTTCAGGTTCATCTATAAGACTATCAGGCCGTACCGCCACCCACTCAATGCTAGGGCTTGCCATTAAACTACGCTGTAAAAAAGCAGCGGCTTGTTCATTGTCAGGGTGAGGGGGTAAGCAGGCGCGTAGTAGCAATATCACAGCGCTGTGCATCAGCGATACTTTCTCTCCCGCCGCTTTATTCTGATTGCCCACACTGTTCATCAAAATAAACTTGATAGCTTGCTTAGGTTTTGTGGCCTCAACTGCTTGGCATAAACGTTGGGTGGCCTCTGTTACTAAGCGACGCGGCTGACCAAATATACCCTTGAAGCTGAGATTATGCCCCAAGCAGCACACAACCGCCTCACAGCCTTGTACTTGCTCGATAAGTTGCTCATCCGAGAGATCCAGCAAGTCAGCATAAGTAATACTGATTTTTTTATTCAGTTGAAAGTGAGCGGGTAGAGAACTGCCAGCACGTACAACGACCTTAACCATTTGCCCTTGTAAAAGCAGCTGATCCACCACCAATCGCCCTGTTGCACCAGAAGCACCCACTACAAGCGTTGTCATGCCGAATATCCTTAGAAAAAATAACATGGAGTCATCTGCACTATAGCTATACATTTAAGGTGGGGTAATTGCCTAAAACTGCATTAGGGTTATACATAATTGTATGAACTGGACATCTGTTTGTTTTGATTGGAATCGAGCACGAGCTTTTTTGGTTACTGCTGAAGAAGGCTCTTTATCTGCGGCAGCAAAAGCTTTAAATATGACGCAGCCCACACTCAGCCGCCAAGTTGCAGCCTTAGAGCAGGAACTGGGCGTCATGTTGTTTGAGCGCACAGGTCAACGGCTTGAATTAACGCAAAGCGGTCTTGAGCTATTAGAACATGCGCGGCGTATGGGCGAGGCTGCACAAGCCTTCTCTTTAGCAGCTCAGGGGCAGTCGCAAACCTTAGAAGGCACCGTTGTTATCTCAGTGAGTGAACCTGATGCGGTTTATCGGCTACCCAATATTATTGCCCAGCTACGCAAAGCCGAACCGGGTATTCATATCGAAACAGTAGTCACCAACCAAGTCAGCGATTTAAAGCGCAGAGAAGCGGATATTGCCATTCGTAGCTTCAGACCCACCCAACCTGACCTGATCGCCCGAAAACTAGGGGAAGAGTTGATTTGGCTATACGGCACCGAAGACTACTTGCAGCCCTATGCCGATATTCAAACATTGGATGAACTTCAGGACATCGAGATTATTGGCTTTAACCGCACCGACGCCATGATCGCCCCGCTTAATCAGCAAGGTTGGAACTTATCGCTGGATAACATCAAGCTCGTCACCAGCTTCCAGCCGATGCAGATTAGCTTATGCCACAAAGGGTTAGGCTTAATCTACTTACCGGACTATATCGGTGACAATGACCCCAAATTAAAACGCGCCTTTCCCAGTTTTGGGCCAATTCTACGTTTGCCGATTTGGTTGGTGTGCCACCAAGAGCTGCGAACCAACCCTAGAGTGAGGCGCGTGTATGACTTTATAGCGAACAGCATTGGTCAACACTAAATAGAAGTGACCATCCAGCGAATATCAGGCGTTTTAGAGTCTTTATCAACCAATGCACCGAAACTATTGATCAATAGCAAGGTGTTAAACACTTCGGGTATAGTCCGAGGGGTGACTATTGCCAGTGCATCAGAAAAGAGGTAAAAGATAGCTTTATTAGAAACAAATAGTGAACCAAGCGAGCGACTTAGGCGGGGAATAGGCCAGAAAATAGCTCGCAGATAGGCCACAGGTTGACAGGGAATATCGCATTAAAAATCAAATCCCCTAGAGTTCTGCGGCTGTACAAAAAACGGTTATAGCTATGGCCTCTCTACCTGTATAACCGATTAATAGTTATGCAATATAGGAAGGTCTAATCACATGAGTCGTACATATAACAGCGCTTTTGTATTAACAGGTGATGAGCCTATATCGGCGCCAACTTTAAAAAGGCTACTACTTACTCATAATAAAGTTTATTTTTCAGATGTAAATGATGAAGCAATTATTAATGAAAAAGAGGTGTTTGAAAGATTTCCAAACATGACAGTTTGTTGGGGTGCAAGAGGGCATTATCCTAGAGTGCCAGAATACAAAGAAAGGTATTCTCGGTGTTTAAAGGGCTCTGAAACAGCACTCAACCGTACTCTATTGCAACCGATAGAATCAAGAAATATACGAACGATAGATCCAGGCATGCATTGGATGTCTTATAACGCCTCACTATCCAATAAAGATCTTGTTAATGCTGCTGCAATTGATGCCACAATAGAGAAGCCTAATCTTTCAATACCAAATACGATATTTTGTGGTGCTGAGGTGTCTCCCTCTGGTGCGAAATCAAAATACTCTTTTGATTATAAAGATCCCACAGAACTAATTGATGTCCATGAAGAGTGGAGTTGGATTTCCAGATTGAGAGTAGGAAGAGCATTGAAATCCATTAGAATAGCTCAAGCCTTAAACGCCTCCCCTATTGCGATAGATAGTATAAATTCTGAAATATGCTACGCGCTGATGCAACAAAGCTCGCCATTTAAATTTACAAATGACGCATTAATGGACTTTGCAATAGATGCTGATATTGTAGATATTGAGAAACTAGAAGCAAACCTAATTGATGTGCCATGGGATGATATTTTAAAAATTAGAAAAGAAATTCTTCCAGCTGTTTCGAAGACAAAAGATTTTTTGAATAGAAATACAAATATTATTTCTAATAATGAGTTCAAAAGTGTAGATCAGTATATTCGAGCTCTAAATGAATTAAAAAGCAGTTTAATTCATTTGAAAGAGCAAGAGTATGAGGCGTGGGAATCATTAAGAATAGGCTCTATTTTAAAAATAGGAGGAGCTACCGGTTCAATTGGCCTTGGTACACTCGCCATACCAACCTTAACAGCCTTTCCTTCTGTTCTTGTGTCATTAATTTGTGCAGGTTTAATTAGTGCTGCTGCGTTAAGTCCAGAGTTAAAAAAATTGATACCTGCACGAAGAAAACTTAGAGAGCACCCTTTATACTTGATAGAAAAACTTACTAAATAATATTTATGAAAGAAGTCCACGCGCATAGCGAGGCAGAACTGTAACCACGATGATGTCATTTTCCACTTGAGTAGACTAAGCGATAACCAGACTGTCGAAGTTTTATTTTATAAATGTTCTCTGCACCAGACAGTTATTGAGTTGCGCTGGTTAAGGTTCTTTGCGATTGAGGGTTAAGACGTTGCCAGCCCCTTGGGAGGGTGCCAAATTGCACGGTGTTGCGCAATGCGCTACACTCCTTCTCATGATTAAGTCATTTAAACACAAGGGTCTGAAGCTGTTTTTCGAAAAAGGGAACACGTCAGGCATACAGGCTAAGCACACTAAGAAACTTCGTATGCAGTTGGCTGCTATCCATACCGCTCAAGATATTGATGATATTAATCTACCCGGTTTCTCTCTTCATCAACTTAAGGGAGAAAGGTCTAATATTTGGTCAATATCCGTTAACGGTAATTGGAGAGTAACTTTCGAGTTCACGGATGGTAATGCTTACATCTTAAATTACGAGGATTATCACTAATGAATATGCATAACCCGCCACATCCGGGTGAATTTATTGAATCCATTTATATGGAACCATATGGTATTAGTTGCAGGTCTCTTGCTACCCATCTTGGTGTTGCCGCTTCAACACTAAGTCGCGTCGTTAAGGGCAAAAGTGCAGTAACACCAGAAATGGCATTAAGACTATCAAAAGTATTAGGGCGGAGTCCTGAAAGCTGGCTTAGCATGCAAGATAATTATGAGCTTTGGAAAGCAAAGCAAAACATCAACTTGGATAACGTGAAGCCCATAGATCTGCATGCCGCCTAACAATCATATTAAGTCGCTCGCAGGATCTCCCGATCAGTACAGCCTATCTCTTTTAGCGGTCATGCAAGCTGCCGCCCATGCAAGGCGGTGACATGGGCACTTCGCCAAAACGGGTTTGCCACTCTTCTGGGGTATAGGCGTGAATGGCAAGCGCATGTACACTGCCTGCCAGTTCTTCGCTTAATACCGCGTACACTTTTTGATGGCGCTGAACAGGGCGCACGTTCGCAAATACCTCTGACACCAGCGTCACTTTGAAGTGTGACTCTGAGCCTTTAGGTACATTATGGTTGTGGCTTTCGTTGAGCACGTCTAAATGCTGTAGATTAAAAGCATCGGCCAGTTTTTGTTCGATGCTGTTTTTTACTGTGGTCGCTTGTTGACTCATCAAATCGCTCTCAATAGATCGCTCGCCGCCTTGGTTTAATGGCGGCTGGCTTTAATAATGACTTTTTTCACGCGATGGGTAATCCACCAGACTAAGGCCACCACAATAGGCACTGCGATGCCGGTCACCAAATCTTTATTCACTGCCACACCAGCACTGTACAGCGCGCCCAGCATGATTTTAACCAAGCTGACCAGATAGTAACTGATGGCGGCAATCGACAAGCCTTCAACCGTTTCTTGTAAGCGCATTTGCAGCTTGCCGCGACGATCCATCGAGGTTAACAGGCTTTGGTTTTGCGCCTCAATGGTCAAATCCACGCGGGTTTGCAGTAGATCACCTGCCCGTTCAATACGGCGCGCCAAGTCTTCTAAACGCTCACTGACAGACTCGCAAGTGTGAAACGCGGGGGTTAAGCGTCGTTCTAAGAAGGAGCCAATGGTAAAGTAATTTTCCACTTGTTGCTCTTTCAACTCGTCCATCCGTTTGATTACCAAGGCGTAATAGGCGCGCATGGCTGAAAACCGATAGTTGGTATTGGTGCGCCAGCGTTCTACTTGGGCGGCCAATTTTGACAGATCTTTAAGCATTTTGCGCTCATCGGTGTCGTCGTTCATTTCAGACATTTCACCGATAATTTCCGATAGCTTTCGGTCGATCTGTTGTAGTTTTGGGCTAAGTCTACGGGCTTCTGGTAGCGCTAATAGCGCCATTAAACGATAGGTTTCTAACTCTAATAGGCGCTGTAATAAACGACCTGTTTGGTTGTTGTTTAACCCATGATTGTGAATTAAAAAGCGCCCAAAACCATCGCCATGTAAACGGAATGCGCTCCAAATTGAGGCGCCGCCCTCCATCAAACGGCCACTGATCAGCCGGTGGCCTTCAAAAGCAATTTTAAGCTGCTCACGATTTAGCTCAGGCTGGTCTTCTGGCAAAATTTCGACGTGAAAGGCGGTAACCACTTCACCGGGAATTTGGCGTAACCAATCCTGAGGAATCAGCTCTAAGGCATTGCTGTCAAAGGGCTTTTCACCTAATTCAGGGCGAATAAAAGTATAGGTGACAAACTCCATGTGGCGACCACAGCGGAACTGAAAGCCGCCAAAATCGGCTTGAAAGAAATTGCTGCCTTGAGCGGGCAAATTCACGCCATAACGTCGACATAGGTTTTGTAAGTGTTCGAACTCTTGTGCTCGTAGCTCTTCTGGCACTAGTACCGCCAAGCGTGAGATACGAGAAGGGGTTTCAACCACTGGAAAAGGGCGAGCGTGTAGTTCGTTGTAAAGCTCATCACGTTTAGGATGCACGTTAAAAGGTAGATGATTTTCTACTGGGTGTTTTAACTCTGCTGGGGTCACAACAAATAGATCCTTTGCTCTTGCTTCTGCATCGGTTTTGCAGAGCCATTTATAGTTTTGATTTCACGGGTATCAATAATGGCCTGTTATGCAAGAAGCACTCCATAGCATATTGAAAATAAACAACTTAACGGGCGCGTAATACCTGTAGTGGCGGTCGTTTGAGCACCTCTTTTGTCCCCCAAAGACCCGCCGTTGTAATAATGGCAACACTGATTAGGGGTAAAAGCAGCCAGTGAGTAAAGCTGAGACTATAGTCTAAGTCAAACAGTTGGCGATAGAGCAAAAATGCGGTGATCTCAGATCCCAATACGGCCAATACACCAGACAGTAAGCCTAAGCAGACAAACTCTAAGCCTTGTATCTGACGAATCATGCGCCCTGATGCACCCAGCGTGCGATAGAGCGCCCCTTCACGCAATCGCTCATCCAGACTATTTTTCACCGCCGCAAGCAGTAAGACCACGCCACAAAACAGGGTAAACATCAGCATAACCTCAATGGCTAAGGTCACTTGCTGTAAAATTTGTCGAACCTGTTGCAGAATTTGCCCGATGTCTAATAGCGAAACAGAGGGAAATTGCCGTACGAGTTGCGCAAGCTGTGGGCGCTGCTCTGGCGCAAGATAAAAACTAGCGAGCAAGGTTTGCGGCATCGACTCTAGCACCTTAGGGGGCGTGATTACGTAGAAATTAGGCTGAAAGTTATCCCAATTGACGGTGCGTAAGTTATGCACAACCCCTTCAATTTTTTGCCCTGCTAATTCAAAGACAAGATGGTCGCCTAAGCTTAAACCCAAACGCTCTGCTAAAGCCGCTTCAATAGAAAGTGGCGTTAGAGCGTTAGGGCTGGCTTGATAATCTTCAGGCCACCACTGGCCAGCTACAACCTTGTTGTCATCTGGTAGCGCACTGCGCCAAGTGAGGTTTAGCTCCCGTTGTAATGCGTTGTCTTCTCTCGCTTTCTCAGGTACTTGCTCTAGTGCGGTTTGATGATTAATCAAGGTTAAACGGGCGCGCACAATAGGGTACAGCGGAGAGTGTTTAATCTCGGCTTGGTCTAAAGCTTGTTCAAATGCCTGCTGCTCATGGAGTTGAATATTCAGCGCAAAATGGTTGGGTGCGGTGATCGGTAACTGTTGCTGCCAACTGTCGAGCAGGTCGTTACGCACAATAGACACCAAGGCCACAACCAACAAGACCAAGGCAAAGGCCAAAACCTGTGGCAAGGCGGTTTTTCTATGGCTGTATAAGCTGCGTAGTGCCAGCCTAGGTTTAACGGGCAGTTTAGATTCTAGTGGATGCAGAAGTTTTAATAGGCCAAGGGTGAGTAGGCTTGATACCACGACTACAACAATTAAGCCTAGGCTAAGCCACAAGGTTAAGCGCCAATCTTGAGAGTACCAATACACCAAGGCAACCAGCGCGAAAAGTGCCAAGCCGTAAGTTGATAAGCTAGAGGCTGAAGCAGGCACTAAGTCTCGACGCAAAATCCGCATGGGTGAAACCTGTTGCAGCTGCTGTAAAGGCGCACGGGCAAAACCCAATAGCAATAATTGACCTGTACCCATTGCCAATAACCAAGGCTGCCAACCTGCTGGGGGTAAGCTTACGGGCAGCGATGACTGAAACAGGCTGACCGCAATGGACTGCAATAGATAACCTAAGCTGGCGCCAATTAACGCGGTCACCAAGCCTAAGCTGAGTAATAAACGACTGTATATGCCTGTGACAAAACGCGGTGAGTGCCCAAAACCTGATAAGACGGCAATGCTGTCAACCCTTCTACGGGCAAAGCGAGCGGCGGCTAAAGCCACTGCCACACCAGATAAAATCACAGCGCCAATGCTGGTGAGTTGTAAGTAACGTTGTGCGCGATCAAGTGCTGAACCTACAGAGGGGCGGTCTTCACGGACATCTAACAGGCGGTGTGCGCTTTCTAAACGTGGTTTAATGCTCGACTTATAGCGTTCAATATCAACCAGTGCACCTGCCAGCATTAAGCGCCAAGTGACACGGCTGCCTGGTTGTACCACTCCTGTTGCAGGCACATCGGCAAGGTTGATCATGGCGCGGGGATTAAAGCTCATAAAACCGCCCCCGCGATCAGGCTCTTGTTGAATCAAGCGGGTGACTGTAAATAGCTTCTGCCCAATTTCAACCTCATCGCCTAGTGTAACGCCCAGTGCGCTGAGTAGCCTTAAATCTACCCAAACCTCGCCTGATAAGGGGATCTGGCCTTGGCTGCTTTGGCCTAAAACGTCAGCCGACTGTCCGATCAGCAGCTCCCCTTTTAAGGGATAACCTTGGCTGATGGCTTTAACTGCCGCCAATTGAAAGCCATTGTCAGAGGCCAGCATACTGGCGAACTCTAACTGAGGCGCTGCTTGTAAATTTTGGTTTTTAGCGTCTTCAAGCCAGTCTTCGGGCAAAGCTCTAGGGCTTTGAATGACCAAATCACCGCCCATCAGTTGCGCGGCTTGTTGCTCCATACCCTTTTGTAAACGGTCAGCGACAAAAGCGGTAATTGCAACGGTCATCACCGCTAAAATCAAGGCAGAGGCCAATAGGTTTAAGTCACCTGAACGCCACTCACGCAGTAATAAACGTGTAGCAAGCCACCATGAGGAGGGGCGTTGTGCGCGGCCTGAATCTATAGCGTTTGGTATGCGGCTCATGGTGTAGCCTCAGCATTCACTGGGTTTACGGCTGCGGGTGTTTGTAATATCAGTTGCTGGTCTTGCAGCAGATAACGCTGCTGACAGCGTTGCGCCAACTCTAGATCATGGGTCACCAGCACCAAAGTGGTGCCTTGATCTCGATTTAGCTTGAATAACAGGTCAATAATGGTTTGTCCCGTTTTTTGGTCAAGGTTGCCTGTGGGTTCATCGGCAAACAGCACTACAGGTTCCCCTGCAAAGGCTCGGGCGATGGCGACCCGTTGTTGCTCGCCCCCTGACAGTTGATTGGGGTAATGCTTGATACGATGACCCAATCCAACGCGCTCCAGCCAGTTTTGTGCTTTTTTTCGATAATCCTTTGCGCCTGCCAGCTCTAACGGCAGCATCACATTGTCGAGCGCTGTTAAGTGGCCTAAGAGCTGAAATGACTGGAAGACAAAGCCCACTTTCTGGCGCACCTGTGCACGCTGCTCTTCATTCAGTTGGGTCAGTGGCTGTTGGTTAAGGTAGATCTCTCCGGTACTGGCCTGATCTAAGCCTGCCAGTAAACCCAGCAAGGTTGACTTACCAGCCCCTGAGCTGCCCAATATGGCAACACTGTCTCCCGCATTGATTTGTAAGTTGATGCCCTGCAAGATAGTCAGCGGTTGCTGCTCGGTATCCATGAGCGTGCGACCCAAGTTTACGGTTTTAATCACAACTGTTGAGGCTAACGGTTCTGGAGTATTCATCCGATGCAAAATCCTATTCAATGGCTTGGGCGCGTTATAGTGCTACTGGTTTTGCTGTTCAGTACAACGACCAAGGCCGAGGGTATCTTGGTGCTGGGTGACAGTTTAAGTGCTGGTTATGGCTTAAAAACAGGCGAGGGCTGGGTGACTTTATTGCAAACCAAACTCAAACAACAGGGGTATGCACAGCCTGTTATTAACGCCAGTATCAGCGGTGAAACCAGCCAAGGCGGTTTAACCCGCTTACCTGCATTACTCCGACAGCATCAACCTGATCTGGTTCTCATCGAACTAGGTGGTAATGATGGTTTACGAGGCTTACCGCTGTCGCAACTGAGCCATAACTTAAGCCAGATGATTCAATACAGCTTAGCAGCCAATGCCCGTCCGGTGCTGCTGGGTATTCAGCTGCCACCCAACTATGGTCGCCGTTATACCCAAGCTTTTGCACAACTCTATCCTGACTTGGCCGCTCAATTTCAGATACCTGTTATGCCCTTTATTCTAGAAGGTATTGGCACTAAAACTGAGCTGATGCAAGCTGATGGCATTCATCCCAAGGCACAAGCTCAGGCGCAGATACTGGATAATATTTGGCCAGTGCTTGCCCCTGAGCTGGGCTTAAACTAAAGCGCTAAACAGTAGTTTTTAAAGCGTTGCAGCAATTGGTAAGCCTCAGGCGTTTCAGTCACTGGCGCTAATAAACCGATCACATCACCGTTGGCAGCATGTTTTTTCTGCCGATGCTCTGAGTACATCTGCATGACTGGTGCCGTGAACTCTGGGTGAAACTGCATCCCCCAAATGCGCTCGCCAATCCGATACGCATGATGCCCCTCGTAGTGGTTATAAGCCAGCAACACCGCATTGTCTGGCAGTTGACGCACCGACTGGGTGTGGCTGGCATTGGCGATAAACTCAAGGGGCAGCGCTGCAAAAATCGGGTCTGACTGTGCGGCCTCTGTCAGTTGCACAGGCACCGTGCCCACCTCTGGCCCCTGAGGGTGATTATCCACACAGCCGCCAAATGTATCGGCTAATAGCTGATGACCAAAGCACACGCCCAGTATCGGCAGGTTGGTTTTGGCGATCTCTCTCAAGCTATGTTGCAAAGGCTCAAGCCAAGCCTCACGGTCGGTCACCATGCTGTGCGAACCCGTAATCACGATGCCTTTATACGCAGAAACATCAGGCACTGGTTCACCCACCTCTGCATGGCAGACATGAATCTCAGCATTTAACGCCTCGGCAAATAGATGCTCAAAATCACCGATCTGCGCCACCATCTCAGGCAGTGCCGTGCCTGTTTTAATCACTAAAAACTGTGCCATCGCTTATGCCTCGTCCTCTGCACAGAAGGCAAAACGGGGTTGCGCTTTGCCGTCTATCTCAACGGTTTCGATGAACATGCTTAAGGGGCGTACCCATAAGGCTTGCTCACCATACAGTGGGCGATAGACCACCAGTTCTTCTTCAGTTTCGCTGTGTTTGGCAACCCCAATCACTTGGTAAAACTGCCCTTTGTAATGCTGATAACGACCGACTTTTAAACTCATGGGATTACCTTGATGTTGGGGTATGGGGCTTTTGAGCTTTCAGCGCGTTCTTTTTGAACTGCTGTAAAAACAAGCCCGTTAAAATAAAGGCCAAGCCGACCAATGTAGAAGGATAAAGGGGTTCATCCAGCAAAGTCACAATTAAAATCAGTGAGACAAAAGGCGAAAGAAAAATCAGATTGCTGATTTTGGCCGTTTGCTGCGTTAAGCGCATCGCTTGCAGCCAACACACAAAGGCCAGCCCCATCTCAAATACCCCCACATAAGCCGCGCCCGCAATACCTTGCCATGAGGGCACCAATAAAGACCCCTGCCATAGATTCACTATTGCCAGCAAAGGCAGTGCCAAAACAAAGTTTAGCCATAGCCCCAATACAGGCTCGCGCTGATCTCGCGTGTTTAAAATCCAATAACTTGCCCAAACTAAAGTGCTGATTAAGGCCAAGCTGACGCCTGTTGCATCACTGAAATTTAAGTCAAAAACTTGTCCACGAGTGGCAATTACCAGCACTCCAAAGTAGCAGACAATACCCGCCACAATGTCTAGCGGGCGTAGACGCTGTTTCAGAAAGGGCACGGAAAGAAAGGCCAGCGTGAGCGCCCAAGTATAGTTAAGTGCCTGCGCCTCTTGTGCGGGCAAACGGTTATACGCACTAAAAAGCAGCAGATAATATAGCGTTGGATTAAGCGCGCCATATAGAAGCGACCAGCGCCATTGCGCGGGGCTGAGTTTAAACAGCAAATGCCATTTTTTTTGTACGCTCAATACCAATGATAAAATCAGTACCGAACTGACCGCCGCCCAAAATAGCAGCTGTGCAGGGGTTTGCTCGGTTAACGCAATTTTAAAAGCAGTCGCAACCGTAGACCACATGGCAACGGCTGATGAGGCATAAAGTAGCGCTTTGCGCTCTTGGTGCATGATGAATATCCTAGTGTTTAAATAGCGATCGGTTTGCGTGGCTAACTTAGGCGTTATCGTCAGGCTAGCCTTTATTTATGCGGTATTGTTTGTCACCAGAGGTGTGTTATGTCACTGAGCCTGAGCGAAGTACAGATCGAACAACAGGCGTTTCGCGCGCAATGTCAGAGTCTTGTGTTATCAACCTTAAATGAACACCAATGCCCAGAAACCAGCTACGCCCCCTTTGTCACCGATGACGCAGGCAACCATTATATCTTCGTCAGTGAATTGGCCGCCCATACTCGTCATCTGTTGGCGAATCAAAAGGTGTCATGGATGCTGATTGCCGACGAACAAGACACACGCCAGATTTTTGCCCGTCGTCGTTTCACCTGCTTAGGGCGCGCGGAAGTGATCTCTCGTGACGCGCCTGAATATTCCCCACGTCTTGAACAGATGCAAGCGCAGTTTGGCGAAATTATTGATCTGCTGAAGAGTTTAAATGACTTTTATCTGATTAAACTTTGCCCAACACAAGCCACTTACGTGCGCGGCTTTGGGCAAGCTTACCGTTTAACGGGTGAGGGACTCAACGACATTGAGCATCTGCAACGGAGTTGATGCGATCAGATTGTCGACTATCTTAACTGAAGCTTCTGTTTGTTAACCTGCTCCAAAAGCACCCACCGCCTAAGCGGTGGGATGATTGCCTCTAGAAACTAAGCCACCGCTTGTGCTGTTGCACTGGCACGCAGTTGTTGTGCCGCTGCAATCATATTCTCTAAAGCGGGGATCACCTCTTCCCACTGGCGGGTTTTTAAACCGCAGTCTGGATTCACCCAGAGGCGTTGCGCTGGAATTCGCGTGGCGGCCTGCTGCATCAGGTTCACCATTTGGGCGGTGGTGGGAATATTCGGTGAGTGAATATCATATACACCAGGGCCGATCTCATTCGGGTATTCGAAGGCTTCAAACACGTCGAGCAGTTCCATATTCGAGCGCGAGGTTTCAATGGTGATCACGTCAGCATCCATCTGGGCGATGGCTTCGATGATGTCGTTAAACTCGGAATAACACATGTGGGTGTGAATCTGGGTTTCATCTTGCACGCCATTGGCACTGATGCGGAAGCAGTGGATCGCCCAATCCAAATACTGTTGCCATTCTGCGCGGCGCAGAGGTAAACCTTCACGCAGGGCGGCTTCGTCAATTTGAATCACATTCACCCCTGCGGCCTCTAAGTCGAGCACTTCTTGGCGAATCGCCAGCGCCAACTGTAAGCAGCTTTCTTTGCGCGGTTGGTCGTCGCGCACAAATGACCAGTTCAGAATGGTGACAGGGCCGGTCAACATGCCTTTCATTGGTTTGTCGGTGAGTGACTGGGCGTAGGTTGTCCATTCAACGGTCATCGCTTTAGGGCGGCTGATGTCGCCAAACAAAATTGGCGGTTTTACGCAGCGCGAGCCATAAGATTGCACCCAGCCAAATTGGCTGAAGGCGTAACCCTGTAGTTGCTCGCCAAAGTATTCCACCATGTCGTTGCGCTCAGCTTCGCCATGTACTAGCACGTCTAAGCCGAGTTTTTCTTGCTCCAGTACCGCACGCTCAATTTCTGCCTGAATATTTCGACGGTATTCCGCTTCGGTGAGGTTGTGCTGTTTATAGGCTTGTCGGGTTTTGCGAATCTCTGCGGTTTGCGGAAATGAGCCGATGGTGGTGGTCGGATAAAGTGGCAGTTTTAAGTGCTGCGCTTGTTTGGCGATCCGCTCGACATAAGGGCTTTGACGATGCCCAAAGCTGGATAGAATTCCGCCCACGGCTGCTTTTACGGCGCTGTTGTGTACGCGATCCGACAGGCGACGGCTGATAATGGCGGCGCGGTTCTCCGCTAACGCATCAGCGACAGAGGCACGACCTTCATTGATGGCACGGCCTAGCAGTTGAACTTCGGCCAGTTTTTGTTTGGCAAAAGCCAGCCAGTTGAGTAGCTCAGGGTCTAATGCTCGAAGGCTGTTGGTTTGGCGCTCGCTGTCCAGATCAACGGGCACATGCAGTAACGAGCAGGACGGGGCCAGCCACAAACGCTCACCCAGTTTATCTGCGATAGGCTCTAGCCAGTCTAACGCGCGGGTGAGATCCGTTTTCCAGATATTACGACCATCCACTACGCCAACCGACAGTACTTTATGAGCAGGCAACCAATCCACAACGGTATTCACTTCGGCACGGCCACGCACGGCATCAATATGCAGTCCGGCAACGGGCAGGTTACAGGCCAACTGTAGATTGTCTTGCAAGGTGCCAAAGTAGGTGGCCAATAACAGTTTCGGGCGGTTGGCTTTCAGTTGGTGATAGGCTTGTTCAAAGGCGCGTTTCCAATCGGCATCCAGCTCTGTCACCAACGCAGGTTCATCAATTTGCACCCATTCGGCACCCGCTTCCGCCAGTTTTTCCAGCAGTTCGCTGTAAAGGGGCAGCAGTTGAGCTAAGTGATCAAGGCGATGGCTACCCTCTTGAGATTTGCTTAACCAGAGATAGGTCACAGGGCCAATAATCACGGGTTTGGCATTGATCCCTTGCTGTTGCGCTTCGGCCAACTGGCTGAGTAAACGCTCAGGGTTCAGGCTAAAGCGGGTTTCAGCGCTCAGTTCCGGCACAATGTAGTGGTAGTTGGTGTCGAACCATTTGGTCATCTCACCTGCGTGTACACAACTGCAATCTGTGTCGTGGGCAGAACGACCACGGGCAACGCGAAAATACTGATCCAGCTCGCTGCCCTTGTGGCTTAACGCAGCCACTCGCTCTGGCAGATGCCCTAAGGTGAAGCTCATATCCAGCACTTGATCATAAAGTGAAAAGTCACCCACAGGCACAAAGTCTAAAGCGGACTGCTGTTGCCAGTTCATCTGGCGAATGCCTTGGGCGCGGGCTAACAACTGTTCAGCCGTTTGTTCGCCTTTCCAGAAAGCCTCTTGGGCAAATTTAAGTTCGCGGTTTGCACCAATGCGAGGGAAACCTAGGTTGTGTATAAGCGCCATGCTATGTCCTTGCTGATGTCGGTTTGTCCCCATGAGGTTGAGTGTCATGGAGACTATAAATGGGTGTGTAAAAACAATGGCGCTAGCCTAAAGGCTGTTAATCATGAAAAAAAATGGTAGTTTCTCATCAACCTATTAACTTTATTCATGGATTAATTATGATTGAACGCACCCACCTGACTATTTTGCGGGCAATTGACCAGTACGGTTCGTTAACCGCGGCTTCTGAAAATTTATTCCTAACCCAGTCAGCGCTCAGTCATACCATTAAGAAACTAGAGGGGCAGATCGGCAGCCGTTTATGGGAAAAAGATGGGCGCAATATTCGCCTGACACAGGCGGGCGAGTATCTGCTGAAAGAGGCCAATCGGGTATTGCCTCAGTTGGAGCGTATCGACGAAACCCTCAGTCGATTTGCCAATAGCGAGCAAGGCAGCCTGCATATCGGTATGGAGTGTCACCCTTGTTATCAATGGCTGTTAAAGGTGGTGGAACCTTTTTTGGAACATTTTCCGGGGGTGGATTTGGATGTCAAACAGCGCTTTCAGTTTGGCGGCATGGCAGCGCTGTTTAACCATGATATTGATATTTTAGTCACCCCAGATCCGATTCAAAAGGAGGGGATTATTTTTGAGCCCGTGTTTCCTTATGAGCAGGTTTTGATCGTCAGCACCCATAACCCACTGAGCCAAAACGCGTTTATTACGCCAGAACAACTTCGCTCTGAAACGCTGTTCACCTATCCGGTTGAAATTGAGCGCTTGGATATTTTTCAGCAGTTTTTACTCCCCGCCCACTGTCGCCCGAAAAAGCACAAAACCTTAGAAGCTACAGAGATTATTTTACAGATGGTGGCCGCCAATCGGGGCGTGGCCACTTTGCCCGCATGGCTAGGACAAGAGTATGCCCAAACCCTGCCGATTGGTTTGGTGCGTTTGGGGCAGGCAGGGCTACACAAACAGATTTATTTGGGGGTGCGCGAGCAGGAGGTTGAAGGTTTGCATATCCAAACCTTCTTTAAATTGGCTAAGGCTTTTTAAACGATCAGATTTAAAATCTAAACAAGGTCTATTTAAAAACTGTAGTTTATCTTGGTTTTTTTAGGGTTTTCACTAGTTATCTTCATAATAAAAACAACTTATTATTAAGCCTCATTCAAAAACAAAAGGATTTTTATTATGCCGTCTAATGTGAACTTTAACTTTGATATTGCAGCGATTGTTTCTGAAATATTTGGTGGAAAAAGCGAGCGGAACGATCTAGCTATTGATGTTCAAAATGGAACTAATCAAGACTTTCATGTTGAATGGGATAATTCTGTTGGACATGGTAGCTTTAAAGAAAAAGAAGGGGACTCTTTTCTAAAACACGTTGATGAAAGTGAGAAAAATCCTAATGCTTCAAGTGTGGTTTTGGGGTTTACAGCTCATGGAGAAGGCTGTAATGTTGTATTGAAAATAAAGCTAAATGATAGAGATGACTCATATCTTGGGGTTATGGCAGCAACACCCTCTAATAAACAGAATTACATCAAATCTAAATACTTTGATAAGAGTTTGTCTATGAAGGACTTAGATAAAGAGTTGGATAAACTAGATAAACACTATGGTGATAAAGGTGCTTTTATTGTTGATATTCCAGAAAATATCAAGGCAGAATTATCTATTGCAGAAGAGAGTCCAGCTATTTGCTATATCACGTTAAGACAGTCTTAATTATATAGTCTTTATTTAATACAAAAACCTCCGTACTATTTCATAAAATAGTACGGAGTATTATTACTTTCAGTATGAGTTTTTCATCTGACTAATTTCGGCAACTTATCCGGTACGCCGTCCCACTCTGCGGCTTCTGGCAGCGGAGCTTTGCACTCGGTAATATTCGGCCAAATTTGCGCCAGTGTTTCGTTCAGTTCAACAAAGTGCTGCATTGCGTTGGGCAGTTCATCCTCTGAGTAGATTGCGTCAGCGGGGCACTCTGGCTCGCATAACGCACAATCAATGCACTCATCAGGATTGATCACCAAGAAGTTAGGCCCTTCGTAGAAGCAATCAACGGGGCAGACCTCAACGCAGTCGGTGTATTTACATTGAATGCAGTTGTCGGTGACCACAAATGCCATCGGTTGTATTCCTTATGCGTTATTTAACTGCTTAAGTTCATAGAGTAAGGCCAGTGCCTGTTTGGGCGTCAGTTCATCAGGGTCTAAGCTGTTCAAGCGCTCCAGCGCAGGGTTAGGCTCGGAGAGGGCAAACAGGTCATTTTGCACCGGTTGATATTGCACGGGCTGGCGCTCCTGCACTTGCAGTTCTTGCTGCTCAAGTTGGTGTAGTTTTTCCCGTGCGGTTTGTACCACATTCAGCGGAATACCCGCCAGTTTAGCCACCTGTAAACCATAGCTTTGGTTGGCGGGGCCGGCCTGCACTTTGTGCATAAAGATGATGTTGTCGTGATGCTCAGTGGCGTTGAGATGCAAGTTAATCACACCATTGAACTGCTCCGGCAGTGTGGTTAACTCAAAATAGTGCGTCGCAAACAGAGTGTAAGCGCAGAGCTTTTCAGCCAGATAAGCGGCGCAAGCCCAAGCCAGCGACAAACCATCAAAGGTGCTCGTACCGCGCCCCACTTCATCCATCAACACCAAAGAACAAGGGGTGGCATTGTGCAGAATATTGGCGGTTTCGGTCATCTCCACCATAAAGGTTGAGCGACCACTGGCTAGGTCATCTGAGGAGCCGATACGGGTAAAAATACGGTCTATTGGGCCAATCATCGCGGCCTCTGCGGGCACATAACTACCCGTATGCGCCAAGAGCACAATTAAGGCAATTTGGCGCATATAGGTCGATTTACCGCCCATGTTGGGGCCTGTAATCACCGCCATACGCGCCTCATTGGTAAAGCTGAGGTCATTAGGCACAAAAGGCGACTCGCTGACCTGCTCCACCACAGGATGGCGGCCTGCTTGAATAGTTATACCCGGCTCTTTCACCAGTTGTGGGCGACAAAAGTTCAGGCTTTCTGCACGCTCGGCAAAGTTATTCAGTACATCCAGTTCAGACAAACCGAGAGCCAGATTCTGCAAACCCATGAGGTTGAGGTTTAACTGTTCGAGCACCTCATCATACAGGGCTTTTTCTCGGCTCAATGCCCTAGATTTGGCACTTAACGCTTTGTCTTCAAAGGCTTTTAACTCTGGGGTGATAAAACGCTCAGCGTTTTTCAGCGTTTGGCGGCGAATATAATCCACAGGCGCTTGATCGGATTGCGCGCGGCTGATTTCGATGTAATAGCCATGCACACGGTTGTAACCCACTTTTAAGGTGCTGATGCCTGTACGTGCTTTTTCTTGCTCTTCTAAGCGCAGTAAAAACTCCCCTGCGTTTTCGCTCAGTTGGCGCAGTTCGTCCAGTTCTGGGTCATAACCATCGGCAATCACACCGCCTTCACGTATCACCACGGGTGGATTTTCGCAGATGGCGCGTTGCAGCAGATCCGCTTCTGTTGGGAATGGAATCACCAACACTCGCAGATGATCTAAGGCTGGCTCGGTAATGGCGTTGAGCTGTGCTGCCAAATCGGGCAGCACTTGCAAACCATCACGCAAACGCGCCAAGTCACGGGGACGCGCACTGCGCAGCGCCACACGAGCTAAAATCCGTTCAATATCACCAATGGCTTTTAACGCATCGTACAAGCTTTGCCATTGATAGCTGTCTTGAATCGCTTGCACACAAGATTGACGTAGGTGCAATTGATCACGGCACCGAATCGGGCGATTCAACCAACGACGCAATAAACGGCTGCCCATTGCGGTGGCGGTGTTGTCCATCACGGAGGCTAAAGTGTGAGTCTGTCCACCACTGAGATTGGTATCAATCTCTAAATTGCGTCGACTGGCAGCATCAATCTGTACGCATTCATCACGGGATTCCGCTTGTAATGCACGCACATGAGGCAATCCTGTACGCTGAGTGTCGCGCACATATTCCAGCAAACAACCTGCGGCACCAATGGCTAAGGTCAGATGTTGGCAACCAAATCCCGCCAAATCGCGGCTTTCAAACTGGCGACAGAGCTGAGTGGTGGCGCTTTCCGTATCAAACTGCCAAGGCGGCAACAGGCGCACCCCTTTGCGCTGACGCACCGCTGGGGCAAAGTCCCCCGCTTCATCCAGCAGCAGCTCCGCAGGATCAAGACGCTGCAACTCCGCCAGCAGTGCCCCTTCTTCATTGATCTCTTGCACGGTAAAACGACCACTGGTGACATCCAATACCGCCAAGCCATACACAGCGCCTGACTGGGTTAATGCCGCCAACAGATTGTCTTTACGCTCGTCTAGCAACGCCTCATCGCTGACCGTGCCGGGGGTTAACACCCGCATCACTTTACGCTCAACAGGGCCTTTACTGGTGGCGGGATCACCCACCTGTTCACAAATGGCAACCGACACACCATTGCGAACTAAACGCGCGAGATAGTTTTCAGCGGCATGAAATGGAATACCCGCCATTGGAATCGGCTGCCCACCGGATTTCCCCCGCGCCGTTAGGGTAATGTCTAACAGTTGCGCCGCTTTCTTGGCGTCATCAAAAAACAGCTCGTAAAAATCTCCCATGCGGTAAAACACCAACTCATTGGGGTGTTGTTTTTTGATCTGCAAGTACTGCTGCATCATGGGGGTATGCTGTTCGGCGGCCACGGAATTCACCATCTCAATCATGCGGTTTGTAAAATGAACCGAGCATTTTACCGAAAGCGAACAGCGGGTTATAGCTTAATTGGTATTTAACACTGAAAAAGCGGATTAAGAATAGGAATGTATTTACCTGTTAGTAAGAGGAGATAGCCTATATCGCCAAGCTTTAGTTTTTTAATCAAAATCAGTTATGATAACCAATTATTTAACATGTTAATGAGATTTTTATTTGAAGGCGCTTGCTTCTACTTTTAGCAGAGGTATTCATCTGTCGGGGCTGTTACTGGTTCTGACTTGGATGCTGACGCTGCTGGATACTTTAAACCTTGTCGAAACCACTACGCTGGCAACTTGCTTGGCTTGGGGGTTTGTGGTGTTAGAGTTTCCAAGTCTTACTCGAAAGCAAACTACGCCTATTTTAATTTTGATGTTAGGCGGTTTAGGTTTTGCGCTTTGGGCTTGGCTTGAAACAGGCCATATTGATTTATTGGGCATGGCAGACGAGCACATTAAGCTGGCAATGTTGTTAACCGCTGTTAGTTTTATTCGTTTAGCCACTCGAGTGCATGCGGGTGATCAGTGTAGAGGGTTTAAAAGTTTTTTTATGACTTTTTCGGGGATGCACTTGTTCTCTTCGGTGGCCAATTTCTCTTCGCTGTTTTTATTTGGTGATCAGATCAAACAGCCTCAAGCTCAAGGCGCTTTAGTCAGTCCTCTCTCTTATCGTTTGTTAACTCGCGGATTTTCTTTAGCCATTTTTTGGTCGCCCTTTCTGAGTATGATTCCATTGGTGTTAGAGTTGGTGCCGGGTACTAATATGTCGGCGGTTTATCCTTGGGCGCTTAGTCTTGTGGCCTTTGGTTTTATTTTGACATTAATTGAAGCTCGTTTGCGGGAGCCAAAGCAGCTGAGTGAATACCAAGGCTATCCGATTCAAGTGTCTAGTCTGGCGTTACCTCTACTGCTGATTAGTACCTTGCTTATGGTGCATCAATTGTTGCCTGATGTGCCCATGTTAGCCCTAATTTCTTCTGTTGCGGTATTAGTACCAATATTGTGGGTGCTGGTAGTGAAAGGCTCGAATGAGACATGGGGGCGAATCAAAGGCCATGTTCAGCAGCAGTTACCTAATACTCGACCTGAGATCTCTCTTTTTCTAGCGGCAGGCTTTCTTGCTGCTGGGGTAAAAACTTGTATCTCGGCAGGGTTAATTGCCTCACCTTTTGATCATACTGATGCTTTGGTTGCTTCAATAGTGATGCTGTTAATCTTTTTCATTTCAAGTTTAGGTATCCATCAGTTTGCCTTGATGGCAATCTTTGCAGGCTTAATGTCACAAGTCACAACAACACCACATTTGATGGCAATTGCCTATATGGTGGGGGTGTCATTGTCGATGTCAGGCTCCCTGTTCAGTGGGGTGAATATTATTATTCAAAACCAATTTAAGGTTTCCAGCACGGCGATCCTTCGGGACAATATGCCTTACTCTTTGATAATGTTGGCTTTTTCATCAGGTATGCTTTTTGTGATGGAGTCAATGGGTGTGCGCTGAAGGCTTGAGAGCCGCTAAATCTAACAAGCAGATGACAGAGCATTATCTGGCTGATAAAGAACAATATAAAAACAGTTATGGAAATTAAAACAGATGCGTAAATTTAATGACTCTATCCCTCTAAAGCTGCTGAAAGCTCGTGAGTCAACCATGGCCTTCTTTCGCCCAATTTTGCAGGAAGTAGGGTTAACGGAACAGCAATGGCGTGTTATTCGTGCGCTTAACGAGTACGAAGAGTTAGAGTCAAAACAGTTGGCTGCATTGTGTTGTATTTTAAGCCCTAGTTTGACGGGTATTATTAATCGCTTAGAAGCTCAGGATTATCTAAGACGCCGTAAATCTCCAGAAGATCAACGCCGCATTCTGATCAGCTTGACAGATAAGTCTAAAGAGCTGTTTAAAGAGTTAAGCCCACGCTTAGAGGGACGTTATGCAGAGTTGAGTAATCAGCTAGGCCAAGAGCGTCTAGAGTTACTGCACGAGCTACTCAGTGACATTATTGACTTGAAACCTTGATTCAGAGGTTTGGTAACGTATTTTAGACCGTCAAAAAAAATGCCCACTTGAACGTGGGCATTTTTCACTAAACGGCGGAATTAACCAACGATAGTTACGTTCTCAGCCTGTGGGCCTTTTTGACCTTGAGTCACTTCAAAAGTAACTGCTTGGCCTTCAGTTAGGCTGCGACGGCCATTACCGTTAATAGAGCGGAAGTGTACAAACACATCGCTATCGCCTTCACGAGAAATGAAACCAAAACCTTTTTCGTCGTTAAACCACTTAACGGTACCAGAAATTACACCTGACATAACGTCCTCATTACAAATAAACTTGCACCCGGATTGGCCGGGCTAATTCCAAACATGGTGCATCCAATTAAGGACGTGCCATTATCTTTGCTCATTGACACTTTGCAGCGTCTGCATAGCTATTAGAGCACGACTATATGTCTTTACAACAAAAAAATTAAGAAATAAGCATTTTTTTTGCTGTCTTTAGTAAAATCTCTAAACAAATCAAAGCAAAAAAGCACTAGGCTAGTAATGATAAAGGTTTAGAGAAAGTGAACTGGCGCTCATTGCCCCTTTTCTTCTTACATGGTTTAGCGTGCCTATAAGCGCTACAGCTTAACCGAACCTCTAATACTAGACACCACCTCTCTGATACAGCTCATGCGCGAATAGTTTGGCCGCACCAGCAAACTGATTTGTCGCGTCGGCACTGGCGTGTCAAAGCGCAGGTACTGCAAACGCTCTGATTTTGGATGTTGTGTCGCCAACTCTGGCATCAAAGTAATGCCCATACCACTGGCGACCATATAACGTAGGGTTTCTAAACTGGTGGCCTGAAAGCGATGGTCTTCTTTGGCACCTGCGGCAAAACAGTAGCCTAGTGCTTGGTCTCTTAAACAGTGACCATCTTCTAGAGTTAAAATTTGCTGATCATTCAAGTCACTGAGCTGCACGGTGTTTTTATTGGCAAGGGCGTGTTGGGGGGAAAGCGCTAACACCAAAGGCTCCTCAAACAGATCGTAGCGCTCAACCCCGTGCATCTCCTCAAGCCAAGGTAAAATCAGCAGGTCTAACTTGCCTTCATTCAACTCTTGTAACAGCACTTTGGTTTGCTTTTCATGCAGATAGAAATTGATTTTGGGTAGGCGCTGATTCAGGTCTGCCATAATGTGCGGTAGCAAATAGGGCGCTAAGGTGGGAATCAACCCCAGATGAAGGTCGCCTGCTAGAGGATCGAGCAACGCTTTGGCCGATGCCTCAAAGCTGTGCGCCGCTTTCAGCACTTGCTGTGCCTCTCGCACCAATTGTTCGCCTGCTGGGGTGAGCATCACATTGCGTCTATGGCGCTCAATCAGCTGCAATCCTAACTGCTCTTCTAGCTTGATCATCTGTCCACTGAGCGTCGGTTGGCTGACAAAGCAGGCTTCTGCCGCTTTTCCAAAGTGCTTGTACTGGTCAATTGCGACTAAATACTCTAAATCTCTCAATTTAATCATAGGGTTACCTGAACTTAACGACCCTGTCATTTTTGACTGGCACATTTAATGCTAGACCAACGTTTAATACGTATAAATAAAGTGGATTTAGCAACGAAGGGATACAAAATGAAATCATATACCAGAACCACCGCAGACTTTAGCACCGCAATTGCGTTAGAAGCAGTGATGATTGAATTTCAAGTGCAACTAAGAGAGAAAGGTGCGCGTATTGCGCGGCACATGGAGCAGTTCGAGACGTTACAAAAACGTAGAAAAAACCGTTGCTTATAGTTGGCTGTCGATGAGTTTAGACTATAAGCAACGGAAAAAAGTATGAATTAAAGCAAGGTCGTCACCCTCCTTGGCGACACTGATGAGACAATTAAACTGGCTTAGTTGGTGGCTGCAATTAGGCTGGCATTACCGCCCGCAGCCGTGGTATCCACACACAGATGACGCTCGTGGATGAAGCGCTCTGGCAGATGAGGTTCTGTCAAAAGCGGCAACAATACACCGTCACGCTGCGCCAATACCTGACGATAGGCTTTTAGAGTGGCGAGATCAGCGTTTGAAGCCACCGCATCAATACCTTGAATTTGAGCCAAACACTCGGCCGCCAGTTGACCATCAATACCAATAATCGGCAGACCCGCTTTTGCCAACTGCTGAGTGGTTTGGCTAACGTTCTGTGCAATCACTAATACACGGTTACCTTGGCTTAAGGCCATTGCGGCTTGTGTCATGGCACTGTTTTGATCTGGGCCTAAACACAGTACCACTCCGCGCGCATGGAAGCTGAGGCGGTTCAGCTCACCAGTGGGTCCCGGCATTTCTCGGGTGTTCAGCAGGTCGGTTGCTGCCGGAGCGGTTAAGTGTGTGGCAACCAGACGAGCAGGCTGTTCTGGCTGTGCCATTGACGCTAGATCCGCAAGCGCTTTGTTCACGGCAGCAGCGGTTAAAGCGCTTTCTGAGCCTGCATTGACCTGAACGGCCTGACCAATTAACTTAAAGCGACGCAGATACAAAGGGCCACCCGCTTTAGGGCCTGTACCGGATAAACCTTCGCCTCCAAATGGCTGAGAGCCGACAATGGCACCAATCTGGTTGCGGTTCACATACAAGTTACCCGCATGGATTCGGCTGGTGACCTGCTCAACACGGGCGTCTACACGGGTGTGTAAACCAAAGGTTAAACCAAAGCCTTTGCTGTTGATCAGATCGACCACGGCATCTAGCTCATCTGCTTCAAAAGTGCAGACGTGCAGCACTGGGCCAAAAATCTCTTCTGCCAGTTCATCAATGCTGTTTAGGCTCAACACGGTTGGCGGTACAAACGTACCCGCTTGTGGCACCTCGAAGGTTTTCAGGCAACGCCCCATATCGGTGAACTTTTTGATATGCGCCATAATTTTCTGCTGTGCCGCAGTATCAATCACAGGGCCAATGTCGGTGCTGAACAACCAAGGGTTGCCGATGGTGAGTTCTTTCATGGCACCGTACAGCATTTCAAGTACATGGCCTGCGATATCTTTTTGCAGATAAAGCACGCGCAACGCAGAACAACGCTGTCCCGCACTTTGGAACGCTGATGCCAATACATCACGTACCACTTGCTCGGGTAGTGCTGTTGAATCAACGATCATGGCGTTTAAGCCGCCTGTTTCCGCAATCAATGGCGCATCGGGTGCCATATTGGCAGCCATTGCACGGTTAATGTGTTGAGCGGTGAGGGTAGAACCTGTGAAACACACACCATCAATACGGGCGTCAGAGGTCAGTGCGGCACCTACCACGGCACCTGTACCCGGTAGCAGTTGAACAATCGCCTTTGGAATGCCTGCTTCGTGCATCAGCTCAACGGCACGGGCGGCCATTAAAACGGTTTGCTCAGCAGGTTTTGCCAATACCGCGTTACCTGCGGCCACTGCCGCTAAAACTTGGCCTGCGAAAATTGCCAGAGGGAAGTTCCAAGGCGAGATACAGGTGATGACGCCACGGGCTTGCCCCGCTGCATCATGCAGTTCAGCTTCATTTGGATAATAGAGCGCAAAATCCACCGCCTCGCGAATCTCAGCAATGCCATCCAGTACGGTTTTACCCGCTTCACGGGTGGCTAAAGCAAATAGCTCTGCCGCATTTTCTTCAAACAGATCAGCAACTTTTTGGATACGTGCGCTGCGCTCTGCAACAGGCAGTGCCGCCCACGCTTTCTGCTCCGCTTTGGCCGCTTGAATGGCGGTATCAATATCTTGTGGGCTGGCTTCTAAAACCTCACCAACCTGATCAGATGGATTTGCAGGGTTGATCACAGGCTTGCGAGCCGCACCGACGACGTCACCAGCAACCATCGGCTGTGCTTGCCATTGATGCGTCAAGAAAGGTGTGCGCTGTGCCTCTAATGTTTCCACCACACGGCTGTCGGTGATATCCCAACCGATTGAGTTACGACGTTTGGTGCCGTAAATATCAGCAGGACGGGTAATCACAGGGTTGGCAATGCTGTTTAGGGCCTCAACCGCTGAGAATGGATCACGGGCAATCTGCTCAGGAGAAATACTGGTATCGACAATCTGATTCACAAACGAGCTGTTGGCACCGTTTTCTAACAAACGACGTACCAAATAAGCCAACAGATCTTGGTGTGCACCCACTGGCGCATAGATACGGCAACGCACCTTTTGGCCTTTTGCCAAACGGTTTTTGGTCAGGTCGCTGCCCTGTACCACGGCATCATGCAGAGACTCGCCCATACCATGCAGGCGTTGGAATTCGAAGCTGTCCAGATCGGTTGCCAAGTTTAGAATAGCAGCAACAGAGTGCGCGTTGTGGGTCGCAAACTGTGGATAGATGCGATCGGTCATCTTCAGCAGTTTGGTGGCGCAAGAGATATACGACACATCGGTGTTCACCTTGCGGGTGTAAACCGGAAAGCCAGACAACCCCATCACTTGTGCGCGTTTGATCTCAGCATCCCAATAGGCACCTTTCACCAAACGCACCATAATGCGACGCTCTAAACGACCCGCTAAGGCATACAGCCAATCTAAAACGAAAGGTGCGCGTGGGCCAAAAGCTTGTACCACAATACCAAAACCTTGCCAGCCTTTAAGCTCTGGGCGCTCTAGTACCGCTTCAATCACATCTAACGACAGGTCTAAGCGGTCGGCTTCTTCTGCGTCGATGTTGAAACCCATATTGGCGTCTTTCGCCATAATGGCCAGCGACAAGGTGCGCTCAACCAACTCTTTTAATACGCGCTCACGTTTTGCAAACTCATAACGTGGGTGTAAAGCCGACAGTTTAACGGAGATACCCGGATTTTTGCGGATGTCATCATGTACACAAGCGGGTTTCAGGGCGGTAATCGCATCGCCATAGGCTTTGTGATAGCGCAGTGCATCGGCATCAGTACGAGCGGCTTCACCGAGCATATCGTAAGAGTAAGAGTAGCCACGGCTCTCTTCTTTTTTGGCGCGCTGTGTGGCTTCTTGAATGGTGCGACCTAATACAAACTGGCGACCTAGCTCTTTCATCGCCTGTTTAACAGCGGTACGTACCAATGGCTCACCTAGGCGTTTCACCATACCTCTTAAGGTGCTGCCTAACCCTTTTTCTTCCGCAGGAGAGATCAACTTACCTGTCAGCATCAAAGCCCAAGTGGACATGTTGATCAAAGATGACTCAGACTGACCTAAGTGCTCGCTCCACTTGCCCGGCGCAATTTTATCTTCGATCAGCTCATCAATGGTTTGTGCATCAGGTACACGCAACAAGGCTTCTGCCAAGCACATCAGTGCCACACCCTCTTTGGTGGTGAGGCCATACTCAGCGAGGAAGTTTTCCATCATAGACGGACTGGCAGACTCTCGTACCTGACGAATCAGATAAGCCGCGTCTTTGCTGATCGCTTGGCGGGTTTCAACCGATAGATTCGCCTGAGCCATCAGGTTTTTCAGGGCGCGCGCTTCGTCAGTAAGGTAATGATCGCGAATCACTTCTCTGATCGCGGCAGTAGAGTTCGGATCGGTGTGTGTGGTCGTGTTCATCAACTGAGTCATATCGACACCCTGCGTATAATTATTAGAGAGCGCAAATTCTATCGCTGAGTCACTAGCCTTTTTCTCTAATTCGCAATTGCTGAGAAAACTATAGACTATTTTTAGGGGGATCATTCAGTGATAAAGCGCTAAAATAAGCACTTGATTAGGCTAATTCACTATTGCTATTTTGCCTGATGATTTCCATATCGCAGCAAACAGAACACTGAGCGGCTGGCAGCATGAAAAAGAACGAACAACTGGATCGAATCGACCACGCCATCTTGCGTGAATTACAAAAAGACGCGCGCCTGACCGTAACCGAATTGGCTTCTCGTGTAGGGCTATCTAAAACCCCTTGTCAGCTGCGTATTAAGAAGCTGGAAGAGCAAGGTTATATTCTGGGTTATGTGGCCTTGATCAACCAAACCAAGCTAGGCGCAAGTCATGTGGCTTTTGTGCAGGTCAAATTGGGCGACACAAAAAGCAAAGCCTTAGAGGCGTTTAATACCGCCGTGCGTGAGATTCCAGAAGTAGAGCAATGCCATATGATCTCCGCAGGTTTTGATTATCTGTTAAAAGTGCGTACCTCTGGCATGGAGGCTTATCGAAAGGTGTTAGGTGAACAGATCTCGGCACTGCCCTATGTGTTACAAACCAGTACCTTTGCGGTGATGGAAAGTGTTAAAGACATTGAAAATCATCTGTTAGAAAAAGAATAAACGTTGTGTGCTGCCGCGCGACAACTGGTGAGTTTTTATGATCAGTGATGCCCAACTTAACACTGCTGTAACACAGCTACAGCAAGACATTCCAGAGCTTCTCGCCGTATATCTGTTTGGCAGCCAAGCCTCTGGTAAAGCGAAGCCTGATAGCGACATTGATTTAGCGGTTTACCATTCCGGTCAGCTTGATGTCGTCGCACTTTGGGAGATCGGGTGCACTTTAGCGAACCAATTGAATCGGGATGTTGATCTGATCGACTTTAACCAAGCCTCCACGGTGCTACAGCATCAGATACTCAGTCGAGGACGTCGCTTATGGGCAAAAGATCATCAAGCGGATATTTATGAAATTGCCGTTCTGAAAATGAAACGAGAACTGGATGCCCGTAGAGCGCCTGTGTTAGAACGTATCGTCAAAACAGGCCGTGTTTACGCTAAGGATCATGATGACGACTGATACCCTACTCAATAAAAGTGCCACTATTGAGCGTTGCATCAAACGCGCAAAAGAGGAATATCACAAAGATCCAAGCACTTTTGCAACCGATTTTACACGCCAAGATGCTGCCATCCTCAACATTCAACGTGCTTGTGAAGCCGCTATCGATATGGCAGAGCATTTAGTCAAAGAGCGACAGTTGGGATTGCCGCAAAGTGCTCGAGATGCTTTTACCTTATTGGCTCAGAACAATTTAATCACTCCCGATACCGCAAATATCATGAAAAAGATGATCGGCTTTCGTAATATTGCGGTGCATGATTACCAAGCGGTTCAACTGCCCATTACCGTCTCGATTATTGAAAAGCATCTAGATGACTTTTTAAGCTTCAGTGAACAGTTGCTCCGCCTATAGCCTCTCTCATGCGGGCACTGTGTTGCCCAGTATCACCTATTTTAAACTTTGGCGTTGGAGCCTTTTCATGTGGATTTTATTGACCTTAATGGCCGCATTTATGCAGTCATGGCGCAACGCTTTTCAAAGTCGTCTTAGCAAAGAGGTCAAAGTTGCAGGGGTTACGCTGGCGCGCTTTCTATGGGCGGGGCCAATTGCGTTAGTCTATTTGTCCGGTCTATACACTTGGCATAATCCCGGTATCCCAACATTCAATACCGCCTTTATTGGCTTTGTTTTGGGGGCATCAGCCCTACAAATATTGGCAACAGCGTTAATGGTTCAGCTGTTCAAACTGCAAAACTTTGCCGTGGGCGCAGGGCTTGCCAAAAGCGAGGCCATAGTGGCGGCAATCTTAGGGGTACTCTTCTTTGGTACGCATTTATCACCATTGGGTTGGGCTGGCGTGATCATCGGTGCAGTGGCTGTTTTTCTGATGAGCAGCAAACAGGGATTGAAACAACTGTCATTCAAAACCGTCTGTTTGGGCTTGGCCAGTGGCACCTCATTTGCCTTGACTTCGCTTTGGGTGCGCGAAGCCAGTTTATGTTTAGACGTGCCTTTCCCCTATAGCGCCGCTTGGGTGCTGTTGTTTGTGATCAGCATTCAAACATTGGCCTTGATCAGCTACTTAGTATTGAAAGACTTAGATACCTTAAAAGCCTTATGGCATCGGCCAAAACTGACATTGTTGACCAGCACCACCAGCTGTATCGGCTCGATAGGTTGGTTCAGTGCCATGTCATTACAAGCCGTACCCTATGTGAAAACTTTGGGACAAGTTGAAATCTTTTTCACCTTGCTGATCGCGGTCTTCTGGCTGAAGGATAAAGTGCAGATTAAAGACGCATTGGGCTTGGTGTTAATCGCCATTGCCGCCGTGATGGTGATGTGGAGTTAGGGAATGGATCGAAAGAGATTACTCGTCAATCTCGACAGATAACGGCATATGATCGCTAATGGCTAACCACCCCACTTAAACCGTCATCACTTAGAGTACAGTGTAAAACCGAGGGTGTTGTGTTCGTTGAGGCTGCAACCCGTTCACCCGATTGATCCCAAACACTGTTATTACCACAGGCTGACCAGCCGCCTGTTATCGAAATGTGGTTGCATAGGAAAACTGGCAACTGATGTCGAGCGGCGATTCCCGATAAAATTTGCGCATCAGTAGCGTACCCTGCATCAGAGATTAACGCGCTGACTAGATAGCCATCCACGGCATCAGCTTGAGCACGCTCAGCGTGTTGGGGTTCGGTAAAGTCGGCACAAATGGCCAATGTGAAACGATAGCCTTGCACTTCAAGCTGATAATCTTGTGAGCCAGCCGCACAGTAAGCCGCCTCTCCTGCATGAAGATACTGTTTCGAGTAGAACTCAATTTTGCCATCAGGGAAGCAGATAACCGCTGCAATATAAGGTAGCCCATTTGAGTTGGCCAAAGGACAACCTGCAATCACTACAAGGCGATGCTCTACCGCAGATTGAGATAACACCTCAAACACAGGCGCATCTTGATCCAGCGCCAGTTCACCGACAAGGGATAACTCATAGCCTGTTAGAGACAGCTCTGGGAATAACACCAAATCTGAGCCAGAGGCAGACGCTGCTGAGATTAAGGTTTGATGCATGGATAGGTTGGCGGCAATGTCGCCTTTAGTAACAGGTGCTTGCGCTAAGCTTAGCGTGATTGGCTTTCGAGACATAACCGCCCTACAAGGTTCAAAATTGAATCTCCTTAGTGTAAACGCTTTACTGAAGCGATAACATCACACCCCAGACAAGGCATAAGGATACGCCACCTTGCTTTTACCGAGCCTATCTCATGAGCCTATTTTTACTCTACTTGGCGACGATATTTCTTATTATCGCCACACCTGGCCCTTCGATCTTGCTAATCATGCAGCACTCCGCAACTTATGGGGTGAAGCGTAGTGTTTACAATGCGCTGGGCGGAGTCAGTGCTGCACTGATTTTGATTGCTTTATCACTAGGGGGCGTAGCCTTTTTGGTGCAAGGCATTTGGGTCAATGTGCTGTCGATCTTGGGCGCATGCCTGCTGATATGGGTGGGCATCAAAAGTTTTAAACCCATCAAGCTGAATGCCGCAGGCGAGCATCACGAAAGTGACCAAGCCTTGTTCAAATCGGCCTTTTATACGGGTATCAGCAATCCAAAAGACCTGATCTTTTTCGCGACACTGTTACCACAATTTATACTCACCGACTTGCCCTATTGGCAGGCTTCGCTGTATCTCGCCTTGGGTTGGCTGGTGTTAGATCTGAGCATTATGATGAGCTACGCCCTTGGCGCACATTTGCTGGCGCAGCGATTGAGCGTGGGTGTGTTAAATAAAACCCGAATGGTCAGCGGGGTATTAATTACCTTGATTGGCGGGGCGTTGCTATCCACCTCGGCTTATCAGTTGGTGTGAGCCAACCGCATAGTAAACTGCCTCTACTACACAAAATTTCCGTACTATTATAGGCAGGCCATATTGAAAAATAATGAACGGGTTGGTATTCGGAAACCTCATGGCAAAACCACCTTTAGCCCAAGCTGAAAAAATTCATTGGCAACCCAATTTAGGGCAGTTACAACTGCTTGAAGCCTTGGGCGAGCCTGATTTTTTTGAGCCTTTTCTGAACTGGCTGCATCAAGAGCTGGGTGCAGATCAATGCATGATTTTCTTCTGTGCGGATGGCGAAAAAGTCACCACTTTGCTGTTTAAAGACTTTGTTAGTGCGACCTCAGGTAAAACACTGGCAGAGTCTTATGTGGCTGAACGTCGTTATCTGGAAGACCCTAATTTTGAGCGTCTGAAAAACAGTCAACCCAATGAGGTGACACTGATTCGCTTTGCAGACTTAATTCGAGAGATGGGGCCAAACTACAAGAAACGCTATTTTGATGAGCCCGGCTTTCAGGACAAACTGTCGGTGATTTATGGCAGTGAGTTGGGGAATTTTTATATCAACCTGTATCGGCGCGACTCTAGTTTTGATTCAGTGCTTTCACCGGAGCAGCAACAATATACGGGGCATTTATTGGGGCTATTGGTCAGTAAGCACTATCAACTCAATCAGTCGCAACTCAGTCAGGGGCCATTGGCCTTTTTATCTGAGCGTGAACGACAAGTCTGTGCCGCTGTTTTACAGGGCAAAAAAAATGAGTGGGTGGCGCATGAGCTGAATATCGCCGCCAGTAGCGTGGTCACTTACCGCAAGCGTGCCTATGAAAAACTGGGCATTAGCAGCCGCGCCCAGTTATTTGCGCTTTGCCAGTCTTAAACCCCAATGTTGTATCACTGTCCCCATTTTTGGGGGACAAGCTTTTCCGCTGATCCCTGTAGGCTGTTCTGACAGACTGAATGCTGCCTATTTGTCCCTGATAGCCCCTAATTTTGAAAGGCAGCATTCGTCCAATAATTAAAATAAGAGGAATTTGCCATGCAATACCATCTAAACGGTTTTAAACCCGGTAACTACCAAGTTCGAGATGAGGCGCGCGTACCCGCCACACCGCCGCCGCTGGTGGATCTTCCGAAAAAAGTCGATGTATTAATTGTAGGTTGTGGCCCTGCGGGATTGGCTTTAGCAAGGCAATTGTCTGAGTTTGCAGATATTCAAACTTGTATCGTAGAGCAAAAATCTGGCCCGCTGCTGTTTGGTCAGGCCGATGGTATCTCTTGCCGCACAATAGAGATTATGGAAGCCTTCAATTGTAGCGAGCTATTGGTAAAAGAAACCTACCAACTGCACCAGAACGCCTTCTGGGAACCCGATGCCGAGCACCCTGAACAGATCAAACGTACCCATAAAGTGCCAGATGCACGATTAGGGCTGTCTGAGTTCACCCACGGGGTGGTCAACCAAGCCCGTTTGCATGACTTGCTATTAGATGGCATGGCCAGCTCAGTAACGCATCTGGTGCCCCACTACAATCGCCGTTTACTGGAGTTAGAGGTTGATGCCAACTTAACTCAAGACCTAAACGCCTACCCCATTACCGCCACTTTTGAACGCAATGATGCCAGCCAATCCGCTAAGGTAGAGGTTGTTCAAGCCCGCTACGTGGTGGGCTGCGATGGTGCGCGCAGTGCCGTGCGTAAAAATTTAGCCATTGAGCTACAAGGCGACTCTGCCAACAAAGCGTGGGGCGTGATGGATGTGTTGGTGGTGACAGACTTCCCCGACATTCGAGTGAAAAGCTTTATTCAATCGAAAGAGAACGGCGCGGTAATGCTAGTCCCCCGCGAAGGCGGCTATCTGGTGCGTCTGTATGTGGAGCTCGATCTTTTAGATCAAGGGCAACGAGCCTCAACACTGAACTTAGGGGTTGAAGAGATTATCGCCAAAGCACAGTTGATTATGCATCCATATCAACTAGAGGTTAAAGAGGTGGCATGGTGGTCAATCTACGAAGTGGGGCAACGCGTTGCAGACCGATTTGATGACCGACCTTTAGACCAAGCCGACAACCTGATCCCCCGCGCTTTTGTTGCTGGAGATGCCTGCCATACCCACAGCCCGAAAGGCGGTTGGGGCTTGAATACCTCACTGCCCGACACCTTTAACTTAGGTTGGAAACTGGCCGCAGTACTGCAAGGGCGCGCAGATGCCAAGCTGCTACAAACCTACGCCACCGAACGGCGTAAAGTGGCACAAATGCTAATTAATGCTGATCGTGAAATGTCGGCCTTGGTCGCCACTCGCCCCAGCGCCAAACAAGGGGCAGCGGCCAGTAAAACGGATACAGGGGATATTGAAAAATTTATCGCACGGCAAAATGGCTTTATTGCCGGAACATCAATCCAATACGACCCCTCCTACCTCTGCACAGGGCAGGAACATCAACACCTCGCCACAGGCTTTAATATCGGCCAACGCTTTCACTCTGCCAAAGCGATACGCTTGGCTGATGGGCGACCCGTTCACCTAGGTCACCTCAACAAAGCCGATGGCCGCTGGCGTATCTTCGCCTTTGGCGACTCGCAGAACCCGCTTAACCAAGGATCAGCTTTGCACGAACTGATTCAATTCTTAGCACAGTCTGCGCACTCGCCAATCAAACGCTACACCCCCGCAGGTGCCGATATTGACGCAGTGATTGAGCTGTTTACCGTACTTCAGCAACAGACGCTCTCAATAGAACAGATGCCTGAACTGCTATGGCCTGCCAAGGGTAAATATGGCTTGAGGGATTATGAAAAACTGTTCCGTACAGACGAGCACAACGACATTTTTGACCAGCGCGGCATCAACCGCAGCCAAGGCTGTATGGTGATTGTGCGCCCTGATCAACATATCGCTACCGTACTACCACTGACAGCACATCAAGAACTGAGCGCATTTTTTGATCGGTTTATGTTGGCGTAACGGCAGACTCAGCTTTTTCGTTCAGCAGATAACTTGCAATATGGGGCTGAATAGGGATCAGCCCCATCTGAAGACCAAAGGGTTTAAACACCTTATTAATGACACTTTGTGTTTGACCGCCTTTATTTTGTTCAATATCGGTCAGCGTTCTGCGACTGATGCCGACCAGTTCAGCGTAACGGGTTTGCGAGAAACCCAAAACATCCTTTCTTAGCTGCTTTAATAACGCCCCTTGGCTCAACTCTCCCTTTAGATGCTGTCTCAACAGCGAGATCAAAAGCGCCTGACGTTGATCTGTGTTTAAACTCATAACAGCCCCCAGCGTTTTAGTTTGTCATCCAGATAGCTAAAGCCCATTTTCAGGATATGCTCAGACACACCACGTTTTTCCAGTCTTGTTTTGAGTCCGGTGAGCATTTGTGCAGTCTCTTTCAGAGTTGCCATCGTCTTCTCCGCAGGACATAAACCTTCAAGTTGTGCTGCGATCTCCTGCCAGCGATACTCACCGCCTTCCTCATACGGTGCCCCCCATTTTGTGGTACGGGTAATGCCTTCCCGATCCGCTTTCATCGGCGCAAAATCATAGATAGGCGACAGCCAGATAGCATTGGGTTTCTTCAGCAGAGCACTATTGCGGCCATGATTGTCCGTGTTGGCAAAGGCGATATTCAGCAGATCACGACAAACCCAATCACAGACAAAGCGTTCAGCATCAAAAGAGACAGAGCGTTTTTGCATCAGAGAGCAGATGGTTCTGATGATCTCAAAATGGTTCAGGTAGCTGCCAGCAGGTTTATTTAAGATCGAGTAAACCGATTCCAGACCGTACCTTTGCCAGTGGCTGCCATCCCAATATGTGTCAAACCGTGGTAACCAAAGAGAGGGGTAGTGTTCGCCCTCAAGTAGCTGCATCTGCTGGGTATCAATGGTACAGAAACCCATATCGGTCAATTCATGGTAGAAATGGTATTCCGCCCGTAGAATGTCGCAATCGTCTTTTGTGCGCTGCCCACGGGGGAATTTCACAAGAAAGTGCCCGTCTGGGATGCTGTGGTCATCCTGAAACGTGTCGATCCAGACTTGATTTTCCCGATTAAGACGAAGCAACAACTTAGGGGCTTCGCCGCCTGCACCTGTTGCGCCACCACTAATTGCACCCATCTCCTGAGCGTATTCCAGAAACTCTGAGTTACGCTCGACCACATCCTTGACCGGAAATGTTCTTAAATGCAGCGTTGAGCGGGGATCTCTTACGGGTAGTGACTCTTTGATTCTGAGATTACCAACGGGCGCAATGGTGCCTTTCTCCAGCAGAACAGAGTCTCTTGCTGGCTCGCTAAGGTTGTTCAACCCTAAAAAAAGAACCCAGTGGCGGCGTGCAGCTCCGGCGGGAACAATATCATCCAGAAAACCAAACCAATGATCACTTTCATGGTTTGCCATAAGCTGAACAGGTAGTGTCAGGCTGCAAGCGTGTTCATCATCCCGCTCAAGCCACTGCAACGAGTAGTCAAGCTCGTACCCAAGTTTACAGGGGCTTCGTATCCCCTTTTCTGGGGCGATCAGAGTGAGCTGTGCAATATCCTGCCATTTCTGTTCCAGCAATATCTGGAGTGTCAGCTGTTTCATATCAGAAAACCATTTTGAGCAATATACTGCTCAAATATAGCGAATGATCTGTATTTTGAGAAATATTTTGCTCATAAAATGAGTTGGATATTATTTTTGAGCAAAATATTGCTCATTTTGATTGGCGGATTTTTCCTTGAGTGTGGTTTTGCAGAGAGATCTACGATCTGTTGCTTGTTATTTGAAAATCCTTGGATCAAAGCTGAACACCAGCTTTTCAGCATTCTGGAAAATCTCGGGCATTAACGGATGGTGAGGATTTACCAGATAATTACTGTCTCTGGGAGATATTGCAGAGGGAACTTGCAGGGCAGCATATTCCGGTGGCTCAAGCGTTAAAAACTGATCTCCAATCGCCTGCGTTTGTTTTGCCGCAGGAAGGGCGCGCCAGTTTTCCGGCCAGTCGTCTTCACAAAGCTGAGCAATCCATTGGTCGGGAATCTCAATTCGGTAAAGGTCGTACCGATCCATAAACGTCGGGTCGTTATTGATATGCACAAAAACTTCTAACACGCACAGAGACTCCGACTCTGCAAAATAAAGTGCCTCAACACCTTTGGAGTTCCAACGCCCGCCAAAAAGCTTGGCGCCAATAGGATCAAAAGGAGACTGCGCGAACTGTTTCTGAGTTAGCCGATACATCTCCATCAGGAGAAGACCCCATGTTTCACCCGCCCAATAAGGTCTTTCACCGTTTCAAAGTCAGCCGTTGTTGAAATCATATCCAAAGGCCGCTTACCGTTCAGGCCATAAACGGTTTCTCTGATCCATTCCAAAGCCCGCTGTTCATCACCAAAAAGGTCGGTCGCCAGTTCAATCAGAGTGACAAGGCGATACATCACATCGCTTTCCTGTGTGCTGAAACGCTCCTGCTTGCTAAGGCGGCGCTTAATCGTACTGACAGGGATAAGCGTTACATCATGAAATTCGCTTTGAGACATTCCGGTTTTTTCGGTCAGCTTCCGATATACCGCAGTGGGAAAGCCCTGACGAACTGCTTCCCCCCTTGGGGTTTTGTCATCTTCAATACCCAGTGCATACCAGAAATCCGATTGATCGGCAGATTTAGGTTTAAAGCTTTTCAATGTGGTGCTGGTCATCAGGAAACCTAGATTGGCTCAAATGGACTTTTATTATAGCTCAGATGGTCTTTAAGGCAATTTGGCGGGAGGTGAACGGATATCCAGTATATTTCAGTTTTCCGAGAAAATTGTGCTCGTTTTGTCCGACTTAATGCTCGGTTTACCAGTACAGTGAAATTGGATAAGCTGTAAAATCAATGAATTATGGAAAGCAGGCGTGAAATAACAGGCGCCTGCTTATTTGTGATAACGCGCATGCGCGTTTAGCAGGGAAGCAGTCAGATCAGAAAATGGATTTTTCCTTTCTTATCAAAGTCTTTCCTCCGTTCTGGACGGTATATTGAAATCGTCAAAACGCGCATGCCTGATATTAAAATGTTAGGCATATGAAATCACTACTCACAATACTGATAGTGTTAATTGTTTCTGGGTGTTCCTCAACGTTAATCGGGAAGTCCGTCCCGCCTTATCCGGAAGGGCTAGAAACTAAGCATGGTGCATGTATTGCACATGCGCTTGGTAGAGATCGCTTTTGTGAAATAGCTGTTGGTGATTTAAGGAAAGTTGGTAAAGAACCGTTCGCATTAATCGTGCAAAGAGAAATAGGGCGGTCAGGTAAAAATGCTATATGGCAGGTTACAGACCAGATTTCGTGGCCTAAGCAAGTTGAAGGTACTTATGTCTCTCTAGGCGTTTGCAATCGTAATGGCGTAATAGATCATTCTATAATTGCCGTTGTAATTCAGAGTGAGGAACAATGGCATTTAGCTGCTGGCTGGGCAATGAAAGTAAACCTAGAGAATGGTAAGTTTTCACCTATCTCACCAGAAGGTGTAAAGTGTGAAAACGAAGGTTGGGGTGTATAAAATGCCTAACAAGCGCTTCCAGCCTGACGCCAAAACCTCCGCGTTTTTGTGTCACTCGCTGCGCTCAAACATTAACACAAAAACACTCCGGCTTTGGCGCAGCTGAAGCGGGCGTTAACAAATTTAAAGACCAAAAAAACCGGATCAGTTGATCCGGTTTTTTGCGTCTAGCGGGGCTTAAACTTAAACCCGACTCTCACCATACGCCAATTCAGCTTGCTTTGAAGCCTGCGGTGCTGGCACTGCGTTACCCGTTTGCGGTGTTACCGGAAATACGCAGTTGATTTGACCTGTGCCAGAGCTACCAAAGTAAGGGGTAAGTACTTCGGCTTTGCCATCGTATTCTGACCAGCCCAGTGCGCCCAACATCATGGCGGTGTCGTGCATCATGCCTTCGCCATGACCTTTGATGGCGTATTCTGGCAACATGCCGCAGAATTTTTCCCATTCTGCGTTTTCCCACATTCTGACCACTTCGTGATCAAGTGTTTCTAGGAATGGGCTCCATACTTTATCAGAGAAGTCTGGCGCTTGGCCGTTTTGTGCAAAGCGGTGCGACAGTGAGCCAGAGGCCAGAATGGCGACGGTGCCGTCATACTGCTCTTCAATGGCTTTACGCATTGCCCAACCCAAACGGGCGCTGTCGTTCAGGTAGTGAACGGTGCACAGGGCAGACACTGAGATCACTTTGAAGTGGTTGTCTTGGTTCATATAGCGCATGGGCACTAAGGTGCCGTATTCAGGCGCTAAGGTTGTGCTGTCGTGGGCTAGGGCTTCTACACCTTGTTCGTTACAGACTTTTGCCAGCAGGTTACCCAGTTCTGGGTTGCCGTTCAGGTCGTAAGGCATGTTGCTGATAAAGTGTGGCAGTTCGCCACTGGTGTAGGTGCCTTCCCAGTGTGGGGCGCAGTTGATGTGGTAGCCTGCGTTAACTAGCCAATGGGTGTCAAACACGATAATGGTATCAACGCCCAGTTCACGGCAGCGTTTGCCGATTTCATGGTGGCCGTCAATAGCGGCTTGGCGGCAGCCTTTACGCGGGCCGTCTAGCTCAGATAGGTACATTGAGGGTACATGGGTGATTTTAGCGACTAAGGCGAGTTTGCCCATTGTGTGAGTCCTCTTGGATGCAGTGATTAAAATTTAGCGCGTGTTTAGTTGGTGCTTATTTTTGGATTGGCGCGTCTGCGCCATGCGTAGCTGTGGCAGGCCATCGCCAGTAGTGGCGCTGCGAGAATGGCGCTCATCAGTACCACTAAGCCTTGTGCTATTAGCCAAGGGGTGATCTGTGCCATAACCGCTCCGGTGAGTAGTTGAATAAAACCCATCAAGCCAGAAGCCGTACCCGCTGAACCTGTGGCGCAAGCAATTGCCCCTGATTGGGCATTGGGCTGGCTAAAACCGCGCCCAAAGGTCACCAGTGCCATGGGTAAAAATAGTGTGGCAAGGCTAAGTTGATTTTCTAGCGCGAACAGTAGCAAAGCCGCAGCACCTAGCAGCGAAAGCGCATTGCCGAGCATCACCATGCGGTCGATATTGAGCCACTTCGCCATGTGGGTAGAGAGAAAGCTGCCCAACATAAAGGCCAAAGAAACGGTTAAAAACCAACTGCCAAACTGGGCTGAGTTACCGCCTAATTGGTTGACGACAATATAGGGTGAGCTGCCGACAAACATATAGAAGGCTGTGGCGATAAAGGTGGTGGAGAGGGCATAACCCAGATATTCCGAGGAGGTGAGCACGGAGCGATATTGCGTCAGTACCCGTCCTAGTTTCAAGCTGTCGCTTTTTTCCGAACAGGTTTCCGGTAGCCATTTCAGGGTGGCGAACCACACTACCGAGCCTATCAGCATCGGCAATACCAGTGTGCTGTTCCAACCGTACCAAAGGTTTAAAAAGCCCCCCAAGGTGGGGGCAATAGACTGAGCAATGGCAATCGACATCACCATAAAGCCCATTTTACCTGCGGCACCTTGGCGGCCATGCACATCAACAATAATGGTGCGTGCCAATGACATAGCGGTGCTGCCGCCTAAGGCTTGCAGCACACGCCCCGCCACTAAAAAGCTAATGTCGTTTGCCAATGTTGCCAGTAGGCTACCCAGCACATGCAGGGCTAAACCCCAAAGCAGAACAGGTTTGCGGCCAAAAAAATCAGCCAAAGGCCCTGAGATCAGCTGACCAATTGCCAGTGTGAGTAGATAACTGGTAAAGGTCAGCTGAATGATGTTGATGTCTACCCCTAAGTCCCGTGCCGCGTCGGGCATGGCTGGCACAAATAGGTTCAGTGCCAAAGGACTTGTCAGCGCCATTGCAGACAATAGCGACATTGGGGCAGAGATCGGTTTCAAGGCTTTACCTCTTGTTACTGGCTTAGGACTTAATCTTAAAAGCCAAATTAAAGGCTTTGTTAACGATTAAGGCTTTGGATTACGCAACACCATCAGGCGAATTTCGGTCATATCTTCGATGGCATAACGCACACCTTCACGACCGATACCTGAGTCTTTTACACCGCCGTATGGCATGTGATCAACGCGCCATGAAGGTACGTCACCAATCACCACGCCACCTACTTCTAACTCGTCCCATGCTTTTTGGGCTTTGTAGATGTCACGGGTGAAGATACCGGCTTGCAGGCCAAAGTCAGAGTTGTTCACCTCTTTTAGCGCGGCATCAAAGTCACTGAACTTAGATAGAATCGCCACAGGGCCGAAGGCTTCTTGGCAGTTTACATCCATATCTGTGGTAACATTTTCTAGCAGGGTGGCTTGTAGCATTGCGCCTTCGCGCTCACCGCCCGCCAGTACGGTTGCACCGCCTTCTTTGGCTGCGTTCACCCAGTTGTGTAAGCGGGTGGCTTCTTTTTCAGAGATCATCGGGCCGATAAAGGTGTTTTCATCAGCTGGATCACCATGCACCAGTGCGTTAACCGCTTTGGTCAGGCGTGCGCGGGCTTCGTCATATAGGCTTTCATGTACCATGATGCGCTGAACAGAGATGCAGCTTTGACCCGATTGGTAGTAAGCACCAAATACGATACGGGTTACGGCATCATCAAGGTCTGTACCTTCATCAACGATACAAGCCGCGTTACCACCCAGCTCTAATACCACAGGTTTTTTGCCTGCTTTGGCTTTTAGGTTCCAGCCTACCTCTGGTGACCCTGTGAAGCTGAGCAGCTTCAGGCGGTCATCCGTGGTGAACAGGTCTGCACCATCGCGGTGGCAAGGCAGAATAGAGAACGCGCCTTTTGGCAGATCAGTTTCTGCTAACACTTCACCAATGATTAACGCACCGATTGGCGTTAAAGACGCAGGCTTCAGAATAAATGGGCAACCCGCCGCAATGGCAGGGGCAACTTTGTGTGCAGCCAAGTTCAACGGGAAGTTAAACGGAGAGATAAAAGAGCAAGGGCCAATTGGCACGCGCTTCCACTGGCCGCTATAGCCGTTGGCACGGGCACTGATGTCCATCGGGATCACTTCGCCGTAAATACGGGTCGCTTCTTCTGCGGCAATTTTGAAGGTATCAATTAAACGGGTCACTTCACCGCGAGCATCTTTAATCGGCTTACCTGCCTCAACACACAAGGCTTGTGCCAGCTCTTCAAAACGCTCTTGAAAACGGCGCACGCAATGCTCCAAAATCGCCTGACGCTTGTAAGCGGGCATTTTGCGCATCGGCTCTGTCGCTTCAACCGCTGCGGCAATGGCGCGGTCAATGGCGTCAACATCGGCAAGTGCCACACGGGTGGCCACTTCGCCAGTGTACTTGTTGGTGACTTCAAGGTCTTGATTCGGGCTTACGGCCTCATTGGCAAGGTAGTAAGGGTAAGATGCCTGTAGCATTGTCTGTGTCTCCGTTAGTCGTTTTTTATCGTCATTATCAGGATGGTGTAACCTTATTGCTTAGCTTAATAACGCAGCAATAGCGGCCTCTGCACACTCAATATCCTGTTGTACAGAACCACCGGAAACTCCAACAGCGCCAACCAAAACGGTTGATTCGGTCAGGGAACCTATGCTGTTAGAGCCGGGGGTAAACTCTAAACTTGTTGTTAACTCTGAATCTGTTGTTAATGCTGAACTCAGCGTTAGTCTAATCGGTAAACCACCGCCCAACATGGTGAAACGGTCACGGGTTGCCAACGCTTGTTGTACTTTGGGTTGGCTGGCAAGGCGCTCATCCCATTCATGAGTGGGGCGTTTGAAACTAACCGCGGTATAGGCTTTATCTTCAGCCAAAGTAATAGAATGCAGTGGTGCGCCATTCATACGAATACTGGCCAGTGGTAACCCTTGTGGGCCAACCACAGAGACACATATCGCTAAGCCAAGTTGTTCTGCTTTTTGTTTGGCCGCTTGAATCATGGTCAATGCTGAGTCACAGCTTAGCTCGTGCAGTGTTTGAATAAGTGTTGTCATGGCGGCTTAAATGACCTGTTCTAAACGGGCGAAACGCCGCATCACTGCGGCGGTTCTGGGCTATAAACTGACAGGCTTAACCTTAAAGAAAAGCTAGAATTTATAGAGGTAACTTACAGATGGAACTGCACATTGGTTTGGCCTGTGCCAGAGCTTGGGAAGTAAGGGGTGATCACCTCAGCCTTACCTTTATACTGATCCCAACCTAGTGCGCCAAACAGCATTGCCGTATCGTGCATGCCGCCTTCGCCTGCACAAAGCTGGGCGTATTCTGGCAGCATTTTTAGGAAAGTCGCATATTCGCCTTGCTCCCAAAGATCCATCACGCGTAGATCAACCTGACGGTTAAACTCACGGGAGATGGTGAAGGTGCCGTTGTTTTCAGCGTATAGCTCGTTTTCCCAAATTTTGTGCGACAAAGAACCTGAGGCCAGCAACATCACCTTGCTGTCACTTTCACGAATGGCTTCGGCAATAGCTTCGCCCAATACGCGAGAGTCTTTCAGACTATGAACCGTACACCAGGCCGCAATCGACACCACTTTGAAATGACCTTCTGGGTCCATAAACTGTAGTGGAACCAAGGTGCCGTATTCTAAGTCAAGCGTAGGCACTTGATGTGACAAGGTGTGTACGCCTTTCTCAGTTGCACGTTTAGCAATGGCATCCCCTAGGGCTGGGTTGCCTTTGTGCTTGTAGTTTAGGTTCTGAATAAAGTGCGGAAACTCATGGCTGGTATAAACACCTTCAAAGCTTTCATTGCTGTTGATATGAAAACCCGCATTCACCAACCAGTGCGTATCCAATACGATTACCGTATCAACACCTGCTTCACGCGCGCGACGACCCAGCTCACGATGACCATCAATTGCAGGTTGGCGACAGCCTTGCAGATTACCCGGCTGCTCAGAAAGTAGCATTGTGGGTACGTGCGTTACTTTGGCGGCAATAGTTATTTCACCCATGATCTTTCCTTTTTTTGTTGTCGTTTTGTCAGAGCCATCACCCTATTGGCAGCCTAGGGTTTTGTGGGGCTGCAAGGTTCAAGCGAAGGTTTTCAAGCATTAGCTTCGATCAAAAGTTAACATGTTAAGTAAAAATATAATTAACATGTTATCTATTGTCAACGCAGTAATGACAAAGAGTGATTTAATTCTTGAGATAAGTCAGGGTTGTTGTCGATGTTCAGACGCTTGATTCGCGGGTTTCGACAAGCTTAGCGGGTTAGTTTCTAACGATTTCGTTGATCACTCTGCCCTCTAAAATCCTTCGGTGTAACGCCTGTTTGTTTACGAAAGAAGCGTGAAAAGTAAGAGGGATCGGTAAAGCCCAGCTCAAAACCGATGTCGTTGATGCTGATATTGCTGTACAGCAGCATGCGTTTGCTCTCTTGCAGGATACGTTCGTGAATCAGTTTCTTCGGTGGGCAGTTGGCAACCCGTTGGCAAATATGGTTTAGGCGACTTTCAGAGACACCAATAGTGGAGCAGTATTTGGTCAAGGGCCAACGGTTGCGAAACTCTTTTTCAAGCAGTTCTGAGAAGCGGCGAAACTGGCGCAGCTCTTCACTGGCAACGGCTTGGGTTTCAGTCGAGTCTGGTGCGAGCCGTGTCATTTGCAGCAGCAATAAGCGCACGATGCTTTCTAGGGCGAAGGTTTTGTCTTTGTGTTCACCTTGCCACTCGTCTTGCAGGGCTTCAAAGCTTTGCTCTAGCCTTTGCCAAAGTTTCAGTTGTTCGGCGGTTAGGCGACGCTTTTCAATACACAGGGGGCGGATATGTTCGCTGTCTAGGGCGTTGTTTTGGCTGTCGTTTAGCAGATACCAAATAAGGGATTGGTGTACGGTCAGCACGTAGCCTGTGACCCCTTGTTCGGTCATAAACGAGTGGGGAATGGCAGGAGGCGTCAGAAAAATGCACGCGCCGCTACAGTGGTAAACCGCTTCGTCGATATAAAAATGGCTGTTTCCGCCATGAATAAAGTGAATCTGCAAAAACTGGGCGTGTAGATGCACGGGCATATCACGGCCAAAAAAGTCAGCCATGCGGCCTAATACGTCAAAATGGATTGAGGCGCTTTCAAAGTGACGGTCGTAGTCCTGACCGATGACGATATTGGGTATCCATTCGTTGTTATGATTAACAGGCATAGGGCTGACAACTGAATAAGCTGAGTGAATTTCAGCATAACTGATGCGGGAGTAACACCCAAATACTCATTGTGCAGCGGCTAAACCGGAACGGTGCTGCACAATGGTTTTGGGTGCTTTTAACAGAGGAGCTAAGGCGGCTTAGTAAACAGAGCCTTTTTCCGCTTTGATGCCTTCAACACTGGCTTTGAACTTTGCAGCCAGATCTGTAGACGCTTTCATCAACAAACCTGTGTCTGTGCCGACACCGACAAAGAGTGCGCCCAGCTCAATATAGCGCTGAGCCAAGGCTTGATCTGCGATCAAAATACCTGGGGCTTTGCCTGCGGCCACGATTTTAGCGATGCTGGCTTCGATAACCGCTTGCACATCAGGGTGTGCAGGGTTGCCGATATGCCCCATTGAGGCGCTCAGGTCAGACGGGCCGATAAAGACACCATCAACCCCTTCAACTGCTAAGATATCGTCCAGATTTTCAACACCTTTTGGGGTTTCAATCTGAATCAATACACACATCTGCTCGTTGGCCGTTTGCAGGTATTGCGGCATACGGTTAAAGCCTGAAGCGCGTGCTAAGGCGCTGCCCACACCGCGAATCCCTTGTGGTGGATAACGGGTTGCGGCGACTACGTCAGCGGCTTGTTCACCCGTTTCAACCATTGGCGCCAAAATCGTTTGTACACCAATATCCAGAATCTGCTTGATACGCACCGCATCAGGCCAAGGTGGGCGCACAATAGGGTGCGATGGATAAGGCGCTACCGCTTGCATCTGGCCGAGAATCGTTTGCAGATCATTAGGGGCGTGCTCTGCATCGATCAGCAGCCAGTCAAAACCTGCTCCGGCAATCAGTTCTGCGGTGTAGCTGTTGGCTAAGCCCAGCCATAGGCCGATCTGGGCGGTGTCGCCCTGCGCTAGGGCTTGTTTGAAGGTGTTAATGGGCGCTGGCATAACCTCTCCCAGTTATCAAATAGGGTGGTGAGTCGGATCAGCAGGGTGCTATCCGACGTTGTGTTGAATACAACCGATCCAAGTCTTATTTAAAGTAGCAGCTGATGCTACCCAATTGGCCGTAATCCACTTGGAAGGTATCCCCTTTGCGCGCAGGGACTGGGCGTGTGAATGAACCTGCCAGAATAATCTGACCTGGCTCCAACGTGATGCCGTAAGGATGTAGGCGGTTGGCTAACCAAGCTACGCCATTGGCGGGGTGGTTCAGTACACCTGCGGCCACGCCAGTTTCTTCAATCACGCCATTGCGATACATCATGGCGGATACCCAGCGTAGATCCACTTCTGATGGTTTGATCGGACGGCCGCCTAAGATAATACCCGCGTTAGCCGCGTTGTCTGAGATGGTGTCGAATACTTTACGTGGACGACCTGACTCTGGGTCAATGGACTGAGAGCGTGCGTCGATCAGTTCTAACGCAGGAATCACGTAATCTGTTGCGTTATACACATCAAAAATGGTGCAGTTCGGGCCACTGAGCGGCTTGGCTAGAATAAAGGCCAGTTCCACTTCGATACGCGGGACGATAAAACGATCCGTTGGGATCTCTGCCGCATCATCAAACAGCATGTCGTCTAGCAGGGTGCCGTAATCTGGCTCGTCAATCTGAGACGACATCTGCATGGCGCGTGAAGTCAGTCCGATTTTGTGGCCGATGATTTTGCGGCCTTCCGCCATTTTCAATTTCAGCCATTCGCTTTGAATTTTATAAGCGTCTGGAATGGTGATCTCTGGATATTGCAATGAAAGCTGACGAACCTGTTTGCGCTCTTTTTCTGCTTGATGCAATTGGGCGGCGCAATCTTTGATAATCTCTTCAGATAACATATTGGAATCCTTTAACGGGGTGCAGATCAACCTGATCTGTACCCGCTGCTTTGTTATTTTTTTGTTTGGGCTTTTTGCGTTGTGTTTGCCTGTGGCGGCTTAGTTTAAAGACGCCAGATAGTCTGTTTCAGAGATGATGGTGTTCACCAAACGGCCAACGCCTTCAACTTCTGTCACAATTTCGTCACCCGGTTTCACATCAGCCAAACCTTCTGGGGTGCCTGTGAAGATCATATCGCCCGGCTCCAGCGTCATAATGGCGCTGAGGTATTCCACCAGATAAGGAATATCAAACACCAAGTCACTGGTGTTGCCGCTCTGTTTTAGCTCGCCATTGATATAGGTTTTCAGTGCTAAGTTGTGCGGATCAGCAACATCTTTGGCATCAACAATGTAAGGGCCTACAGGCGTGCAGGTGTCGCGGCTTTTCACACGTAGGTTCGGGCGGTAGTAGTTTTCCAGATAGTCACGGATGGCGTAATCGTTACCCACGGTATAACCACCGATGTAATCCATTGCCTCTTCACGGCTGACATTTTTTGCCGTTTTGCCGATGATCGCCACCAGTTCGCACTCATAGTGCATATAGTCCACGCCATCTGGGCGGTAGGTGTTTTTGCGGTGGCCTAGCAGCGTGTTAGGGCCTTTTAAGAATACAAGCGGCTCTTCTGGGGCTTTAAAGGCCAGCTCTGCGGCGTGATCGGCGTAGTTCAAGCCCAATACAAAGATTTTACCGTCGCAAGGTGGCTGCCAGTTGGCTTCCGCTTCTGCAATCACAGTGCCGTCGTTTAATACAGCGTCGTTGTTGTCGTTAACGGTAACAGCGGTGAGTTCGCCATTGAATAGAATGCGTGCGCGTTTCATAGTCTGCGATCCCCTTAGCCTAGCTCTGCTTCATTAACAACTGGGTTTTCCAAGCGGCCTAAACCGTCAATTTCGATAGCCACGGTGTCGCCCGCTTTCAACGCCAACTGCGCGGTGCGTATTGGCGTGCCTGCAATAATCAGGTCACCGGCTTCCAGCGTCATAAAGCTGCTCAGATAGCTGACGATCTGCGGTAAGCCATACACCAACTGGTCGGTGTTGGTGCTGTGGCTCAGTTCACCGTTGATATAGGTGCGAATCGCCAACGCTTCTGGTGTAGCCACCTCAGCTTGATCCACAACCCAAGGGCCGATTGGGCAGAATCCATCACGGCATTTTGCTTTAACCGCTGGACGGTAGAAGGAGTTTTCCGCCAGTGTCACTTCGTTCACGATGGTGAAGCCTGCCACGTAAGACATCGCGTCTGCTTCTGATACACGAGTAGCTTTTTGACCCATCACAATACCAATTGATGGGCCTGCATAGATCGCTTCGCCATTGGCAGGGGCTGGAATAGCCGCGCCATAACCGATGTGGGTATTGGCGGTTTTAATGTGCAATACCGGAGTCTTTGGCGGATTCACATGAGGCTTTTCGTTAAAAGCCTGTTCCATACTGGCACAAAGTGCTTTGTCGTTTAGTGCGATACCAAACACTGTACCTGTGGTGGCAGGTAGCCATTGTTGTGATGTCATCTCCTGCTGCTGACTTGGATCAATTGCAACTTGGGTTGCAACGCCATCCTTCAGTATACGGCTGTGCCTCATGGCGAAGTCTCCAGATTGGGTTAAATGGTTGTAGCCCGCTGTGTGATTGCGAAATATCAGAGGGCTATGAGCAAGCTGAATCGTATGAGATTCACCCGCGCAAATAGGCGCGGTGCGATCAGGTTTTGCAAAATTGTTTCGATGTTAAGTAGTTTTGCTATTCAGGGTCTGATTGTCAATAACTTAATATGTTAATTAATTTCAAGAATAGCAGCCTAAGCCTATCGTTAGGCTGGTTTATCTAGGAGAGTCCGCCAATTTAAAACTAAAGTCTGATCAGTGAATTTTACATCTATCCTCACTTCTGAGTTGACAATTGTTAATATGTTAAATAAATTTGATTAACATATTAAGTTGTTGTCGGTAAGATGAACCAGCCGACCAATAGCATCGGACTCGATATCCTTATTTATACGTCAGGGTTTGTAGTGGGCAGAAGCCAAAGCAAATGCTGATCCTCACGGTTTGGACGGAATACGCAGATGATTAAGAATTTAATTAATGGCAAGTGGGTTGAGAGCAACGAGACCTTTGAAACAGTTAACCCTGCAACGGGTGAAGTATTAGCTGAAGTGGCTCACGCTACTCCAGCACAAGTTGCAGAAGCTTGCCAAGCCGCAAAAGATGCCTTTCCAGCTTGGGCGAATATGCCTGTGGCTAAGCGCTCTAAAATCATCGAAAACTTGGGTGATTTAATCGGCCAGCACGTTGAAGAGATTGCTCGACTGGAAACCGCTGATACGGGTCTGCCGATCTATCAAACTCAAAATGCGTTAATTCCGCGTTCATCGAATAACTTCTATTTCTTTGCTGAAAAATCTCGTCAGATGAATGGTCACACCTATCCAATGGATGACCAGATGCTGAACTACACTTTGTATCAACCAACAGGTGTATGTGCGCTGATTTCACCTTGGAACGTGCCGTTCATGACAGGCACTTGGAAAACCGCACCTGCATTGGCACTGGGTAATACTGCGGTAATGAAGCAGTCTGAGCTGTCACCTTTATCAACTGATTTCCTAGGCCATCTGGCACTAGAAGCAGGTATCCCAGCCGGTGTATTTAACATCGTACACGGTTTTGGTGCGACAACAGGTAATGCCCTGATCACTGATCCAAACATTAATGCAATCTCATTCACGGGCGGCACCTCAACGGGCAAGCATATTATTGCGACAGCTGGCCTGAAAAAGTTCTCAATGGAACTGGGTGGCAAGTCTCCTGTGATCATCTTTGATGACTGCGACTATGAGCGCGCGATGGATGCCGCCATCTTTGGCATCTTCTCAATCAATGGTGAGCGTTGCACCGCAGGTTCGCGTCTGTTTGTACAAGAAACCATCTACGACAAGTTCTGTGAAGAGTTTGCCGCACGCGCCAACAAGATCAAAGTGGGCGACCCTATGGAAATGGACACCAAAGTGGGTTCATTAATCAGCCAAGGCCATTGGGACAAAGTAACAGGCTATATCAAAATTGGTATCGAAGAGGGCGCAACCCTTATCGCAGGTGGCCCAGAGAAGCCTGTAAACGAGTTGCCTGATCACCTGAAGAACGGCCACTTCGTGCGCCCAACAGTATTCCGTGATGTCACCAACGAAATGCGTATTGCCCGTGAAGAGATCTTCGGCCCTGTGGCAGTGATCATTCCGTTCAAAGATGAAGCGGATGTGATTCGCATGGCCAACGACAACGATTACGGCTTGGCCTCTTACCTATGGACTCAAGATGTGGGCAAAGTGCATCGCATTGCGAACCGTATCGAAGCGGGCATGATGTTTGTGAACAGCCAAAACGTACGAGATCTACGTACCCCGTTTGGTGGCGTAAAAGGCTCTGGTACAGGCCGTGAAGGTGGTGACTACAGCTTTGAAGTGTTCTGTGAGCCAAAGAACGTTTGTATCAGCATGGGTTCACACCACATTCCTAAATGGGGCGTTTAGCCTGTTACAAAGGAGTCTGCTATGCCGCACTTTATTGTGGAATATTCTGACAATCTGCATGAACGGTTGGATTTCCAACCGTTATTTAAAGCGCTGCACGAATATGTGGTTTCCACTGGCGCATTCCCTTTAGGGGGCGTGCGCAGCCGTGCAATCCGCTGCTACGACTATCGAGTGGCTGATGGCCGTGATGACTTTGCCTTTTTGAACCTCAATCTCAAAATCGGTCATGGTCGAGATATGGCCTTAAAACAAGCAGTTGCAGATAAAGTCTTTGAAATTCTATGCGACTGGATGAAACCGATTACAGATAACAGCTACTGCCAAATCTCATTTGAGATGACAGAGTTAGACCCTGTACTAAAGTTTAACAAAAACAACATCCACCCCTTATTTGCTAAAAAATAGGGTGTAGACTCTAGCCTAAAGTTCAATAGATACAAAAAAATTGTATCAGATGGGCTTTTAGTGTCATAAATAATGTTGTATTTTGTCTTTCTTTGACCTAAGTCAGATTTTAACTTGATACGAAATTGAGTTTTTAGACATCAAAAGCGTCTTTAAACAAGTACTGCAAGGATGGCAGTGCAATTTGAGAAGAAAGATCACTACTAACAGCAAAAAAGAGCGAACTATGCTCACCTAATGCAGAGTGCACAAAGTGAGTCATGGGCATAAATCAAAGCAGGAGACGACAATGACAATAATAAAGAACACCTTCAAGAAAGCCCTAATCGGCTTGACCTTAGGCGCGGGCATGATGACCTCAACCTTCGCCCTATCAGAAACAACTCTGCGTGTAGGCACTTGGCTACCGCCAACTCACCCTCAAAACGCCGTAGTTTGGCCAACATGGGCAAAATGGGTTGAAGATGCCACTGAGGGTCGCGTCAAAATCAAAATGGAACAGGGTCTAGGCCATCCAAAAACTATGTTCCAGCTGGTAGAAGACGGTGTAATTGATGCGTCTTTCAGCTACCACGGCTATGTACCAGGCCGCTTCAAACTACCGCAAGGTGTTGAGCAACCAGGTCTAGGTGTAGGTGCAGAGGCTGCATCTGTTGCTCTGTGGAAAGTTTATGACAAGCACTTTAAGAAAGCAGGTGAGTTCGAAGGCCTAGAAGTACTGGGTATGTTCACTCACGGCCCTGGTCAGATTCAAACCAAGTTCCCTGTAAACTCTTTTGCTGATTTAGAAGGCAAAAAAATCCGTGTTGGCGGTGGCGTACAAAGTGTTCTAGCAGAGCGTATGCACATCACACCAGTAGGCGCACCTGCACCAAAAGTATACGAAATGCTGCAACAGGGTGTAATTGATGGCGCGTTCCTACCAATGGGCGAGCAGAAAGTACTGCGCTTAAGCGAAGTAACCAGCAACATCACTGTACTGCCACACGGCATGTATATGGGTAGCTTCTCAATGTTCATCAACCCAGAGTTTTTGGAAGGGCTGAGCAAGAAAGACCGTGCCGCTATCATGAAAGTATCTGGCCTAAGACTATCAGCACTTGCAGGTAGTGCATGGGATGCTGGCGATGCTGAAGGTTATGAAGCGGCTAAAGCAGCTGGCGTAAAGATCAATCGTCTATCTGAAAAAGACCCAATGTCTAAAGAGTTTGAAAAGCTGACTAAAGGCATGGATCAAGAGTGGATTGAGTCAGTATCTGATCGTGGTATCAATGCAGAAGCAGCTCTGAAAGATCTGCGTAAGATTGCTCGTGATTACCAAGATAACTCCATGTCAGTGAAAAAGTGAGGTCGTTATGTCTCTTGCAACATGGGTAGCAGAGCATTACGAAGAGAAAGGACCAGCCTCTTGGCTGGCCTTTTCTCTAGAGGTTTGTGCTGCTGTAGTACTCTTTGCTTTGATGTGCCTGACTTGCATGGACGTTATCGGGCGTTATTTCTTTAATAATGCAGTAGATGGAGCCGTAGAGATCACAGAGATTGGCTTAGCCCTACTGGTATTTTTAGAGATGCCGATTATCACTTGGCGTGGTGGTCATGTGGTGGTGGATATTCTAGATAACTTTGTCAGCAGTAAAGTGCTACGTGTTCTAGGTTTAATCTCTGCACTGCTGATCTCTACCGGTATGTACTATCTTGCTGAGCGTATGATCTATCTGGCCGATCGTTCTCTGCGTCGAGAAGTGGTGACAGAGTACCTAGAAATTCCTGTTGGCTACATCGTCCAATATATTGCGGTGATGAGTTATGTTACTGCGGCCTTGATGCTGACCTACGGTATTTACCGAATCATTGTAGAAACTCGTGACTGAACCCCTGTGTTTTAAGGGACAGAACAACCACTCCGTTATTCGTGGATCAAGTTTATGACTGTAGCACTCATCGGCTTCGCCATATTATTGGTGTTGATTATAGTTGTGCGTGTGCCTATCGCTTTTGCGATGGGACTCGTAGGATTTTTCGGCTTTGCAGCCCTGCAAGGCTTAGGCTTTGACAATATCATGGATTTTCGCTGGACAGGTGCCCTTTCTATGGCGTCTAACCGCGTAATTGATACCGTTCAAGAGTATGGACTGTCTGTTATCCCACTCTTTATTCTGATGGGAAATCTAGTCACCAAGTCAGGCTTGTCACAGGAGCTTTATCAAGCCTCTAATGCCTTTTTAGGTCACCGTAAAGGTGGTCTAGCGATGGCAACAGTGGTGGCTTGCGGTGGTTTCTCTGCTATTTGTGGTTCGTCATTGGCCACTTCTGCCACTATGGCGAAAGTAGCAATGCCGCCAATGCGCAAGTTTGGTTATTCAGACTCTTTAGCAACCGCATCAATTGCAGCGGGCGGTACGCTGGGTATTTTGATTCCACCGAGCGTAATCTTAGTAATTTACGGCCTTTTAACAGAATCTAGTATTCGTGAGCTTTTTGCTGCGGGCTTTATTCCAGGTCTGTTGGGTATTTTTATGTACCTAGCAGCAGTGCGTTATGCCGTTTGGCGCAACCCTGAAGCAGGCCCACCAGGTGAAAAGTTCACTTGGGCTGAGCGTATTGAAGCTTTAAAAGGTGTTTGGGCTGTATTGGTGCTGTTTACCATTGTGATGGGCGGTATCTATTTGGGGATCTTTACACCAACAGAAGCTGCGGGTATTGGTGCAGGTGGTGCCTTTGTGATTGCCTTGGCGCGTCGTTCATTAAGCTTAGGTTCACTATTCCACGCTTTAACCGATACAGGCCGTACTTCAGCAATGCTGTTCACGGTATTGATTGGTGCTTTGATTTTCTCAGACTTTATCAACCGTGCAGGTTTACCTGATGCACTGCTTGAGCTTGTGACCTCTTTTGATATCAGCCCAATGGGCGTGATTTTACTGATTTTAGCGATCTATATCGTCTTAGGTATGGTGTTTGAGAGCCTATCTATGATGCTGCTGACAGTACCTATTTTCTACCCTCTAGTGCAGAGCTTGGGCTTTGACCTAGTGTGGTTTGGTATTGTAGTGGTAGTGGTAACCGAGATCAGCCTGATTACACCACCAGTGGGGATGAACGTCTTCGTGTTAAGTGCCGTGCTGCGTGATGTGAAACCTGGCACCATCTTTAAGGGTGTAACCCCATTTTGGTGCGCTGATATTGTGCGTCTAGCATTGATCACCTTTATCGCCCCTATTGCACTTTTCCTACCCGAGCTTCTGTATCGCTAGAGGCAGAGTGTGTCAGTGAAAAGTTGCACTAATTTTAACGAGGAGGGCAGTGTATGTTGCCTAGCGTAACTCGAATTCTATATGCCTCGGACATTCGTCCGGGGTCTCGTCCGGCCTTTCGTGCGGCGATGAGTCTTTGCGGTCACTACGAGTCAAAAATCACATTCTTGCATGTGGTTGAACCGATGAGCAGTAGCGCAGAGCGTTTAGTACGCTCAATGATGAGCAGCGACCCATCACTGAAAGCCCTTCATGATGAAAGCCTTCAGCATGTACAGCAGCAAGTGGTTGAGCGTGTTGAGCGCTTCTGCCGTGAAGAGCTTGATGCATCTGAGATGCTGAAAGAGGGGCAATTAGAAGCACGTGTTGAAGAAGGCACGCCTTGGAAGAAAATCCTTGAAGTGGCGGATGAGATCAATGCCAGCGTGATTGTGATGGGCGTACGCCATCATAAAAGTCTACTAGGCGATACGCCGACTAAGGTAATGCACCATAGCCGTCGTCCTGTATTGACTGTGCCACTGCAACCTTAGGCTGATTTAAAGTTAGATAAATCAGTTCAGGTTTAAACAACAACGCCCCGTTATCTGTTGATAACGGGGCGTTGTTGTTTTGGGCAGTGCCTTGTATGTATTAGGAAGATTGTATCTAGAATAGGAGCAGCCAGTTATTCTACTTTGCTCTGCTCACTTGCTGTAGGCCGATCAGAATGTCCTAAGTCTCGTGCCGGATCAATATGATCGCGTATCCGGCGTTTGATCACTTTGGCTTCAGGAAAGCCGCCATCCTCAACCCTTGACCATAAACGGGTGTCGTCCAGCCAGATTTCATATAGGCCGCCTGTGGCAGGCACTAATGCCACCTCTTTTAGGTCATCGGTGAAGCTGTGCAAAATCTCTTGCGCGATCCAAGCAGCACGTAACATCCAGTTGCATTGGGTGCAGTAGTGAATGGCGATGCGGTATTTGGGCTGAGGGTGTTGGCTCATGGTAAGGCTCCAGTTAAGCGTCTGCCGAAAACAACAAAGCCCCGAACAGTCGGGGCTTTAGGTTAACCGTTTTGGCTGAAGGGACTAGCCGTCGGCGTTGATCTTTGTGATCACCGCTTGTAGTGACTCGTCCACTTTGTCGTTGTCGATCTGGCAGGTGCCTGCATTTAAGTGACCGCCACCGCCATACTGTAAGCACAGCTCGCCCACGTTGGTGTTGGAGCTGCGATTTAAAATCGACTTACCAATGGCAAATACGGTGTTCTGCTGCTTTAAGCCCCACATCTGGTGAATGGAGATGTTGCACTCAGGGAACAGGGCGTAAATCATGAAGCGGTTAGCCGCCCAGATGGTTTCTTCGTTACGCAGATCCAGTACCACTAAGTTGCCATGCACGGTGCTGCAACGTTTGATCTGTTCAACGGCTTTTTCTTCTTGATCAAAGTACAGGTCTACACGCTCTTTAACGTCTTCTAATTTCAGAATGTCGTTAATGTCGTGGTTTGCACAGTAGTCGATCAGCTGCATCATCAGTTGGTAGTTAGAGATGCGGAATTCACGGAAACGACCTAAGCCTGTGCGTGCATCCATCAGGAAGTTCATCAGCACCCAGCCTTCAGGGTTTAGAATCTCTTCACGGTTAAACTGTGCGGCATCACCTTTGTCTACCGCTTCCATCATGTCGTTCCAAGACGCTGGGAACGCATCTGCACCACCATAGTAGTCATATACTACGCGGGCAGCAGAAGGCGCTTTAGGGTCAATAATGTGATTATCAACTTTCTCGTTACGTAGGGTTTCACTCAAATGGTGATCAAACGCGATATGGCAACCTTTAACATAAGGTAGGTTTGTCGTGATATCAGAGGCATTCACTTCAACTTTGCCATCTTGCATATCTTTTGGATGCACAAAAAGAATATCGTTGATCATATCCAGATGCTTTAACAACACCGCACACACTAGACCGTCAAAATCACTGCGGGTTACCAGTCGAAACTTTTGACCAGACATCAGACTCTCCTGTAAATATGCCAAGTGGCAGAGAAGATAGTTCTGCACACCTAAATCTTAAATATTCCTGAGGTTAAACATACCATTTATCTGCCTGTCAGAGAACCAATAGGCGACTAATTTTGTGCCGTAACCCCCATAAAATGCTCTCTTCATGACTTGAGATACTAGTCTAACTCAGTTGCTTCATTTCAATTTCTTTTCGGCTGAACCAAAATAGTGCAATCAACATCAGCAGCAACAATGGGATAGGTAAAATATTCACCCACTGCCAGCCTAGGCCATGAATCACCTGCCCAGCCGATAGCGAGGCCACTGCTTGTAAGCTGAAAATAGAAAAGTCGTTCACAGCTTGTGCTCTATAACGTTCTGCGGGTTGATACTGTTTGGTTAGTAAGGTTGTAGAGCCAACAAACAAGAAGTTCCAGCCAATACCTAACGCCACTAGTGCCCACCAATAATGCATCACCCCATGACCATTCAATGCAATCAGGCTACAAGTTAGTAGCAGCCCTGCACCCATTGCCATCACGCGGATTGTACCTAATGTACCAATAATCATACCGGTGAGCAGAGAGGGTAAGTACATTGCCGCAACATGGCTTTGAATGACTCGTGCAGTGGCATCTAGTGAATGCTTATCCATCACATGCATACTGATAGGCGTTGCGGTCATCACGAAACTCATCACCGAATACGAGATGACCCCGCCTGCCACAGCAATTAAAAAGCCGGGACGAGAAAAAAGTGTACGTAATGAAGTTTTCTGATGAGGTTGATTATCGGCCTGTTTTACGGTGACAGGTTTGATCATTAACAGCAGTATTAATGCACAGCAGATTGTGGCAGACATTGCCAAAAAAGAGCCCGCAAAATGTGCTGGCAGCCAGTGCTGCCCTAAACGCGCCAGCTCAGGGCCTATAAATGCTGCAATAACACCACCGACTAGCACAAATGAAATGGCCTTGCCTGCTTGCTCTGGTGCTGCGCTTTCAACTGCTGCAAAACGGTACTGTTGCACGAATGCCAAGTGAAAGCCGATTAAAGTAGCGGCCAAAACAAAAAGCCAGAAACTTTGCAACTGAATCGCGAATGAGGCTAACAGCGTGGCGAGAATGCCTCCTGATGCACCAATGATAAAACCTTGCTTACGCCCCAAGCGCTGCATAATTAATGCAGCAGGTATGGTGCTTAATGCGGTGCCAATCACCATAAAGGCAATGGGCAATGTCGCTAAGTGTGCTTGCGGCGCCAGTTCTGTGCCTATCAAACCACCAATAAAAATTAACGCAGGCGCTACAGACATTGCCAAAGCAGAGGCTAACGACAGCAGTATGATGTTACGTAGATTCACTTATTGCTCCTTTTGTGACAAGAGTTGCAGCTTTTGTTGACAGTTTTGTTAAAATCAGCGATCTATTTTTGTACAGCTGCTTACACAAATGTCCGCAATTGCTTGCAAAGATATACAATAGAGTCAGCAATGCTTGTGTTAGTATCTAAAGTATGGCAGTTAATGACAGACGTTACTGCCAGTGGACCAATGCAGCGATTTTAATAAAAGCTAAGGGAGCCATGCACTATGCAACTCACCCGTCAAACAGATTACGCCATTCGTGTACTAATGTTTTTGGGTGTACAGCAGTCTGACGAGCTTGTGACCATCAGTGATATTGCGCACCACTTTGAAATTTCGCGCAACCATCTGATGAAAATTGTACACAAGCTAGGTCAACTCGGTTACATCCAAACCGTTCGTGGCAAGTATGGCGGTATGCGCATTAATATGGAACCAGCGCAAGTCTCTATCGGTAAAATGGTACGTGACTTTGAAACTTCGCTGGAGATTGTTGATTGCGAAAAATTGATCTGCCCGTTAACTGGCGCTTGTGATATGAAGCCGATGATGAAAAAAGCACGGGATGCTTTTTTAGCAGTTATTGACGAATACACATTGAAAGATTTGCTGAAAAACCCAGCAGATATTCGCAACCTTTTAGGTTTAGATCTCAAAGCAGGTGAACTACCTGTACAAGTGATGGCTGCTTCTTAAACTAGAATCGGTCGCCTAAGCTTGATGAAATAAGAGAGGTAGTCCACGTGACTACCCTTTTCTTTTTCACTATCTACTGCCGCTATGGCAGACAAGGCCTATAACACCAGTAATAATGTGATGCCACCAAAGAGAGTGGCGCTAATCAGTGGTGTTGAGGCTCGCCACGCCATTGCAGATCCTCCGATAAAACCTGCCAAGCCTGCCTTCAACAATGAGTTCACTATTGCCGCGATAATAATGCCAGATACAGCGGTTTGTAGGGCTAAACCATCTCGGCTCATACCAGACAGCGACAAGTTTATTGGATCAACATCAGCAATGGCTGAGGCTGCTGCTAACAGTAAGATTCCCGTGTCTCCTACGCTGTCTTTTAAGCCATTGCTCAAAAGAAATATGGCACATAACAAAGCACCAAAGCCTAGTGCGGAGCTTAAAGACAAAGGTGATGAGGGTGGTGCTACATCTTCCGGTACTTGTCGGTAACCTTGATACCAAAACCAGAACGCAGGTAGGTAAACTGTCACAGCCATAGCTGTAATAGGGAGTGTCAAAATGGGGATCAGTTCAGGATTGATCACACCTGCTACCAATAACACCCTTGGATACATGGTGCCGCAAGCAAATAACACCCCAGCGGCTAATAACGGAGTGGCTTTCACAGACTCTTTAGCCATGCGTGAGAATTGTAAGGTGAGAGCGGTAGAAGATACAAAGCCTGCAAAGAGTGCCGTGAGCATAATCCCTTTTTTTGCCCCTGCGATCTTCATGGCAAAGTAGCCTAAAAAAGAGATACAGGAGATCAATACCACCATCCACCATATTTCATAAGGGTTCAGCGCTTGCCAAGGCCCCATGCTTTCATCCGGCAAAATGGGTAACACCACCACAGAGATAATTAATAGTTCTAAGGCCGCCCATAGCTCTTTTTGCTCTAGTAGCCAAAGCCAACGGTGTAGCACCCCTTTTAGGCTCAACAGCAAGGTAGTAATCACCGCTGCCGATGAGGCTTCTAGGGCATATCCCATAATCACCAATGCGCCGAAGCAGAATGCCAGAAGTGCCGAAATCAAAGAGGTTAAAGAGACATCACGCTTATCTTGATGGGTCACATAAGAGGCGGTTAACGCAAGAGAGAGGCCTAAAAATAAGATACCCAATAAATAGCCTCCTAGCTCCCGCGAGAGTAGTGCTGCTACTGCGCCTAAAAGAGAGATGAGCCCATAAGTGCGCAATCCTGCGATACGTGCGCCATCTTCTAAGCTTCGGCTTTTCCAGCCCCGTTCAACACCAATCATTAAGCCTAAAGATAAAGCGATGGCCAATAAGCCCATGACATGAGTGTCTGTTGCCTGCACAATATTTCTCCTGAAATGCCCACACAATCTGTCTCTGAGTGTATCAGAAGCGGAGAAAGTTAAACGCCAATTTGCTTAAGTATCAGAACGGTTTACGGTAGGATAGACGGCAATTGTCACAGACTAGCTTCCATTGCCATCATACGGAAAATGCACGAGAGAGCGGTTAGCGCTCAATCTCAAGGAGATGCGACTACATTATGAATATTCGTAAAAATTTTGCCCAGCTTATTGCGGCTATTGGCCTCAGTTTGACCAGTATTGGATCTGTACAAGCCGATATAAGCTTGACCTATCAATCGCTGAACTATCCTGATTATCGAAGTACTATTTTGGTGAAAAATCAATATATTCGCTTTGAAAACCCAATGGCACCTGAGTTCTTTATGTTGTTTGATAGCGAGCAGCAGCATATGACATTGGTTGATGGCTCACGCCAAAGCTACACCGTTTTAGATCGTGAAACCCTTGATAGCTTGTCTGAGCAAATTGAAGTTACGCGAAAAGCGATTATCGCTGAGCTGGAAACCGGTATGAAAACAGCATCAGCAGAAGAAAAAGCGCAAATGGCAGATATCCTAGAGCAGATTAAAAGCCTAGCTCAAGGCCCTGAAAAAGCTTTAGTGCAGTACCAGCAGACAAGTGTGCAGGCTCAAGTAAACGGTTATAACTGCACGGTAACTCAGGCGATTATTAATACTGAAGAGCATGCACAACTCTGTGTGGTTAGTGCGAAAAAAGCAGGGATTCCTGAAGAAGAAATGGCCACTTTAGAATCGTTTCACCACTTTTCTAATAGCGTGCATCAACAGTTAAACCCGGGTGATAGCACAGAGTTGCTATTTGTGATGAACAGTAAAGTGCAAATTCCTGTTTCAGTGAAGCGCTTGTTACCTATAAGTGCGCAGGATGAGTACCAACTGATGCAGGTGAAAAAGCTGAGCATTCCGGCCAGTGCATTCAGCATTCCAAATGGTTATCAACAGAAAGATATAGAGGATGCTTTCATCGTTGAATAAAGTCGACCAAATATTGCTAGATTATCGCTAGATTTAAGAAATTTGCGTAAGCTGGTATTTTTTTCTTTACCCAGAAAAGTTTTCGGCTTATATAAGCTTCGCAAATAAACCTTTTTCTGGAGAGTATTATCAATGGGCCGTGAAGACGTATCCTTTGATTCAGATGACGATATTTTCGATGATGCTCAGGACGATGTGGATGATTCTGATCTGGGTAAACGAGACTATGCGATGGACAAGCGCAGAATGATTGAGGATCGTCTCGAACAACGTCAACTGAGAAGAAATATCGAGGATGACTATGATTTCGACCTTGATGATGAGGACGACGTGTAGTCGTTAGTAAGATTGACCATAGACTAATGGTCAGTTTATTTTCAGCCCAATTAAATAATACGTTTAATTGGGCTGTTCAGTCTTTGCGTTACGCGATTTATCTTCAGTTTTTATCTCGTTTGCAGTACTCATTTGCTGCATTAATTCACGCTGGTACTCCATCATTCGACAGATATTATCTTCGAGCCGCCCCAAGCGATTTTCCATCTGATCAATACGCCCCAGTAGCTCTGTTTCTTTGTCAATGACCGCCTCTTCTTCTTTGGCTAAAAAGAAGACTGAAAAGCTTGCGGTTAAAAGCGAAAACAGACTAATTCCCAATAAAATCAATATACCTGCAAAAATTTTCCCTGCGACACTGCTGGGTACAACATCGCCGTAACCTACCGTCGTAACCGTTACCAAAGCCCACCAGATACCATCCCAAGGGGTATCAATAGCGGGGTCGATAAACGAAATTAAAGTGCCTGAAAGCCCAATAAACAAACTACTGATTAGCAGGGTTGTCCCTAAGTTATTTTGCTTCAGAATCGCCTTAACAGTAGACCCCATCGGTAGCAATAAACCGATGATCAGCACCACTCTTAAAAAGCGTAAAAAGCTGGCAAAAGAGCTGTCGCCCCATAACACTGAGACGCCCAATATCAGAATCAGCGGGTTCATCCAATTTGTACGTAGATAGCGTTTAGGATCATCAACCAGAGCGAGCAACAACAGGGTTTCAGCTAGAAAGAAGCACCAGACAAATACATCAGTGGCTCTATGCAAAGCCGGATTGATGTGTGCTTCAAAGCTAAGATAAAACGAGATCAACATCCAGAGGGCAAGAAACAGCATCGGCCATTCTAAACGCCGACTCCAGCGCAGAGCATTTTCATTTTCGTTTGAGTCGACGCCTGCCAAGCCTAAGTACAGACCTAGAGAGGGTAATGCCATAATACTGCCCTATAAATGAACTTACTGAGTCGCTAGTCCAGCTTGGCTTAATAACCTACGGCCATACCAAAGGCCAAAAGTCATGCTAGGAAACAACATCAAGATACCATAAATCACAGGAGGCACAGACATCATGCTATTGCCCAGAATAGCCCCTGTGACAACTAAGGCCGTACCACCATTTTGCACGCCAACCTCAAGAGCAATGGTAATTTGCTGCTGTATATTAGTTTGTACAATTCTAGCCAGTAAATAGCCTGCCAGTAGGGCTAAAATATTCAATGTCACGGCTGCGGGGCCAACTTGTGCAAGAAACTCAGGCATCTGCGCCCAATGTTTGACCACAATACCGCTGATCACAAAAAGTAAAAAGCCAATCGACAACGGCTTCACTACTTTGGCAACTTTGGCGGCGAACATCGGTTTGGCTTTATGCAGCCACATACCGATCGACACAGGAACCACAGTGATTACAAATAGCTGCATCATGGTTTTGAGTATAGGTAGCTCAATATCAGGCGCACTACCCATCCAGTGATTTAACGCCCACTGTGATAAAATAGGCATGGTAAAGGGGGTTAATACACTGGCAAAAGCAGTCAAGGTGATAGACAGCGCTACATCGCCACGGCTTAAATAGGTCATCATATTTGAGGTTGCACCACCGGGTGCAAAAGCCAAAATCATTAAACCAACCGCCAGCTCAGGCGGTAACGCAAACCATGAAACAACCACAAAGGCTAAAATAGGTACTAATAGCATTTGGCCGGCAAGGCCAATTAGTACGGCTTTAGGTTGACGAAAAATTCGCCCAAAATCTGCCCGCACCAACGTCATACCCATGCCCAGCATAATAATAAATAGTGCTGCGGGTAGAATAACGCTTAAGAGGATGCCATTTGACATAGTTTGATCCTTTAATCGGTTGTTCTAATATTGAAAGATAAACATTGAAAAGAGCTGCATCCAGCGTAGAAGCAGGCTGAGGCCGCAAAGTAAACGACAACTGTTAATGAATGGCAAGATCAAAGCCTAAGGCATTACTGTTAGAGCTTATATGCGATGAGCCAAAAGAGAAAAGGGAAAAGAGGACGATAAGTTGATCAGCAATAGAAGCCTCCCTCTGAGAGGGAAGCGTATCAATGCAATGTACTACATCTGTTGGAGGCAACAGCTTAAAGCGAGATTATAGCGCTTCTTCTAGGTCATCCATGCTGGCTGCTTGCAGACTATTTTGAAAGTCTAGGTCAAACACCATCACACTAGGGTCTATCTGCAAGAAGGCTTGGAACAGTGCCATATCAAGCGTGGTAGGCCATAGTGATTCATCTTCCTCCCATGATTTTAGCTCGTTCTCCAAAATGTTCAGATAGAACTCTTCTAACATTTCATTAAGCTGGTCTTCATCTTCAATTTCGGGGATCAGGTAAACCGTCGCCTCTTCGTTTACCTCTGCCAGTGTCAGCTGGTCGCTGTCTTCATCTAATTCGTTAATCCAATCAACAAAAGCCTGTGTTAATTTCACAGTGATTGCAGAGCGATTCAGCATCTTCATGGTTTTTCTCCGGAGTAATTCATTGCAAACTTAGTCAACAAAAACAGCACCCTAAAAGGGTAATCTTAATCTATCAGTACAACATATTCACTGGCCGCAAAATCATTAACCAGATAATCAAAACCCCAAAAGCCAGCAGCTTTTGGGGTTGATTAAACCCTTAGCTTTCTGCTTCAGGGCGCATGTGAGGGAATAACAACACGTCTCGGATAGAAGGAGCATTGGTAAATAACATTACCAAACGATCAATACCGATGCCTTCACCTGCAGTTGGCGGTAAACCATACTCTAAAGCGCGGATATAGTCATGGTCGTAATACATGGCTTCATCATCGCCCGCTTCTTTTTCGGCCACTTGCTGCGAGAAACGATCGGCTTGGTCTTCTGCATCATTTAACTCTGAGAAACCATTTGCGATTTCACGACCACCAATGAAGAACTCAAAGCGGTCTGTGATAAATGGGTTATCGTCGTTGCGGCGCGCCAGTGGAGAGATTTCCGCTGGATATTCGGTGATAAAAGTAGGCTGCATCAGTAGATGCTCTGCCACTACTTCAAAGATCTCCGTTTGCACACGACCCAAGCCCCAGATAGGTTTTACTTGGATTTTAAGCTTTTCAGCAGTTGCAGTGGCCGCTTCTAGCGTGTCGATGTCGGCTAAAGTGATGCCATCACCATGTTTAACAATCGCTTCGCGCATACTCATGCGTACAAAAGGCTTGCCAAAGTCATACACGTCACCTTGGTATTCCACTTCGGTTTTACCCAAAATATTCTGTGCCAGTGTACGTAGCATGTCCTCTGTTAAGTCCATCAGATCTTTGTAGTCTGAATAGGCTTGATAGAACTCTAACATGGTGAACTCAGGGTTGTGACGGGTCGACAAGCCTTCGTTACGGAAGTTACGGTTGATTTCGAATACTTTTTCAAAGCCACCCACAACCAAACGCTTTAGATAAAGCTCTGGTGCAATACGCAGGAACATATCGCGGTCTAACGCATTGTGATGAGTGATAAACGGACGAGCAGACGCGCCACCAGGAATCACTTGCAGCATTGGCGTTTCAGCTTCGATGTAGTCGCGTTCGCTCAGATACTGACGAATACCACTGATCACCTGTGCACGAATACGGAAAGTTTTACGAGACTCTTCGTTCATGATCAGGTCAACATAACGCTGACGGTAACGCATCTCTTGGTCAGTTAGACCGTGGAATTTATCCGGTAGTGGGCGCAGGGCTTTGGTCAGCAGCTCACAAGTTTCGATAAAGACGTAAAGGTCACCTTTACCTGATTTGTGTAGCGGGCCTGTTGCGCCAACGATGTCACCGAAATCCCAGCTTTTGATCTCGTCTTGTACTTCAGCAGACAGTGATTTGCGATCTACGTACAGCTGAATCTGGCTGCTCATATCTTGAATTACGATGAATGGGCCACGCATACGCATGATACGGCCTGCAACTGATACCTTGTGGTTCAGCGGCTCCAGCTCTTCCTTGGTCTTATCACCAAAGTCAGCCTGTAGTTGTGCGGCTAGCGCATCACGACGGAATGTATTTGGAAATGCATTACCTGCTTCACGGCGTGCGTTTAACTTAGCACGACGCTCTGCGATCAGTTTATTTTCCTCTGCTACGGCAGTGGTTGCATTGTCCAAAGTGTCTTGCTGAGAGTCAGTAGTCATGCGTTATTCAACCATTCAAAAATTACAAAACATCAAACTGATCTGAGTGCGCCTAAGCTTACACTCAGCATTTAATCTATAGGGACTTGTTGATATTAGCTTTTTGATTAAAGCTATAAGCCCTTTTTCAAGCTCGCAATGATAAAGCGGTCTAAATCACCGTCTAATACTGCTTGTGTATTACGAGTTTCAACCCCAGTGCGTAGGTCTTTAATACGGGCATCATCTAAAACATAAGAGCGAATTTGACTGCCCCAGCCAATGTCTGACTTGGTGTCCTCAAGGGCTTGCTTTTCCGCGTTACGCTTTTGCATCTCTAGTTCATAGAGCTTAGCTTTCAGCTGCTTCATCGCCATGTCACGGTTGGCGTGCTGAGAACGCTCCATCTGGCATGATGCCACAATGCCTGTAGGTTCATGAGTAATACGTACCGCTGAGTCGGTAGTGTTCACGTGCTGACCACCTGCTCCACTTGAACGGTAGGTGTCGATACGTAAGTCGGCAGGATTGATCTCAATTTCAAAGTTATCGTCTACTTCTGGTGCCACAAACACAGAGGCAAAAGAGGTGTGACGACGGCCACCTGAGTCAAACGGTGATTTACGCACTAAACGGTGTACGCCTGTTTCCGTACGTAGCCAACCATAGGCATATTCACCTTCAAAGCGAATAGTGGCACCTTTGATACCGGCTACATCGCCTGCGGTAACTTCAATCAGCTCAGTTTTAAAGCCGTGATCATCACCCCAACGCAGATACATACGCAGCATCATATTAGCCCAATCTTGGGCTTCTGTGCCGCCAGAACCTGACTGAATATCAAGATAAGCGTTGCTAGGGTCCATTTCGTTGGCAAACATACGACGAAACTCAAGCTTTTCAAGCTGAGATTTTAGGCTGTCTAACTCGGCTTCAACCTCTTCAACCGTGCTTTCGTCCTGCTCTTCAACGGCGAGATCTAATAGATCTTTAGCGTCAACAAGTCCGGTCGTCATATTGTCGATGGTTTCAACCACCAACTCTAACGCGGCTCGTTCTTTGCCTAACGCTTGCGCGCGCTCTGGTTCGCTCCACACCTCTGGGGCTTCCAGTTCACGGCAAACTTCCTCTAAGCGATCTTTCTTCTCAGCGTAGTCAAAGATACCCCCTCAGGACTTCAGTCCTTTCCGAAAGATCTTTGATGAGATTTACAATAGGATTTATTTCTAACATACGGGTTGAAGCCTACAAAACCTTCAGAAAAATAAGAGAGGAATTCTAACCAATCCCCATGCTGCCTACCAGCACAGTGCTCGTGAATCTCTAACAGAAGTACAAAAAGTCCCTGACTTTTGCTGATAGCTGTGTCAGAAAGGGTTGATATAGATACATGCTGTTACAGCATTAGGAAACTCACTGGTACACAGGGTAATGGCAACGTGGCAAAATAGCCGTTAATTACCCGCTTTCAGGAATGAACACATGCAGATCAAGGTAAAACCGATCAGCGGACAGCGTCTTGAAATTCAGCTGGAGCAAACACAGCTGCTTTTATCAGAAATGCACTGCAAACAGATGCGTGAAGCATTGGCCGACACACTGAGCCGTTTTGCCCTGCACCCAAAACAAAAATGGGATCAGGCACGTGCAGAATTTGAAACGTTGCTGCCTACTTTAACTCATCTGGAAGCTTTTACAGACAATGATTTAGCGTTGTTGGTACGAGAGCTTGATTTTGCGCTACTCTATCGTCTATGCCAGCGCAAGCAGATGGACAGCCTAATTGCTAAACTGGAAACAGCCTGTGGTCGACGGGAAATTGATCGTATTGTTTTAGAGGGCGAACGCCTACCACAGAAACCTTTGTGGGAAGTGAATCAGCGTTTGCACGGTCTAAAAAATACGATTGAGCGAATGACCCGTGATGGTGAGATTAAACCCCCTCGTTTGAATTCACTTAATACCGCAGCAACTGCAAACTCTGGTATCGCACTGCCAAACAGTGCAGAAGCGCCCTATATTCGCCAAGTATTGAAGAAGATTGACAGCCTGCCAGAAAAAGCAGTACTGGCGATCTGCAAGCAGATTCCGCCTCGTGAGTTGGCGAAGTTTTGGTTTATCAGTGAAGCGATGTCAGAGCAAAACTTAACGCATAAGATCACCCGTATTATTCCGGCACCAACCTTAGCCAAGCTAAAACCTGCTAAACCAAGCCAGCTATCAGGTGCTGAGGCGAAAAGTACGGTGAATTTAGCCGTTGAAGTATTAAAGGGCTTACAAAGCAAACCAGGGGCTGGCCAAGGGTCTAAAAAAGACAAGGGTTCATCTGGCCCTATTTTAATTTAGGTAGTAGAAGGAATGTCTATGAGTTTTACCGTTGCAGCCAATGGCGAATACCACTACCGAATTGAAAAGGACTTTTTTGCCGTCAATATAGATCTGGTGGACGCCATGATGCTGTTGAGCAAATTAGATGAGCAGCTGGGTTTAAATCCACCACTTTCGCAAGGTGAACCTAACTTTTTGATGATCTACCGTAAGTTGATCACGGTACTTGTCCATATGGACAGCCGTAGTCTACAAGCCTTGATGCATGCGGCATCTAGAGATCTATTGGTTGACCTGATGCGAGTGGTAAAAGGCACTAAGTCTGAGCATAAGCTGATGGCTGCCATTACTAAGCGTAATAAGCAAGCGATTCAAGGCGATGTGCTTTATAACCAAGTGATTCGTCCACCAGAGGCACTGAAAGCGTTAAGTGACTTCTTTCTGCTGGTCGAAAAGCAGATTGATAGCGGTGTGATTACGCTAGTTGACCCAAATGGTGAATACTATTAAAACCTGTGCATGGTTATTCACTGTCTGAGCCTGATGCAAACTTGGCTCGCTATCCATGCTGAAATGAACCAAAGAAGCATCAAAAAGGCGTATCCTTCAATGGGTACGCCTTTTTTGATTTTATCTGCGTTAAGCTGCTGTAAAAGTAGACTCAAATATTTTATCAGCACTGGCTGCGATAAAGCCTTGATAGAGATTGCCGTTGTTGTCTGGATAACGCTTGGCAAACTCATAGAAACAAGTTGGGATAAGCTGCTTTTCTCCACCTACAAAAACAAATTCTTGCTTATCGGCCATGCTAGAACCTTGTTCTAATAATTCAGCTGGCGAACCTTTGATTTCTCCGCCTGCAAGGTTGGTTGCAAAACCTGCTGCTTTAACGCGGTCTAAAACCTCTTGCAAGCTGTTGGTGCTGTTAAGCTGCTCAACACTTACCGTGAAGTGATTAACACATAAGCCAATTGTTAGTAGCCATGCGCCATACTCAGATTCCGCAGCAACTGACTGATAGTCTTCTAAGCTAGGCGTTTGCCAATGGCGGCCAGACCAGAACACACTGTGATCAGTGGGTTCAGCTTTAATTTGAGCGATATACTTGCCCAGCACTGCCTGTAGTTTTGGGCTGAGTTTGTGTGTTTGTAGTTCAGAGATAAAAATCTTAGGTACAGTACTATCTGAGTGAATAAAGCTACGGGCGCGTAGTTTTTTCTCTTCAAAGTCATAATCGGCCTGTACTTGATACCCCATAGCAAGCACAAATGGCTCTAAGTTATCCAGCGCTATTGGGCTGTCGGCAAAAGTACGGAACGCCACATGATCATTAATCACCTCAGCATCTGTTGCTAAGAAAAGGTCTCGTATTTGATCCGCTTGCGGTGTGATTTCAACGTAGCTGTACCAAAGTTGATCAAAGAAGGCTTGTGGAGTCATGTCTGTAATATCCCGAGCTGAATTGTTGTTATGTGGATCAAGCTATTCTGGGAATCGATTTTGTCTGGGATAAACTGTTACGACAAACAATTAATCTTACCGTCAAGGGTAAGAAAAAATTGTCTTATAGACTATTTAACAGAATAGGGGGGGGCTGAAAAATTAGCTTTCTGAGGGCGCTGGTGTTGGCTCTGTATTGTCTGCCTGTGCTTCTGCTCTAAAGCTTTCCAGATCAAAGCGGCCTGGGCATGGCAGATACGGTGTAATTTGAGCATATAGTTTTTCAAGACTTGTCTGATGCTCTGCACTGAGTACGGCTGACCAACTTAGCTCAACGGCCAGTGACCAGAGTCGACGAAAGCGCCAGCGTAGATCAGCCAGTAGCTCACCAATTTCAACCAACTCAATGTTGTCATTAGTGTCAGGATTTTTCTGGCTCCACTCTAGCCACTCCTGTAAATGATCTGACCCTAAACCTGCGGAGTCTTGCACCCAACGCAACTGAGCAATCAGATCAGTGATGCCTCTTGCTAAACGTGAGCGAGGATAGTGAGTGGCGATGTCATTTATCTCTGCGGCAACTGAAAATAATGCGCTTACTTGCGTATTGTCAGAGGTAATTTTCTTAAGGTCTGGCTTTAAGTCTGGGTCTGATGTGATATGGGAGGAGATATGCGGGTCTTTTAACAAACCTAAAACAGTATCAGAGAGCTTTGTGCCAAATGTAGCCGGATTAACCTCTAAAAAAGGAATCCAGGCCTGTAGGCTTTTACGACCGTACTCAGGATCAAAATAGATTTCAAAAAGCTGGTCGCTCAACGCCACAATGGAGGCTAGCCAGTTAATTTGCTTGCCAGCTTTAACGGCTGGATAGCCAGACCGATCAGATCGCTCATGGTGATCCGCTATGGCATCTAGGGTATCTAAGTCATAAATTTTACGGTTTTCTAGGATAATACGTCCGACAATAGGGTGTGTCTTCACCGCACGCCATTGTTGATAAGTTAGGCTATGCCTTGCTGTGGCTGCTTCAACCTCTATATGCATTAAGCCTATATCATGCGCTAAGCCAGCTGAAAATGCCGAGAAAAAAGAATGGCTTGGTACATTCATACGCTTAGCAATTAAGGGCGTAAACCAAGCAGAGAATAAACTGCGCTGGTAAACCTCTGGCATCACTCTGCTCATTACAGTTAAGCGCTGTAAGATTTGTGATGGAATTGGCTTGGTGAAGAGTAATTGGCGTAGTGTAACCTCAAAATCCATCTGTTGATGGAGCAAGTTTAACTCTGAGTTGCTCTCAACCAGCTCTAAAATTTGATTGAGAATGTCATAAACAGTCAACGAATTTGAGACGTGAATGGTTTGATCCAGCTCTTTTTTCAACTGATGCTGAATCAGTAATCCGGCGACCTTTTCGGTAATAGTGGCACCTTTAGCCAGCAATAATACCCCTTGGTCATTGTAAATATTTTCAGATGCTTTGGCAGCGTTGGTTTCTTCCACTTTGGCAAGATGGTTGACGTACTCATCTGTTTGATTGAGTTGATATTCAGTCGACACATCGGCCATCAAGAAAACCCCTGAAAATTGGAAGCGCAAACAACGTATTATCGCGCAAGGACAGTCTGCATCATAACAAATACAGGCTATTTGCAAAGCGCCCGTAATTTAATAGTGTTTATTAAATCTTACATTAACGAGTGTTAATTTCTTGTAGCGCTGTTGTTAACGTTTTATAACGAAATGTAAATCCATGCTCCAGTAAACGTGCAGGCACTACATTTGCCCCATTCAATAGCATTTCTGCCATCTCACCCAAAGCTAGGTTCAGTATAAATGCAGGTACAGGTAGCAGTAGCGGTCGATTTAATGATGAGGCTAAAACTCTACTGAAGACGGCATTGCTGACAGGGTGTGGGGCAGTGGCATTAACCGCACCATCTAAATCTTTTTGCTCTATTAGGTATTGGATAATATTGATCAAGTCCTCTCGGTGAATCCACGGCATATACTGTTGCCCTGAACCTATTTTTCCGCCCAATCCTAGTTTAAAAATAGGTAACAAGCGACTTAACATACCGCCATCATGGGCCAGTACCAATCCCGTTCTAAGCAAACAGGTTCTAATGCCCATTGTGTTTGCCGCCAACGCTTCAGCTTCCCACTGTAGGCAGAGTCGATGGGCAAAATCATCATGACAAGTTCCAGATTCAGGCACAGGCTCACTGCCGTGAGCACCATAAATACCTATAGCAGAGCCGCTGATAAATACTTTGGGCTTCTGTACCACTTGCTGCATATAGTTAATGAGTTGGCGAGTAGGGCTAATTCTGCTGTCTAACAGTAGGTTTTTTCTAGTCTCGCTCCAGCGTGCATCCGCAATTGGCGCACCTGCTAAGTTGATAACAACATCCATAGGCTGATTAAGCCAAACCATGGGATCTTTAGCTGCCATAACAGGCTGTCCAAATAAGTGATTGACCTGATCTGGTTGTCGACTAATCACGTATAAACTGTGGCCTTGAGCTAAAAAGTGCTGGCATAGTGCTTTACCGATAAAGCCTGTACCACCTGAAATGAGTATGTTCATGGCTGATCCTGCCCTTAAAAAGAGAGTTGTAATAAGTCTCTTATAAGTCAGTATCGTCTAGATTGGATCTTTTTGTATTGGAAATACATTACGCTGTTATTGAGTTTATTATGATAAATCAACCTAAACGACTATTGGTTTTACTTGCGCATGGTAGCCGAGACCCTAAGTGGCAGGAGCCATTTCAGCTGATTAAACAGCAAATTCAAGCCAGTCAGTCGCTACCTGTGATATTGGCCTATATGGAGCTTTGCGAGCCATCGCTGGCGACTATTGCAGAACAGATAAACCCAGAGCAAACCTGCCAGATAGACGTATTACCGCTATTCTTTGCTGCGGGTCGGCATTTAAGACAAGATGTTCCTCAGCAAATTGAACAGCTTGAGCAGCAATATCCACAACTGACGATTAAGCTACATCCCCCTGTGGGCGTACATCATAAATTGGTGCAGGCTTTGGTAGAAGTTGCCCTAGATTTAGATGCAAACTAACTTTATCTATATACGTACAACTTGATGTGAAGATGTGAATACGAAAAAGCCAAGTTAAAACAAATGGATCACCTAAATGATGGAGTACCTGACTTATGCCATACAGTTTTCCAGAACATAAGATTCAACTGGGTATTAGCCAATGTTTATTGGGCGATCAAGTGCGCTTTGATGGCGGCCATAAACAAGCACATTACTGCACTGATATTTTAGGTCGATACGTCAGTTATTTGCCGATCTGTCCTGAAATGGGTGCAGGTATGGGTAGTCCTCGTGAGCCTATTCGACTCGTGAATCTTGATGATGAAATTAGAGTTCGAGGCACACGCAGCGACCATGACTATACTGAAGTGCTAACGCAGTTTAGTGAGCGCGCGGTACAGAGGCTTGAGCAGATTAGTGGTTATATTCTGCTAGGAAAATCGCCCAGCTGCGGTATGGAACGGGTGAAAGTGTATCGTAGCAATGGCTATCGTTCAGATATCTCCAGTGCTGGGGTTTTCGCAGAAACGCTGATGAAAACTTATCCACACCTACCTGTGGAAGAAACAGGACGCTTAAATGACCCTGTTTTGCGTGAAAGCTTTTTAACCCGTGTTTACGCTTATAGCAGCTGGCAACAATTGGTAAAAGACGGTATTACCGCCAAAACACTGCTGGATTTTCACACTCAATATAAACCGCTGTTGATGGCGCACAATCAGCAAGACTACCGCACCTTGGGTAAATGGTTAGCAGGGGTTAATAAGCAGAATGTGGCGCAGATGGCCGATGAATATTTACCGCAGTTTATGGCGATATTAAAGCAGCCAGCAACCCGTAAAAACCACACCAATGTTTTGATGCATATGCAAGGCTATCTTAAAACAGCACTGAATAGCACTGAGCGACAGATGTTAAGCAACACCATTGACCAGTACCGTACCGGATTGATTCCGCTGATTGCGCCTTTAGTGTTAATGCGTCACTTATTTGAAGTGCACGGCTGTAGTTACAGCGGTAACTTGCGTTACCTATTCCCCTATCCAGAACCTTTGGCGCTACATGATGCAGGTTAAAACCCTTGTTTGGTTTCGTGCCGACTTACGCTTAGATGATAACCCCGCGCTGTTTAGTGCCTGTCAACAGGGCGGGGTTATAGCCTGTTTCCTGCGACCTAAACAGCAGTGGTTACAGCATGATTGGGGGTATAACCGTATTCGTTATACCGAGCGTTCGGTGCTTGATCTGCAAACTGAGCTACAGCAGCTTAATATTCCACTGTTGATATTAGAGGCAGATGATTTTCGGCAGCAGGGCAGCCTATTGATCAACCTTTGTCAGCGTTTGGGTATCGCCCAGTTATTTGCCAATGAAGAGCCTGAGTTGAACGAGCGCCAGCGGGATTTAGGTGTTCAAAAAGCCTGCTTAGAGCAAGGCATTAGTTGCCAGTTTTTTCATGATCAAAGCTTACTGCCATTAGGGCAAGTTTTAAAACCCGATGGCACAGCGTATCGGGTTTACAGTGCTTTTCGTAAGCAGATTGTGCAGCGTATTGAGCAACAGCCAATACAAAGTTTACCTGCACCTAGCATACAGAATAAGCCTGAGCTTAATTGCCTGTTAGATGGCTTGCCGCTGATTCAATTACAACCTGAGTTTGATGTGATTCAGCAGCGCTGGTCAGCTTCTGAACGAGAGGCTCTAAATCAACTGGAGTGTTTTACGGGTGAGGCTATTGGTCTGTATGAGGTTCAACGTGATTATCCTGCAAATGAGCAGGGTACGAGCCAACTTTCTCATTATTTAGCCACAGGTAAACTTTCTATTCGCCGCTGTTGGCTTCAAGCGCAGCAGATTAAAATCAGTAATCCGGCGCAAGCGGCCTCTGCGCAATGTTGGCAAGATGAACTGATTTGGCGTGAGTTTTACCGGCACCTCTTAGTGCTAAACCCTGAACTATGCCGCTACCGTGCCTTTAAACCTGTCACAGAGCATATTCAGTGGCGACAGGATGCCGAGGCGTTGACGCGCTGGCAGCAGGGGCAAACGGGCTTCCCACTGGTAGATGCTGCCATGCGCCAACTGCTGACAACAGGCTGGATGCATAATCGGCTGAGAATGTTAGTGGCGGTGTTTCTCAGCAAGTATTTACTGATCGACTGGCGGGAGGGTGAACGCTGGTTTATGCAGCATTTAATTGACGCTGACTTAGCCTCAAATAACGGCGGCTGGCAATGGGCGGCTTCGACAGGCACTGATGCAGTGCCTTATTTTCGATTACTCAGCCCCTACCGACAAGCAGAGCGCTTTGATGGTCAAGGCGAGTTTATCGCACGCTTTGTACCAGAGTTGGCCCATCTACCAGCCAAACAGCGTATTCAGCCCAAGGGCTACGTAGAAAATTATCCCGCACCAATGACAGATCTTAAAATAGGTAAAGACCGAATGATGGCGCGGTTTAAAGCACTGCAATGAGTCATCATATTTCTGCCATAACGTTGTCATTTTTGTTTAACAGATCAAATGCCTAATGGGCGTATCCAATGACGGAAATTTTTTTGATCGGTTAGAAAGGTGACGACATGATGACTTCGAACACTCAATGTCTTGATCTTAGTTTGGATAATGAAAAACAAAGAGTGGGTCTAAAACGGTCAATCGAGCTGAATCAGGGCTTGATTGACCACCTTTTAGAACTGCAAAGCAGACTTAAAGTTTGTCGAGTGACCATCAAAAGTAATGCGGATTTGCTGAAACGTAGAAGAAAGCGCAGATTACTCAGTGCTGATACGGCGTTGTGTGTGACTGCTTAAGTGCTGCAGCTAACCGCATGCACTCTATCCTCAAGACATAAACCCAAAATCCGACCACACACCTGCCTGACACTGCTGAGTATTTTCTAGAACAATGATGATTAGGTTAAAAGCTTTTTAAGCTCGGCCAACTGTTCTGCTAGCGGTGTTTGTCCACCTGAGTGCTGTACTGTTTTTGCAGCGCTGTCTAACGCTTCTAACTCATTGGATAAGTGTTGGTACGCGTTGCTCTGTTGTTGCTGTTGCTGTTGCAGCTGTTGGTTTTGCTCAGACAATTGATTCAACGCGCTGCATAGCCCTTGTACAAGTTGCTGCGTATTGGTGATTTGATCGCTACTGCTTTGTACTTTGTGTTGGCTCGACTGCATCGCCTGGTCTGTTGCATCAATGAATTTCTCAATTTGTGCAATACGCTGAACAATTTGCTCCGTTGCTTTTTGCGTTTTAATGGCCAGTTGACGTACTTCATCTGCTACAACTGCAAAACCTCGTCCAGAATCTCCAGCTCTTGCGGCCTCAATCGCAGCATTTAAAGCCAGAAGATTAGTTTGGTCTGCCACTTCGGTAATACTTTGTACAGTCTGTGCGACTAATGCGGCCTCAGCTTGTAATAGCTGTATCGTCTCTGCGGCTTGTTCAATATTTTGGTTCAGTTCACCAATTTGTAAAACACTGGTTTTAACACTCTGCTCACCCTCAATAATGTGAGTTTGCGCGCTACTGAGTTGTAAACTTAGAGATTCGAATTGATGTTCTATTTGTGCAGCATCATGCAGTTGATTTTGAGCAGTTTGCACAATTTTTGATAAAGGCGGTGTTTTATCTTGGTGTTTGGTAGATTCAAGATGAGATTGCTCAATTTTGTTAACAGTGAGTGCGACTTTTTCTGCCACTATTCGTTGGTCATTCTGAAGTTGCTCAAGTTGTAACTGTTGTACTTGTAAGGCTTGATCAATAATGCCTATTTCATTGCTATGAGAAAGCTCACTTTGATTAGCTGGCGCTTTATCAACAATCGCCAGCGCTTTACAAAATAGCTGCTTCAATGGCTGAAGGAGTGCGTTTTGCGTTGCAAGTGCTATAAAACCAAAACAGCCGACTAAGAATGCCAATAGGTTGCGATCTTCGACAAAAAAAATACAAATTAAAGAAAATAGAGTGGCTAACAGCGTAGAGATTAAAGTTCTGCCAAAGGCACTGTGTAGTTTTCTGCCTGAAGCTCTTTTCTGTGAGGCTGATAAAGATTCGTTCATAATGCACCCTGTGCTCTGATTTGCACTCGCATGGCTTGGCGGCAATCGCCAAGCTTTTTGCGTTCCACTAAAACTTAAAAAATTATATCAGAGCTAGCTCTATATACTGCCTATAAAATTGTCCTAGGTGTGGTTATAGCCACTTTGTGAATATTTATTAAGCTTGCAAACGTGCAATATCAGCACGCAACAATTAGACTATGCCCGATTATTTATGACAGAAATCGAATAACAACCACTGGATTTTTTCTGTGACCAAGCAAAATTCATACAGCCGTGAAGAATTGCTGCAATGCAGCCAAGGGGAGCTTTTTGGCCCAGGTAACGCTCAATTACCTGCACCAAACATGCTTATGCTAGACCGTATTGTGAGCATCACTGATGATGGTGGTGAGCACGGTAAAGGCGAAATCATCGCTGAACTGGATATCACGCCTGATCTTTGGTTCTTCGCTTGCCACTTTCCAGGTGATCCTGTAATGCCGGGTTGCTTAGGCTTGGATGCAATGTGGCAGCTGGTAGGTTTCTACCTTGGTTGGATTGGCAACCCAGGTAAAGGTCGTGCGTTAGGTAGCGGTGAAGTGAAGTTTACGGGGCAGATTTTGCCAACTGCGAAAAAAGTGACTTATAAAATCACGATGAAGCGTGTGATCTCTCGCAAACTTTGTCTGGGTATCGCAGACGGTTCTGTTTCTGTTGATGGTCGTGAAATCTATACCGCAAAAGATCTGCGTGTAGGTTTGTTTACTTCAACAGATAACTTCTAAGTTCTGAGGGCATAGCATGAGACGTGTAGTTGTAACCGGTATGGGTATCGTGTCCTGTCTGGGCAATGATGTGAGCACTGTGCTTGAGTCTTTGCGTTTAGGTCGCTCTGGCATCAAGTTTAACGAAGAGTATCGTGACCGTGGTTTTCGCAGTCATGTGTCTGGCTCAGTTAACATCGACCTTGATGAACTGATTGACCGTAAATTAAAGCGTTTTATGGGTGATGCTGCCGGTTACGCTTATCTGTCTATGCAGCAAGCGGTTGCAGATTCAGGCTTAGCTGAAGACCAAGTGTCGAATGTGCGTACAGGTTTGATTGCGGGTTCTGGTGGTGCATCCTCTGCTGACCAAGTAGAAGCCGCTGACATTTTACGTGATAAAGGTTTGCGTCGTGTAGGTCCTTATCGTGTGACTCGCACTATGGGCAGTACAGTATCGGCTTGTTTGGCCACCCCTTTCAAAATTAAGGGCGTGAACTATTCCATCTCTTCTGCTTGTGCAACCAGCGCCCACTGTATTGGTGCTGCCGTTGAACAGATCCAACTGGGCAAACAAGATGTGGTGTTTGCAGGTGGTGGTGAGGAAGAGCATTGGACTCTGAGCTGCTTGTTTGATGCGATGGGCGCCTTGTCAACGCAATACAACGAAACACCTGACAAAGCCTCTCGTGCTTATGACGCAAACCGTGATGGTTTTGTGATCGCAGGCGGTGGCGGTATGCTCGTGCTAGAAGAGTTAGAGCACGCGAAAGCCCGTGGTGCAAAAATCTACGCCGAAGTCGTGGGCTATGGCGCAACCTCTGATGGTTACGACATGGTGGCACCTTCTGGTGAAGGCGCACAGCGTTGTATGCAACAAGCGATGTCAACTGTAGAAGGCGATATTGATTACATCAATACCCACGGTACTTCTACACCTGTGGGCGATGTAGCTGAGCTGAAAGCGGTACGTGCAGTGTTTGGTGATAAGTCTCCAGCGATGAGCTCAACCAAATCGTTGACAGGTCACTCTTTAGGCGCAACTGGCGTACAAGAAGCGATCTACAGCTTGCTGATGATGCAAAATGATTTCATCACGGCTTCTGCTAACGTTGAAACCTTAGATCCTGAAGCGGAAGGTTTGGATATCGTGACTCAGATCCGTGAGGGCGTGAAACTGAACCGTGTGATGTCAAACAGCTTTGGTTTTGGTGGCACTAACGCAACACTGGTGTTCCAGCGTTACGAAGGCTAATACACCTAGCGTTTTAGCTTCAAAAAAAACCGCATCTGATTAGGATGCGGTTTTTTTACGCCTAGAGAATGTATTGATAGGTCATCAGTAAGTATCAGGATATTGCGCTCGAATGGCGTTGATTTGATCCAAATTGGCCAAGAACAGATCCACCAGTTCAGGATCGAAATGTCTACCTTTCTCTTCCTCCATCAACGTAAGCACCTTCTCAAGCGGCCAAGGCTCTTTGTAGCAACGTTTATGGATTAAAGCATCAAACACATCGGCAATGGCGACTATACGGGCGTAAACATGAATATCTTTACCGGAAAGCGCTTTTGGGTAACCCGTGCCATCAAAGCGTTCATGGTGTTGTTCAGCGATGATAGCCGCCGTGTGTAACAGTGGGCGTGTTGAACCCGCTAACATCTCTGCACCTAAGCGAGCATGAGATTTCATTACTTCCCACTCTTCACCCTCTAGTTTACCTGCTTTGAGTAATACTGAGTCGGGAATGCCAATTTTACCTAAGTCATGCATAGGAGAAGCTTTTTTCAGCAACAGTGCCTCTGATTCACTAAGGCCATAAGCTTTGCCTAAGATGTAGCTGAACTCAGCCATTCGCACCACATGGTTAGCGGCTTCTTTTGAGCGATTCTCGACTACATCACCTAGGCGGTGAATCAGTTCTGCTTGAGTATCCTCAATCTCTTTATCAAGCAACAGATTCTCAAAGGCGATACTGACGTTGGTTGAGAAAATATCTAGTAACTGTTGATCAAGTTCATCTATGTGGTTAACGCCTTTGATATAGAGCAGGGTCACCTTGTCTTGCTTACTAGGGAAGTAGCCAATAAAACTGCCATCAATGACTTGGCTTTTTTGGCTTTGCATCACTGTATGAATGCGTTGAACCACTTCTGCTGGCATTTCTACACAGCCTTGTAGGCTGCCTGTTGAGGCCAGTATGTCTAGATCATCCGAGTTACGGCCTTGCAGGCCAGAGAGCCCATCCATCTGTAACAGTGCACTATCTTCGCTAATATGCAAAAGCGAGGCTATTTGTAGTAGTAAACCACTGGCAAATTCTTTTAGTGAACGCTGCTCAAATAAACTCGCAGAGGCATGTAGAACACGTTCTAGACCTTTACGGCTACGGATTTGATAACGGCGCGCTTCATCAACTAACTCTATATCACGGTAGGCGCGTAAAGCTGCATAAGTTGTGGTGAATAGTTTGTTATTGTCGAGTTCGGTTTTTTCTTTGTAATCATTGATATCATATTCGACGATGACTCGACTTTCTGGTGCTTGTCCGGGCTGACCTGTACGTAACACGATGCGAGTGAATTGATTACCAAGATCTTCGCGTACATGTTTGGCTACTTGTAGGCCTGCGTCATCAGTTTCCATCACAACGTCTAAAAAGATCACGGCGATATCATGATGTTCTGCCATGATCTGTTTGGCTTCAGTACCTGAATAAGCATGTAGAAACTCAAGGCCGCGATCATTCAGACGGAATTTGCGCAACGACATTTTAGTAACGGTATGAATGTCTGGCTCATCATCAACAATCAGTATTTTCCACGGAGGTAACTGATCTTCAATTATGACAGCGTCTTCTTGCTTAAATAGCATCCTGATACGCCTCCTAAAATATTGCTTACAGATTACTAATCTATAAACCAAATTAACTTATATCACCAGCAAATAGGGGAGAAATGCTGTAAAAAAACGAATTAATTATTATTTGTTTATCAATATTGCTGGTATTTTTTTATTTACAAAACAAAGGCTAACACTGCTGGTAAAGTTAGCACACTGGCAAAGTTACCGAGTAGTACAATTGATGCCACTCTTGCAGGCTCTTGTTGGTACTGCTCAGCTACCATGTAGTTCAATACGGCAGGTGGCAATACGCTAAAAATTAGCAGTACAGCTAGCTGTTGGCTATCAAATGACCAAATTAGGGTTGCCAAGCCAGCCATAAGCAAGCCCGATAATGGACATAGAATTGCGCCTGTAAGACCAATTTTCCAGTCAGACAAATCAACAGAGAGTAAACGTACACCTAGTGTGAATAGCATCAATGGAATAGAGATCTGTCCTAGCATATCCATTGGAATGGCAATAGGTTGCGGTAATGACCACCCCATCAAACTGAATGTAAAACCTAAAATAGTCGCTTGTACCACGGGCATTTTCAACATAGCGCTGAGTTTGGTTCTGTGGTCAAGAATATAAATCCCCACACTAAAGTGCAGTAACATCTCAACAATAAACACCATTACCGCAGCAGGCAGCGCAGCTTCACCAAAAGCCAGTACAACAAGGGGGATACCCATATTGCCAGAGTTGTTAAACATCATCGGCGGGATAAAGGTTTTTAAATTCCAGCCTAAAAAACGCACCAAAGGCAAAAGGATAATACCGGAACCTAAGACCACTAAAGCAGCAGCTAGCGCCAAATCTTGATAGGCAACCAAGTCAAAGGACTTATCGGCTAAAACTGAAAATACCAACGCAGGTACAAACACATCCATATTCATGCGGTTGGCGGCAGAAATGTCGGTATGCTTCCAGCGACCATAAAATGCACCAACAGCGACAACTGCAAATAAAGGGAACACGGTTAACATCAGTTTTTCGATTAACACTATCAGATCCTTGCGAAAGAGTGCCAAGTGGCCAAAATCCAATAAGGGAGCTAATAGCTCCCTTATTGGGTTAGGTATATTAGGTTTTATTAAGCAAGGATTACTACTGATCGTTTGGTACTAGTAACACAGGAACCTTACTGTGCAGACTGATTTGTTGCGCGGTATCGCCTAGTAGTTTTTGTCCGAACAGACCATGATGGCTATGCGAACCAATCACAATCAGATCTGCTTGCTCTTTTTCAGCCGTTTTCAGTACCAGTTCAGCAGGATTAGCTTCTTGTACCACTAACTTAACTTGCAGCTGCTCTTCTTCTGAAAGGTGAGCCAACTCTTCATCACGAAAGCGTTCAACACGTTGCTGCATGCTATCTAACACGCGCGCCATGCCTTGCTCATGAATTTCAGATAAAGCTTCCTTCGGTAGATAGTGCTCAATAATCGCATGGCCAAACTCACTCACAGGTTCTAGCGCATGTACCATGATGATACGGGCTTGATAGCTGTGAGCGAGTTTTACCGCATGACGAAACACTGGCCTTGTATTCGCGCCTAAAGTGGTTGCGTATACAATGGTTTTAATTTCCGGAAGCATAAATCACCTTTTCAATCACAGAGTACTTGGGTTAAGTCTTAACTAGGTACGGAAGCGTTTAATTAACACTTCCAGTTGTTCTGCACGTTTATGTACCGCTTGGCTTGCAGATAGAATACTGCTGGTAGCTTGGTGATTCTGGTTGATCTCGGCGGAGATACCGTCCATGTCACGTGCCATTTGAGCAGTGGTTTGCGCCACCTCTTTTACAGCAGCCATAATTTCTTGCGTTTGCCCTGCGGCATCACGAGTTTGTTGTTCGATCTCTCGCACAGCTACCACTGCCTGATCACCCAGCATACGGCCTTGCTCAACACGTTCTTTGCTGCGGCTCATTGCGTCTATCAGTTGGCGAGTGTCTTTTTGAATCGCTTCAACTTTGTCGGTAATCTCGGAGGTGGCTTTTACGGTTTGCGAGGCCAGCGTGCGCACCTCGTCGGCTACTACAGCAAAACCGCGCCCTGCTTCCCCAGCACGAGCAGCTTCAATAGCAGCGTTCAACGCCAATAGATTGGTTTGCTCTGCCACGCCCACGATTAAGTCGATCACCATGTCGATCTCTTTAGAGCGTGAACCCAGCTGTTCAACTGATTGACTGGTATCTTCAACCACTTCTGCTACGTCGGCGAGAGCTTGAATGGCTTGGCTGATTACTTTCGCACCTTGGTGGGCAGTGTTAAAGGCTGCCTGAGCGGAGTCACTGACGTGTTGAGTGGTTTCCGCTACTTGGTCAGCTGTCGCGCTAATTTCCTCTGTAGCGGCTACTAGAGAGCTGCTCTTGTCGCTGATCAATTGGCTACCTTGTGCAATTTGCTGCACCGAGAGATCCATCGCATCTGCGGTTTGTTTTAGCTCGGCATTACTCTGTACCAAGTGGCTGATCACATCGTGCAAGCCATCCGTCATGGTATTGGTCGCACGTGCGAGCTGGGTAAATTCATCATTTCGATCTGCTCGCAGATCCATTTTGCTGGTGAGATTACCCGCAGCAATCTCATTTAATGCGGCAATGGTGCGATTCATGTTGCGCGTTATTGACAGGGCAACTGATGAAACAATTAAACCAATTACAGCAGCAAGTACTAAGCTACCCAGCATAATTGACCAGCGTGCAGCTTCTGCCGCTGCTTTTGCATTTGCTTGTGCCGCGTTTAGCAGGTTGCTCTGTAGATAGTCTGCGCTACTCTGAATATGTTTAGAGACTTGCTCACGAGATTGCGTCAACTGTTGATCAAGTAGCGCCATACTTTGGCGTAGGTTGATCACCTCTTTCAGCGCCGTCTCATATTTATCAACAAAAGGGAAAAAGATATCGTCAAAGGCCATTGCCTGAATATCTGTACGCAGTTGCTTCAAAATATTAAGCGTAACGGTTTTATGTGCATCGTCAGGATAAATCATGAAGTCCTTTTCCGCTGCACGTACTTCTCTTAGGCGCGCACCAAAAGAGCCAAATACTTCAATTTCACTCATTAAGGCTGCGGCTGTTTTTTCCGCTTGGCCTAATGCACCAGATTTTGTATTCAGTCCTAATGATTTACGTAATGCTACCCAATCTGCCAGTTGATTGAGGTAAGGGGTTAGTGCGGCTTCAGCATCGGCTAATAGGGCTTTTGCTTTAGGATCTTGTAGCTGGTTTTTAACACCTGCAAGCTGTGCTACAGCCGTTTGTTTTAAGCCAATAATTGTGCTGTCAATCTCGGCTATATTTTCGCTGCTTGCACTGTCACGCTGCTTGGCGAACTTTAACAGCTGTACCTCTAGTGAGGAGACTGTCTGTGCATTTTGCCCTAATTGGCTTACACGTTCAGAAGCAGCGGTCATGCTGTTCAAGCTTTGAATGGCATATAAACCCATCGCTCCAAATCCTAGTACAACTACTAGGACTACAGCGATCAGTTTTTGACGCAATGAGAGGTTCAAGCTCATGGTCAGGGCTCCTAAATCTTCTTGGGAAGAGTATTTTTGTAATTATTTAAAGGTAGCCTTTGCTATGTAAAGCAAAGGCTACCGAGCCGTGTTCTGTCCATAGACCTGCAGTTCCCTGAACCGAAAAACCTTAGGCTTGCTTTAAGTTGTTCAGCGCTTACCTTCACTGAGACGATCAACTAAATAGATGATCGACTGGTAAGGGATTCCGCTGTGTTCGCTTAAGCCGATTTCACAGGTGCGGCTGTTGGAATAACCTTGTTCACAACCTACAACTGCGGAAGGTAAATCTTTTAATGCTGAGGCATTCAGTTCAGGGTGAGTGAATCCTTTATCACCCGCAAAACCGCAACAGGTAATATCCGGCGGTATGACAACCTCTTTGGCACATGCGTTGGCCAAAGCGATCATTTTGCTGGCCAGTCCCATTTTGGTGGTGCTGCACGTGACATGCAGGGCGATACGCTCTGTTTTTTGCTGGATCGTCAGGCGAGGCAGAACAAAGTCATGAATAAACTCAACTTGTTCATAAAGACGCAGACGGCTGTCCAAAGTGTCACGCATTCGCATCAGGCAGGGACTGGTGTCGCAAAACACCGGATAGCGCCCGTTATCGGTTGCTTTCAATAAAGCTTGGTTCAATTCTTCCGCTTTTGCATTAGCAGTTTCAAATTGACCTTTACTTTGGAATGGCATACCGCAACATTGAGCACCTAACGCCTCTGGAAATAGTACGCTGAAACCCGCTTTATTGAGCAAGCTCATCGCCACTTCTGGAGTTGACCTATCCTCACCTTGATTACGGGCTGCCCCCATAATACGTGTGGCACAGCTGGGCAGATAAACCACTTTGTCCCCCTGAAGACGAGGCGGTTGCTGCTGTAAGACTGTTGCCATTTTTGGTGCGGCTTTGGGCATAGAAGGAGTCCACTGCTGCACTCGGTTTCCCGAGAGTTTGCGGGCAGTGCTTGTCATTGCTGACATGGCCTTGCTACCCACAACGGCATGTATTCCATCCGCCACGTTTAGCATGATGCGAGAGGTATTTGCAACCCCCTCGAAGTGACTGCCCAGCCACGCAGCAGTGCCTGTATAAGCTTGACTTCGCTCATGACGTAGGCTGCGGGTTAAATCTCCCGTATTAATACCAACGGGGCATTGCATTTCACAAAGGCCGCAACCCGCACAGGTGTCTACCCCTTGGTAGGCGTAATCGTCCGAGAGTATTTTCAAGCGACGAATGTCCTCGCCGCTGGCTTCTAAGCGTTTAATTTCTCGCTGCACCACAATACGTTGACGTGGCGTTAAACTCAGATTGCGTGAAGGGCAGGAGGACTCACAAAAACCACATTCGATACATTTGTCCACCAACTGATGCGCTGGCGGTAATGGCTTCAGGTTTTCTAAATGTAGATTAGGGTTACGGGTCAGAATGACATCTGGGTTCAGCAAGTTCTCAGGATCAAAAGCGGCTTTTAAAGCCCACATCAAGTTGTAAGCGTCTTTGCCCCATTCTAACTCGACAAAAGGCGCCATATTACGGCCAGTGCCGTGCTCCGCTTTTAGGGAGCCTTTGTATTTCACGGCCACCAATTGCGCCACTTCATCCATCAAGTGCTGATAGCGTTCAACCTCTTTGGGATCATCAAAGCCTTGAGTGAAGACAAAATGCAGGTTGCCCTCTAAGGCATGTCCGAATAATAGCGCTTCCTGATAGTCGTATTTTTGGAACACTCGCTGTAGCTCAAGCACACCCTCTGACAGCTGCTCGATAGGGAAGGCGACGTCTTCAATAATCACGGTGGTGCCAGTATTGCGCACCGCTCCAACTGCTGGGAACAACCCTTTGCGTATTTTCCAATACAGGGCATAAGTGTCCGCATCTTCTGTAAATTCGACGGGGCTTAGCGTGGGAATACCGTGCAGAGCCTGATTCACTTCCGCCAGTTTCTGTTCTAATTCGCTACGCTCAGAGGCGCGCACGTCCACCAACAGGGCGGTTGCGTCGCTGCCTAAAGTCTTTAATAACGCTGGCATTCCGGCTTTATCTTCAACCGCACGTAAACCCGCACGGTCAATTAACTCCACCGCTGCGACAGGCGTGGGTTTCATGGCGACTACAGCACGGCAGGCGGCTTCCATATCAGGGTAGAAGATCAAGGCTGCGGCTTTGATCGGGTGCTCGACGACGGTTTTATAGGTGACCTCGCTGATAAAGCCCAAAGTGCCTTCAGAGCCGATCATCAGGTGCAGCAAAATATCAAATGGATCGCTGTAATCGACCAAGCTGTTCAGGCTGTAGCCTGTGGTATTTTTCAGGCGGTACTTATGGCGAATCAGGCTGGCAAGCTCAGTATTGGCGCGAGTTTCCTCTCCTAGCTGTTGTAAACGCTGTAATAGCTCACCATGCGTTTGAGTGAAGGCTTGACGGCTTTCAGGATCGGCTGTGTTCAGCAAGGTGCCGTCCGCCATAATCACTTTCATGCTTTCAACGGTGTTGTAGCTGTTTTGTGCCGTGCCACAACACATTCCACTGGCGTTGTTGGCGGCAATACCGCCAATCATGCAGGCATTAATCGAAGCGGGATCGGGACCAATTTTACGCTGAAAAGGGGCTAGCAATAAGTTGGCTTTACCGCCAATGATACCGGGTTGAAGCGAAACACGATGGCCGTGATCATGAATCTGATAACCGCGCCAGTTACTGCTCAGTTGAATCAGCACAGAGTCCGTCACCGCCTGACCTGACAAACTGGTGCCTGCCGCGCGAAAGGTCACAGGTAATTGGTGCTGGCGGGTAAGCTGCAACACACGGCTGACTTCCGCTTCATTATCCACTCGTACCACCAGTTGGGGAATTAAGCGATAAAAGCTGGCATCCGTGCCATAGGCAAGAGTCCGTAACTCGTCATGGATCAGACGCTCTGGCGCGATAAACTGGCAGAGTTCGTTATACAGTGCGCGGTATTGCTGCTTCATGGTGATGGCCTCGCCTGACAAAACACCCTTTTTTGGGTGCAACCGACCACACAAAGGTGCTTTGTATCTGCTCAGCACCTTTGTGGTCGATGTTTAAATCACAATAAAATAGGTTTAGATCACTGACGAATCAGTACAATCAACTCTTTTGGTCCATGTACCCCGTAAGCCAATGTTTGCTCGATGTCTGCCGTTTTTGACGGGCCAGAAATCAGCAGCGCATTGGTGGGCATGCCTGCACTGGCCCAACCTTCACTGACAATCACTTCATAGAAGGTGTTTTTCAGTTGGTGGGCATCCAAAATGGCAAAGTGAATAGGCGGCACTAAGGACATTAAACGGGGTTGATCCTGATCCGGCCAAAGCACTAAAGAGCCTGTTTCTGCAATCGCGGCACGTACATCTGTAACGGCACCGTCGATACCTGAGAACAGCTCGGCTTTCCACTCGGTTACGGGTTGGTCATAACTGCGTAGTTCTGGCAGGGTCTCTGACCAGTCTGCACGAATCGCTTGACCCACTGCGGCCTTTTGCGGCACTAACAGATCGCTTAAACCTTTGGCTTGCACCAATGTTTTCAGGGTCTCAAGCCAGTTGTCTTGGGTGACGCGATGTACCTCTGCGTGTACGGATTCGATCTTCTGTTGGAACAGGTCAATCTTTTCTTCATCCGACCACTGTTTGTTGCTGACGACAGAGAAATCACTGGTTGGAGCAGTGAGTGCGCCATCTCGACGATGACGCAGGCGGCCTAAAATGGCATTGCGTGCTTGGCTCATTAGGCTTCTCCTTCCGATTTCTGCTGTTCTTTTTGCACTTTGGCTTGTGCCAGTTGGCGCGCCTTTACTTGTTCATGCAGCGTTGAGGCCGCCAATTTGGGTGCGGTACGACAGTTCGTCCAAGCACCTATTTTGTTCGGCATCAGCCCCTTAAATACTGTCGCAGCCCCTGTACCGATTCGATACAAGCCACCATGCTTGTGCATTTTGGCCCAACCTTTCCAGATCAGGGTTTCGGTGGTGTTACGTTTGCTGCCACGACCACGCACCATAGAGTTGTCATGCTGTTTGTCGCCCGCTACAGACTCTTCGCGCAGACGTACCAATAGTTTTGGAATCGGGATGCGCACAGGGCAAACTTCACCACAAGCCCCACAAAGTGTTGAGGCGCTGGGTAGGTCTTTTGCATCTTCAAGCCCTACCATGTGTGGCATTAAGATTTTGCCAATCGGCCCTGGGTAAGTGTAACCATAGGCATGACCACCAATGCGGGTGTACACCGGACAATGGTTCATACAAGCGCCACAACGGATGCAACGCAGAGTGTCGAGCAGCTCATCATCTTGATAGATGTTCGAGCGACCACTGTCGACCAACACCAAGTGCACTTCATCAGGGCCATCCAGCTCGCCTTCTTTACGCGGGCTAGAGATCATATTGAAATAAGTGGTGATGTGTTGACCTGTAGCGGAACGTGTCAGTAGTGACAACAGGGGCGCGACATCTTCTAAGTTTTCCACCACCTTCTCGATGCCCGTTACGGCAATATGCACAGGGGGCACTGTGGTGGTGAGGCGGCCATTACCTTCGTTTTCAACTAGACATAAAGTGCCCGTTTCAGCGACGGCAAAGTTAACGCCAGAAACCCCAACGTCGGCTTTCTCAAAGCGTTCACGCAGTTGTTGACGGGCTTCTGCGGTAAGATATTCCACATCACGGGATTTATTAGTGCCCGTTTTTTCATGCATCAGATCAGAGATCTGATCGGTGTTTTTGTGAATCGCAGGCATGATGATGTGCGACGGGGTTTCATCCGCCAACTGCACAATGTATTCACCTAAGTCAGATTCCAACGCATCAATACCGTGTTCTGCAAGGTAGTGGTTCAGCTCCATCTCTTCGCTGACCATCGACTTACCTTTAATCACGCTTTTGGCATTGTGACGTTGGCAGATCTCTAAAATAATTTTGCAGGCTTGATCACCATTTTCAGCCCAATGCACTTGAATGCCTTGAGCAGTTAAATTCGCTTCAAGTTTTTCAAGCAGCTCAGGCAGTTTGGCTAAGGCGCGCAGCCGAATCGATGCCGCCAGATCGCGCATCTTTTGCAGATCATCATCGGACGGAAAAGCCGCCAAGCGTTTATCCATCAAACCATCCATCGCCTTACGGAAGTTGGCGCGAATTTGAGGGTTGTGGATCGCTTCATGCACCCGTGGGTGGAAGCTCTGGACAGGATTATGACTCATTGCTGCGTCTCCATAGGAAACTGGCGATGTGTTCGCCTTTGACTTCTTGTACCAGCCCTTGCTGCGCTTGGAATTCGTTTGCGCCCATAATATTCATTAAGCAACCACAATCGCCTGAAACCAGTTGTTGTGCGCCTGTGTCGGTGATGGCCTTCACCTTATCGTTGACCATCGCTTCTGAGATCTCTGGATGGCGCACAGAGAAGGCACCGCCAAAACCGCAGCACTCTTTAATACGGGCTTGCTCCACCACTTCCACATTGCCCATTTTTTTCAGCAACGCAGGGCCAACTTCACCTAAGCCCATTTCACGACGGGCGCTGCAAGAAGTGTGCATCGCCACTTTGATTGGTTCGCCTTTGTCTTCAATTTGCATGTGGCAGACATGCAGCAAAAACTCGGTCAGCTCATAGATGCGGCTGGCGACATTCTCAGCCAGTGCGGCCTCAGGTTGGCCTGCAAACAACTCGGGATAGTGTTCGCGCATCATCCCCGCGCAAGAGCCTGATGGCAGGACGATAGGGTAATCTTGGGGGAAAAGTTTGAGCTGCGCCGCCGCCACTTCACGAGCTTGGTCGTGATAGCCTGAGGTATAAGCGGGTTGTCCACAGCAGGTTTGATCTTGAGGGAATATCACCTCAATACCTTCGCGTTCTAGTAATTGAATACCCGCCATACCGGCTTCTGGATAAAACATGTCAACCAAGCAAGTGCCATAGAAGTACACTTTCTCAGGTTTTGGAGGATAAAGTTTGATGCTGCTCATGGGCGACTACTCATCATATTGCACGGTCTGCACGGATTGAGGCTTGCGTGGGTAAACTCACGCACTTAACTGTGCCGGAGAGGCTCCGGCACTCATCCTAGTTTTTATAATCGTTGTTTTAGTAGTGGTCGTTTAACCTAAGCTTAGCCATAAGCTTGAGCAGGCAACCACAATACAAGTTCAGGCCATACCACCAAGGCTAACAACGCCAGTAATTGCAGCAAGATGAATGGGACAACACCCTTGTAGATATCAGACAGTGCTACATCCGGTGGGCAAACGCCTTTCAGATAGAACAGTGAGAAGCCCACAGGCGGGGTTAAGAATGAGGTTTGTAGCGCCATCGCCACCAACATCACAAACCACACCAACTCTGGGTTATCCACAACCCCATAACCGTTAACTTCGATACCCAATGCAGAGATCACAGGGGCTAGCAGTGGTAATGCAATTAACGTGATCTCAATCCAGTCTAGGAAGAAACCCAGTAGGAAGATAATCAGCAATACGCAAGCAATGATGCCGTAAGGGCCAAATGGCAGACCTGTTAGCCAGTGCTCAATCAGCTCATCACCGCCCAGTTCACGCAGTACTAACGCAAAGCAGGTTGCACCTAAGAACACCATAAAGATGTAAGCGGTGGTGTTATAAGTACCCTGTGCCACTTCTTTAAATACGGTGAAATTGAGCTTTTTGTTGTACCAAGCAAGCAGTGTTGCGCCTAATGCACCCACGCCAGAAGCTTCTGTCGCAGTGGCAATACCTGCAAAGATAGAACCCAGCACCGCAATAATCAGCGCGACAGGTGGCAAAATGCTCTTGAATACCGCCAGAATCATCGCAAACTCAACGGGTTTAGCATCTGCGGGTAGTGGCGCTGCACTAGGTTTGAAAATACCAACGGCTAGAATAAAGACGATATACAGCGTACCCAATAATAGACCCGGTAATACCGCGCCCATAAACAGATCGCCCACTGACAAGGCCAACTGATCCGCCATAATTACCAACATGATTGATGGTGGAATCAGGATGCCTAGCGTACCCGCACTGGCAATAGTGCCCAGTGCCAATGGTTTAGAGTATTTTTGCTCAAGCATCGCAGGCAGTGACATCAAGCCTAAAAGCACAACTGATGCCCCCACAATACCAGTTGAGGCGGCCAGAATAATGCCGATCAAAGTGACGGTAATCGCCAAACCACCACGCACGCGACCAAACAACTGCTGAACCGAGTTCATCAGTTTTTCAGCCACACCTGAGCGGTCCAGCATAATGCCCATAAAGATAAACATGGGTAGGGCGACCATCACCCAGTTGTCCATAATCTTATAGATTCGGTTCACCACAATGCTCAGGCTGAGCATGTCTAAACCTGTTGCGGTATCCAGATAAATATCGGAAAGATAACCGATAAAAGCGAATGCCACCCCAACGCCGCCCAATACAAAAGCTACTGGGAAGCCGGTAAATAACAACACGATGAAACTTAAAAACATCGCGACGACTAGAATTTCATTGATTTCCATCAGAAGCCCCTTATTCGCCTTTCACTAAGCCGGTGATCTCTCGAATAAGACGAGCGAGCGCAGCAATAAATAACAAGCCAAAACTGATCGGAATAACCGATTTAATCAGCCAGCGATAAGGCAAACCTGTAGGAGAAGCCGAGCTTTCGTTGATACGCCAAGAGTCGTAAACAAAAGGCAAGCTGCCATCAAATACCACATAGATGAACGGCATCATTAACAACAAAATGCCTAATATCTCCCAAATGTGCTGGGTGCGTCTTTGAAAGCGCATATGGAAAATATCCACGCGGATGTGCGAGTTGGTAACCTGAGCATAAGAAATGCCGAACATTACGCCCACGGCGTACAGGTGCCATTGCAGTTCTTCTAGCAACACTAGACCGTGGTTGAAACCATAACGCAGTACTACTTGGGTGATGATCACTGCCATCAATACCACGTAGGACCACGCAAAAACCTTTCCTGCAGCCAAAACGATGCCATCTAAGAAATCAGCAATCGGAGAAGCCACTTTTGGAGAAGACGTTGTGTGAGACACAGCCATGCTCCTGAATCATCATTTGGGGGATTGAGACCCTAAGGTCGCGATTGATGTCTAACGTGTTAAGTTAACTTAGCTCTTAGACTTAATCTTTTAGGGACAAAACCGACATCATCTCAAAAGATTACTGTCGGTTTTGTCGTTCTGGTTCAATAGAACTCAGAGAGATTACTTACGCGGTAGAAACGCGTTCTGGCCCCATAGTTTGTACTCTTCGCGGAACTGGCTCATATCATCCCAGATCTTTTTGAACATTGGGTCGTTAGCAGTTTGCTCTGCTACTACCTCTGTCCAAGCACCACGGAAAGCATCTAACATAGTGTCGTTCCACTGCATAATGTGCACGCCACGTTTTTCAACGTTTTCTTTCATAACCGCAAACTGCTTCGCTTCACCTTCAGCAAAAGAGTCGGCCATAGAGGCTTTACACACTTGGCTTAGTGCCGCTTGTTGGCCAGCTGACATATCGTTCCAAGTGCCTTTGTTGATCAGCAGCTCAAAGATAGTCGACTGCTGGTGCCAGCCTGGGAAGTAGTTGTATTTCACAACTTTGTGGAAGCCCACACGAGTATCAACCGCAGGCATAGAGAATTCAGTCGCATCAATCGCGCCTTTCTCTAATGCAGGGAAAATTTCAGAGCCCGGTAGCAGTGAGGTGGAAACGCCCAGTTTCTCCATCACTTTAGCGCCTAAGCCGAAGAAGCGCATACGTAGACCCTGTAGGTCTTCTGGTTTTTCGATAGGCTTAGCGAACCAGCCAGAAGTTTCAGGTGGGTTGATCGCACAAGGCAGTACATGCACGTTGTAGCCAGATGCGTCGTACATCTCTTGGTACAGCTTCAAGCCGTTACCGTAGTACATCCACGCCATATATTCGCCAGCATCTGGGCCGAATGGCACAGCAGAGAACAGTGGTGAAGCAGGGATTTTACCCGCCCAGTAACCCGCAGTGGTATAGCCTGCGTTGATCTTACCTTGAGAAACCGCATCTAGAATTTCGAATGGTGCAACCAGCTTACCCGGCTCATACACCTTCATACGGATCGATTTATTGGTGACCAGTTCGATCTGTTCCGCTACCTTAGGGATAGGTGAACCAAGACCCGGTAAACTGGTGGCAAAGGCCACTGGCACTTTCAACAAGACTTTTTTATCTTCAGCAGCAGATGCATTCATTGCAACGCCTGCTAAGGCGATAGAGATCGAGGTAGCAGCCAGCGAGGCTTTCATAACTTTTTTCATGATCGATTCCCGTACGAAGGATTTGTTTTTTGTTATGTGTCAATTTTGTCTAAAATCGACTGAATGTTCCGATCAGAACTAAATTGGTAAAACCAATTTACAAGATTCAGTTCGTAAAGATAGTGACCTTTGGGTCGGTTTGTCAAATCTCTTTACCGCCTTCTGCTACCTAAGTATTATTCCAGCCAACCTAGATTGCCTATAAATCGCTATTTATAGATCAATATTCTGGCTTTTACGCTTGTTTTCCCGTTTATTATTCTGTGATGTAGACATATTGGTGGGTATTTATACTGTTTTTTGTAGTGCTAATAACCCGCTGATTAATATTGACAATAGAATGTTTTGAAACCTATTATTGGTAATACCAATTCAATCAGGGCATTTTTTACCCTTAGATTTTACCGCCAATGCTGTTGTACTGGATTTAATATAGTGGACAACAAGAGTTATAACCGCGTAAAGCAGCCAAAAATTTCAGATATCATCATGCAGCAGCTTGAAAGCATGATCCTAGAGGGCACCTTAAAACCGGGGCAAAAGCTGCCGCCCGAGCGTGAGCTTGCGGCACAGTTTGAAGTGTCTCGCCCCTCTTTACGTGAAGCTATACAAAAACTCACCGCCCGTGGTTTGCTGTTCAGTCGCCACGGTGGCGGCACCTACGTGAGTGAGCAGATTGGCGCTTCTTTTATTGATCCGCTACAAGAGCTGCTCAGTTCACATGATGAATTTTTATATGACCAGCTTGAGTTCCGAGATGCACTAGAAGGTTTGTCAGCCTACTATGCCGCGCTACGCAGCACAGAGGCCGATAAGCAGATGCTGACCCGCGCCTATCAAAACTTGCTGTCTGTGTATGAGAAAAATGATCCCGTACTAGAAGCCAAAGTAGATGCCGAATTTCATATGGCCATTGCAGAAGCCGCCCATAACGTGGTGTTGCTGCACACTTTGCGCGGCTTATTTTCGATGCTGGAAAAAAGTATCGTCTCGAACCTGAAAAACCTGTTTCAGAAAAAAGAATCGCGCCCAGTTTTATTAAAACAACACCAAGCGATGTACGACGCCATTATGGCGAGTAATCCAGAGCAGGCCAGAGCGGCAGCCCACGAACATTTGGTGTTTGTTGAGGATTCTTTACTGGAGATGCGCCGCGAAGAAACCCGTATTCAACGTTCGCTGCGTCGAGTACAGACCACCTCTTAATTATGACCGTTGCCAAGACTTGATTCATAATAGGTTCTTGGCATCTGACTTCTAGCTTAGTTAGGGAAAATATCAAGGAGTATTGCGAAATGCCTGTTGTTGCACAGCTGGTGCCGTTTGCCTTCTTGGCTGATAAGTAAAAAAGTCTTTCACACTCTGAACTTCTTGGCTCAACGGAATAATAGCCAAAATCTTGCCTTTTAAATCTGAGTCCTCTCGGGTTTCCCACATTTCAAGAAATTGGTATTTACTATAGGTACGATTACCCTGCGAAGGGTCTGCAAGCCACACGGTGTCTCTGTTAATTCCTCGTAATACTGAGAAGTGATCGTCTTTGCGGTGTTTTGTGTAAACGATAACAGGAATTTTTAGCTTGGTAAGCTGCTCAAAAGACGCTGCATATCCCACACTTCGAAAACCCAGCTCCTTCAGTGCATTAGCCATGTCATCAAAGGAGACCCGCATGTCTTCTTTATCCATGATCTTTAAAATTTCTTCTTCGGTAACAGACAAACCATAATGTTCATTAAGAACAGTCGCCAATGATGCTGCGCCACACGAATAATCCAAGTCTTGTTTTACAATCCCTAAATCACGTATCGTTTTCCAGCTAGTAATAGGAATTGTACCTTTCAGGTTATTACTCGAGATGTAAGCATAATCTGAAGCATGAGCAGAACAAAAACTAAAAACAGCAAATATAATCATATAAATCTGATATTTTTTGATCATAGGGCAGTTACTTCCTTGCACCCAAGGAAAAAAACAAATCCAAGATTCTATATAATACCGCTATCAGAAAAAAATATGCACTAAGGTAAGCCACCCAATTAGCATTTTTTTCCATCTCCGACCAATCTAAATTATTTACCGATTCAGCAGAACAGTACACAACCAAAGGCAGTGAAACAAACCAAGAAAGATAAGTTATATCTCTTTTATTATTTATAAGAATGTAGGTGACTGCCACATAAGTCGTGCTAGCAACAAATACCAAAAAAAACTTAGTGACGGATATTACTATTGGCTGCCAAACTATAGCAATAATCATTGGTACGCCTGAAAGAAACAGCGTTAAAGTGTTTTTATCTATAAAAAGCACGCTGATCATTTCTATTTCTTTATCCTTAAGATCCTTCATTCTTACCCTCCATAAGAAATAAAAAAACCAACCCTGCCCATAGAGGCAAGGTTGGTTTTTGTCACAACTTACCGAAATTGCCAAGCGCTGATAAATGAACTACCTGCCGCAGTAGCAGCGCCACGGATAGAAAAAACAGGATTGATCGCACCTACTACAGTCGATGTTCCAACGGTACGTGCATATGAACTCCAGCTCCATGTAGCGTTCCGATCAAACGCAGAATTTACAAGGTAAGTGTAGTTTCCTGTTATAAAACCAATACCTCCACCAATTGCATTGGGAATCCAAGCACCCTCAGTTTGCTTCATTTCCTCAGGCGACAACATAGCCAGCTCCATAGATTGGCCATTGTCCATATTGAAGATCAGATTAGCATCTGCCAAATCATTACTACTGGCTGCGAATGCAGGTAGAGAGATAGCACCACTCAAAAAGGTTGCGATAATTGCTTTTTTCATTTTTCACTCCATGTGAATTTAATAATAAGGCTGATTTAAAAGGCATATAGCCAATTAAGCCTCAGGTCTGCCCCACTTTGACCTGAGGTGTTACAGATAACTGACTCGTGTGTATACTTCTGCATCAGGTGTCACCTCATATCTCACGCCCAATGTGACAATAAGCATATCCGTGTTACCCTTGAACTCCCCGAATTTTGTTAGCAGCGTGATAAACGAAGACTCGCCAGTTTGAATAACAATCGGCTCATCCGTTAGCAAGTTTTGACGATCACTATTAGAGTAAGACAGAGAAGTGTCGAGCTTGATTTTTCCCTTATCAGTAATAAGGTCTTCAACCGTGAGCGGAAGATCAGCGATTGAAAAAGGTGAGATAACTAAGAACAGGCTCAGTGTGCAGATATAACGAAGATAATCCATTCTTCAACAGCATCCGTGCTATAAATTTACTTTCGAAAGCAGTATTACAATGGCCGATACGCTACTGTCAACCCAGCACCCAAAAGCCAATATTGAAGAGCACAACAGCACCCCTTGGTTTTATATCACCACAGGGGTTTTGTTGTTTGTCTTTCTGGTCTGGCAGGCTGCGATGTGGACTGAGCGTTATGAGTTACAGCAGCTCTATAAACAGGCCAACAATGACCTTACCCTGAATATTGTCAGCTTAAGGGGCAAATTAGACAAATATGAATACCTGCCGGAGTTACTTGCCACAAGAGCCGAGTTAGAGCAGTTTTTGCAGGAGATCACGCCAGAAAGTGGTCTAAAGCTCAACAGCCTATTAAAAAGCTACCAAACCATCAGTAATGTCTCCGACATCTATCTTTTAAATGCTGAAGGCAATACTGTTGCAGCCAGTAATTGGCAGTCACCACGCAGTTTTATTGGTAAAAATTTCAGCTTTCGCCCCTATTTTCAAGATGCCATTAAAGGACAAAAAGGCCGTTTTTATGGCTTAGGCACCACTTCGGGTGAACGTGGTTATTATTACTCCTATCCGGTGTTTAATGGCGCTGCGGTACAGGGTGTGTTGGTGGTTAAAATATTAATTGATGACTTAGAGATCCCTTGGCAAGACCAAAACTCTGAGTTTATGGTAACCGACCCCAATAGCATTATTTTTATCAGCAGTAACAGTGACTGGTTGCTGAAAAGTTTGTTGCCGATCCCCACAGAAGACCTTTCTGCTATTCAACGCTCGCGCCGCTATGCCGATGAGCAACACGCCACTTTGCCTTATCTCGTCGAACAGGAAGTGAGTGAAGAGGCACTACTGGTCAGTATCACTTCAGAGCTGGACAAACAGCCTTTACGCGCCACACGCTACTTACAGGTGAGCTTGCCTATGCCAGATGCAGGCTGGCGCTTACATATTCTGAAAAATGTGCGCGGCGTGCGGACTGAAATCTTAAAAAACAGCTTGCTCACAGCGGGTATTTATCTGGTGGTGGTGCTGTTGTCGATGTACAGCATTCAGCGCCAACGTATTCAGCGTGAACGCTTACGTCATGATCGAGAAACCAAAAAAACCTTAGAGGCCAACGAAGCCAGAATTCGCAGTATTTTAGATAACACTAAAGCGGGCATCGTGACGATGGACAGCTTTGGCCGCATCGACTATATCAACCCCTCTGCCGAGCGGCTGTTTGGTTATCCACTGCCTGAGCTACGCGGTCAGCATTTTACCGAGTTGATGCCACCAGAACAGCGCGCCCAAGGCAGCAAAGCGTTACACCTTGCCAGTGCTACACCTATTGAGATCAGTGGCTTACGTAAAAATCAGCGTTTAGTACCGCTGGAGATGATCATCAGTGTGATGAATGCAGACCCTAAGGGGTATCACTATATGGCCACCTTGCACGACATCACCGAGCGCAAACAGCATGAGCAAGCCTTACAACAAGCCTATGACGAGCTGGAACACCGCGTGATTGAGCGTACACAAGACCTGACTCAGGCCAACACACTATTGAAACAAGAAATTGAGCAACATCGGCACACCACCGAAACCCTGCAAAAAACTCAGAATGAGCTGATCCAAGCGGCGAAATTGGCCTTGTTGGGTCAAATGAGCGCCAGCATCAACCACGAACTAAATCAACCCCTTGCTGCCATTCGCGCTTATGCTGAAAACGGTGTCACCTTTTTGCAGCGCGACAACCCTGAGATGGCGCAAGCCAACTTAGAAGAGATTGTCGAACTGACCGAGCGTATGGCCAGTATCAGCGCACAGTTGAAGATGTTCGCTCGTAAAAGTGAGGGGCAGCTATCTCTTGTTTCAGTCTCTGCTAGTGTTGATTACGCGCTGCGTCTATTTCGCCCACAAATTGAAAAAGAGCAGGTGCAGTTACAGCGTCAAACACCAGAACAAGAGCTATTTGTTAACGCAGACCCTGTGCGGCTTGAACAGGTGTTGGTCAACCTGATCAGCAACGCACTACATGCCGTAGCGGGGCGGCCAAAGCGCACCATTGGACTGACTATTGAACAGGTTGAGCAGCAGGTTTTACTTTCTGTCAGTGACAGTGGCGCAGGCATTGCCGATGAGCACTTAGGCCAACTGTTTAACCCTTTTTTTACCACCCGAGAAGGGGGTAAAGGCTTAGGCTTAGGCTTGTCGATCTCTTACCGGATCATTCACGACTTTGGTGGTACTATTACCGCCTTTAATCGCCCTGAAGGTGGTGCAACGCTACGTATTAGCCTGCCACTGGCTGAGGTGATCTAAACCCTTTCAATTCGGAAAAACTAGCTTGTGAGAGATCAGATGAGCGACTTACTCGATGTGTTTGTAATTGACGATGAAAAACACCTGCGTATTACCGTCGCACAAACCCTATCCCTTGCAGGTTATCAGCCCAAAACCTTTGAACAGGCTGAGCACGCACTGCATCAGCTTCATCCTGATTGGAACGGTGTCATCATCACCGACCTGAAAATGCCGGGGATGGATGGTTTGGCTTTGATGCGTGAAACCCTGAAAATCGACCGTGACATCCCCATCATCTTGATCTCAGGTCATGCCGATATCTCAATGGCGGTCAGTGCCATTCGTGAGGGGGCATATGACTTTTTAGAAAAGCCCTTTTCCAATGACCTACTGCTTGATGTCGTCAAGCGCGCCAGTGAAAAGCGTCGTCTAACTTTGGAAAACCGTCAGCTCAAACAAGAACTTGCCCTGCACAGCGCACCGGGGCCGAGAATTATCGGCAAAACCCGCCCCATGCAACAACTGCTGCGCATGATCACCCAAATTGCCAACATTGAAGCCGATATCCTACTCTTTGGTGAAACAGGAGCAGGAAAAGATCAAATCGCCCGTTATCTGCATGAACACAGCAAGCGCCAAGGGAAAAACTTTGTCGCCATCAACTGTGGAGCGGTGCCAGAGTCGATTATTGAATCAGAGCTATTTGGTCATGAATCAGGGGCTTTTACAGGGGCGCAAAAACGCCGTATTGGCAAATTTGAACACGCCAATGGCGGCACCCTGTTCCTAGACGAAATCGAAAGTATGCCGCTATCATTACAGGTTAAACTGCTGCGCGTCTTACAAGAGCGTTGCATCGAACGCCTAGGCTCAAATGAACTGATCCCCCTTGATCTACGGGTTATTGCTGCCACAAAAGTCGACCTGAAAAAAGCCTCAGAGCAAGGGCAATTTCGAGAAGACCTGTACTACCGCCTGAATGTTGTCACTCTAGAAATTCCCCCGCTACGTGAGCGCATGGAAGATATCCCTCTACTGTTTCAGCACTTTGTATTAGTCGCCTCCAATCGAGTAGGCAGAGAAGCCCCGCCCCTAGATGGCGCACATATCTCCGTGCTGATGAGCCACAACTGGCCGGGTAACGTGCGTGAGTTGAAAAACCTAGCGGAACGCTACGTACTGCTCGGTGAAACCTGCGACTACAACCTAGAGCGCCTGATGCATGGTGCAGAAGCCACCACCCCGCTGACCCTGCCACAACAAGTGGAGATGTTTGAGCGTAGCCTGATAGAACAAGAGCTAGAACGCCAAAAAGGCTCCATCAAACTCACAATGGAAGCGCTAGGTTTACCGCGTAAAACCCTATACGACAAGCTGAAAAAATATGGCTTAAAACGGGATGATTTTACGTAGCGACTGGCGCTTAAATTGATGGCCAGCCTCACTTGAATAAGGGGGCTGGTGAAATGTCGGACAGCCTCACCCCAACTGCTCCGGTTGGTGAAATAAATAGCCCTGTGAATAAGTGACACCCAGATCTTTAACGATTTGCTGCACCTCTTCGCAGTGTACAAATTCTGCAACCACCTCTAAGTTCAGTACTTGAGCAAAGTTTACGATGGTTTTCACCGCAAGATGGGTATTTTTATCAATATGAATATTTTTAATCAGTGAACCGTCTATCTTTAAAATATCAATATTAAGTCGAGTAATATATTCAAAGTTGGAATAACCCGTACCAAAATCATCAATGGCAACTTTACAGCCTAGCGCCTTTGCGTCTTGTATAAAGTCTTCTACCTCTTTAAAGGTTTCAATCGCCTCAGACTCTACAATCTCTAAAATAACACGTTTTGCTGTATTGGTTTTTTTAAGAGTATCGAAAAGAAAGGCTATCGTTTTTTCGTTTTTGATATCTTCTATCATTAAATTAATAGAAAAGGCGCTCTCTCTATCTTTAAAGTAATGACAGGCTTGTTTAATAATAGAGCGAGAGAGTTCAGGATAGAGCTTGGCTTTTTTGGCTTGTTCTAGGAAGAAAAATGGAGAAATAATCCTGCCATCTTCTGAGCGAATCCGCATCAGAGCTTCATATTTTTCCTCTTGTGACTGGTTGTTGATGATTTTTTGGCCAAAGAGCAAGATATTGTTATGACTGATCGCACTTCGAATCTCTTTGGTGATTTGAATATTTTCAATCATCTCTTTGTATGCAGGCAGTTCTTCATCAAATATTGCATATCCTTTGTTATTCTTTTTGGCATTCAGATGTGCAATTTCAGCGTGGCTTAAAAGTTTATATTGTCCAGCTGCCAGTCCTATAGTCACTGATATGCTGAGATTGATGTCATCAACGATAAAGTTATTTTTTTCTAAGCTACGAGCAAAATCCCGAGAGAGGCTTTGTAGGCTTTTTAATGTAATGTTTCCACAAGCCAATAATGCAAATATGTCACCCGATAGGCGATAAGCTTTGACATTAGTAGATTCTAGTTTAGAAAGCCGATCAGCAAATTGAATCAGTATGGCATCACCTACTTCAAGGCGATAAGATTCATTAATATCTTTGAAGTTATCTAGATTAAGCAGCGCTATTTTAGGCTCAATACATCATGCTGATGTCTCGCATGAGTTTAACTCTATTAGGAAGTTTGGTTAAATTGTCTGTATATTGCTCATTTATAATTGCATCTTGTTCATAAATTCTAGTGATGTCATGCCTAACACTGATATATTCAATAATGTTCTCTTCACCATCTAAAATCGGCATGATGATTGAATCAACATAGTAAGGTTTTCTATCTTTGGTTTGATTTTTAATAATAGCCTTAAATACTTTCTTTGAACTGATGGTTTGCCACATCTCTTTAAAAAAATCACTGTCCATATCTGGATGCCTGACGACTCTGTGATTTTTTCCAATCAACTCCTCTCGACTAAAGCCACTCACCTCACAAAACTTATCGTTCACAAAAGTGATATTACCTGCAAGATCAGCCTTAGAAACGATGGCGCTTTCATCGAGGATACATTTGTACTGTTCTAAGGTGTTGAGCTGATCAAACAACTGCTTTTCATTACTCGTGTGCAGAATGCTTTTGACCTCATTGATCAGTCGGTTTTTATCGGCCAGTAGCTGATTTTGCTTTTGAATTTCACTGAGCAGTCTTCTCTCATTATCAAGTGGGCGCCAAGTGGTGTGCAGCAGGGCTTTGCCATCAATTTGGATCGTTTTTAAGGTCACTTCAACCAGAAAAGTGCTGCCGTCTAGCCTTTGATGTAACCACTCAAACTGTTGGTAGCCCTTGTCATAGCAGTTTTGGATTATCTCGTTGGCTTTGCCTAATGAGGGGCGGCCATCAGGTTGGTATTCAGGGGAGAGTTGGCCTGGATGTGTTGCTCTTAGCTCTTCGATTTGTTGCATACCGAGAATGTTCAGTGCAGCGCGGTTTCCATCAACAAAATACTGACCATCTACGATTAGAATCGGCTCAAAAGCGTTATCAAACAGCTGTCTATAGTAATCGGTACGTACATTGTCATGGCTCACTGTGGTCTCTCCACCTGATACTTTATAACCTGAATAAGGCTAAGGGTTTGAGTCGGCTGACAATATCAAGTTTGTGTCTTCTAAAATAGGGATGAAATCAAAGTAAGGTCAGATTCCAAATGAATTTACCATGAATAGCAGACAAGTTAAGTACCTAACCAGGAGATTTTTCACTATCCTTCAAATCGCCCACTCGCTGTTAAAGGTGCTTCATCGAGCACATAACTAAAAATTGAGGGCGTCAGCTTATCATACGTTCAAGAAGCGCCTCTTTGAGTTGTGCTAAATGCTCGACCATCAGTGTGAGTAGTGGCTGGTAGTCTGCTTGAATATCATCTTGTAATTGGCTTTCTAGTGATTCAGCCGCGTTGGCCAGTTCTAAGTCAGAAATGGTGATAGCGACGCCTCTTAGCTTGTGTGTAATGGCATACATTTGCTCTAGGTTTTGGCTTTCAAATATCGCTTGGTATTCAGTGTGTAAGCCTGAGAACTCTTCTATGAAGCTTTCGATGCATAAAATGAGCAGCTCAAAGTCGCTATCAAAGCGTTGTTTGGCATCGGCTAAATTAATAAAGCAAGGTAGAGTGATATCCAGTGTTTGCCATGCATTCTTGGCAGTTGAATGCGGAACGATATTCTGATTGATCAGGGCTTTTATAAATGCCTCAATCCGGAAGGGTTTCATCAAATAGTCATTCATTCCAGATGCCAGTCCGGCTTGGCGGTCAGCTTCCAAAACGGATGCGGATAAGCCAAAAATAATGGGCTGTTTGATGTTGGGCAGTTGCCGAATGGCTGCTGTGGCTTCTAGTCCATTCATGTCGTCCATCTGTACATCCATTAACACCAGATCAAAATGTTCGGCTTTAAGGGACTCAATTGCGCTTATAGCGCAACTGACTAAGCGGGTCTGTATGCCTAATCGCTTGAGTAACCCTTCGACGACAAGGTTATTTAAGGCGACGTCATCAACCGACAAGACTTTAAGGCCGCTATAATCAAGATTATCTTGAGACGGTGTTTGAGCGTCTGGGATGCACTTGCCGCCCAGAAGAGGCGTGTCATTTGTTTTGCTGTGTTCTGCTTCACTGACCCTTTGCATCGGAATATGAAGGGTGAAGGTCGAGCCTTTATTTATAACGCTTTTTAGTTCAATTCTGCCGTTTAACAAGGTCACTAGGCGCTGACAAATGGATAGCCCTAAACCTGTGCCTCCAAATTTTCGGGTGGTACTTTCATCGGCTTGAGAGAACACCTCAAAAATATAGTGCTGTTGTTCTGGGGTTATGCCAATACCGTTATCTTGTATCGAGATGATGAGTACGCCACCGTCTTCTTTTTCAACGTAGCGGAATTGAATCAGAATACGACCATGCTCTGGGGTGAACTTAATTGCATTGCCGACCATATTCGACACCACTTGCCCTAAACGTAGAACATCGCTGATTAAATAAGGTGGGGTCTGGTCGTCAATCTGTACCTGCATCTCAATGTGTTTTTGTTGAACATTCACACGGAAGACTTCAACAGCGTCCTGAACCAATTTGTCGATAGCAAAGGGTGCAAATGAGAGCGAGAAAAGGCCGGATTCAATTCGAGAAAAATCAAGAATATCGTTTAATATGCCCAATAACCGCTCAGACGACTCATACGCTTTTTTGACATACTCATGTTGCTCAGTGGGCATATTGGCGTCATATAACAGCGAGAGCATTCCCAGAACGCCGTTCATGGGGGTGCGAATCTCATGGCTCATGTTGGCTAAAAAGTTTGATTTTGCTTTGTTGGCTTCTTCCGCTTTAACCAGCGCGGATTGAAGTTCTGTATTGGCAAATTCCAGTCGCTCAGTTAGCAGTTTGGTTGGGGTAATATCTTGATTACTGCCCACCATACGTTCTACATCACCATTGTCTGCTGTGATTAACATCGCATCGGCTTTAATCCACCTTTCTTGGCCATCTGGTCTGATGATGCGAAACTCACAGTCAAAAGGCACTCGCTGATGTATGGCTTGATCTACAGCGGTTTCGGCAAGGACTTTGTCTTCAGGATGGAGTCGGCTGCTCCACAGCTCATAGGCGGTGTTTTCTTGCGGGCCTGAATAGCCGTAAAGTGCGTACATTTGCTCGTCCCAGTACAGTGTCTGTGACTTGATATCGTACTCCCAGATACCCATTTCGCTTGATTGTGTGGCCTGCTGTAAACGCTGAAGCACTTTTTTATTGGCTTGGTAGCTTTGCTCAAGGTCTTGTTTAAGCTGCTCTTTCTCTTGTTCCAGTTGGTGTTGGAAGTTTTCAATCGCTTGTAGTCGTTCAATTTCATGCAGGCGGGCACGTTGCTCCGTCGCCGCATTAAGACTATTGCGCCAGCTGCGTAGGATCAAAAATAATATCAGTGAACCGGATAGCACTATAACCAAAACAAGCGGAAAAATTCTTGCTTGTTGAGTGATCTCTTGAATGTAGCTGCTGGGATAATAACGAACGAGGGTGGGTTGGTCTTGAAAGTCAACTTTATGGTCAGGTAATAAATTGGCGTAGTTCAAATGCTGAGAGAGGTATATATGACCATCGTCTTCAAGGTAGGACGTGCTTGGTTGGCTTAATAAATGCTGGCCAATACCATTCGATAGATAATCTTGAATACGGTGCTGTTGACCCAGAATAAATCCCCAGTTCAACTCTGCTTTAGGGCCTTGTAACCAGTCGCCTGCCTCATTCACCAACCAAGTTTGGATCTGTTTGTTGTAGGGCTTATTCAACTGTGCAAGCAGTTCGGTTACGTCAAGATTGAGTACTAACATGCCTTGCGCCTCAGGCAGGCGAACGCCAATACGTAAGGTTGGTTTCAACGGCTGCTCAATCTGATTGTTTTCAATATTGAGATCAATTCGAGAAATGTAAAACTGGTAAGGTGTTAAGCGTAAGATCGCTTGGACGTAATCTCGGTCTGACTTGTCTTGCAACCGAAGGCTGTCAACCGCATTGACACTGTTGTTGATACGATCAAAACGAAGGGTCTCTTGCCCCCGCTCGTTAATCCATCGTGCTTGAAAATAATGCTGGTTTGCCAAGAGTGTCACGGGAAGCGTATGTTGCAGGGTTGAAGCGGGCGTAGATGTATTTTCGATTTGAGTTGCAAGAGCCTTCATATCGAATAAGGCGTCGATCAATTGTTGGTTAAAGTGGTGGGCGTATTGCTCTAATATGACTTGCTCTTCATGTAATACACGTTGAGTTAAGGCATCTTTACGCAAATCTTCAGACAGAAAGTAGGTTAACGTCGCGGCTAACCATATTGGCAGTACAAAGTATTCAACTTGAAAGTGACTTAGCCAAGAGGATAGTCGATTAACAGATCGCATCTTTAAAACTGTCCTATGAGCATTCGATTAACGGTTAGATTTGACTCAAATTTTTCACGCTTGGTTGGACGGTGGTGAGCGTGTTTTAGAATTATGTCATACCCAATGTGTATTATGTTACCCGAATTAAATCTTCCTCTCCTGCAAAGTCAGGCAATATCCAGATCTGTTCAAAAGGGTGCTCTTGGCAGTGAAACTGCTTCAGCGTGGCTCTGATCTGAGCACTACTCCAGACTGGGCTGACATTGCGAATCACCAACCACACCCGTTCAGAGTCATAATGTTTATGTGCCTTGTTGTTCAACAGCTCGAACAGTGCGGTTTGTAATTGCGCGCAGGGGTCAATCGCTGCCAGCTCGGCCAGATAGCGCCAGATATGGTCGCTGTGGTCTGGGTTGCGTAGGTGTCGAGCTTCTTCTGCTGTGGCGTACAGATGAGCAATTTCTAAATCCAGTTGATGCCCTTGGAAATAACAAGAGATATCAGGTTTTGCAGGGTCATTGTGCCAAATGTGCCGCATCGGCTCGCCAAACTGTTGTTCATAACGACGCATAAATAACCGTGCGGCATCACGTTCTAAAAGGCGCTTTTCCTGTTCGGAGTGATTCAGAAGATCACCTGTGCTAGTGTGCTTCGGGTCAGAGGTCATGGCAGGGCCGATCCATTTAGGGTGTTGCTGTTATGTTTGAGTTTAATACATCTTGGCCTCTGGTAGAAAAGACTCGCAACCAATGATCCGTTCGATATCTACGGCTATGGCCTGTGTGTCGCCCCTTAACTACGATTGGGAGCTATCGTTTGAGTACAACAGAGACGATTTTTTCAACCTGTCAACGCTTGGCAACACTGTTGATCTCTCGTCAACAGATGGTGGCAACAGCAGAATCTTGTACGGGCGGTGGTATTGCAACCGCGCTCACCGATCTGGCGGGAAGCTCGACGTGGTTTGATGCGGGTTTCGTCACTTACTCCAATCAGGCTAAACAGCGTATGTTGGCGGTGCCTGAGTCGGTTTTAATTGAACATGGCGCCGTGAGTCAGCCTGTGGTTGAGGCGATGGTGCGCGGCGCAATTGCCCACAGCCAAGCCCAGTTTGCAGTGGCGGTCAGTGGGGTTGCGGGGCCGAGCGGTGGCAGTGCGGATAAACCTGTTGGTACTGTTTGGATTGCGTGGGGCGATGCGAACACTCAACAAAGCCAGCGCTTTCAATTCTCAGGGGATCGACAACAGGTACGCGCACAAACCATTTTGGCCGCTTTATTAGCACTGATTGAGTTTATTCAATTTGCAGAGTGAGATGACTTGTTGCGCGATGACTGAGCAGGGCTTGCGCGTTTCACACGGCGTGGCGCTGTGCTGTGTGAGCGGGTGCTGCTTTTACGCTTTTTGAAGGTTTTTTTGCTGCCCAAACCCTGCAACCCTTGCATCTCACTGTGCTGTGCCTGTTGAATCAGTTGCCCTAACAACTGCTGTAGCGGCTGCATAAAGTCTTGGTATTTCAGCTTTTTATCGCAGATCTGTTCGAGTTGAGACTCCCAGTGTGCGGTCATATCGGGCAGAGTGGTGCTTTCAGGCAAATTTTGTATTAAGGCTTGGCCTGCGGCTGTGGATAAAATCTGTTTGCCTTGGCGCTGTAAAAAATTCCGTTTGCACAACAGTTCAATAATGCTGGCACGAGTGGCTTCTGTGCCTAAACCATCGGTTTCTTTCAGCACCTTTTTAATCGCTTTGTCTTGCACATAGCGGGCGATACCCGTCATTGCGGCTAACAGGGTGGCATCGGTAAAGGGCTTGGGGGGCTGCGTCAGCTTGTCGATTAAAACCCCCCGTTGGCAGAACAGTTGCTCGCCCTCTTTAACCGCAGGGTGATGTTGCTCTTCAGGGTTTTGCTCAAATAAGGTTTTCCAACCCAACTGTAGGTTCTGTCGGGCTTTGCTGATAAAACTACCACCATCAATTTCAAACAACACCTGTTGGCTTTGATAGCGGTACGCGGGATAAAACTGCGCCACATACTGACGGGCGATCAACTGATAGAGCTTGGCTTCTGGATCGCTTAATCGACCGATGTTAGCGCTTTTGGCGGTGGGGATAATCGCATGGTGGGCATCGACCTTGCTGTCATCCCACGCTTTGCTCACCAAACGCTGATCCGCCTGTGCAACCCCTGCCGCCAAATCCGTTAGGTTCTGACGAATCGCCTCCAATACCGCTCCCGCATCGGCCAGTTGTGCCTTAGGTAGATGACGACTGTCTGAGCGGGGATAGGTGATCAAATGATGTTGCTCATACAGTGCCTGACACAGATCCAACACCTGCTGTGCTGAAAAGCCAAAACGATTGTTGGCGGCAATCTGTAGCTGCGACAAGTTAAAGGGCAACGGCGGTGCCTCTTGTTTGGTTTGCTGCTCGGTATTTTTTACAACCGCAGGCTTTTGGCTGATCCGCTGTGCCACATGCTGCGCCAGCTTTAAATTCAGTACCCGCCCCTCTTCATCCATATAGGGTTGGCAAGCTTCACTGGGTTGCCACTGGGCTTGGAACACAATTTGAGGTTGATCTGCGGTGAGACTGATATGGGCCTGTACTTCATAAAACGGCTTGGGCTGAAAGGCGGCAATTTGTTGGTCTCGACGCACCACCAAACCCAACACAGGAGTTTGTACTCGCCCCACCGATAACACGCCTTGATAACCTGCTTGCTGGCCTTTTAAGGTAAAGGCGCGAGTGAGGTTGATACCATAAAGCCAATCGGCACGGCTACGGGCCAACGCCGAGGTGGCCAGCGGGATAAAGTCTCGATTGCTGCGGCTTTTTGCCAAGGCTTTTCTGACCGCCTCAGGGTTCAGGTCATTGATTAAAACACGCTGCATCTGCTGTTTCTTACTGGCGGGTACTTTTAGATAATCAATCACCTCATCCACCAGTAATTGTCCCTCGCGGTCAGGGTCGCCCGCATGTACCAACTGATCGGCCTGCTTGATCAAGCCCTTCAAGACGGTAAGTTGCTTGCGGGTCTGGCTTTTGGCTTGTAGCTGCCAAGACTCTGGTATAATCGGCAGCTTATCAAAACGCCATTTTTTCAGTTCAGGGTCATACGCCTCAGGATCAGCCAGCTCTAAAAGATGACCAATACACCAACTCACACAATCACCGTTGCCTAATTCAATATAGCCCTCTTGTTTTTTATGAGGCTTGGGCAGAACCGCAGCAATGGCTCGTCCTAAACTGGGTTTTTCAGCGATATAAAGCTTCATGATCCATACACAAAATTAGTCGGTGAGAGATAAGGATTCCTACTGTACACCGATACTGTTTTCATATACAGTATTTAGCATAAATTTGAGGGCGCGGGTGCCCAGTGGCCTAGATCACCTTTACTGATTGTGCCATTACCGATTCAACAAGAGGCTGTGTCATGTCTGATCAAGAAAATCGCCAGAAGGCTTTAAACGCTGCACTATCACAAATTGAGCGCCAATTCGGTAAAGGCGCGGTGATGCGTATGGGCGAACACCCACGCGAAGTGATGCCTTCTGTCTCTACGGGTTCTTTAGGATTAGACATCGCGCTTGGCATTGGCGGCCTGCCTTATGGCCGTATTGTTGAGATTTACGGCCCTGAATCATCGGGTAAAACCACACTGACGTTACAAGTGATTGCCGAAGCACAAAAGCAAGGCAAAACCTGTGCGTTCGTGGATGCTGAACACGCGCTTGATCCTGTTTATGCTGAAAAACTGGGCGTCAACCTAGACGACATGCTGGTTTCTCAACCAGATACAGGTGAGCAAGCCCTAGAAATTACCGATATGTTGGTGCGTTCTAATGCGGTTGACGTGGTCATCGTTGACTCTGTTGCAGCCCTAACCCCAAAGGCTGAAATTGAAGGCGAAATGGGTGATTCTCACATGGGTCTGCAAGCGCGTTTGATGTCACAAGCGCTGCGTAAAATCACCGGTAACATCAAAAACGCCAACTGCTTGGTGATCTTCATCAACCAGATCCGTATGAAAATTGGTGTGATGTTCGGCAACCCAGAAACCACAACTGGTGGTAACGCGCTGAAGTTCTACGCCTCTGTGCGTTTAGACATTCGCCGAACGGGTTCTGTAAAACAGGGCGATGAAGTTGTGGGTAACGAAACCCGCGTAAAAGTGGTGAAAAACAAAGTATCGCCACCGTTCAAACAAGCTGAATTCCAGATCATGTACGGCAAAGGTATCTACCGTGCAGGCGAGATTATCGACCTAGGTGTACAACATGGCTTGGTGGATAAAGCAGGTGCATGGTACAGCTGCCAAGGCAACAAAATTGGCCAAGGTAAAGCCAACGCGGCACAGTACTTGGAAGATCACCCAGAACTGATGCAAGAGATTGAAGGCAAACTACGTGAGCTGCTACTGGCCAAAGCCAATGAAAAACCTTTGAAAGCAGAACAAGCTGACATAGAGATTGAAAGCGACGAATAACTGCTTGTTTGAACGCCATTCAGCTATTTTGCTACCCAATCAAAGACAATCGCACAGAGCAAGCCCCCTCACCTAATGGGTGAGGGGGCTTTTGTTCGTGATTATTTTGATAAGGGCGCAAATAGGCTAGATAACCCTGTCCTGAGTTTCAAAGGCCTCTTCAGCCAGTCAGCGATATTCTGACTGGCTGCGGGTAGATGTATTGAGTTAATTGCGCGTGAGTTTTTAATCTACCAATCTAATACCGAGTCATTAAGCACTTCCGAAAGACTGTCATCCTCATTAAAGTTATTTTCGTAATCATTGAAGATGTCAATATCGGCCTCAACAGGCTGTTCGATAGAATCTAACCAATTATCACCTGAGCTTTGGTTAGCTACTGTACCGCCATCTGAAGCTTCAATATCACGAGTCCAGTCCCCAGAGCCCGTATGCGAGTTAAACGTGAACAGATCCTCGTCCAAACTGTCAAACACTGAGTCATCAACATCAAAGCCTGTAGGCTCAGCAATAGCCTGCTCTGTATGAGGTGCTGAGAGTGTATCTGAAGAACTCTGGATTGAGTCTTGCGCATCTGTCGCCGGAATCTGATTTGAAACAGCAGCACTTTCATCTGTATGTAAATCAGATATCAACCGCTCTAGTTCATCTTGGCTAAACTGAAACCCTGCCTCATCGAAAGTAATGAGGTTATCATCACCAACATCTGCTGCAGTAAAATTAGCCACTAGTTGATTGCCAACATAAAGATTAACCGTATCCCCTTCGTCATACTGGAAAGAGCCTGCTGACAGGTCTCCACTTAGTCCGGAACTTGTTTCATAACGGAGGCCTTCAATTGGCTCATTTGCCAGATTAGCGGTTACAATAGAATCATCAGTATGTGCTTCAAATGAGGTTAAACCTGCATACTGCTCTAGCATGCGCTGTACATGAGCCATGGCTTGCTCTTCGCTAATAGCAGTTTTGCCTGCAAGCTCTATAGCTGCCTTAACATCAGCCTCTGAAGCAGTTCTTAAATCTAAGTCAACCCCTTCAAATGCAGCATGTACTTTTGGCGTAATAGTAATGCCATTATCAGGGTTTTCATCTTCATCAAGAGACTGTAAGAAGACCCCCATGTTTTCTACATATTCATCATTTAAGTCTGAGCGATCAACGTCGGCCATATCCTGTAGAAAAATTGTGCCATTACTTAAGTCTTCAGGTGTAACCTCTCCTATAACAACATCACCAATCTTGAAGGTGACGCTATCTCCTTCAACATAGCTGAAAGTACCTAGTTCATCAGTAAAACCAGCAATACCTGAACTACTTGTATAGGCAAGACCATCCATCACACCATCGACTATAGTTCTTGTTTGTATTGCACTAGAGTCATCACTGATATCAGGAGTCCCCATAGTTTCTGTTGATATAGCAGTTGCTTCAATATGAAGTCCACCAACGCCATCACTAATCAACTGATCAGGGGTAATCAATTTCAATCCACTTAGCTGGTCTAGTGTGAGAGTGATAGAGCCGTCGGTAATTGTCAGGTTATCGCCATGGCTATTAGTTAAAGTAGAGCCTGCAGGTAGTCCATCAACTCTGAGTGATAACTCTTCACTACCATCGGTTAATGAAGCATTTAGCTCTAGATCATAACTAAAGGTACCATCGCCATTATCAAACTCATTTGACAAAAATGGATGATCTAAAACAGGCTGATCAGCCTCAGGCGTCACAGTAAAGCTAAATGATTGAGTTACGGCTGTATCTAGAATATCTCCACCGTCTATTGTCTTAATGCTTATGCCAATATTCATCGTACCGCTGTAATTTTCTGGCGGTGTTACGCTAAGTGTTTCTGCATCGGCTTCAGTCAGATTTGAGATGCTGGCTGTACCTGTATTACCCACCATAACACTTTGACCCACAACAGATATTGTAGAGCCTGGTTCTAATCCGTTTAGAGTAATATTCAGTAACTCATCAGCATCATTCAAGGTTAAATCAAGCCCTAGATTAACTGCTGAAGCATCCTCTGAAACAGTTTGATCAGAAATATTACCAATGAGTAAACTATCAGCTTCTGGAGCTACACTTACTTGCACTGATTGTGATACTGCGTCGGCCAATATATCAAGTGCATTACCATCTGAATCAACTTCAACTGATCGCACATTAACGGTTAAATTAAAATCACCACTGTAGTTAGCAGGTGGCACGAGTTGAATACTTTGAGCTTCACCTGGAGTTAAAAAGCTACTATCTGTTAATACTTGCAAATCACCATTAGTGTCAGCATAAAAAGCGCTGAAACCATTATCCGCAAACTCATCGCCAAAGGTAATCTGTAGTTTTTCACTGCCATCTAGATCCGTCATGATCACATCTAGGTCTAACGGCATTCCGACAGTATCTTCAGTACCTATAACCTGATTAGTCTGAGCACTACCGACATCAACCTCTGTGATAGCGCTGGCAACAGGATTAATGGTTAGAGTGACATTTTCTGAGCTTTGCGCAATTTCTTTAGTGACTTTATCCAGACTGAATGCTGTTATTCCAGCGGTGAATGTTCCACCATAAGTATTAGTTGTATCATGAAGGCTTAGCCCATTATTAGGGATCTCAGAGCCTCTCAGGACGACATTGACAGTACCATCACCATTATCACTGTAGTTACCAATTCTATTACCATTAGCATCTTGAATAATCAGTGCGTCGGGAATACCGCTGATCTTGATAGACGCTATTTCACTGCCGTCACTGTCGTGTTGAAGTACTGCAAGATCCAGAGGATAGTCTTCGGCTTCGTCAATATCTGCTACAGGAGTTAGACTGACCTCGATTTGATCAACTTCCGATGCGATGTTGATACTAAAGGTGTCAGTGATCGTTTTAGTAACATCTGCACTACCATTAGCGTCAGTATCTGTCCACGTGTAGCTGATTTCAAAACTATAAGTACCGTGACTATATGCATCTGGAACAAAGGCTACTGAACTAAGATTTTCAGAGGCTATGGTATAAGAGCCGTCTCCATTATCGGTAATATCTGTGCCTGTTAATTGCCCACCATTTTGAGGTGTAATTCTGACATCACCTTGTAGTGACTCAGAACCATCAATATCGGATGATGAAATCTGGATATTCAGATCAATACTGTCTGTATTTGTATTATCAATTTCAGTACCACCTTGAGCACTCACCTGCTCAATATCCAATACAGGATCAATGTCCAAGATGATAGTTTCTGACACAACAGACTGGTTACCGCTACTATCAGTAGCAATAATATCTACATCAAACCCCGCGTCTCCGTTGAAGTTGGCATTAGGGTTAAAGTCAATTTCACCAGTGCCAACATAATGACCATTTGGAAGTTTATACATCCCACTGGTATCAACAGAACCATTGTCAGCATGCTTTATCACATAAGACAGCTGTGCAGCACCTGACGCAGCAGTTCCGCTTAATACATTATTAACCTGTGTATCTTCCTGACCACCATTTTTCCCAGATACCACAATGGTGGGAGCTGAGCCATCAATCGTTAAAGATCCATCTACTTCAGTGGCAATCGTATCACTGCCTCCTGCATATTGAATAGTAAAAGTATGCGCTTGGTCAAATAGGATATCGCCATCGTTTTCTTTACTGACAGGAACTATTTCTAGGTCTAAAGAACCATCACCTGCATTAGATTGCAGAATCTTTATACTAGCGGTTGAAAATGAATCAGCAGGTACAATCCATACTCCATTACCCGCATTAATACCACTTTCTACCATCCAAGTTGTATTGATTGCACCTGACTGGTCTCGAATAATGTAGTATTCAGACTCAGAAGTATCGGTATCTGAGACCGTGTCATGGTAACTGTCTTCAATATTATTATTGTGGCTCACAATATCTGTTAGTGCTGTATTGATATTATCAACACCATCAATATCTTCAACGACAAAGCCATCTTCATTTGATTCGGTGGTATCATCTGTCGTGCTGTTGGCAGTGTTGTCCACATCCTCCCAGCCATCCGCAATACCCGTTACAATAACGGTATGGTCTGTGATGACTTCTTGGATATCTTTGTCAGAAGTGGAGCCATCATCCATATCATCTTTTAAGTAACGGTGAAGCTGAATGCCAGACAAGTCAGCATCAGAATGTAGGGGGGGGAGCACTTCAACAGAGTCTAAATCTTCTTGATTCAAGTAGACTATATTATTGTTGTAATCAATAACTAAGTGGTTCCCATTAACCTGAATATCTTCACCAGTCTGACCTAGGTCAGGGATTTTTATTTTCAGATCATAAGTATTACCGTTGTAGTCGTACTGATCTTTAACAAGAACATCTCCGTCGTTTGCACCAACGCTTAAATCAAGCTTAATCCATTCATCTTCGTTACCATATGAGTGACTATTACTGTAAGCCTCTACATCAGGCTTAACCACAATATTCATCGTGTGGTCTGAAACTAGAGTATTCGTTTGTTGTCCTGAATCGGGGTCTATATCTAAAACAGTGACACGAATGCCAAACTCAAGAGAGCCACTCATATTGACATCAGGTGTTTTCAGCTGAATTTGATATTCACCACTGTCAATTTTTTGCAGCGTTTCGTTATCAATCCGCCAGTCTGTAGAGTTCGCATCAGCATTAGCCAATACCAGCTGATCAAGCAGTTCGTTGCCATCTTCATCGACAATGCGTAAACCGACATCATTCGGAACATTGCGGATTAGCGCGTAGACCTCCTCTGAAAAGTGTTGCTCTTCTCCAGATGCAATTTGGAACCCGGATAGGTTCTGCCATGCTCCACTTTCCGTCAGCGCGATAGGTGTATCTGTACCACTCACAATAGGGTTATCTGCCACACTGGTGAGCTGTACTTCAAAGGTATCTGTGACCTCTTTTGTTTGCTCTCCTCTCACGCCATCCCAATTTGGCTCGGTGGATTTTTGATTAAGGGTAAGCGTGAAATCTTCATTGCTGTCATGAGCAGGTATTAGCTTAAGGTTTTCAATATAAGTATTGAACTCCCCGTTAGATGTTAGAACAATCTCTCCAGGTTGAGGGGTATAATGCTCACCATTTGTAGGATCCAAAACAATTTTTACTGTAGAAAGACTTCCTCCAGTTCCATCGCCGTTGAGTAACGTACCATCTTTAGCGAAGATAAAAGTATCCGCTGGAATATCCTCAATCTTAACTTCAATAATTTCTGTATTGGTGTACATTCCTGTACGGTAATTAATTTCAAGATCAATTGCACCGGAGACATCATAAGTGCCATCTGCTTTTTGAATTAGATCTCCGCTATTCTGATCCCGACCACTATCCTCCGGCGCAATAATACTGGTAACAGAGATTAAGTTAGCATCAAGATCTGCATCACCAGATACATTAATTTTGAGTATATCTGGCTCACCCCAAGCTTGATTAAATTTTCCACTATCACTCCAGCGAGTGTCAGTGCTAGAGCTGTCTTCGTCTCTATCAATCACCCCTGTCTTAATTTTTAGGCTAAGTTCACCATTAAAATTAGAAGGGGTTTTAATCTGTAAGCTGTCTAATTTATCTGCAGGGATATCAACCGCGCTATTTGAATTTCTAAAAGTATAGGTTTGTATATTGCCTGCACTATTTTCAAAGCGAATTTGTGTACCATTTGGTAAATGAGTATCGCCATCAGAGAAAAAGCGAACTACAGTGTTGCTTTCACTACCATCGGCATCCCCTGTCGATGCAGTTAACTCATCAAATATTGAACTACCATTACTCCAACCTGCATCTAAAGACACCCAACCAGTATCTTCTAATAACGTTTCTTGGTAGGTTACCGACTCTGATGCTAAATCCCCCAGAGTCCAAGGCTGATCTGCTTCAGGCGTAATAACTATAGACTGAGTAAATGTAGCAATAGAGCCATCTTGTAGAGTCAAGTTATAATCTAGTCGGATATCTTTACTGCTGTCTTCAGCAGGAGTAATGGTTAGATTCAGTGCATCTTGCCAATTTGTAGCAGTATATTCACCAGCATCAACAAGCAGTGTGTTACCATCGCCATCTTTAAGAGTTGCATCAGAAGGAATACCTGAGATAGTGATCGAGGAAAAATCATCTTCACTATGAATCTGCTCTAAGTTCTCTAGGATAGCAATATTCCAATCGCCACCTTCACCGATACCCTCCTGAGTATTTCGGTTATCCTCTACCCCTGCAATATCAATATCACGGATCGTCGTGGTTACTCTAGCGCCATCATAGTCAACGGTTTCGTACTTGCCACCTACTTGGTAAGCAGCGTCTTCACTATAAGTGTTCTCAACCAGCTCTACAGTGAAGGTCTCACCATTATCTGACCAAGAATCATTGGTAGCAGTAGCACTGAAGGGTTGTCCTAATGTGACTTGTGTACCTTGTGTTGTATAGTCATTATGCTCCGCACTATTATTGTTAAAGCGGACACTCACAGTACCTGATAAATCAACAAAATTACCATTCTCATCTAATGCTTTTACCACGTAGTAAGCACTAGTGGCGCCATCTTCATGAATCTGAGTAGCCTCAACAGGGTTATTATTATCATCTAATAAAATTTCGCCCTGATCATCCGATGCAAACAACCTCAGGGTAAATGCGCTATCATTGTCATTGGGCGTATGAGTATCAACTTCATCCAGAATAGTAGTCGTAACCCGACCGTCGTCATAATTGACTGACTCATAATTATTTGCATTGCTGAAGCTATTTTCATTCAGAGAAACAGTAAATTTTTCACCACTGTCTGACATTACGTCATCGTTGGCTGTGGCAGTAAATATCTCGCCAACATTAACGGTTTGTACACTAGGCCCTGAATAATCATCATTTGAGATGTTATCACCATTGGCAAAGTTGATAACAACAGTGCCCTGAGGCTGATCAGCTAATGGATTACCATCTTTACCTACTGCTTTCACAGCATAATAACCAGTAGATTCAATCCCTTGTGTACCCGGCTCTGCGATTTCGGTTACAGAAAGTGGCTGGCCATTACTGTCTCGTAGGATTACACCTTGGTCATCAACAGCAAAAAGCTTCAAGGTAAATGCGTTGTCATTATCTTCTAGTGTTGCAGGATCATTAGATGTTTCATCTAGAATCGTAGTGGTGATTCTGCCATTATCATAGTCAACAGACTCGTAAGCATCGGCATTACTGAAGCTGTTATTATTCAATGAAACTGTGAAGCTTTCATTGCTATCCGAAAACGCATCATCATTGGCTGTAGCTTTGAATGTCTCTCCGACATTCACGGTCTGTACACCAGGGCCTGAATAATCATCATTTGAGATGTTATTGCCATTGGCAAAAGTAATATCAACTGTACCCTGTGGCTGTTCAGTTAGCGGATTACCATCTGCATCCACCGCTTTCACAACATAGTAACCTGTTGACTCACTACCTTGAGTCCCCGGTTCTGCTATTTCTGTTGCCTCAAGCGGGGAGCCATTACTATCTCGCAGAATTTCACCTTGATCATCCGCTGCAAAAAGCTTGAGGGTAAATGCAGAGTCATTATCGTCGGGCGTTACTGGATCATTAGATGTTTCATCTAGAATCGTAGTGGTGATCCTGTCATTATCATAGCCAACAGCTTCGTAAGCATCGGCATTATTGAAGCTGCCACTATTCAATGAAACTGTGAAGTTTTCGCCATTATCTGAAAGTGCATCATCATTGGCTGTAGCAGTAAAGGTTTCACCAATGGTAACTGTTTGTGTGCCTGGGCCTGAGTAATCAGTGTTCGAGATGTTGTGCCCATTATGGAAGGAAACATCCACTTCTCCTTCCGGCTGATTCGCAAGTAAATTACCATCTGAGTCAACCGCTTTAACGGTGTAGTAAGCTGTTGAGTCTCCGTTTTGAGTACCTGGCTCTGCTATCTTTGTTGCATGAAGCGGAGTGCCATTACTGTCTCGAAGAATTTCACCCTGATCATCTGTAGCAAATAGCTTTAGAGTAAAGGCCGTGTCGTTATCGCTCGTTGCACTGGTATCTGTTTCATCCAGAATGGTAGTGGTGACTCTTCCGCTGTCATAGTCAATGCTGTCATAGTCGTCTGCATTGGTAAAACTATCATTATTCAGCGCTACTATGAATTGTTCTCCACTATCTGATAGTGCATCATCGTTGGCTGTTGCGGTAAATATTGTATTAACATTTACCGTTTGCTCACCAGGCACAGAGTAATCAGCATTAGAGATATTATTGCCATTAATAAAAGTGACATCAACAGTGCCCTGTGGCTGTTCTGAGAGCGGTTTGCCATCACTGTCAACAGCTTTTACAATGTAGTAACCTGTTGATTCGCTGCCATTGGTACCTGGTTCTGCAATTTCGGTAGCATCAACTGGATTACCATCGCCATCCAGCAAAATCTCACCCTGTGCATCCGCAGCAAATAGCTTAAAGCTGAATTCAGTATTGATCTCACGAGAGGCAGTTGCCGTTGTAGTTTCCCCAGCAGAGTTTTTTATTGATACGCTAGCATCAATTTCGTTGTCAGCTTCTAGGTTGTTAGTATCAACATCGATTTTATAAACCAGCTGGCCATTGTCTTCAAATACATCGCCTTTATAATACTCACCATTAACTGTTAGTGTAACGGTATCTCCAGCTTGTACATCATGGCCTACGCTGCCTGTAATAGTCGTTTTATTTCGAAGGGCTTCATCTACGTTTAGAACATCATCACCAGCAATAACATCAATGGTGATGGAAGCCTCTACCGGATCAGGCAAAGTAATGGTATTAGACTCTGGATGAGTCATATCGATGGTCAGAGTACTCTCAGAGTTGTCACCATCACTATCAGTGATGACATAAGTGAACTCATCAGCGGCTAAGTTAATCTCTTGATAACTGATTCCCCGAATAAAGTAATCACTGCTGTCTTCGGTATTAACCAAAGGATCATCATAGGCTGTTGATGTGAACACAAGGGTGGAGAAAGCACCACCATCAGGTAACTCGATAACCGCAGTGCCCTGATGTCCATGGCCACGGTAATCGATATTTTCGCTATCCAATATGCCAAAGCCAACCAAATTACCGTCTAGATCAAAAGCTTCCCAACGACCGCTTTCAATATCTCCTGTTTCACCGCCATTATCATTACGATAAAGATTGCTCACCGATACAGTGGCCTGAGTTACCGGATTGGTAAAGTTAACAGCTAAAGCCTCTGACTCACCAGTATCTGCATCGTGGTTGATCTGGTTGCCAACAGGCATTCCGTTCTGACTACCTTCAACCCCAAGACCATTACTGTTAACAGATACACTACCATCCGCTTGGCTCAGCTGTAGCTTGCCGTCAACATCTTTGTAGGCAGTTCCAAAATTAAAGGCTTTTAGTTCGACAGCACTCCAGTCACCATTACCCACGGTTCGAGTTGTCGTCGGAGAGGTCACTTCATAGTTATAAGTACCATCTTGGTATAATTTTAGAAGACCATTATCGCCCTCTATTTCAATATACTGATTACCGTTAATATCCGTTTGAATATCGGTCTCATTATTAAAGCTAACATTACGGTCACCGAAGCGTACTTCTGTGACTAGGGCGTTATCAGGCCCTTCATTATCACCCTGTAATGCAGCCCCTGTATTACCACCTATACCAGTTAAAACATTACCGGAGGTTGACTCTTTCTCATCGGCAGTAACATTATCATGATCAGCAAGGGCCTCTGGTTCTTGGTCTAATACGCTAATATCATGATATGCTGTATAAGAGCCTCCGCCGTCAATAGAGGCTGTATACTTGAAGCCTGCGCCACCTAATGTATCGCTTTCAGAGTGGTCTGCACTTTCTGGTGGAGTATAAGACCACTGACCATCCATATTAACCTTCAGTTCACCACCATGTAGCGTAGTGACTGTTTCGCCAGCACTGGCTGTTTGAGTGCCATTTTCATCTGTATATTCGAATGTTTGGATCTGAGGGTTTTCACCAAAGTGATTGTTATTATCAAAGAGATTGCCTGTTAGTGAAGCACTGCCCTCTAAAACTTCAGAGTGGTCTCCGAAACCATCACCATCGAGTGATATATTTCTATCTGCCGCAGCAGTCGCAATATTTCCTGCAACATCTGTAGTCGTGACACTTGCATCAATACTATTATCAGTTTCCAGATCATCGGTGAGCACATCAATCTTATAGACTAAGTTGCCCGCATCGTTCTTGAACACTTCGCCTGTGTAGTCATTACCGTTAACAGTAAGTGTAACAACGTC
>NZ_FUXG01000014.1 GCF_900167095.1 Oceanospirillum multiglobuliferum
AAGCATCTGGTTAAAATCGACCAGTGGTTTGCCAGCTCCAAGACCTGTTCTTGCTGTGGACACAAGGTAGACACCCTGCCGTTGTCGGTTCGCATCTGGGCATGCCCGGCTTGTTCGGTAGAGCTAGATCGCGACATCAACGCCGCGATCAATATCCGCCAGCAGGGTGTTATCAAACTAAAGGCCGAAGGACTGTCGGTTCCTGCCAATGGAGGCTTGCGTAAATCCGGCCACGCGCCGGTTGCTGCCTGAGAAGTTGGAAGCCTCGCCCGAAAGGGCGGGGAGCAGTCACATCGCGTTAAACGCCATCCAACAGAGAGTATGGAGCTGCTTAAGCTTGCAGGAATTAAAAACCAAACTTGGTTGGATGTGGTGTTGCAGCACCACGAAAAGCTTGATGGCTCTGGTTATCCTAATGGGTTGAAAGGGAGTGAGATTTTACTTGAAGCTAAAATAGTAGGTTTGGCTGATATATACTCTGCTATGATCTCTAGTCGACCTTATCGTGCAGCATTAACACCTCAGAAGAGCCTAAAACAACTTTTTATGCAACGTGGTAGTTTCTTTGATGAAGCACTGACCAACATATTTCTAAGTGAGTTGGGTATCTATCCACCTGGAGCCTCAGTTAGCTTGGCTAATGGCGAAATAGGTGTTGTGATTAAGCGTAAATCACAAGAAACCAGCAAACCTATAGTGTCGTCAATAAAAGACCGCTTTGGCGTTCGCTTTATGCACCCTGTTATGAGAGATACTGGTGATAAACGTTATGCCATCAAAGCTGATATACCATCATCACAGCTAGGGCAAGTAAACCCTTCAATGCTCTGGGGATTGAAGCTTATGCGTGTAAGTTAAATGCGGCAGCGTTAATATTAATATTTATCCAATAAGGGAGTAAGCAATGAAAACGTTAATGTTAATTACGCTAGCGTGGGTATTTTCAACGACCAGTTATGCCGCGGATTACTCTGATCCAGCTCAAGCGATGAAAGCACGTCAGGATCAGTTTGAGGAAATTAAAACTACATTTAAACAGCTACGCTTTGATGTGATGCAAAAGAACTTTGATGCAGCAGCTACAGCTAAATCGGCTCAAAAAGTTGCCGAATTAAGCCAGCCTCTACTAGAAATGTTTAGAGTGCGCTCAGATCAAGGTAAAACGAAAGCGTTGGATCGAATTTGGGACAACTGGCCTAGATTTGAAAAACAAATGTTAGAGTTTGTTGAGTTGAATAACAAAACCGTAGAAGCGTTACGTTATGGTAATCAAGATGATGCTAAAGACTTTGTAGATCAAGCGGCTAAAAGCTGTAAAAGTTGCCATAGGTTGTTTAAAGCTAAATGAGTTTTTAGTATTGGATATTAGGAGTAGGTGCTGAAATGTACATGACAGTGCGCCACCTACTTCTTTGAACCTGTTCTTTCCTCCTCTTCCCAATAGAAATCCCTCCTATAATGTAGCCCTCTGTAATGGATTCATCCTACAGCGCTGGGGTGATAGAATGACCGCAATTTTGAAATTATGCGGAAGAACTTATGCTCAGTTATCGCCATGCTTTTCATGCGGGTAATCATGCCGACGTATTGAAACACCTTACCATGTCACTTGTTTTTGAGGCTCTGGGCAAAAAAGATAAACCTTACTGTTATATTGATACTCACTCTGGTGGTGTTTATTACGATTTAAATAGTGATGAAGCACGTAAAACAGGTGAGGCTATTGAAGGTATCTTGCAGGTTTATAATCACCCTCTATTACCAAAGTCTTACCGTAGTGCAATTGCCCGTTGTAATGATGATGGGCGCTTAACCCGTTATCCTGGCTCTCCAGCCATTGCGCAATCTTTTCAGCGAGAGCAAGATTGTTTGCACTTAATGGAGCTACACAATACAGAGATAGAGTTGCTTAAGCAGCGTACAGGTCGGTGGCATCATACCTCTATCCATCACCGTGATGGTTTTGAAGGGTTGCCTGCATTGCTACCGCCCAACCCAAGGCGAGGATTGGTGCTGGTAGATCCTTCTTACGAGATCAAATCAGACTATAGTAAAACTGCTCAGGCTGTGGAGAAGGCTTATAAACGCTGGTCAACGGGTATCTTTGCGGTTTGGTATCCCATTCTTATCGCAGATAAAAGCCGGTTTATGCTTGATCAGTTTGAGCAAAGCGGCATTCGTAAAATTTTGACTATTGAGATGCAGCGTAAAGCAGAACCTGATGAGACCTTTGGCATGATTGGTAGTGGTATGTTACTGATTAATCCGCCTTATCAGCTAGATCAGCATCTAGACACTATTCTACCCGAGTTAGCCAAGGCGCTACTTGGCGATACTGCTGTCGCTACGGTGCGCTGGCTGGTAGGTGAGTAGCCCATATTTGGCACTAATTAGTCTACCTATCCCAAATCTAAAACTAAAAAACCCCACTTCAAAATGAAGTGAGGTTTTTTTGGGTGTTAGGTTTGAAAAGCGTATTGCTACGTTCTACTTCTCTTCCCAATCCCATTCAACACTGGCCGCACCCGCTTTAGCTGCATCCGGTAGTAGATCTACAAAAGAAAATGCTTCTTTTGTGTCAACATCGAAGTCGCGCACGATATTAGGCTTATTGATTTGCACTTCTAAACGAGTGCCATCATCTGCTACACCAGTAAAGATTAGCGTGCCTTTACTGTATCGAGTAAAGTTCATCTGCGTGTCGTTATAGTATGAAAACTTGCTCATCAGATCGTCCCCTGTGGGTCAGGTCATTGTTGTTTTGTTATTCAGGGCTGTGTTTGACTAGAGTATGATGATTCTGACTGATGAGTATTGAGCTAGATCAAAAGGATACAGAAATAGGATTTGTATTTAAATTTAAGAATCACTTTTGGTATTTTGTTTTTTTCTCAGTGTATAAAAAAACCCAAGCACCTCAATGAGTGCTTGGGTTTTGAGCTCAACTTAAAGCTGAGCTTGATACATCAATCGCTTTTTCTAGCTTATAAAGAAGACAAAGCGCTGTTCAGTGTTTCACTTGGGCGCATTACAGCATCAACTTTAGCCATATCTGGGTGGTAGTAGCCACCGATATCAGCTGGTTGACCTTGTACTGCACTTAGTTCTGCAATGATTTTCTCTTCATTTTCAGTTAGAGATTTAGCTAAAGGCGCAAAGCGCGCAGATAAAGCTGTATCCTCTGTCTGTGCTGCTAGTTCTTGTGCCCAGTACATGGCTAGATAGAAATGACTGCCACGGTTGTCTAGCTCACCGACTTTACGTGATGGTGACTTGTTGTTCTCTAGCAGTTTGCCAGTTGCAGCATCCAACGCTTTTGCCAGTAGTTTAGCTTGTGCGTTGTCATTCTTGATACCTAGCTCTTCAATAGAAACAGCCAGTGCCAAGAACTCGCCTAGAGAATCCCAACGCAGGTGGTTTTCTTCCAGTACTTGTTGAACGTGCTTAGGTGCAGAGCCGCCAGCACCTGTTTCGTACATACCACCGCCCGCCAACATTGGAACGATAGATAGCATCTTCGCAGATGTACCCAGTTCCATAATTGGGAATAGATCCGTTAGGTAGTCACGCAGAACGTTACCAGTTACAGAAATAGTGTCTTTACCACGAATCATACGCTCCATAGATGTACGAATTGCGCGGTTATAACCCATAATGCGTAGGTCTAGACCTGCTGTGTCATGTTCTTTCAGGTATTCTTCAACCTTCAAGCGCAGCTGACGATCGTGAGCACGCTCAGCGTCTAGCCAGAAAATTGCAGGGGTGTCAGATTGACGTGAACGAGTCACTGCCAACTTAACCCAGTCACGTACCGCTGCATCTTTAGTTTGGCAAGCGCGCCAAATGTCGCCCTTCTCAACATTGTGCTGCATTAACACAGTGCCGTCAGATTTAACAACACGCATCACGCCATCTTCTTTCATTTCGAAAGTTTTGTCGTGTGAACCATATTCTTCTGCTTTCATTGCCATCAAGCCAACGTTAGGTACAGAACCCATTGTGGTTGGATCAAAAGCACCGTTAGTACGGCAGAAGTTGATCATCTCTTGATAGATGCGTGCATAAGTTGACTCAGGCATAACGGCTTTAGTGTCTTTAATCTTGCCGTCACGACCCCACATCTGACCAGAACTACGAATCATTGCTGGCATAGAAGCATCAACAATAACGTCGCTTGGAATGTGTAGGTTGGTAATGCCTTTAACAGAGTCTACCATCGCCATTTCTGGGCGGTGCTCGTAGCAAGCGTGAATAGCTTCTTCGATCTCTTCTTGCTGAGACTGAGGCAGCGTTTTGATTTTGTCATAAACGCTAGCCATACCATTGTTTGGATTAACGCCCAGCTGTTCAAATAGCTCGCCGTATTTTTCGAACACTTCACGGTAGAAAACACGTACAGCGTGACCGAATACGATAGGGTGAGACACTTTCATCATGGTGGCTTTAACGTGCAGAGACCACATAACGCCATCTTCTTTACACTCTTGTAGAGTACGCTCGAAGAAAGCATCCAGCGCTTTAGCGCTCATGAACATGCTGTCTAATACTTCAGCGGCTTCAAGTTTCAGTGATTTTTTCACCTCAACGTTGCTGTTCTGACCTACAAACTCAATACGCACTTCGTCAGCATCAGTCATCGTGACAGACTGTTCGCTAGAGAAGAAGTCACCGCCACGCATATAGTCTGCGTGTGAGCGAGAAGCCTTGCTCCACTTGCCCATTGAGTGAGGGAACTTACGTGCGAAAGCTTTAACAGCTGGTGGCGCACGACGGTCAGAGTTACCTTGACGTAAAACAGGGTTTACCGCACTACCTAGAATTTTAGAGTAGTTTGCCTGAATCGCTTTCTCTTCTTCTGTTACAGCTTCATCAGGGTAGTTAGGTACGTCGTAGCCTTGCGCTTGCAGCTCAGCAATTGCGGCTTTCAGCTGAGGGATAGAAGCACTGATGTTTGGCAGCTTGATGATGTTGGCGTTTGGATCAAGTGTCAGCTCACCTAGCTCGGCTAATGTATCAGGAACCTTCTGATCATCCGTTAGCTTCTCTGGGAATGCTGCCAGAATACGCGCTGCAACGGAGATATCACTGGTTTCAACTTCAACGCCTGCCGCTGAAGTGAACGCTCTGACGATTGGCAGCAGAGAACCTGTTGCCAGATATGGTGCTTCGTCGGTGAGGGTGTAAATGATTTTTTGATTTGGAGTTGGAGTTGTCATTTTTATCCCTATAGTTATGGCGTGATAGCCAAAGACCTAACAAGAGATGACTTGTGGTCACCTCTGCTCAAATAAGGTGTTCTGTTCTAGATTAAACCCGTCTGCTAGGCGCGATTATACTGAAATCTAGCGCCTATTTATACGGGGCTAGATTACACTTAAGGCTAGTGAGTCGTAGTTTTTTTACAGAATACACCATTAAAAATAATCGCTTGGCGTGATTATGGCAAATATGACACTGTATTTTGCTAAAAATGCGATTGAAATTTCAAATCACTACACAAAATGTAAAAACTTGTAGTCGGACAGGATGCAGGGAGGTGCGCAGCAGCAGAGTGCTGCGCTGCAATTTCAAATCAAGTCTTAGGCAGCGTAACCCCTGTTTGGCCCTGGTATTTGCCGCCACGGTCGCGGTATGAGGTTTCACAGACTTCATCTGATTCAAAAAACAGCATCTGTGCCACGCCTTCATTGGCATAAATCTTTGCAGGCAAATTGGTGGTGTTAGAAAACTCTAAGGTCACATGACCTTCCCACTCTGGCTCTAATGGCGTTACATTCACGATAATGCCGCAGCGTGCGTAAGTGGACTTGCCCAAACAAACGGTTAGCACATTACGCGGAATTCGGAAGTATTCTACAGTACGTGCTAGGGCAAAAGAGTTAGGAGGAATGATGCAAACATCGCTTACTACATCCACAAAGCTTTTTTCGTCAAAGTTTTTTGGATCTACAGTCACTGAGTGAATGTTAGTGAACACTTTAAATTCGTTGGCACAACGTACATCATAACCATAGCTAGAGGTGCCATAAGAGATAACTCGCTGATTGTCAGCGTCGTAACGCACCTGCCCAGGCTCAAAAGGTTCAATCATTGCATCAGATTCTGCCATGCGGCGAATCCACTTATCCGATTTAATGGCCATAAGCTTCCTACGGGGAAAGTTGAAAAATGGTAGGAATCATACAAGGTTAAAGCCGATTAAAAAAGCCAATAACCTTGTATGTAAAGCATGAGTCAATAAAGGTTTAAGTCTGAGCGGCTTGTTGCCACTAAACCGTTAGTCGTCACTGAATGAAATAGTCGGATTTAACTGTACTACTTGCGCTAACTGTTGGTTCACAGCGTCGGCAATGTCTGCAAATAAACCTGCGATCTGCCCCTCCGGTTCAGCAATCACTGAAGGTTTACCCGCGTCTGCTTGTTGGCGAATACTCAAGGTCAATGGCAACTGACCCAACAATACTGTTTGATACTCAGTGGCGATACGGTCACCGCCGCCTTCGCCAAATACAGGCTCGGTATGCCCACAGTTTGAGCAAGTGTGTAGGCTCATATTCTCAACCACACCTAATATAGGCACTTTTACTTTGCGGAACATTTCAACGCCTTTTTTCGCGTCTAAAAGCGCAATGTCTTGTGGGGTGGTGACAATGACCGCGCCGCTAACTTTTACTTTTTGCGTAAGCGTTAACTGAATGTCGCCCGTTCCCGGCGGCATATCGATAAATAGGTAGTCCAGATCAGGCCAGTTTGTTTGTGTTAACAGTTGTTGGAAGGCTCCGCTGACCATTGGCCCGCGCCATACCATTGGGGTGTTTTCATCAACAAGAAACGCCATCGACATGGCATAAACACCGTGAGCCTGTACAGGGATAAACGTGCGCTCATCTTGCATTTGTGGGCGAGTGCCTTCGGCAACGCCTAGCATTAAAGCTTGGCTTGGGCCGTAGATATCTGCGTCTAAAATACCAACTTTAAACCCCTTCTGCGCCATCGCTAGAGCTAGGTTTACAGTGACCGTTGATTTACCCACCCCACCTTTGCCAGAGGCAACGGCTATAATATGTTTTACTGAATCCAGCATAATTTTTCTCTGTATCCTCTCTGTGTCACATCAGTCATTTCAAAAAGCATACCATAAGCAATAACCAAGCTCATTAGTCAGATTTATAATCAGTCGAGGCTGTGTCGTCCAATGCTTAACATTAAGTCATAAGGGTGCAGATCAAAGATGAAAAAATCTCTCTCAGTCGCTATAGTTAGCGCAACTTTTAGCAGGGGTGAAACCTTTAGCACCTATCACCCACACCTTTTTAATTTTGATCAGTTTAAAGAGACATCATGTCATCAGCTTCTCCAACTCGTAAAATCTTAGTCACTAGCGCGCTACCTTATGCCAATGGCTCTATTCATTTGGGGCACTTATTGGAATATATCCAAACTGATATTTGGGTGCGTTTTCAGAAACAACGGGGTCACCAGTGTACCTACGTGTGTGCAGATGATGCCCACGGTACAGCTATCATGCTGCGCGCCGAGCAAGAAGGTATTACCGCTCAGCAGCTGATCGACAAAGTGAATGCTGAACACCGTGCGGACTTTGACAAGTTTCTGGTTAACTTTGACAACTACTACTCTACTCACTCAGAAGAGAACCGTGAGTTTGCAGAGCTGATTTACACTCGCCTACGTGACAAGGGCCATATTGCCACCCGTAGCATCACGCAGATGTTTGACCCTGAAAAAGGGCTGTTTTTGGCTGATCGTTTTATCAAAGGCACGTGTCCAAAATGTAAGGCGGAAGACCAATACGGTGATAACTGCGAAGCTTGTGGCGCCACTTATAGCCCTGCGGAACTGATCAATCCAAAATCTGCAATCTCGGGTGCCACTCCGGTTGAAAAAGATTCTGAGCACTACTTCTTTAAGCTGCCTGACTTCCAGCAAATGTTAGAAGGTTGGACGCAAAGCGGTACCCTACATGAGTCCATTTCTAACAAGTTAAAAGAGTGGTTAGATATTGGTTTACAAGAGTGGGATATCAGTCGTGATGCACCCTACTTTGGCTTTGAGATTCCAGATGCACCGGGCAAGTACTTCTACGTTTGGCTAGACGCGCCTATCGGCTATATGGCCAGCTTTAAAAACCTATGTAGCCGTCGTGATGATTTAGACTTTGATGCTTACTGGAAAGAAGGCTCCGAGGCCGAACTTTATCACTTCATCGGTAAAGACATCATCAACTTCCACGCCCTGTTCTGGCCTGCCATGCTGGAAGGTTCGGGCTTCCGTAAGCCAACTGCAGTAAACGCGCATGGTTTCTTAACGGTGAACGGCCAGAAGATGTCAAAGTCTCGCGGTACTTTTATTAAGGCGCAAACCTATGCAGAGTTCTTAAACCCAGAATACTTGCGTTACTACTTTGCCGCCAAGCTGACCAGTCGCCCAGAAGACCTTGATTTGAACTTAGAAGACTTTAGCGCACGGGTGAATTCAGACCTGATCGGTAAGGTGGTGAATATCGCCAGCCGTTGTGCAGGTTTTGTGAAAAAAGCGGGTGGTACGCTTTCAGCTCAATGTGCAGAGCCAGAAATGTTGGCCGAAGCGGTGGCTGTGGGTGAGCAGATTGCCGAGTTCTACGAAAAGCGTGAGTTTGGTCGTGCCGTGCGTTTAATTATGGAGCTGGCTGATAAAGCGAACCAATATATTGCAGACAAAGCACCTTGGGCACTGGCAAAAGAAGAAGGCAAAGCAGAAGAAGTGCTGGATATCTGCTCGGTGGGTATCAACCTATTCCGTCAGCTTGTCACCTATCTTGCACCTGTATTGCCTGAGATGAGCCGTAATGCCGCTGAGTTCTTAAATTTGGATTCATTGAACTGGGATGCACGCGCTGAGCTGCTGCTAGGTCACCAAATCAATGCCTTTAAACCGCTGATGACCCGTATTGAAACGGATAAAATTGACGCGATGATTGAAGCGTCAAAAGAAGTTTTAGCAGAAGAGCAAAAACTAAAAGAAAAGCCATCTGCAAACCTGCATTTGACCGATGACCCTATCAGTCCAGAGATTGAGTTTGACGACTTTGCCAAACTTGACCTGCGTGTTGCCACTATTATTGAGGCCAACCACGTTAAAGGTGCTGACAAACTGATTCAGCTGACCTTAGACCTTGGCGGAGAAACCCGTAACGTCTTCGCGGGTATCAAATCAGCCTATGCACCAGAGCACTTAGTGGGTCGCCAGACCGTGATGGTGGCCAACTTGAAACCGCGCAAAATGCGCTTTGGCATGTCAGAAGGTATGGTGATGGCCGCAGGCCCCGGTGGTGAAGAGATCTTCTTACTGTCACCTGATCAAGGTGCCGTAAACGGTATGCGTGTTAAATAAACGTATTGGCGTTATTTGAAGTAAAAAACCATAAAAAGCAGAGGGTTAAACCTTCTGCTTTTTTATTGCCTGCCCAAAAAGCAGAAATAACGTTATAAAATATTTTTGTGCTTCTTATAACTATAACCTATAAAAAGAACTTTCTTTTTTCTTGTAGGGAATAACCTAAAGCAAGATAATAGCGACTCTCGGGTTGAAGCTGATCTATATCAGCCCCTAAAAAGCGTGATCTGATACACTTTTTCCACTCGAAAAAATATTAAGGTATTGGTTTGTGAGGACTCGTATTAAGCCAGCGCTGCAAAACCTGCGACAAACTGCCACAGGTCTTGGTTGGTGAAACTGATCAAATCTAAAGCGATAAAAGTTACCATTACCAATCATATGCACTCTTTCAATCGGTTTTGACACTCAGATGACTGAATATATCTTGCTTCTGATCAGCACTATTCTGGTCAACAACTTTGTTTTAGTTCAGTTTTTAGGCTTATGCCCATTTATGGGTGTATCCAATAAGCTGGAATCGGCGATGGGGATGTCTCTAGCGACCACCTTCGTATTAACGCTGTCCTCTTCTAGCAGTTATCTGGTGTACCACTTTGTTTTAGAGCCGCTCGGTATTGAGTACCTGAAAACCATTGCTTTTATCATGATGATTGCTGTGGTGGTGCAGTTCACCGAGATGGTGGTACGTAAAACCAGTCCGCTGCTGTATCGTGTTTTGGGTATTTTCCTGCCACTCATTACCACCAACTGTGCGGTGCTAGGCGTCGCACTGTTGAGCTTAAACCGCAATAGCGGCTTTGTTGAGGCCACTATTTATGGCTTTGGTGCGGCAGTTGGTTTCTCTCTGGTGTTGGTGCTGTTTGCCGCTATGCGTGAGCGTATTGCGGTTGCTGATGTGCCTGCACCATTCAAAGGTGCCTCTATTGCGATGGTCACTGCGGGTTTAATGTCCTTAGCCTTTTTAGGTTTCAGTGGGTTGGTGCAGCTTTAAAAGCCGTTTTTTGAGGGGTTGTTAAAGCCCAACCTGTGTGAGTAGAAGAGCCAGAAATGACAACATTTTTTAGCCAACATCCTGTTTTAGCGGCCGTGCTAGGACTACTTTTATTAGCCTTGGTTTTTGGTGCCTTATTGGGTTATGCCGCTATCCGCTACAAAGTAGAGGGCAACCCTATTGTGGAGCAGATTGAAAGCCTGCTGCCTCAAACACAATGCGGCCAATGCAGCTATCCGGGCTGCCGTCCTTATGCGGAGGCGATCGCCAATGGCGAAGAGATCAACAAGTGCCCTCCAGGTGGTGAAAGCACTATGATCGCGCTGGCTGATTTAATGGGGCGTGACCCCGTACCATTGGATGCCGACCCCGATACCATTGGGATGAAGAAAGTAGCCTTCATTCGTGAAGACGAGTGTATTGGCTGTACAAAATGTATTATCGCTTGCCCTGTTGATGCCATCGTTGGCGCAACTAAGCTGATGCACACCGTCATTGAAAGAGATTGCACAGGCTGTGAGCTATGTGTTGCACCTTGTCCTGTAGACTGTATGGATATGCTGCCGATAGAAACCACTGCAAAAACGTGGAGCTGGTCAATTCCACAAGGGCCGAATGCACGCTTTCAGGCCAATGTATTTGCCACAGATGGAGGCCAAGCCTGATGCGTAGTTTATGGGATTTTCACGGTGGTATTCATCCTGATGAAAACAAACAGCAGTCTTTACAGCAACCCTTAGCGGATGCGCCACTGCCTAAAAAAGTAGTGCTGCCGCTGCAACAGCATATTGGTGCCGCGTCTGAGCCGATTGTTCAGGTGGGCGATAAGGTCAAAACAGGCCAATGTATCGCCAAAGCCGATGGTTTTGTCAGTGCCAATATTCATGCCTCTATTTCGGGTACAGTGGTTGCAATTGACGAACAACCGATTCCACATCCGTCCGGCATGAGTGACTTGTGCATCAGTATCGAGTCAGATGGTTTAGATCAATGGGTTGACTTAACCCCCGTCACAGATTGGCAAACGGCTGACACTGAGACCTTGATACAAGCCATCGCTAAAGCGGGTATTGTGGGTTTGGGAGGCGCAGGCTTTCCAACGGCAGTTAAAGCCCGCACTCGCGAGCGCCATGCCATTGATACGTTAGTGATCAACGCGGCAGAGTGTGAGCCTTATATTACCGCTGATGACATCAGCATGCAGACTTACCCTGAGCAGATTATTATTGGCGCACAAATCCTTTGCCAACTGGTGAACCCCAGCAGTTGCTTGATTGGCGTTGAGGATAACAAATCAGATGCCATCAAAGCACTGCAAAAAGCCGCTCAAGGCACACATATTGAAGTGGTGGTGATTCCCACTAAATACCCTTCTGGCGGCGAAAAGCAGCTGATTAAAATTCTGACCGGACGAGAAGTGCCTTCTGGCGGCTTGCCTGCGGATATTGGCGTGGTTTGCCAAAACGTGGGTACCACACTTGCCATTGCTCAAGCGATTACTCTTGGCCAACCTCTAGTCAGTCGCGTGGTAACCTTGACAGGCAACGCTTTTACCCGTCGTCAAAACTTACAAGTGCGTTTGGGTACACCTATTCATGAGTTGCTGGCGTATGCCGGTTATAACGCTGCAATTGCCAGTCGCTTAGTGATGGGCGGCCCCATGATGGGCTTTAGCCTGCTCAGTGATCAACTACCTGTTGTTAAAACCACCAACTGTATTCTAGCGCCCACGGCTCAAGAGTTTCCTGATCCTGAGCCCGAGAATCCTTGTATTCGTTGTGGCATGTGTGAGCAAGCCTGTCCCGCAGAGCTGTTGCCGCAACAACTGCATTGGTTTGCCAAAGCGCAAGAGTTTGAAAAAGCACAGCTATTCAACCTATTCGATTGTATAGAGTGTGGCGCTTGCGCTTACGTTTGCCCAAGTCACATTCCTTTAGTGCAATATTACCGTTTTGCTAAATCTGAAATTCGCAAAGAAAGCGAAGAGGCTAAAAAAGCAGAACGTGCAAAAATTCGCTTTGAACAGCGTCAAGCCCGTTTAGAGCGAGAAGAGGCCGAGAAGGTTGCACAACGAGAAGCACGCATGGCGGCAGCTGCAGCGGCCACAGCTGCGAAAAAAGCAGCTGAAGCCAGTCAAAGCACAAATCTTGATAGTGCAACAGGCACATCAGCACACAATACCGCAGCTGCACCATTGGCTACTGCAAGTCACGCGGCCACTAGCCAATTAGATGAAGCCGCACTGAAAAAGCTCAAAATTCAACGGGCTGCCGCCGCTGTTGCATTGAAAAAAGCAGAAAAAGCATTAACAGAGGCCAAAGACAATGGCGTTGATGTAGAGACTCTCAATACACTTGACCAGCAACTGAATGCGGCTCAGCAAAAACTGAATACAATTGATCAGCAACTGGGTAAAGAGATCAGCCCAGCCGCTGCTACATCGTCAGCAAATGCCACGGCATCTCTTAATGCAGGTGCCCAAGCTGAACATGAAAAAGCACTTAAACAAGCCAAAATTGCTGCTGCGGCCAGTAAAGCCGCTGTGAAAAAAGCAGAAAAAGCGCTAATTCATGCCCGTGAAAATGAAGGTGTCGAAGAGATTTCTGCCAAAGAGCAAGCGCTGGTTATCGCACAAAACCTTGCCCAAAAAGCTGCGGAAAAGCTAGAGGCGTTAAACCAAGCTCCTGTAGCCGCTTCAGTGGCAGCACCTTCTCAGTCGGCTTCTACAGTTGAGGCAAATAGCTCGGATACTGGGCAAGCCGAATATGAAAAAGCACTTAAACAGGCCAAAATTGCCGCTGCTGCCAGTAAAGCCGCTGTGAAAAAAGCAGAAAAAGCGCTAATTCATGCCCGTGAAAATGAAGGTGCCGAAGAGATTTCTGCCAAAGAGCAAGCGCTGGTCATCGCACAAAGCCTTGCCCAAAAAGCTGCGGAAAAGCTAGAGGCGTTAAACCAAACTCCTGTAGCCGCTTCAGTGGCCGCACCTTCTCAGCCAGCATCTACAGTTGAGGCAAATAGCTCGGCAGAGACTGGGCAAGCCGAATATGAAAAAGCACTTAAACAAGCCAAAATTGCCGCCGCTGCTAGCAAAGCTGCTGTGAAAAAGGCTGAGAAGGCGTTGGCTCAAGCCCAAGAAAAGGGTGATGCCACTGAAATTGACCAGTGCACAGATGCGGTTAACAGTGCAAAAAATAAAGCAGAAGCAGCCGCCAACAAGCTAAAACAGCTGACCGAAGCCAAAGCTGCAATTGTTGAATAACCCTATAAACTGAAATAACACAAGAGACAGGAACCACTATGGCGTTTATACGGGTTTCATCCCCTCACCTGCATCGCCCGTTGAGCACTCATCAGGTTATGCGTTATGTGATATTAGCAACCTTACCCGGCTTGGCGACTCTGACCTATCTGTTTGGCTGGGGTAGCTTAATCAACGTATTATTGGCCAGTGCCTTTGGTTTGGTTTTTGAAGCCATTGTGCTGAAAATGCGTAAACGCAACCCTATGCCTGCCCTCAAAGACAATAGTGCCTTACTAACCTGTGTGCTGTTAGGTTTAGCGTTGCCACCTTTAGCCCCTTGGTGGATGTTGGCCACGGGTAGCTTTGTTGCCATTGTCATTGCCAAACAGCTTTATGGTGGACTGGGGAATAATCCGTTTAACCCTGCTATGGTGGCCTATGCCCTACTGTTAATTGCCTTTCCGGTTGAAATGACGCAGTGGATTAGCCCTGCTCGCCTGCTGGAGCATACTCCTGACTTAGTCAGCAGCTTGCAAGCTGTGTTTGGGCATCCTCAAATTGCCGATGCCTTTACGATGGCCACTCCTTTAGATGGCTTTAAGCATAAAGGCGAACTGATGGCGGATGAATACTGGCGTCAAAATGCTTTTATGCCTGAAAAGGTGTGGGAGGCTTGGGCGTTAAGTTCAATTGCCTTTATGCTGGGCGGTTTGTTTCTACTCTGGAAAAAAATCTTCACTTGGCACATTCCCGTAGCATTTTTAGGTAGTTTGGGTTTGCTATCACTATTGGCCTATGGTGCTGATGCCAGCAACTTTGCCAGCCCAATGATTCACTTATTCTCTGGTGCAACAATGTTGGGGGCATTTTTTATCGCCACTGACCCAGTTACAGCCGCCACCAGTAACAAAGGTAAGCTTTGGTTTGGTGCTGGAATTGGTGTTTTAGTGTTTGTGATTCGCACATGGGGTAACTACCCCGATGCCGTAGCATTTTCGGTATTGTTGATGAACTTCGCTGCACCTCTGATTGATTATTACAGCCAGCCGCGTAGCTTTGGTCATAAGAAACCCCGCAAGGGCATCAAACACGACGCCTAATCTTAACAATCTCAAGGTTAAGGATTTTGAACATGCACGGCTCACCTGATCAGACCGTTATTGAAGATACAACAGCGCAACCTGCTTTAAGCCTAGGGCAGTCTATTTTACGTAGCAGCATAGGATTAGGGATTTTTGCCGTTGTTACGGCAGGTGTAATCGCCATTACGCAGCTGGGCACCAGCGCCACTATTGCCGATAATATACAAAAAGCACAAAGCCGTACCTTGTATGAGTTAGTGCCTGCTCACTTGCTCGACAATGACCCGCTTAAAGACACTGTAAGCCTTCAGCCTGACGCGACATTGGGCAATAAAACTGTTGTCAATGTGCATATTGCGCGCAAGCAAGGGCAAGTGGTGGCCTTACTGTTTCCTGTGACAAACCCACATGGTTATAGTGGCAATATCGACATGTTAGTGGCGGTTAACGCCAATGGTGAATTGGCAGGGGTTCGGGTACTGTCTCACAAAGAAACCCCCGGTTTAGGCGATAAAGTTGAAACCAAAAAATCATCATGGATTCATAGCCTGACGGGGCTGTCTCTTGAAAAGCTTGGCCTAGAAGGCTGGCGCGTGAAAAAAGATGGCGGTCAGATCGACCAGTTTACAGGGGCAACCATTACCCCTAGAGCAGTTGTTGGGCAAACACGTGCGGTATTGCAGTATTTTGAGCAACATAAAGCTGAATTACTCAATCATCGCGTTGTCGCCCCCTCTCACACCTCAACCGCACAATAACGGAATCGGCTATGAGTACTACAACAGTAAAAAGCTATCAAGAGATCAGCCAAGATGGCCTTTGGCATAACAACCCCGCATTAGTACAGCTATTAGGCTTATGCCCATTATTGGCGGTAACAGGCTCTGTGGTGAATGCTTTAGGTTTAGGGATTGCCACTATTTTGGTGTTAGTGGGCTCTAACTTATCGGTATCACTGATTCGTAACTTTGTACCAGAGCAAGTACGTTTGCCTGCCTTTGTGATGATTATTGCGTCGTTTGTGACCTGTGCAGAGCTTTTGATGCAAGCCTTCACTTACGAGTTGTACCAGATCCTAGGTATCTTTATTCCGTTGATTGTGACCAACTGCGTTATTTTAGGGCGCGCAGACGCCTTTGCCAGCAAGAACCCTATACTGCCCTCAGTAGTAGATGGTTTTATGATGGGGCTAGGTTTCACGGCGGTACTGGCAGTATTAGGCGCCATGCGTGAGCTATTAGGCCAAGGCACATTGTTTGAAAATATGCAGTTACTCTTTGGCCCCGCTGCTGAAAGCTGGAAAATTGTAGTGTTTGAAGACTATAGTTTCCTATTCGCAATTTTACCGCCGGGTGCTTTTGTCGGTATGGGGATTTTGATTGCGCTGAAAAACTTGATTGAGCAGAAAAGGTAGTCAATAAAGAGGGCTGAACAAGGGAAAGGCAAGAGAAGGATAAATCAGACTAGGATTAAGCTAAAAAAGAAGAGTCGGCATCCTTGCCGCGTACTACCCCACATCACCTCCATGTGCTGTCTATAATATCGGTCTTTATCTAAAAGCAAAACTGCCTGAAACCCTAGAATTGCCTAGGGTTTTCCCTAGTATTTGGCATTTAACTTGATTTAACAAACTTAAAACCGTGTTGAAAAACCGATCTGAGCTTCTAAACCAAATAGTTCTGAGTTGGGTAATGTGGCATTGGCAGAAATAATTTTATTCCGCTTCTCGTAATAGCCATGCAAGCCAGCATGAATTAACCACTGCTTGTCCATCTGCCAGCCTAACATGGCGCTGGTATGAATATCATAACCATCAAATTGGCTGGTTAATGTTGTTGGTATATTGGTTACACGGAAATAGAGTGGCGTAGAAAACTGGCCTGAGAACTTATAACGCAAGCCCGTGCCGTTGTTCTCGAAAAAAGTGCTGTACTGGTAAGCTGAAACAAAGTTAACCGCCAGCATCTCTTCTCTTACTGTTGCACTATAAAGGCTGGCGCGAGCCGCATTCATTGCCGCTGCATCAGTGGTATCTACAGCAGTACCATCACTTTGCGTATAGGGAAAAGTGCTTTCACCTAAGGCTGTTAGCGCAAACTTTGATCGAACAAAGGTGTTTTTATCAAAACCCAATCCAACACTTAGATCATGACGTTTAGCGAGGCGTTGGCCTAGCTGCAAGCTGAAACTGGTACGTGTGGCCTCTAGCTGGTTGGTTTGTGCCGTGCTGCCGTTTAGCTTCCAAGTTTCTTTTTGCGACTGGGTATACAGCGTGCCCATACCGGTAAAATATAAAAAAGTTTGGGGCGAGAAAAAAAGTTTAATGTCAGTTTTAGCGCTGGGCACTAACGCGCTGTAATCCGTTGCTAATGCACCTTTGCTGTGTTGCACCTTCTCGGAATAGTTTTGAAAGTCTAAACCTGCTCGGGCATCTAATTCTATGGGATAAAAAGCTCCCTCTTTAGCCCAAGCAGAAGCTGCTATTCCAGCGAATAAGGTTGCCAGCAAGGTAGTAGAGTAGGTAAGCCTTGCCATTAGTAATCCTTGTATTGAGATTCAACGAAAGAAGGGCTTACGCCCCTCCTTCATTTTCTGATTTTAAATGTATTCTTAATATCTACTGTACGGTCAGCGCACTAACACATTCAGCATCATTTCTAGGTGGAACATTCAAAAAGTGAGAGATTGTACCCTGCCAAGTTTCCAAACCTGATGCAGTATCAAGGCTAAACTGATAGGTATCCAGTGGAGAGGCCTTAACAGTACGTTTAACTATCAATGCTTGTTTTGGTGAAATGGGTTCTGTAATGGCAATATTAACGGAGAAATCAGTTAGTTTGTTCCAATAGCCAGTTAAAAGAACACCTTTATCTAACCCCTTAATGTCTTTTAAGTCACTACTATCCTCTGTAGCTCTCACACACAGCGCTACCCGCCCTTCCAGTGTCGACTTGGGGCTAGGTATAAAATAAATATTGGCCTGCCCAGTTTTATTCGCGCTCATAGGCTCTGCATAGTTCAATTTAATAACTTTACCAGAAACAGTGATCTCGTCAGTCTGCATAGTAGGCGCTACAAAAAGAGCTCCCTCAATTGGAAGTTTAGGCACAACCTTAGGCAGCGTGGTTTGGTTAACCATGTTGTCTAGATCTACTTGACTGTTGAAGTCAGTAATCTTAAAGGTGTCAGTATTCCCTGAAATCTGAGTTAGAACTTGTCCTGCTACAGTTTGAGACGCATTCGTTTGATTTTGAACGCTATTAGACTTTACCTCTCGCTTAACCTGACCTACTGCAAAGTCAGCTACACGAGCATAGCGATATAAACTTTCTTGTTTCCCTGCTATAGAGGTCTCGTTATTAGCTCCTGTGGTAAGTGGGGATTTATTAGCATCAAACCAGTTAAATAACTGTGAAACCCTAGCTGCAATTGCCGTTTTCTCATTTGCAGCCCACTCAGCAGCGGGCTTACCTGTTGTAGGCTGCAAAGCAGCATCTGATGCAGTTAAAGCTGCTTCCCAGTCAGCTATAACAGGCGTGCTCTTATCTGCTAGCATCTGAGCAATAGCAGCATAAACAAATTTTCCCGCAGATGCAGGGGGTAGAATACCATTCACCTTTAGGGCATCAGCTTTCAGACTATATTTATGTTCAAGGGCTGAAGATAGTATTGCCGCAGCTTTATGTATTTGCATTGCGCGCCGGAATTTTTCTGGATCAACACCAGCAGCGCCATTTGAATCTTTAGATAAAAAGTCTTGTGTTAACTCGGCTTTCAATGTGGCGCGTTTTAGCGCATCACCCGCAACAGATGGGTCAATAAAGTCGAGTATAGCATTCTCTTGAGAGGTGGACGCAGCAGTAAATAGAGAGATCAATGGATTGGCAGTACCTAATTGCTGATCGGAACCGTTTAAGGTCAGCGGCATTTCCATTGAGCCTGTAAAGGCTTGCCCTGTTGCAATATCGTAGCCGCCTTCAATACGTAACACTGCAGAATCACTCACTTGTGAGGTGTTCAAACAGTAGCGAACATTGCCTTCTGCGCAATAATCAATTGAGATGCCATTTGCATCAGGTTTTGACTTTGAAAAATAGCCATCTTTATCGGTATAGGCAAAATCTTCAGTTGAGAACTGGTGAATACCATCGTTATTTAAATCAACATAAACTTTGGCTTGTGCTACATAAGGGTCTACTACCAAGCCTGATAATGTGACATTGCTAGCGCTAGAACCAGAGTCTTGGCTACCAGAGCCGCCACCACAGCCCGCTAATGCTAGAGTGACCAGCGAAATTGAAGCGGCTAATGCACTTTTATTAAATGTCATCTTGTTATCCTCTAACTTTAGAATGTTTCTTCAAAGCTGAATTGCAAGCCAAACTGGCGTGGCAGAGTGTTACCATCTACTTTTACGCTTTCTAAACCGTAAGTTAGGTCAATATTGGCTACGCCACGGAATAAACCTAAACCAAAGTTTAGAGCTGAAAGCTTTTCGCCCGCTAGGTTTTTCTGGTAACCAATACGTGCCACTGGCGCGACTGGGTTTTTCGGAAAAAAGCTAGCAGCTACTTGCATATTTTTCACTTTATCGCCAACAGGGTCGTTTACCTCAACCATGTCCATGCTACCTGTGATCATCCAAAGTTTGCTTTTGGTGAACACAGCACCGCTTACGGTATACTGCGGATCCATGGTGTAGGTTTCATTCAGAGAGATTTCAGTGGAGAAGTTACGAGCATCACGATTGTTATCTAAACTGCTATAGTCAAACTTTGGACTATTTAAGTTTTGCGCGGCAACACCCACTTGGTAATAGTCTGACTGCCATACTGCACCTAAATCAATGCCCAGTGCGGAGGTTGATTTAGAGTTATCTTTTAAGCCATCGTTAATCAGCGTGCCAATGCTTTTACCATCATCACGGTCAATTCCAGACACTTGTTTAGTTAATTTTGCTCCGTAATACTTAGTGCTGGCACCGAGGACTAATGTACCAGGGAAGTTGCCACTATTGCTAAATACAGGGCGGCTATAACCTAAACCTAACTCAACAACACTTGCGCCTTTGACATAAACCGCTGAACGAGTACGCAGGGTGTTAGATACATCAACTAGCGGAGCATCCAAAAATGATACTCTACCCAATGCAGATACGCTGGCGTCAACCACAATGGTGCCACCTAGTGTCTCGGAATGAACTGCTAAAGGCAAACCAGGGACTGCGACATTGCCCGAAAATTTAATTCTACCATTCTCGCCAAATTTGAGCAGAACTGCGTCAAATCTTGTTTTGGCATCGGCTACTCCTTGAGCATTAGGGTTTTTGCCCAAGTCATCTATAGCCTTTTGCAGGTCATCAATATCTTCTTTAAAATTATCCGCCTGGCCAAACTCTATACTGCCGCCAAATTGTGACCAGTAGCCAAAACGTAACTTCTCTTTGGCTTCATGGTCGATCATTAAGTAGCCCGCAGCAGGGTTGTAGCGAGTGCTGTTCAGGGTTTGTGGATTTGCACCTTGGCCTAAGGTTGTGGCTGAGCCAAATGAACCTATTGGCATAGCAGCCTGTGCTGCAATAGGTAGTGCAGCAATCGCTGCTGTGGCGAGTAGATGTTTTTTCATATCCATATATTCCTTCGGGCGGGTGTTGTTATTAATCAAAACTCACTAACTGATTAAAACTTAGCACAATTTCATTAACAAGCACTCTAGCAGACTATTTAATATTTTTTTGACTTCAATACGGAACTTTTTGAGCAACTTGATTTTTGTCTAGAAGCTTAGAGAACTACAGGTAGTATCAATTAAGTTAATATGCTTCGTTTAAAGGGCGGTAGACTATCTAGTAGCTGTTTGCCATAGCGTTTGGTAATAATGCGACGATCTAGAAGTGATATTTTGCCTTTGTCTTGCTCTGTGCGTAGTAGGCGCCCAGCCGCCTGTACCAGTCGAATAGAGGCATCAGGTACGGTAATTTGAAAGAAGGGATTACCGCCTTTTAATTCAATCCACTCGGATAAGGTTTTTTCAACAGGGTCGTCGGGCACTGAAAATGGAATTCGAGTAATGACAACATGCTCAAGATACTGTCCGGGTAGATCAATCCCCTCGGCAAAGCTGGCTAAGCCAAAAATAATACTGCCCTGCTTTTTATCGCAGCGCTGTTTATGCCGTTCTAATAACACTTGTTTGGTAAGTTCATCTTGTACCAAAATATTAGAGCTGAGTTTTTCAGGTAATCTCTCTAATACTTCTTTCATCTGTTTACGGGATGAAAATAGTACCAGCGTGCCACTTTTTTGGTTTAACTCTGTTTTGATAAAGCTGACAATTTGTTTGGTATGCAGGTCAGTTTGTGTTGGGTCGCAGGCTTGGCTAGGTATTTCTAATATGCCGTTGTTTTGAAAGTCAAAGGGGCTTGGCACAACCAAACAGGCGCTGTCATCAGGTAAGCCTGCACGGGTTTTGATACGATCAAAGCTGCCTAAAGCTGTTAAGGTAGCTGAAGAGAGTACGGCACCAAAACAGGGTTGCCAAAGTTTTTGAGCCAAAGTACCTGCGGCACTGATTGGGCTACAGGCCACCTCTAAATCAAGGTCAACCTGTTGATTTAGCAAGCTAATCCATCGGGCAATAGGCATAGCGTTGTCTGCTTGAGGTTGTGCGTATACGCCCCAAAGCTCCCATGCTGAAACTGCTCTGCCATGTAATAAAGTGGCTAAAGGCAGCCACTGTTCGGCCTCTGTCTTGCCAATAGGGCTGTTGGTGTCAGGGTCTAGGGCGTCTTTTAGTTGTTTAACTATAATTTCTAGTTTTTGGCACAGTGCTGCAAAGCTGATTTTTAGGTTAAGTGCTTGAGTGATTAAGCTTTCAGGCACTATGCCTTGCTCAAAACGGTGTATGGGGCGATCTAGGCTTTTACCGTTGACATCATCGTCAATGTTGAACTGAGTGAGCTCATGTAGCGACCGATAGCATTCGGCCAGCTCAATCTCTAAACCATTGAGTATTTCAGGCAGCTGATTCAGCTGGCGGGTAATTAGGTCATCTCGTCCTAGTTCAGTATTTAAATCTGTGAGCGATTTTTTCAGCAAGCGCAGCCATTGCAAGCTGGCGTTGATACGAAAGCTACCAGCAAAGTGGCTGATGGCTTTATCTGGAAGGTGGTGTCCTTCATCAAAAATATAAATGGTATCTTCGGGTTTAGGTAAAACAATGCCTCCACCAAGGGATAGATCTGCTAAAACCAGATCATGGTTGGCAACAATAATATCTGCGCCATCTAACTCGTTGCGAGCCTTGAAAAAAGCACACTGAACAAAGTTACTGCAACGGCGGTTGGTACATTGTTGATGGTCGGTGGTGACGCGCCGCCAAATTGGGTCTTCTAAGCTGTCGTGCCAGCTGTCACGATCTCCCTGCCAGCGACCTGATAGGTAATGCTGTGCCATAGTTTGATAAAGCGCGACGGTCTCAGCACTGTTACTGTTTTGCAGGTACTCTTCAAACAGCGATAAAGTGGTTTGAGCTTGATCTGAGTTAGCGCCTTCTAAATTTTGCTCTAATCGGCTTAGGCAGAGATAACGGCTGCGGCCTTTGGCTAGAGCATATTTAAACTGAATATTGGCATGAGTTTGTAAATCGGGCAGGTCTTTAAATATCAGCTGTTCTTGCAAGGCAACCGTTGCGGTTGAAACCACAATCCGTTTATTAAGGGCTTTGGCAATAGGCAAGCTGGCGACTAAATAGGCCAAAGTTTTACCTGTACCTGTACCTGCTTCTACGGCGCAAACATGGCTACCACTGATGCGTAAGCCGTCTGCATCTGTGGTGATCTGTCCAAGGGTGCGAGCAATTTGTGCCACCATCAAACGCTGACCGTGACGTGAACGCAAATTTCGACTTTTAAGAAAAGTAGAGTAGCTGCTTTGTATTTCAGATTTTATTGCGTCGGTTAACATACTGGCCCCTTATACAGTGCCGAGATTGTAGCCGATACTAAGGATGGGGCATAGAAAAGCCATCAATACAATTCAGCCGCCAAGTTGATTAATTGGCGGCACAGTTTTATGCCCTAAATGGTTATGGATACCAAGCTTAAGTCAAATATTTGGGTTTAAGCCCAACAGCCCTCCAATTTGATTGAATACACTGGGGGGAACTTTACCAGCCTCTAAGGCGCGGTTTATTTTGAGGTCTTGATACTCAATTTGTGACAGATCAATTTCACTACGATCATCGAGTAGAGAGCCGTTAGTATCAAATAAGGGCTTGAGCTTTGGTCTAGAGCGTAGGCGCTCATGTAATGCTGTTACCACGCCTATACGGCGGTCATTTAGTTGTACCAGTGTGCCTATGGGGTAAATACCTACAGCCTTAATAAACTTCTCAACTAATGTGGCATCTACAACTTGGTTGCGCCAAGCATAAATCTTACTCAAAGCATTGGTTGTACTGCTTTGTTCGGAGTAATGGCGATTGCGGGTTAGGGCTTCAAATGTAGTGGTTAAGTGCAAAATACGAGAGGGTAGCGGTATACGCTTGCCTCTTAATCCTGCTGGATAGCCTGTGCCATCATAACGTTCATGGTGGTAAGCAATAATGCCAATTAGAGGCTTTAGCCTTGAGTAAGCCTCTAAAATATAGCAGCCGTACTCCACATGTTTTTGAATTTGTAGGCGTTGGCCAACACTCAGCATTTCTGTTTGTTGTAGGAGCTCTGCTGGCACTTTTAACATACCAATATCATGGAGCAGTGCCGCCATACCAAGCTGTTGAAGCTGTTCGCTTTTCATACCCAAGTAACGGCCAAACATCAGGCTTAACACCGCAACATCAAGAGACTTTCGCTCTAATGAGCTGTCTTTTTCTGTCAGTTGGCTAAGTAGTGAAAGAGTTTCAGGCCGCGCAGCGGTTGAAAGTAGCAAGTTACGCACGCAACCTTGTAATGCTTCGTCGTCAATGGTGTTGCCTGAACGTACTTGATCGAATAAGGTGCGTAGAGCGCTAAGGGTCTCTAAATAGCTTTCAGTGACCATTTGTTCTGATATTTTAGCGCGTAGATCAGTTCGAGCAGATGAAGAGGCTGTGGTAGCGGTTGTTGTGGGTTCGCTATTTGACTCGTTAGTGTTGTTTTCTTCGGGCTCTGTTTGAACTTGATCTTCACCCTGTACAGCGGCCACTTCAATGAGAACAGTCTTACAGTGTTCGTAAAGCTTTACGATATCTTCCGAAGAATTCACCGTAAAAGCGCCTTTGCTATGGGGAAAGTTCTCCCAGCCTATATCAACTTTTACGACTCTCATACCGGGCAATAGCTGATTAATGAGCACTTTTTTTAGCATTGACAAACCTTAGATCAAAATGAATAAGTCACCTTTAGAAAATAAAAAAGGTGATAACTAATTAGGCAGTCAAGCAAGGCTCCATTTGTCAGCTACCAAACGGTACTTCTTATTGTATGTCTTATTATAGGAAAGGTTGAGGTACATGCTCTTTTATTCGTTTAATCATAGGTGAGTTAACACTTGTTGTGAAGCAGGTGTAGGATAAAAACACTAGGTTTAGCATTGTTTTGTTTGCTCCTATTTAGATACAAAAATTTGCTTCTTAAAACATAGTCTCGGCATTATGATGCGCCATCTTTAGTTTTATGGTTTTTTGTATGAAGCTGATCTCGTTTGATGCCCTAAGAACCCTCAACTATCCCTCTCAAACTTATATCAAGCCTGAGCTTTTTTTGAAGCATCAAACAGAAGTCTCTGAAGCTGACTGGGTGCTGTTTCCTGAGTATTGGCAACTGAATACTTTAGTATTTGCTATGGGTGCTAATATATTTCCTAGTCTTTCCAGTTATTTGATTGGGCATAATAAAATTGAGATGACCCGTGCCTTTATGGCTGTGGCGCCTGAACACGTTCCCTTCACAATGATTCACGCTAATACACCGGAGCAAGCGGAGAAGGTTTGGCAAGCTATGCCGTTGCCTTTTGTGGCTAAAATTCCAAAAAGTAGTATGGGAGAAGGTGTTTTTTTGATTGAAAACCGTGCAGATTGGCATCAGTACTGCTTAAAAAGTGATGTGCTGTATGCGCAGGAATATCTGCCCATTGATCGAGATCTTCGTATTGTCGTTATTGGCGATCAAGTTGTAGGTGGATACTGGCGTATTCAAAGTGACAATGGCTTTCATAATAATATCGCTAAAGGCGGTACTATGATGCAAGGGCCTCTCCCTGAGTCTGCGGTTGCTTTAGTTAAACGCTTAGCTGAAGCCTTAGGTATTGATCATGCAGGTTTTGATATTGCAATGGTTGATAACTATCCCTTTGTTTTAGAGTTTAACCGAGTGTTTGGTACTCAAGGTGTAGAACAAATTATAGGCGATATAACACCCTTGATTTTAGATTATTTGCAACGCCGAAGTGCTGGAAATGACCCGACCAACCCCAATGAACCACGAGATCCAAATGACCCAACTAGTCCAAATAAGGGGGGCAGAAAGCGTCGTAGTCGTTGGTCAACTGCGGCTTAACGAATGCTTGTCGTATCATTTTTCAGTTGCAAAAGTATAATGTAATACTTTGATTCATGTTGCTGAAAAGATAATACCTATGCCAATTGATAAGCCTATTTCTGTTTTATTCGTATGCTTGGGCAATATCTGCCGCTCCCCTACTGCTGATGGCGTTTTTCGTGGTTTGGTCGCAAAGGCGGGTTTGGCAGATCAAATTAAAGTAGATTCTGCGGGTACTGCCGCATGGCATATAGGCAAGCACCCTGATCCTAGAACCCAAAAGGCTGCAGCTGATAGGGGTTATGACCTGAGTCAGCTGCAAGCTCGACAAGCAGTTGTTGCTGATTTTGAACAGTTTGATCTGATATTGGCAATGGATCAGGCTAACTACAATGATTTGATGTTGTTGCAGCCTGAGCATAGCCGCGCTCGCTTGCAGCTTTTCTTGTCTTATGCGCCAGAACTGGGTGTGAGCGAAGTGCCTGACCCTTATTATGGTGGTCAAGAGGGCTTTGAGCAGGTTTTAGACTTGGTTGAAATTGCAGGGCAAAATCTGCTGAAGCAGTTGGTTCAACAATATCAGCTGACTACAGCCTCAGTGTAAAAGGATCGCCTGTGATACAGCTTCAGCATGGTCTTCTAATTCAGCAAAATGTCTCTTTACAAGATAAAAATACTTTTGGTTTTGAATCAGTTGCGCGTTATTTTTGTGAGCCAAACTCTATTGAGCAGTGTCAAGAGGCTTTAGCTTTTGCGCGAACTCATCAGCTTAATCTATTTCCGCTGGGTGAAGGCAGTAACCTGATATTAACCGCTGATATTGATGGGCTAGTGCTGCGTATGAGCAATCAGACGCTGACCTATCAAGTTGAAAAAGACCATATCATCGCAGAGGTAGGCGCTGGGGTGGTTTGGCATGAGCTGGTTATGGATACGGTGCGAAAAGGGTATTACGGGCTTGAAAACTTAGCCTTGATTCCCGGTCGAGTGGGCGCAGCTCCTGTACAAAATATTGGCGCTTATGGGGTGGAACTATCGGATAGCTTGGTGTCGGTTCAAGTGCTCTATGTTGCAGATGGTGCAGTAGGTTCTATAGCGGTTGAAGACTGCGATTTTGCTTATCGAGATAGCGTTTTCAAGCAGCAACTTAAAGGGCAGGTTGTGATTACAGGGGTTACGCTTAAGTTACACGCTAATGCTCAGGGTAAGTTGGGTTATGGTGATCTGGCTACAGAGCTGCAAGATTTAACCCCAAACGCAGAAAATATTGCCCATGCGGTTTGTGCTATTCGAGCACGTAAGCTGCCCGATCCTAAACTTATTGGCAATGCAGGTAGTTTTTTCAAAAACCCTATCGTTTCTGACTCTCAAGCCAAACTGCTTAAGCAGCAGTATCCCGATATGCCAATTTATCCTATGTCTGATCAAAGCTGCAAGCTGGCGGCTGGTTGGCTGATTCAGCAAGCAGGCTTCAAAGGTTATAGAGAGGGTCATGTGGGCGTTTATGAGAAACAGGCTTTAGTGCTGGTGCATTTTGGTGCAGGGCAAGCAAGTGACCTGCTTGCTTTGGCTGAGCAAATACAGTTGAAAATCTTCGATTTATTTAATGTGCAATTAGAGATAGAGCCTTCACAAGTACCGTTATCTTGATAGAGCAGCTTTTAAACAGTGTCATCAATTTAGCTCTAAGCCTTCAAATTTATGTCTTTAACCAGTCACTCGCTTGCAACTTAAGGCTGTCAAATTACCCCTATAGATCACAAGGATTCACTCGATTAATTTAGGGGTAAGATATGAACGCACGGACTCAGTTCGAACAAGCGAGTGCAGCGCAGTTACAGCGGCATAATATCTCTTGTCGCACCTATCAACCTATTAAGCCCGCGTACCGGCTCTCCTCCAAAGTATCTAATCCTGTTGTGCAGCACCTTGAACATGTGCAAGGACAGCTAGAGGGGCATATTGATAGCTTAAATAATGTGGTTGTGGCCATGCAGCGTATTAATAGCATTTTAGAGCGTATGGCGGCTAAAAAATGTAAGCTCAACCGCCCTTGTCCTTAGTCTAGTTGAGTAAGTTTGTAGGTGAGTAACAAAAAAAGGGTCAGACTTGCGTCTGACCCTTTTTTGATTGTTTAGCCGTTAGCTTAAATTCCAGCTAATGGCTAAGTCACAATAAGCTATTCGCTACGTTGTGCTCTTGGGTCGTTTGATGCTCGACCTGTACGAGGGCGACGCTCACGTGGCTTCTTCACAACTTCAGCTTTAGCCTTAGGTGTAGGGGCTGGCGCACCTGCTTCACTAGGCTTAATTACTGGAATCTTCAGCTCAACAGGTTGGCCTGATTCTTTGGCTACTTTTGCACGTACTTTACGGCTAACACGCTTTGGTTTAGCTGTATCAGTAGTCTGCTCTGCTGCAACAGGAGTAACCGCAGCAGGAGTAGGCGCTGGCTCTATATCTTCTGCTGGTGTTGCTTCAGGTTCTGGCGCTGCTTCGGTTGCTTCAACTTTAGGCTCAGCAGTTGCAGCTGTTTCTGCCTCAGCTTGAACCGTTGCTGGCACTGCTTCTAGCACCTCTGCTACTTCAGCCGCTTCTATAGCCACAGAGCTGCTTGCTTCAGTTGGTGTTGCCTCAACAATAGCTTGCTCTGCTTTTTCAGGTTCGGCAGTGTGCTCAGTAGGTTCTGCAACGGGTGCTGTTTCTACCGTTTCTGTTTCTACAGCTACTTCTGCTGTTGTTTTTACTGCCTCTGTTTCAGTAACTGACTCAGTTGGCTCGGCTTGCTGTGTTTCAGCCTCAACTTCAACTGTTGTCTCGATGGTTACAGTTTGAGTTGTTTCGGCTGCTGCTTCTACTTTTTCCTCAGCTTGCGCAATTGCTGCTTCAGCTTTAGCCCAAATGGCTTTTGCAGTTTCAGTTGCCACTGGGGTAACTTCTGCTACAGGCGCTTCTGCTTCAATTACAGCCGTGCTTTCAACTGCTTTTGTTTCTGCAATAGCGTTTGCGGCTTGGGCTTCAGTTTGAGCTGAACCTGGCACTTTATTATTGTGTTTTGTTTCACTGCTCTCAGTGGTTGAGGCTGCATTGGTTGATGCCACTGCCACATCTTGCACTACTCCTGAGGTCGCATTAGCTTCATCAGTTGTGTTCTTGTTGCGTTTACGACGACGCGGGTTGTTGCGTGTGCGCTTGTTCTTCGTTGAAGCTTCTGTTTGAGCAGCCTCTGCGTTTACATTTGCACTTACGCTGTTTTTGTCGTTATTTCGCTCATCATTGCTGCTAATCGACTGGTCATCTGCCTGCTCGTCGCGGTTACGACGGCGGCTGTTGCGGTTAGGCTTTTCACCACGAGAGTCTGAGTTACGGCTGTTACGCTCGTTGCGCTCCTCGTTTCTTGAGTCGCCTCTTGTTTCTTGGTTGCGTTCTTCTGCTTTATTTTCTTCTCTTTGATCATCGCGGTTACGTGATCTGCGGCCTCGGCCACCTTCATCGTTGTTGCGACGACGTGAGCGGTTGTTACGCTCGCCATTGTTATTGCGCTCGTAGCTGCGCTTCTCGCTGCTTTCTTTGCTCTCTTCCTGTGGTTGAGGTGTAGCAACAGCAGGTTCTTTCTCTGGTTGAGAGGAAAATAGTGCACTGATCCCTTTGATTAAACGGGCAAAAAAGCCCTCTTCTGCTGCTGTTGTAGGGGGCGCAGCAACAGCTGTTGTTGGCTGGCTTTCAGTTACTGGAGCTGGTGCTGAAGGTGCAATGCTGCGAACAGCTGCTTGTGCGCGCTCTAGTGGCTTGCTTGCTGCAATGGGTTCTTCGCGATCAGCTTGTTCAAAGGTGATTTCGTAACTTGATTCTTCTGTGCCTGCTTCTAAATGGTCATCACGCATACGCAGTACTTCGTAGTGCGGCGTTTCCATATCAGGATTAGGAACTACAACTACTTCAACATCTTGACGGCGCTCAATGTCACTTAAAATAGCCCGCTTCTCATTCAGCAAGAAGGTTGCAACATTGACCGGCAAAATAGCTCGAATTTGAGCAGTACGATCTTTCATTGCTTCTTCTTCGATCAGGCGCATGATCGAAAGAGCCAGTGATTTGACATCACGAATAGTGCCTTGGCCTTCGCAGCGAGGGCAAACAACACCGCTGGTCTCACCCAAAGATGGACGCAGGCGCTGGCGTGACATTTCCATTAAGCCAAAGCGAGAAATACGACCAATTTGTACACGAGCACGGTCAATTTCTAATGCATCACGCATGCGATTTTCAACGTCGCGCTGATTTTTGGCAGGCGTCATGTCGATGAAGTCGATCACGATCAAGCCGCCGATATCACGCAAGCGAAGTTGGCGTGCGATCTCATCAGCTGCTTCTAAGTTGGTGTTCAGTGCGGTTTCTTCAATGTCGTTACCCCGTGTTGCGCGGGCAGAGTTAATATCAATCGACACTAAAGCTTCTGTGTGGTCAATTACGATTGAGCCACCAGAAGGCAGTTTAACTTCACGCTGGAAAGCCGTTTCGATCTGGCTTTCAATTTGGAAGCGGCTGAACAAGGGAACAGGGTCTTCATATAGCTTAATTTTGCTTTGATAGCCCGGCATCACCTGTTGAATGAAGTTCATCGCTTCAAGGTGCACATCAGCGGTATCAATAAGTACTTCGCCGATATCTTGGCGCAGGTAATCACGCATAGCGCGAATTACTACGTTACTTTCTTGGTATACCAAAAACGGTGCAGGGCGCTCTACAGCGGCGCTTTTAATCGCATCCCAAAGCTGTACTAAGTAATCTAAATCCCACTGCAACTCTTGCGCGCTACGGCCAACGCCAGCAGTACGTACAATGACGCCCATATTGGCTGGCATTTTCAGCTGATTCATCGCATCACGCAGTTGTGAACGTTCATCACCTTCGATGCGGCGAGAGATACCACCTGCACGGGCGTTGTTTGGCATTAATACCAAGTAACGACCTGCTAAGCTCACAAAAGTGGTCAACGCAGCGCCTTTATTGCCGCGCTCCTCTTTGTCAACTTGGACAATAACTTCAGTGCCCTCTTTCACCACATCTTTGATGTTGATGCGGCCGCTGATTTCAGATGGTTTTTTACTGAAGTACTCTTTAGAAATTTCTTTTAATGGCAGAAAACCATGACGGTCAGCACCAAAATCAACAAACGCAGCCTCAAGGCTAGGTTCAATACGGGTGATGCGACCACGATAGATGTTGGCTTTTTTCTGCTCACGTGAGCCTGACTCAATATCTAGATCGTATAGTCTTTGGCCGTCAACGAGGGCAACACGCAACTCTTCTGATTGAGTGGCGTTGATTAGCATTCTTTTCATTTAGATTCTGTGTGTCCTTGGGACACCCGTGCCAGATCAACTGACGCAAGCTAATGTTTCGCGAATCAAAATTTTTATGCGTGCATTATGCTCTTCTGCAAGGTTCTAAAATGATTGACCTGATTCTTTTAGCCGAATATCAGCAAAAGATGAAAAGCATATTGGTGGCTAGGTACTGGGCTGGATGACGACAATTGATGACACCTTGCATTGATAACTGACCAATGCATACAACTCACCAGCGGTTCCACTAGTCTGACCGGACACGAAGCATAATTTGATCCGTTTGCACAATGGATTGCTTGGGTGTGCTGTTAACGGAAAATTATGAGCTGAGGATTCAGCTCACATTCAATTTGTAATCTGTTACCATTTTGCGCTTTCGCGATGGTATTTGCCTGAAGACGCTATTGTTTGCATCCTGCGTCCTACAAAATAACTTTGTGGCACAGGCTAACAAATCTCTTCTGATTCTTTTTTCAGGCGGACGGTAATATAGCAGTTATCATAAAAACCATCAATTTGATTTAATTGAAGAACTCTTGATTTTGCCTTGATAGGAGGCTCTGTGGCTGAAGCTGCCAACGCTGTACGTTTTGTCACAATAAATGCGAACCATGAAGGCCAGCGCATTGATAATTTTTTAATCACTTTTTTAAAAGGAGCGCCTAAGAGTTTGATTTACCGAATTATTCGTAAAGGCGAAATTCGAGTGAACAAAAAGCGTGTTAAAGCAGTCTATCGCCTCTGCATAGGTGATGAGGTGCGAGTACCGCCTATCCGCTTGGCAGAAAAAGCGGAAGAGATTCCGGTGAGCGCCAATTTTGCCCAAGTGTTAGAAAGCTGTGTGCTGCGAGAAACAGAAGATTGGTTGGTGCTGAATAAACCGCAAGGCTTATCTGTGCATGCAGGTAGTGGTGTGCAGCAAGGTTTAATAGAAGCATTAAGGCAGATTCGCCCAGAAGAGGCGTTCTTGGAGCTGGTGCATCGACTCGACAAAGATACATCTGGTTGTATTTTAATTGCTAAAAACCGTTTGTCATTGAACCAGTTGCAAGACAGTTTGAAGAAAAAGCAGTTTTCTAAACGCTACCACGCTTTAGTGGGTGGGCGCTGGCCTGCTCGAACAGAACAGGTTAATCAGCCGCTCAAGAAAATTGGTATTGGCAATGCTGAGCGAGTGGTAAAAGTTGATGAAGCTGAAGGTAAAGCGTCTTTGACTCGTTTTAAAGTGCTGGAACGCTTTAAGGGTTGTACGTTGATGGAGGCTGAGCCTGTTACGGGCAGAACCCATCAAATTCGTGTTCATGCGCAATGGGCGGGTCATCCGCTGATAGGTGATGTTAAATATGGCGATGAAGCGGCTGATGCTGGCTTTCGTCAGCTAGGGTTCAAGCGATTATTTCTGCACGCGGCGAGCTTAGGGTTTCCTGATCCGGTGACAGGTGAGCAAGTTACTGTTAAAGCGCCTTATGACTCAGCGCTGAGTGAAATTATGCAAAAACTAAAACGAGGTGAGGCACAGTGAAGTACAGCTTGGTAATTTTTGATTGGGATGGCACTTTAATTGATTCTGAAGCACGTATCATCGCCAGTATGCAGGCAGCAGGACGGGATGTTCAATGGCCTGATCCCTTATCAGATGAAGCCGTACGCAATATAATCGGCCTTGGCTTACCTGAGGCGATTAGAGAGCTTTGCCCTGGGATTTCAGGCGACCTAGTGGAGCAGGTGCGCCAACGTTATTCGCATCACTTTTTAGAAGTATCAGAGCTAGGTATGCCTCTGTTCGAAGGTGTGCTGGAGGGGTTGCAGCGCTTAAAAGATGCGGGGTGTACACTGGCCGTAGCAACGGGCAAGAGTCGTCGTGGGTTAGATCGAGGCTTTCGTGATACGGGGCTTGGTCGTATGTTTAGAACCTCACGCTGTGCCGATGAAACCAAATCAAAGCCTGATCCGTTGATGTTGAATGAGCTGCTTAAAGAAACAGGTTTTTCGGTTCATGAAGCGGTTATGGTTGGGGATACTGAGTTTGATCTTGGAATGGCCGAAAATGCAGGTATGGATCGTATTGCAGTCACTTACGGTGCACATCACCCTGATAGGTTGAAGGTCTATCAGCCGATTTATACTGCCCACAAGTTTATGGATTTAATTGATTGGATATTGGCTTCTGCTGCCAATGCTAATTCTACAATCAATGGAGTTAAGTCATGAGTCAATCGGATTGGAATGAAAATGATTCTTTACCACCTTCGGCTAAAGATCAATCAGCGCTAGAAACGGGTCGGTTGATGGAAAAGTGGTTAATGGAAACGTTAAAAGAGCAGCGCAGAGCGCGGCGTTGGCAGCTCTTTTTTCGCTTTACGCGCTTTGCCATCGTTTTAGTGGTGCTAGGTTTGGCTTGGCGCGCTATGGAAACTAATATTGATATGCCTTCGGGAGAGCATGTTGCAATAGTCGATGTTAAAGGTGCTATTGGTGATGAGCAGGAGGCGAGTGCTGACTTGATTATACACGCTTTGCGTGACGCCTTTGCGGATGGTGATACAAAAGCTGTTATCTTGAATATTAATAGCCCCGGAGGCAGCCCGGTACATTCCGGTGAAGTGTATGACGAGATTATGCGCTTGCGTCAGTTGCACCAGAATACACCTGTCTATGCAGTAATTCGTGATATAGGTGCCTCAGGTGCTTATTATATTGCCGCCGCTGCTAATGAAATCTATGCCAATCGAGCCAGTCTTGTTGGGTCTATTGGTGTTGTCTCCTCTGGTTTTGGCTTTACTGATCTGATTGATAAGTTGGGTGTTGAGCGTCGCTTGTTTACTTCTGGTGAAAACAAAGCGTTTTTAGATCCGTTCACTAAAATGTCTCCGCAGCAGGCAGAGTTTTGGCGCTCAGTGCTTGGGCAGACTCATCAGCAGTTTATTGATGCTGTCAAGAAGGGGCGTGGCGACCGATTGTCAGATCAGCCTGAACTTTTTAGTGGCTTGGTTTGGAACGGCGAGCAAGCGCTCAGCTTAGGTTTGGTGGATGGTTTGGCGAGTGTTCGAGAAGTCGCCAAGAATAAAGTGGGTGTAGAGCGACTGGTAAACTTTACCCCAGAGCTATCGCCTCTTAAGCAGATTGGTCGAGAGTTTGGTGTGCAGTTGCAGTTGTTGCTGGAGCGTCAGTCGATCTACTAGATTGTTGTGAAAGGTGTTCTTAGAGAGGTGTATTGCTTAATGGGCATATACCCTCTTTGTTAAGCATATCGACTAGGCGGATCAAAGGTAGTCCAACTAAACTGTTTGGGTCATCGCCTTCCAATGCTTTAAATAGCGCAATGCCTAGTCCTTCTGACTTAAAACTGCCCGCACAGTCCAAAGGCTGCTCTTTACGGATGTAACCATCAATCTGTGCGGTTGATAGCGCTTTGAAGTGCACAGTAAAGCGTTCAACCTCAACTTGGCTTGTCTCTGTAATGCTATTGTATAAGCACAGACCTGTTAAAAAAGTTACAGACTGGCCGCTAAATTGACTCAATTGCTTTTTTGCATTGTGTTCTGTGTGTGGTTTGCCGATAATCTGCCCTCGAAAAACAGCCACCTGATCGCTTCCGATAATTAAGCTGTGCGGATGTTTGCTAGACAAGGCTTTTGCTTTGTTCAATGCCAGACGCTTAACTAAAGTTTCAGCGCTTTCATTTGGCTGTGGGCTTTCATCAATTTCTGGGCTGTCTTGAATAAAAGGTAAGCCAAGTTTGTCGAATAATTGCTTGCGATAACTAGAAGATGAAGCCAATACCAGTGAGAACATAAAAATGATCCTTGATAGTCAAAAAGACGTTGTATGCAAAAGCGTTTTGGGGATTTATTTGATGCTCTTTTATTCTATCCTTTGACAGTTGCGGGTCATATCCCTATTATTGCGCGCTTATGTTTGGTGACCGACTTCCAATTACAATCGAGCCGTACAAACTGGCTCGTGACGCAGGTATTGTAGAGGGTGATATTCCTCTTGATAAATGTGCTCGCGTGCTTGATGCCTTAGTGAATAGCGAAGGCCATTGTCATGTACGTCTTGAGTTTGATATTGATCCTCAACGGATCCGTTTTGTACGTGGGAAGCTAAAAGGCGTTGTTAATGTCTTTTGCCAGCGCTGTATGAATGCGATGCCGCATGAGATTGATAGCGAATTCCTATTAGCACTGGCGTCTTCTGACGAGGCTGCTGCTAATTTGCCGAAACAGTACGAACCGCTGATCGTTGAAGACGAAAAGCTTGAGCTTTTGTCTGTGATTGAAGATGAGATACTGCTAACGCTACCTATCGCATCTTACCACGATCTCGATGATTGCTTGGTAACAAGTGAAATGCTGGTTTCAGGTGATGTGGAAGAAGCGCAACCTGAAACTAAACCGGAAAATCCTTTCAGCATCCTTCAACAGCTGAAAGGAAAACGTTAACTACAACCTCTAGTTGTATTAGGAGTGAGTTGTCATGGCTGTTCAACAGAACAAAAAATCTCGTTCAAGACGTGGTATGCGTCGTTCACACGATGCACTGACTGTGTCTGCATTGTCTGAAGACAAAACCACTGGTGAAATCCATATGCGTCACCACGTGACTGCAGACGGTTTCTACCGTGGTCGCAAAGTTATTGACAAAGGCGACGAATAATCTCGTTCTCCTATGTTAATCGCTATTGATGCGATGGGCGGGGACTTCGGTCCCCGCGTCACCGTTCCTGCCGCGATTCGCGCGCTACAAGATTTTCCAGATCTCTCCATACTACTGACAGGCGACGAAGCGCTTATAAAGCCTTTGCTCAGTCGATGTCACCCCCATCTTCTTAAAAGAATCAGCGTTCAGCATTCTGTCATTGCAGTTGCTATGCATGATAATCCAAAGCATGTTTTGCGCAGCCAGAAAGGCTCTTCCATACACCTTGCTATTCAAGCCGTTGCTGAAAGGCGAGCCGAAGCTTGCGTGAGTGCGGGCAATACTGGGGCTTTAGCTGTAATTGCACGTTATCTGCTTAAAATGTATCCAGGCGTGAGTAGGCCTGCAATATGCACTATGTTGCCTGCTCAAAATGGCGAATGTTTGATGCTCGACTTGGGTGCAAACTTGGCCTGCGATGCAGAGGATTTGTATCTTTTCGCCCTAATGGGCAGTGCTATGGCTGAGGTGATGCAGCATAAACAGAGTCCAAAAGTTGGCTTGCTGAATGTTGGAGAGGAGGAGCTAAAAGGTACTGAGGTCATTCAGCATGCCGCTGCAATCATGTCACAACAAAGCTTAGTACATTATTCAGGTTTTGTTGAAGGTAGTGATATTTTTTCCGGGCAAGTGGATGTGATTGTCTGTGATGGTATCTCTGGCAATACTGCTTTGAAAACCAGTGAGGGTGTTGTCCGCTTTCTTTTTCAGCAGATCAAACAAGCTTTTATGCAAAGTTGGTACAGTCGATTGGTCAGTGTATTAGTGCGCCCAGTGCTAAAGCGTCTTAAGCGTTCTTTAGATCCGGAGCGTTACAATGGTGCTGTGCTTTTGGGCTTGCAAGGGGTTGTGGTGAAGAGTCATGGCGCAGCTGAATCTGAGGGTTTTTATCGTGCTATTGTGCACGCGCAGCGTGCAGTGCAAGCGAATTTGTGTCAAAAAGTTGGTGATAAAGTTCGTGCGAAACAGTGATTAATCTACAGCAAAGTTAAACGATGTATAAATGCCGAGTATTAAATTCGGACTCGATTTTTTTTCTACTGTGATATAATCGCGCGCTATTCTGGTTGGTTAATCAGTAATAATGGAAGTAAAAGAGATTCAAGGGGATATTGTTTTGCCTATTATGGCGTCCTTGAAGTCTTATAAATAATAACAGTGTAAAGGGTTTGCTATGACACAGTCCCTGGCTTTTGTTTTTCCTGGGCAGGGTTCTCAGGCAGTTGGCATGTTAAATGAGCTGGCTGATCGTTATGCGGTAGTACGCACAACATTTGAAGAGGCCTCTCAAGTTTTAGGTTACGATCTTTGGCAGCTAGTGCAAGAAGGTCCTGCTGAAGACTTAAATAAAACTGATAAAACTCAGCCTGCTATTTTGACTGCGAGTATAGCAGTATGGCGAGTTTGGCAAGAATTAGAAGGTCCACGCCCTGCATGGGTATCAGGGCATAGTCTTGGAGAGTATAGCGCCCTAGTTTGTGCAGGTGCTATGAGCTTTTCTGATGCCGTTCGGTTAGTTCAACTGCGTGGGCAGTTTATGCAAGATGCAGTACCGGAAGGTACTGGTGCAATGTCAGCCATCTTAAGTTTGGATGACGAAAAAATTGAAGAGGCATGCCGATTGGCTGCTGAAGGCGATGTAGTCGCGCCAGTCAATTACAACTGTCCAGGTCAAGTTGTAATTGCGGGCAGTAAAGACGCAGTGGCTAGAGCAGGTGCTAAGTGCCAAGAGTTTGGTGCTAAGAAAGTAGTGCCATTGGCGGTTAGCGTTCCCTCTCATTGTGAGTTGATGCGTCCAGCCGCAGATCGTTTAGCCGCAGAGCTAGAGCGCATTGATATTCAAGAGCCGCGTATTCCAGTTGTACAGAATGTTGATGGTTTGCCGCATAGTAATGTTGACACTATTCGTGCCAACTTAGTTGCACAGTTATATAGCCCCGTACGCTGGGTTTCATGTGTGCAATATATGCTTGACCAAGGCGTGGATACCACAGTTGAGTGCGGGCCAGGAAAAGTACTGTCTGGACTGAATAAAAAAATCCAACGTAGCTTAAAAGTACTGGCTATTAACGAACCGGAATCTTTGTCCTCAACACTAGGGCTGGTTAAGGGCGAGTAACTCACCTGTTAGGAGTAAATATGAGTTTGAATGGAAAAGTTGCACTTGTAACAGGTGCGAGTCGTGGTATAGGTCGTGCGGTGGCCTATGCACTTGGCGAAATGGGCGCTACTGTTGTGGGCACTGCAACTAGTGAGTCTGGCGCAGAAAGCATTAGTGCTGGCCTTGCAGAGAAAGGCATTCAGGGCAAAGGTTATGTTCTAAATGTAACCTCTCAAGAGTCTGTTGATGCGGTGATTAAAGAGATTACAGCTGAATTCGGCGCACCACTGATTGTGATCAATAATGCGGGTATTACCCAAGATAACTTGTTGATGCGCATGAAAGAAGATGAGTGGGATTCAGTGATTGATACCAACTTGAAGTCTGTTTACCGTGTTTGCAAAGCTGCAATGCGTGGTATGACCAAAGCGCGTTGGGGACGAATTGTCAATATCAGTTCTGTTGTGGCCACTATGGGTAACATGGGGCAAACCAACTATGCGGCTGCCAAGGCAGGTATGGAAGGTTTTACCCGTGCAATGGCGCGTGAAGTGGCTTCTCGCAACATTACAGTAAATGCCGTAGCACCAGGCTTTATCGCAACAGATATGACTCATGCGCTACCAGAAGAGCAGCACAATATGTTGCTTACCCAAATTCCTTTGTCCCGTTTAGGACAGCCTGAAGAGATTGCAAACGCAGTAGCTTTCTTAGCGAGTGAAGGTGCAGGGTATATCACTGGTGAAACTCTGCAAGTGAATGGCGGCATGAATATGCGCTAAGGCTGGTTGTTGATTGGCTATTGCGCCGTTCACTAACCCTCTATAAAATACCGGACAGCTTTTGGGCTGTTCGGATTTGTACCCACAGGAGATATTTGAAGTTATGAGCACTATCGAAGAGCGTGTAAAAAAGATCGTTAGCGAGCAGTTAGGTGTTAAAGAAGAAGAAATCACCAATGCTTCTTCTTTTGTTGACGATCTGGGTGCAGACTCTCTGGACACTGTAGAGCTAGTAATGGCTCTAGAAGAAGAGTTTGAAACTGAGATTCCAGACGAAGATGCAGAGAAGATTACTACCGTTCAGGAAGCAATCGACTATGTAGTTGCTAACCAGTAATCTGGTAATAGCATCAGTCTTTGGCTGACTACAAAGAAGCCGCTTTCTGCATTGCAGGGCGGCTTTTCTTTTTCATACCGTTGTTCTTTTTTGATCTTAATAAATACAACGGTGCTACTGATAAGCCGTATTTGGAGGAAGCATAATGCCTCGCAGAAGGGTCGTAGTAACTGGCCTGGGTTTGGTAACGCCCCTCGGCAATAATGTAAAGGACAGCTGGGATGGTATTCTGGCTGGTAAAAGTGGTATAGCACCTATTGAGCACTTCGACACAACGGGGTTTGCAACTCGTTTTGGTGGCTCGGTTAAAGGGTTTGATATCGCTGAATACATGTCTCCAAAAGACGCCCGTAAAATGGATACTTTTATTCAATACGGTATGGCTGCTGCCATTCAAGCAGTTGCTGACTCAGGTTTAGAATGTACAGAAGAGAACGCATCCCGTATTGGTGTGGCGATTGGTTCTGGCATTGGTGGTTTACCAATGATCGAGAAAAACCATGATGTACTGCTAGCGGGTGGCCCTCGTAAAATTTCTCCATTCTTTGTACCTGGCAGCATTATTAATATGATTTCCGGCAACTTGGCGATCCGTTATGGTTTCCAAGGGCCAAATATTGCCATTACCACAGCTTGTACTACGGGAACGCATAACATCGGCTATTCCGCTCGTACTATCGCCTATGGTGATGCTGATGTGATGATCGCAGGCGGTGCAGAAATGGCAACAACGCCGCTAGGACTAGGCGGCTTTGCTGCGGCACGCGCACTGTCTACACGTAACGATGACCCAACAGCAGCAAGCCGTCCTTGGGATCGTGACCGTGATGGTTTTGTTTTGTCTGATGGCGCAGGTGTTTTGGTGCTTGAAGAGTACGAACATGCTAAAGCGCGTGGTGCTACCATCTATGCGGAGCTCACAGGCTTTGGCATGAGTGATGACGCTTACCATATGACACTACCTCCTTCAGATGGCCGTGGTGCCGCAGCTTCTATGGGTAATGCCATTAAGGATGCGGGTATTAATCCAGAGCAGTTGAACTATATCAATGCACACGGTACTTCAACGCCAGCTGGCGATGTTGCAGAAAGCCAAGCGGTTGAAAAGGTAATGGGCGATGCAGCAAAATCTGTTGCAGTGAGTTCAACTAAGTCTATGATCGGCCACTTACTAGGTGCTGCCGGCGCGGTAGAGGCGGTGTTTACAGTATTGGCGATTCGTGACCAAGTTGCGCCACCGACAATCAACTTAGACAATCCTGCCGAAGGTTGTAATCTTGATTACGTGCCTCATACGGCGCGCAGCATGACAATTGATCACGCCCTTTCCAATTCATTTGGTTTTGGCGGCACCAATGGTAGCTTGCTGTTCTCGCGTATCTGATCAAAGGGGCTCGGTAACGGGCCCTTATTTTTTCTATCATGACATTTTCAACGCTGATCAATGGACAAGTGCAAAGCCAGCTGTCGATAACTGACAGAGGGTTAGCCTACGGCGATGGTCTGTTTGAGACCTGCCGGCTAATAGACGGTGTAGCGCCGTTACTTTCTTTGCATTGGCAAAGGCTTTGTGCAGGCTGTATTCGATTAAAACTACCTAATCCTTTTCATTCCTGCGCTGACTTTGCTCAGAAGCTTTCTCAAGTTGTGCCTCATAATGGGGGTGGGCTTGCTAAGCTTATCTTAACTCGAGGTAGTGGTGGTCGAGGCTATTTAGCACCTAGTGACCCTGTTGTCTCGTGGATTCTTCAAGGCTTTCCTGTACCTGAAACACCCCTTGAACACTATCATCAAGGGGTAGTCGTAAGGCGCTGTGCGTTGCAGCTTTCTGTTCAGCCTATATTAGCAGGTTTGAAACATTTAAACCGTTTAGAGCAAGTATTGGCTAGGGCAGAGTGGCAAGATGATGGCATTTTTGATGGCCTACTTTTTGATCAAAATCAGAGGCTAATTGAAAGTACTGTATGCAATATTTTTGTGATCAAAAAAGACCAGTTACTGACCCCTTTGCTTGATCAGTCTGGTGTGGCGGGTGTGATGCGAGCTGCTATTATTGAGTCCTCATCTGCACTAGCGTTAGATATCAAAGAAACCAATATTACTGAAAATCAGCTACTCAACGCGGATGCCGCTTTTTTATGTAATAGTGTGCGGGGGATTATTCCAATCAGGGCTTGGCATTTAGACAGTGGTGACATTATTAAACAATGGCCTATTCATCCCCTACAGAAAAAAATTAGCCAGCACTGGCATCCCATCCTAAATCTGCCAGCTTGCCAATAAGGTTCATCATGTTACTTCTGAAAAAACCTATTATTTGGAGCTTAGCCCTTCTGCTAAGTTTATCTTTGCTATCCGCTTTAATTGGTGTTGCATACTGGAAAAATTTATTAAGTAAGCCGATCCACAATCAAGGCGACAAGGTTTACGAACTAAAGTCTGGCTCAAGCGTGAATCAGGTTCTGCTTGAACTTGAACAGCAACAGGTAATTAGCGAAGTCTGGCCGATTAAAGTATTGATCAAGCTTTACCCTGAGCAAGGTCTAATAAAAGCGGGTGAATATCTGATTCCTAGCGGTATCAACAGTTATCAACTGCTGACTTTACTCTCATCTGGTCAGTCTATTCAGTATCAGATTACCTTGGTGGAGGGCTGGACTTTTGCCCAAGTATTAAAACTTATTCAGCAGCATCCAAAGCTTGATATCAAAACACAAGCACTGACAAATACTGAGATCATGACCAAAATTTCTGGTTTGCCACCAGCACAGGTTCCGCATCCAGAAGGGCAGATATTTCCGGATACTTATCAGTTTCAAAAAGGCGTCACTGACTTAGAACTGCTGACTTGGGCATACAAAAAAATGCAACGGGTGTTAGAAGAAGAGTGGGAAAAGGCCGATCATAAAGCACTGCCCTATCGCTCTGCCTATGAGGCGCTGATCATGGCCTCGATTGTAGAAAAAGAAACTGCTATTGCTGCGGAAAGAGCACGTATAGCAGGGGTGTTCGTGCAGCGCTTAGAAAAAAATATGCGCTTGCAAACTGATCCAACCGTAATATACGGTCTTGGCGATCGCTATCTTGGTAATATCACGCGTCGGCACCTGAATGAAAAAACTCCGTATAATACTTATAGAATTAATGGCTTACCGCCAACGCCTATTGCGCTGGCTGGTAGAGAAGCGATTCATGCAGCATTGCACCCATTAAAGGAAGGCGATCTATACTTTGTGGCCAAAGGTGATGGTAGTCATGTGTTTAACCGTAGCTTAGAGGCACACAATCGGGCTGTGCGTCATTACCAAATCAATCAGCGACGTAAGAACTATCAATCTTCGCCAGAGTTTAAAGTACCCACTGAAATTTTAGATAACAGCAGCCAACCACTTCAGTAAAAGGTTTATACGTGTTAGAGCAAGTGACAAAAAAAGGGGTATTTATCACCCTAGAAGGTTCTGAAGGTGTAGGTAAAAGCACTAACTTGGCTTTTATTGAACAATGGTTAAAGCAGGCTGGTCATGACCCTATTTTAACTCGAGAGCCGGGTGGTACGCCGATGGCAGAAGAAATTAGGGCGTTGCTACTTCAGAAAAGAGAGGAGTTGGTCAGTGAAAAGGCCGAGTTACTCTTAATGTTTGCAGCTAGAGCGCAACATCTTGATCAAAAGATACTGCCTGCTTTGGCGTCAGGTCGTTGTTTGGTTTCAGATCGCTTTACCGATGCTACTTATGCCTATCAAGGTTATGCGCGAGGTTTAAACCTTTCTTGGATTACGCAACTGGAGCTGCTCGTGCAGCAGGCTGTACGGCCAGATCTGACCATCTTGCTTGACCTATCTGTTGAGGTTGCCATGAGTCGTGTGCAACGCCGTGGTGAGACAGATCGGTTTGAACAGGAAAAAACTGAGTTTTTTCAACGCGTTCGACAAGGTTATCTAGCACGTGCACAGGCTGAGCCTGATCGTTTCGCTATTATAGATGCCAGCCAACCACTAGAGGCGGTTCAGTCTGATATCGGTCATGTATTGGCAGATTTCTTTTTGAAAAGAGCATCGATATGAATAATAAGTCTGAAGCTTGGGGGCAAGCGTTCCCTTGGCATAAAGAGGTTTTTACACAAATAGTACAGCGCTACCAGTCAGGTCGCCTTCCTCATGCTTTACTGTTTTCTGGTGATGCAGGCGTTGGAAAACAGCAACTGGCGTATTCTATTGCGGCTTTTTTACTCTGCCGAAATGCAGAGCACCACGCTTGTGGTCAGTGTAGTGGTTGCGAGCTATTAAAAGCGGGTACTCATCCTGATTTATTACAGATATTACCTGAGTCTGAAGGCAAGCAGATTAAAATTGAGCAGATTCGATCTGTACAAAGCAACATAGGCAAAACTGCTCAGCAGGGCGGGTATCGTGTTGTTATTGTTCAGCCTGCTGATGGGATGAATGCCAATGCTGCGAATGCATTGTTGAAAAACTTGGAAGAGCCCGGTGAAAATGTTCTGTTTATTTTAATCAGCAATCGCCTTAGTGCCTTATTGCCCACGGTAAAGAGCCGCTGCCAGCACACACCATTGCCATTACCTGATCAAGAGCAAGCCAAAGTATGGCTACAACATCAACTAGACAGTCATGCTGCACAACATGCCGACAGCTTATTGCGCATGGCAAATGGAAATCCACTGACAGCAGTATTATTGGCAAGTGAAGCGCTGCATAAACAGCGCGAGCAGCTCTACCTTAACTTAGAAAGCTTGACTCGAGGTGCGGAGCCTATTGAGTTAGCGGCCGCTTTTTTGCAAGGTGATTTACACTGGATGCTGCGTTGGCTGCAAGCTTGGCTTGCAGACTGGTCATCATGGGTTCTATTGCAGCAAGACGAACAAGTGAAATATCCAGAAATGTTGCCTTTATATCGGCACTGGCAAAAAACGGCGCACTTGAATCAGGCGAGATCACTATTTTTAAGTATTGGCGAACTGCGCCAACAGCTTGCATCAGGCGCTAACCCCAATACTCAGTTGGCAGTAGAGTCTTTGCTGATCCGCTGGGCTGATAAAATGCTGGGGTGATTTGCTCTAAAATGCGGTCTATGCTTCATCTAACCCAATGATTTGATAGCAGGAGTTTTTATGGCAGGAAGTCAAACCAAACCTCAAGTGGTCACGGTGAATTTGACGAATAAAGACGAGCTTTATGAGGCCTATATGCCATTTGTAAATAATGGCGGTTTGTTCTTGCCGACAAGGGGCACATTTCGATTAGGGCAAGAGATTTCGCTATTGCTGAACCTGATGGATGAGCCAGAAAAAATTCCTATGGCAGGTAAGGTTGTTTGGGTGACACCTCAAGGGGCGCAGGGTCGGCGCGTTGCAGGCATTGGTATTCAGTTCAACGATAATCACATTGGGCTACGTGATAAAATAGAAACTTATCTCGCTGGACGCTTAAGTTCACAGCATCCAACGCATACTTTATAACCGATCTAAAAATGAGCTTATTATGTATCTTATAGACTCTCACTGCCATTTAGACCGTCTGGATCTTAGTGCATATCAAGGAGATTTGTCAGCAGCTTTAGATGCCGCTCATGATCGTGGTGTAAGCCACTTCTTGGCCGTTAGCGTAACCTTAGATGATGTTGCTGAGCTGAAAGATCTTGCTCGTCAATATACCAGTGTATTTACTTCAGCAGGTGTGCACCCTCTGCAAGAGCTGCCTCATGAGCCTACAGTAGAGGAGATTGTTAAAGAGGCCGATGATGAGCTTGTTGTAGCAATTGGCGAGACTGGCTTGGATTATCACTATGCCCTTGAAACCAAAGCGATTCAAATTGAGCGTTTCAAACGTCATCTGCTAGCAGCACAAAAGCTGGATAAGCCCGTAATCATTCACACAAGAGATGCCAAAGAGGACACTTTACAACTATTGCGTGAATATGGCCCTAAAGCTGGCGGTGTTTTACATTGCTTTACTGAGGATTTGGAGATGGCGAGGGCTGGTGTTGCCTTAGGCTATTATATTTCTATTTCTGGTATCGTGACCTTTCGTAATGCTGATCAAGTTAGAGAGGTCGCAAAGGCAGTGCCATTAGACTGCCTGTTGGTGGAGACTGATGCACCTTATCTTGCACCAGCTCCTCATCGAGGTAAAAAATGTGAGCCAAAACATGTACGTGATGTAGCAGAATTTATTGCTGATCTGCGTGGCATCTCTTACGAAGAGCTAGCGATGCAAACAACCGCTAACTTTTTCCGCTTATTCAAAGGCGCTCGTCCGTTGGCAACACAGCGCTAATATCGACATATCACTAACCCTAAAAGGAGTTTAGGGCTAGTGTGGTTTGGTTGGGCTTGTTGATTCATAAAAGTCGCTGTCGGTTTGGGTTGATGGAATAATACTGCCATCTTTTTGACGCATATAGCCATCAGGAATTGCAGACTCTACATGCCCCTCTGGATAGACATACATTGACTCCTCCTCTGTGTTCAAAATACCTTTGCCGTGCCAAGGCAGTAAGCGGTAGTCAGCGTGCTCTGAAAAGTCCATAAATGGATATTTAATAATTTCAAAGTAGGGCGAGTAGTCAAAGTCTCTTGGTGTGCATAGCTGAGGGTTGCGTCGGAACAGTTGCACGCCGTGCTCGCCGCTTCTTTTCACTAGCGGCAATATAGGGAACTGAATAAAACCAAACGCCTCTGCAATCATGGTGGAGCAGACGGTGCGTGTTGGATTACCAATATTGTGTTGAAATAACGTTGAACGCCAGCGCCTTGGCATAATCCACCAAGGAAATAAGAAACGTGCTAAATCTAAAATTTGACGCACATTATATTCTTTTCCAAGCTGGCTAATGGCGTAGTGTGTAACCTGCTGGCTGTCGCGATGACTAAGTCCTCTTGGCCGACAAATACGAATATGGTCGTCTTTATAAGAGGCTAAATCACGAACCACCGTACCTAAGCCTAGCTCTGACTCAACAATTAACTGAGTATCTGCGGGATATGGAAAAAGTTCTGAAATAGTTTTTCTCAGCTCTGGGTCTTCAATATCATGAATGCGGCCAAGATAAAGCGCTGCATGGGACCAAGGGCTTTGTGTGATCATCTTGATCACATCGCTAACTCGAGAACGCCCTTCTATTAACAGTACATCACAAGGCCGTATTTCATAACGAATACGTTCAAAATCACTGAGCGGGAACTCTGGCGCAGCACGCTGTTCAGTGAGCCATTGAACAATGGGGCGAGTAATCCGTGTGACCTTCATAGCCATTTCTCCATCGCACCAGTAGATGCTATATCTGGTGAGTTTGAATCCTTGTATCAAATGATATTTAAGTTTTTAGTTAGCCATTGAATTTGAAATGATGCAGGGATTGTCTGACTTAAAGAATATGTCATTTTTCAAAAGCTGAACAGCTAATCGGTAAGAGAAAGATTTTTGGTTTTGGTTAGAAAATCAAATGAATGCTCATAAATTCATGAAAGCGTCACACATTAGGCGACCGATAAGCATATACTGCGATTGTGACATAACAATTAATAAAAAATTTAAATGAACACGGAGGGACTCGATATGAAAACTTATCAAGTCGAACAGTTCGAAATTATTGCCCGCCCAGAATTTAATCGTGTATTGCTACCTAAAGTAGGGCCTGATTTCAATCTTAAAGAAGCGAAACTATTCCTTGGTGAGGTTGGCACAGTGATGATTCGCGACCAACACTCAACTTTGGTATTTAACAACGTCAGTGAAAAAAGCCTTGGTTATATTCGAGCTGCGGGCGGCGTGTCTGTAATGGACCCAACACTGCAATCACATCCTAAACTGGCATATATCCCTTTGCATCATTAATGCTTAGCTGAAAATCCAACCTTATTGAATACGCAGCTGCTATGTTTTTACATGGTGGCTGTGCTGGCAATATTTAAACTCGCAATTGTTTGATTCTATTGAAAATACTTCTCCTCTCTAAAACGTAGTCGTTGTTGTTATTATCTCCATTTAATACTGTTTTGTGTGCAATGCAGCAAATGGCACTTCTCGACAGTATAGCCAAGGTTTACACTAGCAACTTTACAACCTTTATATAAGGTTATCCAAACAGATTAAAAAGGAGGTTTTATGTCTGAGCGTCCGCTATTCGCCTTGACTGAGCAGATTAACAATGAGCGTACTTGTGTTAATCATCTGTTTTTTCCCGCAGGCTGTGAAACCCGCTGGCATCGTCATGAGCGCGACTATGTAATTGTGCCTATGCAAGACTGCCAACTCGAAATTGATACTGGCAATGGGGCAATATCGGTGCCGATGAAAAAGGGAGAATGCTATTTTCGTTATGCAGGGGTAGAGCACAACGTGATAAATGACTCTGAGCAGGACATCACACTGCTTGAAATTGAAATAAAATAAAGATTATCTGACAGACCTGTATTCCCGACTGTTTTTCTGGGACAATGCTCGGCTGTGATAACCTCCTGCCGACTAGCCTGATAGATCTCTGATAATGAGCCCCATGACCAGTAAACATAAAACTGCACCAGACCTATTTTCTTATCCGCTTTATTGGGCGGAGTGTTTTGGCACTGCGCCATTTTTACCCACCACTCGGGAGGAGATGGATCTATTAGGCTGGGACAGTTGCGATGTGATTATTGTCACAGGTGACGCTTATGTTGACCATCCCAGTTTTGGCATGGCTGTTATGGGGCGCTTGTTAGAAGCTCAAGGCTATCGCGTAGGGATTATTGATCAGCCTGATTGGCGCAATGCAAAAGACTTTAAGCGTTTAGGTAAACCCAACCTTTATTTTGGCGTTACCGCAGGCAATATGGACTCTATGATCAACCGATATACGGCTGATCTAAAAGTACGTAATGACGATGCCTATACCCCATATGGTGAGGGTGGTAAACGTCCTGACCGCGCGGTGATTGTCTATTCGCAACGCTGCAAAGAAGCTTTTAATGATGTACCTGTAATGATTGGTGGCATTGAAGCCAGCCTAAGACGTATTGCCCAATATGATTATTGGAGCAACGAAGTGCGTCGCTCGGTATTGATCGACTCAACCGCAGATATTTTACTTTATGGTAACGCTGAGCGCGCTATTGTTGAGGTCACTCACGCCTTGGCCGCGGGTAAAACCATGGATGATTTGTTAACCATTCGCGGAACAACGGTGATTCGTGATACTCCTCCGGGTGGTTATACCGAAATCGACTCTACCCGTGTTGATTGGCCGGGCAAAGTCGACCAGATCTATAGTCCTTATGAATATATTCCTGAGGGTAAATGCCAAACTGAAGGTCAAGATGCTGATTCTGATGTGATGCCAATTCGGGTGATACCCGCACCTTTAAAAGGCAAAGAAAAGCTTGATGCGGACAAGACCTATGTGCGTCTGCCTTCCTTTGAAAAGGTCAACAAAGATCCTGTGCTTTATGCTCATGCCTCACGGGTTTTACACCTTGAATCAAACCCTCACAACGCCCGCGCTTTAATTCAAAAGCATGGCAAAAAAGAGATATGGGTGAATCCACCTCCTATTCCTTTGGAAACAGAAGAGATGGATGCGGTATTTGGTTTTAATTATGCCCGTGTGCCACACCCTAAGTATGGCAAAGCACGTATTCCAGCCTATGATATGATTCGTTTTTCAATCAATATCATGCGAGGCTGCTTTGGTGGCTGTACTTTCTGTTCTATTACAGAGCATGAAGGCCGAATTATTCAAAGCCGCTCTCATGAGTCAATATTGAAAGAAATTGAAGAGATTAAAACCAAAGTGACAGGCTTTACTGGTGCAATTTCTGACTTAGGAGGGCCAACCTCCAACATGTATATGCTGAACTGTAAAGACGATGAGATTCAGGCATCTTGCCGTAAGCTGTCTTGTGTTTACCCCGGTATTTGCACCAATCTAAATACTGATCACAGCCCAACCACACAACTCTACCGTAAGGCTCGTGCGATAGAGGGCGTGCACACAATCTCCATCGCTTCTGGCCTGCGTTATGACCTTGCCGTTGAAGACCCAGAATATGTGCGTGAGCTGGTGACCCATCATGTTGGCGGGTATTTAAAGATTGCACCAGAGCACTCAGAAATGGGTACTTTGTCCAAAATGATGAAACCGGGTATGGGAACCTACGACAACTTCAAGCGGATGTTTGATAAGTTCTCAAAAGAAGCGGGCAAAAAGCAGTATCTAATCCCTTACTTCATTGCGGCGCACCCTGGCTGTGAAGATGAAGATATGTTGAACTTGGCATTGTGGTTGAAGAAAAATGACTTCCGCCCAGACCAAGTGCAAACCTTCTATCCCTCGCCTATGTCGTTGGCCACGGCGATGTATCACTCAGATAAAAATCCGCTGAAGCAGGTCACTTACAAGAGTGAGAAACTGTACACGGCAAAAGATTATGATCAGCGGCGAGTGCAAAAAGGTTTCCTACGCTACCATGACCCGAAAAACTGGCCTGCACTACGGCAAACTTTGCGAGACATGGGGCGTGCTGATTTGATTGGTGAGGGTGCTAATAAGCTGGTGCCTGACGAAAGCAAAGACCCTGTTGGCCAGTACCGCAATCAAAAAGCGAAACCGGGGCAGCAGACCGGAGCCTCACATAGCAGTAATCGACCAACAATGGCTAAAAATGCAGCTGCCGCCAAAGCCGCTGCAAAAGCTGGTAAAAAGCCCGCACAGACCTCAGTTAAAAAAGCTGCCGCTGCGGCGGCTAATAACAAGCCTAAACCTACGGTGAAGGCTAGCGTCAGGCCAACAGGAAAGCCTAGTGCGAAAAAGCCAAGGCAGGTTAGCAAAAAGCGCGGTGCATAACCCGTTGCCCCAATAAGTTTATACAGAGTAAAAGGCGGATTTATCCGCCTTTGTTGTATTTAAAGACCGCTGACAAAAAACCTGAGGCGGCCTTTAAAAATAGAAGCTATGTTAAAAGTAACCGAGTATTTCTCTCGGCTTTATTTTATGTAGCAATGGACTGTCGTATATTGAGGCTCGTTGTATGCTAAAAAATCAATCACTCAAGACTCAGCTCAACCTGTCTTTTGGCATTTTGGTTGTGTTGCTGGTCATTATTTCAGTAGTGGCCTATTCAGGCTTATCTAATACCTACCAAGGCTTTACCGACTATCGTGGTCTTGCTCGTGATACCAATTTAGCAGGCCGAGTGCAGGCTAATATGCTGACAATGCGTTTGTCAGTTTTAAGTTTCTTAAATACACGCTCAGATCAGGCCTTAGCGGACTATCAAGAGCGAAAGGCGTTAATGACAAGCTTTCTAGAAGAAGCCTCAAAAGAGATTGTCGAGCCAAGCCGTGCCCAGTTGATTCGCAATATCAAAACTGAAATCCAAGATTATGACACTGCCTTTGCTGAAGTGGTCAAACTGTTCCATGAACGTAATCAGGTGGTCAGTGGGCGTTTAGACCCTGCGGGTCTAGCGATGCGTGTTGCGGTAACTGATATTGCGCGTTCCGCTTATGATGACGAAGATGCCTCTGCCGCTTATATGGCAGGGGTCGTACAAGAGCATTTATTATTGGGGCGTTTGTATGTCACTAAGTTCTTAGTGACCAATACCCAAGACGATGCAAACCGAGCAGAGCAAGAGTTAAACCAAACGTTAGTCTCTGCAATGACAGAGTTAGACTCACAGTTGCAAAACCCTAAGCGTCGTCAGTTACTTGCAGATTTACAGCGTAATCATGCGCAATACACCAAAGCCTTTACTGAAGTACAAAACATTATTGTGCGTCGTAACGATTTGATTAATAACACGCTGAATAGAATAGGCCCTGTTGTGGCGGATCAAATTGAGCAAGTCAAACTTTCTGTGAAAAATGAACAGGATGCATTAGGACCTGTCGTACAAACCGAGGCTGAAAATACGCTAATAATGGTCGGAGTGATCGCTCTATGCTCTGTGCTAGGAGGTGTTGTACTTGCGATGCTCATGGTGCGTATCATTCAACGACCTATTGGTGGTGAGCCAAGGGTTATCGCCAAAGTTGCAGAGGTGATCGCCAATGGTGATCTCAGTCAGAATCTGTCAGTGAAATCGGAGGATACAGGCATTTATCGTGCAGTGTGTGAAATGTCAGAGAAGCTGAAAACCTTATTGAGCGGTATTGTTGTGACCACGCAGCAGCTAGAGCGCTCAGCAGAGGAGGGCAGTGATGCGGCCAGTCGTAACACACAAACAGTTAATCAGCAGAAGAAAATGACAGATCAAGTGGTGGTGGCTGTTGAGGAGATGAGTCACAGTATTCAAGAGGTTGTACAAAATGCGGCAGAGTCAGCGGCGCGTTCGGAACAAGGTAAGGCCGAAACCAGTCGTGGTCGCAGCAGTGTCAAGCAAACGGTGCAGGCGATTAATGAGCTGGCCAATAAGCTGAACACTTCTATGCAAGAAATTAAAGAGCTAGAGCAAAAAAGCATGGAAATTGGCTCTGTGGTTGAAGTGATTCAAGGTATCTCCGAACAAACTAATCTCTTGGCATTAAATGCTGCCATTGAGGCCGCAAGGGCAGGTGAACAGGGTCGGGGCTTTGCAGTTGTAGCAGATGAGGTACGGACATTAGCACAGCGAACACAAGAGTCTACCACTGAAATTCAAGCGATGATTCAAGACCTGCAACAACGGACTAGCCGCACAGTGTCTGCGATTAAAAACTGTACAGACCAAGCCAATGACAGCGTACAGTGCTCTCAAGAAACAGATCAAGCCTTGCAAGTGATTGATGAAGTGATTGATGAGATTGCCCATATGAATAACCGTGTTGCGGTGGCGATTGAGCAACAATCTACGGTGACAGATGAAATGGCGCGTAATATGGCGGAGATATCGTCGACCTTAGAAAGCACAACCGAAAGTGTGCTTGCTGCTGAAAAGGCCAGTAAGAAAGTGGAGGAGATGGCCGACAGCTTAGGGAAATTGGTCTCAGGGTTTAAAGTTTAAGCAGAACGGGTTGATCTGATGACTATCAAGTGGTCGCTGATTCTAGTCAGCGGCCACTTTTTTTGTCATTGGTTTAAGTTTAGTCGCTACAGCACATCATTGATGGCGACACCTAGCCCGATGCGTTCAATATACTGATCGTAATCCGCTAAAGTGTCACCATAGCCCGTACGCGCAAGAATGTAGCCTTTCATACGACCGCCAATAGGAAAACTCCAGCTAACCTGAGCATTGCCCCGTTTAAATTGACTCTCTAAGTGATTACGCAGCCGGAATGTCACCACATGATTGTTGTGCCGATAGGCTGCTGCTACCTCATTGAGACCAACAAATGAAGCCAAGTCAACGTTATCATCTTGGCTTGAGGCCTCTGGAATGCGATACCAGCGTTTTAAAGATAAGCCCCAATCGCCGGTTGCAAATATGGCCTCTGCAAACAGTCGGTTCCAACTACGAGAATAATCACCACCTTGGCCGTTCGACTGGTGGTTAATGCCAAACAGTACCCCTTCCAAGGTTAAGCGCTTCATCAAGCGGTATTCAGTGCTGATACCGTAGACCAACTCCGGCTCATACATGGTTTCACGAAATGGTGCTGAGTTCTGATAAATTTGCCAGTACGACTGCTGTGTATAGGTGGCAATTAAAGCATCTTCTCGTGTCAGTAAACCTGTGGCGACAGGGAACTTGAAACTGAGCTGGAACTGGGCTTCTGTTGGCCCATAGTCGACCCCTCTTGATAAAGATGAGGCTTGATGCCCACTGTAATAGCTGGCAGGTAAAAAGTAGTTGGCTTTATAAGGCAAAAACACGAGAGGGTTGCTGGCCAATACCACTTCTTGATCTAGCCTTTGACGGACTGCGTTTACAACTTCGTCATCTGTCTCTGTCTCACTTGTTTCTGTCTGAGCGTATGAGAAGTGACTAGATAACGCTAAGCTGAGTAATAAGAGTCGACCTGTTGTTTGGCTTAACATTATTTAACCTCAGTCAACTGGCCATATTCTAAACGCAATACACGATCCATACGCTGCGCCAGTGCCATGTCATGGGTTACGGTGATAAAGCAGGTGTTGTGCTCTTGACCTATTTCTAACATCAATTGGTTTACAGATTCTGCGGTATTAGGATCAAGGTTGCCCGTTGGCTCATCAAGCAGAACGCAGCTAGGGTTGCCCACTAAAGCCCGAGCAATGGCCACTCGCTGGCGCTCGCCTCCAGATAGCTCCGCTGGTTTATGCTGCATACGATGTCCTAGCCCAACGCGCTCTAATAGAGCGGTTGCTTTGGGTATAATGTTTTTGCGCTTTTCGCCACGGATCAGCAGTGGCATCAGTACATTTTCGAGTGCTGTAAACTCGGGCAACAGATGATGTAGCTGATAAACAAAGCCCAAAGAACGGTTGCGAAACTTGCCTAGTTCCGCGTCTGTCATCTGTACTAGGTCTTGCCCTGCAATCAATACTTGGCCTGAGGTGGGCTTGTCTAAGCCTCCCAGCAGGTGCAGTAAGGTTGTCTTGCCAGAACCTGAACTACCTACAATGGCAACGCGCTCACCATGAAAGGCGGTAAACTCCAGATTATTCAACACTTGAATCTGCTCTGGGCCTTCTGAAAAAATCATATTCAATGCGACACATTGAAGTGCAGGCGCGTGACTTGTGTGTATTGAAGTCGATTTATTCATAGCGTAAAGCATCCGCAGGTTGAATACGTGACGCGCGCCACGCAGGGTACAAAGTGGATAGGAAGCTCATCACCAGTGCAGCGCCTGTAATGACCCAAACATCGTCTATTTTCAGTTCAGAGGGTAAATAGCTAATGAAATAGACACTGCTGTCCAAGAATTGAACCCCCAACAACTGCTCTACCCAAGCGACAAAATCACTTACATTAAGAGCCGCCAAAACACCCAGCACTGTACCAATTAAAGTGCCAGTTAAGCCAATCACCGTACCTTGAACCATAAATATCGCCATAATGGTTCCGGGTGTTGCTCCTAATGTGCGCAAAATTGCGATATCACCTTGTTTATCGGTGACCACCATAATTAAAGTTGAAACGATGTTAAATGCGGCAACTGCTATCACGATCATCAGCAATAAACCGATCATGCGTTTTTCCATTTGAATCGCTTGGAATAAGTTGCCGTGGGTGCGAGTCCAGTCACTACCGCGTAAGTGCTTCGGTAAGACTTGCAGTTGTTCCCAAACCACTCTTCGCGCATCAAATAGGTCGGTTAGTTGTAAGCGTACACCATGAATATCATCACCTAAGCGCATCAGTGTTTGCATATCACCGAGGTGTGCAACTGCCAGATTTGAATCAAGATCTGCCCCTACGCTAAACAGCCCAACGACCGTAAAACGCTTCATTCGAGGGAATACGCCCGCAGGTGTAATGGAAGCCTCAGGTAACATCAAGGTAACCTTGTCGCCCACATTGACACCTAAAAAGCGTGCCAGAAGATCCCCCAATATAATGCCAAACTCACCTGCTTTCAGATCATCTAGATGCCCGGCCTTCATATGCTGGTCGATGATGGATACACGGCCTTCTTGCTCTGGAAGCACACCGTTGATCAAAGCTCCGCGCACATTTCCGCGGGAGGTGAACATCCCTTGTGCTTTAACATAAGGCACTGCGGCAATAATCCGAGGGTCTTGTTCTAACTGTTGGGCGACATTAGGCCAGTCTAGAAAACCGCTGGTAGAGCTGATGGTGGCATGGGGCACCATGCCAAGAATGCGTTCACGTAGCTCTCGGTCAAAACCATTCATTACCGATAGCACCAAAATCAGCACCGCGACACCAAGGGTTAGACCGATCATCGAAGTTAAAGAGATAAAAGAGATAAAGTGATTACGTCGCTTGGCTCGCGTATAACGCAAGCCAATCAGAAAAGGAATTTTGTCAAACATCTGCACGGCTCAATTGTTTACTGCCTTAAAGGCTGAGGCGCACATCATACGGCAAAAAAAGGTCGTCTGAGTATAGTTCAGGTTTTTTTTCTACTGCATCAACCTAAGCAGAGCTGATTTTGCCGTTGTCATGCTGATCAGCGCCTTTGGCTATAAAGAAATGCCATATTTTTTCAGCTTCATCGCAACGGTGTTATGAGAGACTCCTAATCTGATGGCTAGCTTTCGTGATGATGGATATTGTGGGAATAAATCGGATAATAACTGTTGTTCAAAATGTTCAAGCGCGCTATTCCAGTCGGTAAACTGGTGGTTGGATTTCAGGTGCTGCTCTTGTGAGGGTTGATCTAAGCCTAGATGCTCTGCATTTAAAATCGGGTCGTCAGACATCGCTACGGCTCTAAATAAAATGTTTTGCAACTCTCGTATATTTCCCGGCCAGTGATGTTCTAACAGTCGATTCATACCTGATTCTGACAGCCTTGGTGGTTCTCGTCCGGTTTGTTCTGCCGCTCTTAAAATAAAATGCTCTGCCAAAGCTGGAATATCTGTTTGTCGTTGGCGTAATGGTGGCACTTTCAGATTGAGTACGTTAAGGCGGTAGTACAAATCCTCTCTAAACTCATGCTGTTCGGCCATCTCTAACAGATCACGGTGTGTTGCGCTGATAATACGAACATTAACGCTGATTTCTTTGTCTCCACCAATGCGCCGAAAGGAATACTCCTGTAGAAAGCGCAATAACTTAGCTTGCAAGTAAGGGGACATTTCGCCAATTTCATCTAAAAATACTGAGCCTCCATCAGCCCGCTCTAACAGCCCAGGTTTACCATTTTTATGTGCGCCAGAGAATGCGCCAGACACGTAGCCGAAAAGCTCACTTTCAAGTAAGTTTTCAGGTAATGCCGCACAGTTAATCGCCATGAATGGGAAGGCTGTGCGTGTCCCCTGATCATGCAAAATGTGCGCAAGCAGTTCTTTACCTGTGCCTGTTTCGCCTTGAATCAGTACTGGCATATCGAGTCGAGAGAATCGTTCTGTATACTTTAAAAGGGCCCTAGTGGCGTCAGATTGGCCAATCAAAGAGCTAGAGCTGCCGCTAATAGGGCGAGTAACGGCATTAATTTGCTGACCAATGCGACGTATGCTCTGAAGCAATAATACTGCACCAGTTACGACGACTTCGTTGCGGTTGTCAGAGAATACAGGTGTGATATCGACCAAAAAAGCTTGTCCAGAGAATGTGATATTTAGACTTGTTGGTTTTTGAGTCAGAAATGTTTGCAAACTGGTATCAGTAAACTCTGTTATTAAGCGCCCAGTAAGCGCTGCCTCAGACTCTTTGTTAAACATGGAAATAGCTGCGCTATTGGCGAGTAGTATTTTTCCATTAAGGTCAATATCTAGAATAGGGTCTCTTAGTTTTGATAGCACCGCATCTAGATGCTGGCTTTTACGTTCACCCGGCATCAGGTTCACTTCAAATACGTCTGTAATATCAGCTACATGGCGTAAAGCGGCTTTTAAATCCTCAACGGTTACACCATCGTTTAAGTCCAGTCTCACAAAAGTATGGTGAAGATACATCTCCATACTGACTAAATTCCATTGCTGGCGTGAAAACACCGCCAGAATTTCTTGAGTAATACCCAGTCGATCTCTTGACTTGATCACAAAGCGCATTGATATACCTGCTTTTTTATTGTTCTTGTAATTGTTTGTAATGAATAAATGACAGTGTAATTTATTTATTACAAAGTCGTGTTTATCTAGGTTTTATCAGTATTACTCATTGGATTTAGGTATTTCAAGTCATAAGTTTGTCATAAATTTATGACAGAAATCAGTCCTTATTAGGCTGTTTAAAATATAACCATTTGATTTTAAACAATATTTTTTATCTGGCTCAGCGGTTGCAATACCTTAGGGAGGAATAACAAGAACAAAAGCAAAAGGTAAACAAATGAGAGAGAACAATACCTCGATTAAAGGTGATCAGCGCGCCCAAAGCGCCCTTACAGAGGGTGTGCGCTGGGCCTCAGATCTCACTAGAGCGCGTCAAGCTGGGCCATCGTTAAGTCATAAAGACTGGAGCCAAGCTGGCTTTTCCACTGCTGCCGTACATGCGGGCACAATGGACGATGAAGCAACAGGTGCAGTTGGTACGCCAATCTATCAAACCTCTACCTTTTTACTAGGCGATGAGCAGTACCGTTCAGTTGAAGAAGGTTATGCCCGTGATCGTTTCATTTATACGCGTTATGGCAACCCTAATCAGTGGGCGTTACAAACTAAGCTTGCGGCTTTAGAAGGTGCAGAGTCGGCACTTGTATTCAGCTCGGGGATGGCAGCAATTACTGCAACGGTAATGGCTTTGCTTGATAAAGGTGCTCACATTGTGGCCTCAAATGAGTTGTATGGCGGTACGTACAACTTATTCAATCAAGAGATGCCTACTATGGGGATTAGCGTCAGCTATGTTGATCCTCGTGATTATGAGGCAATTGAAGCGGCCATTCGTCCTGAAACTCAGATGATGTACTTTGAGGCCTTAACCAACCCCCTGTTAAAGCTAGTGGATGTGCGCCGTTTAGCGGATATTGCAGAGCGTAAACAAGTACGTCTAGTGATTGATGGTACTTTTCTACCTCCCGTTTGCTGTCGAATGATTGAGCAGGGCGCAGACATTGTTATTCACTCCGCTTCCAAGTACTTAAATGGTCACAGTGATTTGATTGCTGGCGCTATTATGGGAAGTCGTAAGCTAGTGGATATGGTTTGGCCGCGCCTGTTGGCTTTTGGTGGCAGCCTAGACCCTCATGCGTGCTTTATGTTTGAGCGTGGCCTGAAAACACTGGCGATTCGTATGGCTGCCCATGAGCGATCTGCACTTAGCCTAGCGTCATATCTAGAAAAACATCCTCTTGTAAAGCGTGTTTATTACCCGCTGTTGTCAACACATCCTGACCACGATTTAGCTCAGCGCGTGCTTCGCAATGGTGGTGGCATGATCGCATTCGAAATTTCAGGAGGCGATACAGCAGCCCTTGAGCTGTTAAAACACCTGAAAATTCCAAAGCAAGCGACCAGTTTAGGCGGAGTCGAATCACTGGTTAGCCTGCCTTATAACACCTCTCATGCAGGCTATACCAGCAAGCAGCGTCTCGATATGGGCATAAACCCTGGCTGTGTACGTCTATCTGTCGGCATTGAAGATCCTGAGGATTTGATTGCCGATTTTGATCAAGCACTTAAAGCACTTTAGTTATCTCTACCCTTTTATTTACAAATTATTGGAGAAATACAATGCGTAATGGCATCTCTGTTACTGGCCTGAGCGAGTTTGTTGATGAAATCAAACAAAATGCAGAAGAGGGCATCGCTGCTTATGGCGTTGAGTTGAATTGGCAATCAGGCACGCGCTCAAAAGTAAAAACACTGCCTATGACGATTGGCACTCATCGTATCAGTCGTGATTTCAGCTGGGAAATTGATGAGCCTCGTCAGCTGCTAGGTTGTAACCATGCACCGAATCCGCAGGAGTACCTGCTCTCTGGTGTGGGTGCCTGCATTATGGTGGGTTTTGCAGTGGGCGCCTCTGTGATGGAAATTCAACTGGAAACTTTAAAAGTAACGGTGCAAGGCGAATTAAACTTGGCCGGATTCTTAAACATTACTCCTGATGTTCCAGTCTCATTTACTGAGCTGAAATATTGCATCGAAGTCGCTGGTAACGGCACCCCTGAGCAGTTCGAACAATTGCGTCAAACTGCACTGAAACAAAGTCCTAACGCCATGACTATCATGAACCAAGTCTCAGTTGTTGGTGATCTTATTATCAAATAACTCGACATAAAGGTTTCATGTCATACAACCATAAAATAAATACAAGAAAGGTATTCAACATGAAAAAACGTAATAAACTTTTTTCTATTTTAACAATGATCGCGCTCCCCTCATTGGCTTCGGCAAATTCGGCTGCGCTATGGGAATCATCAACGCTTAGTAAAGTAATAGAATCAAATGAACTTAGAGTTTGTTTTGAAGCGGGTTATATGCCGTTTGAAATGAAAGCTAAAAATGGTTCTTATATGGGATTTGATATTGATATCGCCAAAGAGCTTGCAAAGTCTATGGGGGTTAAACATGTGCCTGTTAATACCGCTTGGGATGGTATTATTCCTGCGCTTTTAACCAACAAGTGCGACATTCTTATTGGTGGTATGACAGTAACTTCTCAGCGTAATTTGAAAGTAAATTTTGCTGATCCTTATATTGTTGTGGGCCAGTCTTTGTTGATCAAGCCTTCTCTGAAGGGAGTTGTGACAAGTTATGCTGATCTCAACGACCCTAAATACGTGATTGCTGCCAAACTTGGAACCAGTGGTGAGATTGCTGCGAAGAAACTGATTGGCAAAGCCACTATTCGACTCTTTGAGTCAGAAGCAGAAGGCGCACTTGAAGTTGCCAATGGCAACGCCGATGCCTTGGTGTATGACTTCCCGTCAAATGCTATTTTTTCCTCACAAAATAAAGACCGAGTGATTCACCTTGATAAGCCATTTACCTATGAGCCATTAGGTTGGGCAATTCGAAAAGGCGATCCTGACTTTCTGAACTATTTAAACAACTTCTTACGCCAGATCAAAGGTGATGGCCGGTACATGGAAATGTACAAGAAGTGGTTTGCAAATGATGCATGGTTGAAGAAAGTTCAGTAATTAAAGACTAATCGAAACAGGGTTGAATCAAGATGGTTAAAACATCCAATAACCTGCTTTGGTATAGCATATTGTTCGCAATATTGCTGGGCCTAGGCTATTCCATCATTCTGGCAAGCCAGAGCATACAGTATACATGGCGCTGGGAACGTATTGTGCCCTATCTCATTAATACGGAGCCAAAACCAATACTGTCGCCTTATGACGGCACTGTCACAGTCAGTGCAAATGCTGACGCCATAATGGTGAGCTCAGACGATGGTGAGTCTGCTTTTGAAGTGAAAGTTTTCTCACAGCTGGAAGTGGAAGACGGTGATCAGGTGTTTGAAGGCGATGTTATCGCAAGCTTGTCTGAATGGCGCTTAGGCCCTATTGCAAATGGCTTGCTAATGACGCTGAAAATTTCCATCGTATCGCTCTTTTTCGCAGTCGTGATTGGTCTGTTTGTCGGGTTGGCTAGAATCTCTAGCAACCCGATTTTAAAACACCTCTCAATGCTCTACGTCGAGCTGGTACGAGGGACGCCACTGTTAGTACAAATTTTCATTTTCTACTTCTTCATCGGCACAGTTCTGGAGCTAGACCGCTTTACTGCTGGGGCAGCCGCGCTCTCAGTTTTTGCTGCGGCCTATGTTGCAGAGATTATTCGCTCAGGTATTCAGTCCGTTCCTGTTGGGCAGATGGAGGCTGCACGAAGCCTTGGTATGACCTATGTACAAGCCATGGTCTATATCATTTTACCGCAGGCATTTAAACGTACATTACCGCCTATGGCCGGGCAGTTTATCACACTGATTAAAGACTCATCCTTAGTATCAGTTATCTCTATTACTGACTTAACAAAGGCAGGTCGAGAGGTTGTCAGTGGCACATTTGCACCTTTTGAAGTCTGGTTCACAGTGGCGTTGTTATATCTGCTATTGACTGGAAGTTTGTCATGGTTAGTGAACAAATTAGAAAAAAGGATGGCGAGCAGTGACTAATCAATATCAAGGCAATGACATGATCGTTGCGAAAAATATCGACAAGTACTACCCCAATGGTTGTCATGCATTAAAAGCCGTCTCTGCGACTATCAATCGAGGTGAGGTAGTGGTTGTCATAGGGCCATCTGGCTCAGGAAAATCAACATTTTTACGCACTTTGAATCAGCTTGAAACGATTACAACAGGCGAGATTATAGTTGATGGCATCAATATGTATGCCTCTAGCACGAACATTAATAAGTTGCGTGAAGAAGTTGGAATGGTGTTTCAAAACTTCAACCTCTTTCCCCATATGAACGTGCTAGAAAATGTCATGTTGGCACCGATGAAAGTCTCTAAGCGTAAGCGTGAGGATGTTGAGCCTCTAGCACGAAAAATATTGTGCAAAGTGGGCTTGGAGGCGCGTATTGATAATTACCCGTCTCAGCTTTCTGGAGGGCAAATGCAGCGTGTCGCTATTGCTAGGGCGCTGGCAATGGAACCTGATGTGATGCTGTTTGATGAACCAACCTCTGCCCTTGATCCAGAAATGGTAGGGGAGGTATTGGAGGTCATGAAGCAACTTGCCAGCGACGGTATGACGATGGTGGTTGTAACTCACGAAATGGGCTTTGCACGAGAGGTTGCTGATCGAGTGCTCTTTATGGAGGACGGTCAGCTATTGGTAGACGATACGCCAGAGTCATTTTTTGACAACCCTTCTCATCCAAGGTTAGCAAGCTTTCTTTCGCAAGTGCTTTAGATGAGTGAAGGCAGAGATTGAGCTTATCTGCTGTATCAGACAAAGGCATAGGCTGAAAGCCGGCTGATTTTGACTGAATACACCATATTAGTGCTTTAAAAGTGGCATTTTTGAAAATTAAAGCTAACGACTCGGTGATAGATTTAATAGGCAATTTGATCCTAGGGTGATCCAAATCCCTTGGTTTAAAACAGTCCAGAAGACTGAGATACACGTCCTTAAAAGGGACTTTGTTCAGGGACTTTAAAAGAGTCCCTTTATTTACCCTGTCGTTTAGTCCTTTGGGAAAATATTATGAATACAGTGACCCCTAATACCGAGCCTTATAACAATGAAGATATGGCTCAAGAGAACCAAGAATGGATCGAAGCGCTTAATAATATATTAGATGAGCAAGGTGACCTGCGCGGCAAGGATATACTACGCATACTGCAAGATTATATGTTAAGTAAAAATATTAACTTAACAGAAGCAACGCTTAATACACCTTATCGAAATAGTATCTCTGTTAATGAACAACCTGCTTATCCAGGACAGGCAGAGTTAGAGCGTAAAATAGAAAACATTATCCGCTGGAATGCGGCGGCAATGGTGCTAAAAGCTAATGACGCAGGCACCGGTGTAGGTGGTCATATCGCCACTTATCAATCAGCGGCTACCATGCTAGAAGTGGGCTTTAATCACTTTTTTAGAAATAAATCAGAAGGCTATGGTGGTGACCAACTGTTGGTGCAGGCACATGCCGCGCCTGGTTTGTATGCGCGCGCCTATCTTGAAGGGCGCTTAACAGCCGAACAGATGACCAATTTCCGCCGTGAGCTACAAACAGGCGGCGGTTTAAGTTCTTATCCTCACCCACGGCGGATGCCTGATTTTTGGCAAGGCCCAACGGCTTCTATGGGCTTGTCGACGCCTTCTGCTATCTATCAAGCCCGTTTTATGAAGTACCTAGAAAACCGTGGGTTGAAAGCTGCTGATGGCGGTAAAGTTTGGTGCTTTATTGGTGACGGCGAATCAGATGAGCCAGAAGTGCTCGGCACCATAAATATGGCCACAAGGGATAATCTCGACAACCTTGTTATGGTGGTGAACTGTAACCTTCAACGTCTAGATGGCCCTGTTCGTGGTAACGGTAAAATTATCCAAGAGCTTGAGCGTAGCTATCGTGGCGCTGGCTGGAATGTCATTAAAGTTATTTGGGGTAGTGAGTGGGATGAGCTATTCGCCCGTGATCACGAAGGTGTGCTGCAAGCCCGTATGGATCGAGCTGTAGATGGTGATTATCAGTTTTATACCGTGTCAGATGGTGAAACGGTGCGTAATCACTGGATTGAAGAAGATGCGCGCTTAGCCGAGTTGATGAAAATTCTGAACAATGAAGAGATTCGTTGTATCAGACGTGGTGGTCAAGATCGTAAGAAAATCTATGCCGCATTTGAACGTGCGGCTAATGCTCAGGGGCGTCCAACGGTTATTTTGATGAAAACCGTGAAAGGCGATGGCATGGGCGCTTCGGCAGAAGGCCAAAATACAGCGCACCAGAAAAAACAACTGTCAGCTGAAGAACGCATCGAAATGGGACGTCGTTTTGGTATCCCGCTGAGTGATGAGGCTCTGGCAAATGCCGATCTATATTTGCCGGAACCAGACAGTGCAGAAATGCGTTATATGCATGCACGTCGCGAGTCTTTAGGTGGCTATCTACCTTCTCGTAAGGTTGAACATCCAGCGGTGCAAGCCCCTGAGTTATCACTATTTAAAGATGCAGTAAATGGTTCTGAGCGTGAACAGTCCTCTACCATGGCTTTCGTACGTATGCTAGCGCGTATGATGAAAGATAAGAGTATTGGTCGTTATGTGGTGCCGATTGTGCCGGATGAGGCGCGTACTTTTGGTATGGAATCACTGTTTAATCAGTTTGGTATCTACTCATCTGAAGGTCAAAAATACAAGCCGGTAGATTCCAGTAGTTTGCTGCCTTACAAAGAAGCTAAGGATGGTCAGTTATTACAAGAGGGGATTTGTGAAACGGGCGCAATGGCCTCCTTCTTAGCGGCTGGTACGGCCTATGCGAATTACTCTGTGCCGACTATACCGTTTTACATTTTTTACTCAATCTTTGGCTTTCAGCGTGTCGGCGACATGATCTGGGCTTGTTCAGATAGTTTGGCAAAAGGCTTTTTATTGGGTGCAACGGCAGGGCGTACCACACTGAATGGTGAGGGTTTACAGCACCAAGATGGTCACTCCCATGCAATTGCGGCCACTGTGCCCAACATGTATAGCTATGATCCAGCTTTTGCGTATGAGCTTGCAGTGATTGTGCGTGACGGGATTGAGCGTATGTATGAGCGTGATGAAAAAATCTTTTATTACATCACCTTATATAACGAAAACTACCCAATGCCAGCTATGCCTGAGGGCGTTACTGAAGGTGTGTTGCAAGGGCTTTACCGTTTCAAAGCAGATCAAACAGAGGGCTATAAAGTACATCTCATCGGCAGTGGCAGCTTAATGCAAGAGGTGCTTAAAGCGGCAGATATTTTGGCTGAATATGGATGTAGCACAGATATTTGGAGTGCAACCAGTTACAACCAGCTAACCCGTGAAGCTTTAGCTGTAGAGCGCCACAACATGCTCAATCCTGAACAGCCTAAACAGAACTATGTTCAACGGTTAATGGCAGATGAAACAGGTAGCTTTGTGGCGGTCAGTGATTTTGTTAAGTCATTGCCAAATGGGATTGCACGCTGGTTCCCTCAAGGTTTAGTCACTTTAGGTACAGATGGCTTTGGGTTGAGTGAAAGCCGTCCGTCATTGCGTGATCACTTTGAGGTGGATGCTCGTTATATCGCGTGGGCTGCACTTGCTGATCTCTATAAAAAATCGGTGCTGCCAATTGAGACGCTGAATCAAGCGCGTGAAGCGTTGAATATTCCACGTGAGAAGGCTGACCCTGCATTGTTCTAAGCCTGATCAAGCCCTGTATCGGCTTTAGTGTTGAGTTTATTTTATTTCTTCAGCCCTGTTATGGGCTGAGGCATCCGTACTCTAGGAGTGTCTGATGGCTACGGAAATTGTTTTTATGCCAGAAGTAGATGGCAGCGGGGATGTTATTGAGTATTGCGTTGAGCTAGGCGCGCAAATCGCAATAGATGATCCTCTGATTGTTTTTGAATCTGATAAAGCTTCAATGGAAGTACCCTCCGCAGTTGAAGGTATTTTAGTTGAATGGTTGGTTGAGCTAGGTAGTAAAGCAGAGTCTGGCACACCTTTGGCGCGTATTGAGTTAGTTGATACTGTTTCTGAAGTTGAGAAAAACAAAACCTCTGAGGTTGCTGAGAAAACGGCTACGGCTGTGGAGCAACCCTTAGTAGAGGAAACAGCACCGGCTCAAAGCGTGACGATTGAAACAATTACCATGCCTGAAGTAGAGGGCAGTGGTGATGTTATCGAATATTGTGTGGACATTGGATCGCAGATCGAAATTGATGACCCCCTTATTGTCTTTGAGTCAGATAAGGCTTCAATGGAGGTGCCAGCATCTGCAAAAGGTGTATTGATTGAATGGCTAGTTGAATTGGGTAGTAAAGCAGAGTCAGGCACACCTTTGGCGAGGGTTGAAGTTGTCAGTTCAGCCCGTGCAGGCGCTCAAAATAAAGTGTCAGCACAACCTGCTCAAACACCTGCTGCATCTGTTTCTCATGCGGATAGCATCATACCGCAAAAGCCTGTAACGCTGGCACCAGCCGTAACAGATATCGCACAGCCTGTTGTATCGGCAGAGGTGTATGCAGGGCCTGCGACCCGAAAATTAGCGCGAGAGTTAGGTGTAGCCCTAAATAAAGTACAGGGTTCGGGTAACCGTGGCCGTATTTTAAAAGATGATGTTAAGCGCTTTGTTAAGCAGCAGATGTCTCAACCACAAGTAAGTGCAGCCCAATCTCTATCGGGTTCAGGTATTCCTGCAATGCCTACAGTGGACTTCAGTCAGTTTGGTGACATTGAGGAGAAAACGCTTTCAGGCATTGCCAAGGCAACCTCAGCGCATATGACACGCTGCTGGCTGAATATTCCTCATGTCACGCTATTTGATGAGGTTGATATTTCGGAGCTAGAACGTTTCCGAGCACGTTGTAAGCCTGAACAGTATGGTATGGAGAAAAAACCAACGGTTTTACCTTTTATCATCATGATCATTGCTAAAGCGTTGCGCCGCTATCCGCAGTTTAATAGCGCTCTGAGCGCCGACGGCGAAACCTTAATCTATAAGCAATATATCAATATCGGTATTGCTGTAGATACGCCAGCAGGGTTGGTGGTGCCGGTCATCAAAAATGCTGACCAGAAGAGTATTGCTGAGTTAAGCCAAGAGATTGCAAATTATGCTGCTAAAGCCCGTGACCGGAAACTGAAAGCAGAAGATATGCAAGGTGGGTGTTTCACTATTTCCAGTTTAGGTGCGATGGGTGGCACTGGCTTTACCCCTATTATTAATGGCCCAGAGGTGGCGATTTTAGGTGTGGCTCGCTCAGAAATTAAACCGGTTTGGAATGGCGAAACATTCTTGCCCGCTACTAAATTGCCACTGAGTTTGTCTTTTGATCACAGAGTGATTAATGGCGCAGACGCAGGGCGATTTATGTCGATGGTACATCAATGTCTTGCGGATATTGGTTGTACTTTGCTGTAAACCGCTTGTGATCTTGCCAGCAAGCGGAGTTGTTAATTGTAGTCCTTCCCTATACGGCTAAGCCAAGCTGTTTTGAGTGGTTCTCACGAACCACTCTTTTTTCAGTATTATCATTGCCTATAAATTTTTTATAAAAAACTGTTGCTTTTCATGAGGATACCTCTATAATGCGCTGCATCTCTTAGAGAGATCCCTGATAGCTCAGTCGGTAGAGCAGTAGACTGTTAATCTATTGGTCGCAGGTTCAAGTCCTGCTCGGGGAGCCAAATTTAAAAGCCAGCTTACTAGTAAGCTGGCTTTTTTTATGCCTGATATTTACCTCACGCTAGTTTGCCCCTCGATTCCCATATCTTCTATAAAGTGACTATTTAGTCGCATTTAGTCCAGCAAATTTGCTAAGAAAGCATTTGACAGATTTCTGTTTTTGCCGCATTGTAATTCCATAATCAAACGGTCGTATGAAATGTTTGTATGAAACACGAAGTCGACTTAATCATCAGTTCAAAAGCATTGGCAGTAAGCAAGGTTGAATGCGGGTTCTAGAATTGAATGACAGAATTCTGAACAGTTGTTATGAAACCGCTATGCTGAATACAAGAACAACCACCCAATCGGGAGTACAGTGGATGATTTACGCAGGTAAAGCCATCAGGGTAAATGAGATCGAAGGCGGCATTGCTGAGTTAACCTTTGATCTACAAGGTGAATCGGTCAACAAATTTAATCGTGCGACCATTCAAGAATTAGGTGAGGCCACGTTAGCGCTGCAAGCGGCACAAGGTTTAAAAGGCTTGGTGATCAACAGTGCTAAAGATGTGTTTATTGTGGGCGCAGATATTACTGAGTTCCATGACGCCTTTGGCCAGTCGGAAGAAGAGCTGGTTGCCATGAATATGGCAGTACATGAAGTCTTTAACCGTGTAGAAGACCTACCTTATCCAACGGTTACTGCGATTAATGGTATTGCACTAGGCGGTGGTTTTGAAATCTGCCTATGTACGGATTACCGCGTTGCGTCAACTGCTGCCCGCGTGGGTTTGCCAGAAGTTAAACTCGGCATTATTCCAGGTTGGGGCGGCACCGTGCGTTTACCTCGTATTATTGGTAACGATAACGCCATTGAGTGGATCTGTGCATCTAAAGAGAAAAAAGCAGAAGTTGCGCTGAAAGAAGGTGCTGTAGACGCACTTGTCGCACCGGAGCAACTACGTGCAGCCGCCATTGATCTGATCCATGAAGCCAATTCTGGTCGTTTAAACTGGCAAGCAAAGCGCCAAGAAAAACTAGAGCCGCTCAAGCTGAACATGATCGAATCGATGATGTCGTTTGAAACGGCAAAAGGTTTTGTAGCGGGTCAAGCGGGTCCTCATTACCCAGCACCGCTAGAAGCCATTAAGAGCATGCAGAAAGGCGCTGGCGAAGGTCGTGAAAAAGCCCAGAAAGCTGAAGCCAAGTGCTTTGCTCGTATGGCGCGTACCTCGGTTGCACAAAGCTTGGTGGGCTTGTTCTTAAATGATCAGCTACTTAAGAAAAAAGCAGCGGCTTATGAAAAAGACGCGCAGCCTGTTAACAAAGCCGCCGTTCTAGGTGCGGGCATCATGGGTGGCGGTATCGCTTACCAGTCGGCCTCTAAAGGCACGCCGATCATGATGAAAGACATTCGTGAAGATGCGCTGCAACTAGGCTTGAACGAAGCTAAGAAACTGCTGACCAAAATGGTTGAGCGCAAGCGCATGACGCCAGAGAAAATGGCCGATGCGTTAAATGCGATTCGCCCAACCTTAAGCTACGGCGACTTTGCTGATGTTGATCTAGTGGTTGAAGCGGTTGTCGAAAATCCAAAGATCAAAGGTGCGGTATTGGCGGAGCTTGAAGGTCAAGTGGCTGACAACACCATTATCACTTCGAATACGTCTACTATCTCAATTAGCTCACTGGCTGAAAATCTGAAACGCCCTGAAAACTTCTGTGGTATGCACTTCTTTAACCCAGTGCACAAAATGCCGTTAGTTGAAGTGATTCGTGGTGAGAAAACCAGTGAGAAAGCCATTGCGGCAACCGTTGCTTATGCCAAAAAAATGGGTAAAACCCCTGTTGTGGTCAACGACTGTCCTGGTTTCTTAGTGAACCGCATTTTATTTCCTTACTTCGGTGGCTTTATGAGCCTGATCGAGCACGGTGCAGACTTTAAACGTGTCGATAAAGTGATGGAAAAATTTGGTTGGCCAATGGGCCCTGCTTACCTGCTAGATGTCGTCGGCATGGATACAGCGGAACACGCTAACAATGTGATGGCGGCAGGCTTCCCTGATCGCATGGCACGTGAGGGCGAAACGGCTCTGAGTGTGATGTTTGCAGCAAACCGTTTGGGTCAGAAAAATAAACAAGGTTTCTATCTATACGAAGAAGACCGCAAAGGTCGCTCTGTGAAGGTGATGGACGATAGCGTTTATGACCTGTTGAAGCCTCTGGTTAAAGCGGAACGCGAACTCACAGATGACGAAATTGTTGCACGTATGATGATTCCGCTGTGCATTGAAACGGTACGTTGCTTAGAAGATGGCATTGTTGCAACAGCGGCGGAAGCGGATATGGGCTTGATCTTCGGTATTGGCTTCCCTCCATTCCGTGGTGGTGCGCTGCGCTATATCGACAGCATCGGCTTGGCAGCATTCTGTGAACTGGCTGACCAATATGCGCCAGAACTGGGTGCGCTATATCAGCCAACTGAGAAGATGCGTGCAATGGCCGCTGAAGGCAAAACCTTCTTCTAGCCAATAGTTGATCACGCTAAGCCAAGCTTAAACCGAATTTTAGGAGATGATCATGAGCCTTAATCCTCGTGATGCAGTAATTGTAGATGGCGCACGTAGCGCCATGGCAAAAGCCAAAAATGGTGCTTTTCGTAATGTTCGCGCAGAAGAGCTATCTGCTGCGCTGATGGATGGTCTGCTAGCACGTAATGCTGGTATCGACCCTGCTGAAATTGACGACATCATCTGGGGTTGTGTGAACCAAACCCTAGAGCAGGGCTACGATGTTGCCCGTAACGCCTCTATTTTGACGCGCATTCCAAAAACCGTTCCGGCACAAACGGTAAACCGCTTGTGCGGCTCGTCAATGTCAGCCCTGCATATCGCGGCGGCTAACATTCAGGCGGGTTTAGGCAATGTGTATCTGGTGGGTGGCGTTGAGCACATGGGTCATGTTGACATGATGCATGGCGTCGATGTGAACCCTTCTGCCTCTAAATATGCCGCAAAAGCCGCCATGATGATGGGCTTAACCGCTGAGCTGTTGGGTAAGATGCATGGCGTAAGCCGTGAGGATCAAGACGCCTTTGGTGTGCGCTCACATCGTCTAGCTCATGAGGCTGCTGTTGCAGGCCGCTTTGAGAATGAGATTATTGGTGTTGAAGGCCACAGTGCAGAAGGCTTCCGTAAACTGATCCTGCAAGATGAAGTGATTCGTCCAGAAACTTCTATGGAGTCTCTAGCAAGCCTGCGTCCAGTGTTTGATCCGCGCAATGGTACTGTTACTGCGGGTCAGTCTTCAGCCTTGTCTGTGGGCGCTTCAGGTATGTTGATGATGTCAGCTCAGCGTGCGCAAGAGCTGGGCTTAACCCCTATTGCGAAAGTGCTGTCGATGGGCGTAGCGGGTTGTGATCCATCTATTATGGGCTATGGCCCAGTGCCTGCGTCGCAAAAAGCCTTAAAAGCAGCTGGGTTGACGATGGATGATATCGACTTTGTTGAACTGAATGAGGCTTTTGCCGCACAAGCGATTCCAGTTTTGAAAGACCTGAATTTGCTAGACAAAGTGGATCAGAAGGTAAACCTGAATGGCGGTGCAATTGCGCTGGGTCATCCACTGGGTTGTTCTGGTACACGTATTTCTACCACGCTGCTCAACGTGATGCAGCAACGTGGTGGTACGCTAGGTCTTGCCACCATGTGTATCGGCATGGGACAAGGCGTAGCCACTGTATTCGAGCGTCTGTAGGCGTCTGTCACCTGACAGATACTCGAATCATCGGTGGGCACTGAACCCGCTCACCGATGTGCACTTGAAGGCATCTAGTGACTCTGGTTTAAGTTGTTAGATACTTCTTAGCATGAAATGGCACCTGCATAGTTCACTTCACAAGATTAGATTGAAGTACCGACTTTCTTCACGGCGAGTCGGTTTTTTTATGTCTGAAGGAAATGGACCATCATTAAATGACACACCGATAAACCTAATTCAAGTGAAAGGGGCGGACATCCTTTCTGTTACCTGTATCTTTAGATTTAGCGTGACTAAAAAAAACAATCTGGTCAGCCTGTTTTGAAACTGTTATTATATGCACTGCACAATTGGGGTTGTGTCAAACGTCTGCCTTGCACCCAGACGGATCGAAAAAACAAGTTCTCTACAGGTAAATAATGACATGACGTTATCGGCAGTAGAAAAGCAAGCTAGAAAGGTTCAAGAGTTCCGTCAACGTGAAGCGAATATTCTTGAGGCGGCGCTAGAGTTGTTTCTAGAACATGGCGAAGATCGCGTTACAGTTGAAATGATTGCTGACCATGTAGGTATTGGTAAAGGCACGATCTATAAACATTTTCGCAGTAAATCAGAAATATATTTACGCTTGATGCTGGATTATGAGCGTGATTTAGCGGATCTATTTCGTTCCCCTAAAATCTCTGCAGATAAAGAGGCATTGTCTCGTGCCTACTTTGAATTTCGTATGCAGGACCCCGCTAAATATCTATTATTCTCGCGCTTAGAAGATAAGCTAACTAAAACGGCAGGTGTGGGTGATTTGCTTGAAGAGTTACATCGTTTCCGAGCGATCAACTTAGAAAGTTTAACAGACTTGATCAGCGCCCGTATTAATGAAAATAAACTAGAGGATGTGCCTTCTTATTTTCATTATTGTGCACACTGGGCGTTAGTGCATGGCGCTGCCGCGCTCTATCAGTCACGTTTCTTCCAAGAAGTGATTCAAGATAAAGATGAATTCTTTACTTTCTTAATGGAAATTGGTGTGCGCATGGGCAACCGTGGGCAACGAGGTCGTAACAGAGAGGAATCTTAAATTAATGTTTGATGATTTTCCTATTCAATATATAGACCCTGTTTATCGCCCACCTAGTGAGGCTCGCTCGCTCATATTGCCTGTTACTAATGGCTGTAGTTGGAATCAGTGTACATTTTGTGAAATGTACACTGATCCTCAGAAGAAGTTTTATGCTCGTAAGGAGCAAGATGTATTAAACGACATTAATCAAGCCCGTCAACAGCTTGTAGGTGTCCATAAAGTTTTTCTAGCAGATGGCGACGCTATGGTTTTATCAACCCGTCGCCTCAGTGCTATTTTAGATGCGCTCAACGAAGCTTTTCCTGAGTTAACTAGAGTAGGTGCTTATTGCTTACCTAGAAATATTGCGAATAAGACAGTAGAAGAGCTAGTAGAGCTAAAAAACAAAGGGCTCTCTATTTTGTATGTTGGTATTGAATCGGGTGATGACGAGGTTCTGAAGCGTATTCAGAAAGGCGAAACAGCTGAATCAACCTACAATGCGGTCACTAAAATTAAAAAAGCAGGGATCAAAACGTCAGTAATGGTGCTTAATGGTTTAGGTGGTACGAGATTGTCAGAGCAACATGCTTTGAACTCAGCCAAACTGATCAACCGAATACAGCCAGATTATCTTTCGACATTGGTACTGACTTTTCATAAAGGTGATCGCAAATACAAAGAGGCTTTTGGTACCGACTTTGAGATGTTTGACACGGCTAGCCTTTTAGCTGAGATGTACTGTTTTATCAATGCATTAGAGCTTGATTCAACCATATTTCGATCAGATCACGTTTCGAATAGATTAGTATTGAAAGGGGTTTTAGGGCGAGATAAAAATAGCCTTTTATCACAAATTGAAGATGCTCGTCAGCATGGTCGATATAGGAATATTTCTACTACTCAGATTTAATAGCTGTGACTGATCTATAATTTAAAACAATCTTTATTGAAAAAAATACGATCAACTATTAATATAGTTCCTTAGTGATACCCCCCACAAAGAAGAGAGTTAACATGTTGATTAATACATATCGTCAAAAAGAGCAGCTTTTTCGCCAGCTACAGAAAGAACTTCAAGAGTTAGAAGCTCGTGATGACCTAAAAAAAGAGCTTGAATTTAAATCTGCTATTGAAGAAGTGATGGCACGTTTTGATAAAACTGAACGTGAATTAGTTCAACTATTTTCAAACGAATCAGCTGCTGCAACAGGTGATGAGCCTAAAACACGTCGCAAGCGCACTGCTCGTAAATATAAAAACCCAAATACGGGTGAAATTATTGAAGTACGTGGTGGCCGCCAGCGTAATTACCAAAGCTGGATTCAGCTATATGGTAAAGATGTTGTTAAATCTTGGGCTATCTAGTCGCTTAAAGATTTAGTAACAAGCCTATAAAAAGCAGCTACGGCTGCTTTTTTGCGTTTAGTAATGCGGAAATTAAGCCCTTACTTTATACCAAAGCTGTTCTAGTAATGCGCAAACTTTACCTGCAACCAACAAGCCTTGAGAAAAGACTAACTCTGGAAAATGCTTAAAGGCAGGTAATAAGTGAATCTCCTTGGGTGTTATTTGGCAATATTGATGTAAAGCATAAGCATCAAACCAAGGATTACCAATACCCGCATATTCCCAATCAATTAATCTTATCTGCTCATCTTGTATGCATAGGTTTCCGGTATGCAAATCATGATGCGTTAGACAGCAAGCTACTATTGGCAGTTCACTGAAATATTGTTCAAGTAAACAGAGTTGCTCTAGCCAGTAATCAGACTCCGTAACCTGAGAGAGCTGCACTCTGTATGACTCAAATAGTTGTTTATAGTTAATTTGTTCATCTCTATACCCATATTTTATTTGTTGATAATCAGATACTGCCTGTAGTAGCTGATTTTTTTCTAAAGTAGAGAGTAAACTGCCAGATAGATTTACACCTTGATGCCGCATTACACACCAGCCCTCTTCAGGGTTGTTAGCAATGATTTTTAGCGCCCAAGGATAGGGTTGAATCATATTGAGTACTTGAGCCTCTCTTGTGCGGTCTACCCCAAATGCTAGTGATTGAGGAGCATTAATACGTAATACCAAAACATGTATGTGATTACTGCCTTGATATAAATTATTGCTAGTGCCTTCCGTATCTAATGCTTTCCATTGCACTGGATAACCTAACTGTTGATTGACTGAGGTAAATATTGATTGATGCATGACAGTTCTCGGTGGTTTTGGGTAATATGCACGGCACTCCAAGAGACAACGGAGGCGCTATATATTCAAATATACCAACTCAAGCGAAAAAGAGCCGAAACATGATCATGCAGTCGAAAGGTTTTAAAACACAATACTTACTTGTATTAAGCTTGGTGCTAGGATTTTTCAGCAGTTCCGTGTTTGCTAAGACGCTTAATGTTTATACCTATGACTCTTTTGTATCTGATTGGGGGCCTGGGCCTAAATTGAAAGCTGCATTTGAAGCTCAGTGTCATTGCGACTTAAATTTTATCGCGGTTGAGGATGGAGTTAGTATTCTTAACAGAGTGAGAATTGAAGGTAAAAAGAGCAAAGCAGATGTGTTGTTGGGTCTAGATAATGGCCTCATTGAAGAAGCGCGCCGCTTAGGTCTTGTACAAGCGCATGGGCTAAAAACAGATCAAATTAAAGCGGAGTTAGAGTGGCAAGATCGTGATTTTATGCCATTTGACTATGGCTACTTTGCTTTTATTTATGACAGCCGAAAAATAACAGCACCAGCCCAGTCTTTAGATGAGCTGATACAGTCAGATGCACAAATTATCTATCAAGATCCGAGAACCAGCACGCCAGGCCAAGGTCTTATGACATGGATAAATGCTGTGTATGGCGAAAGTGCGGCAGAGTCTTGGCAACAGCTATCTAAGCATACCGTTACCGTCACAAAGGGCTGGTGGGAGGCTTACAGCATGTTTTTAGAAGGGGGGAGTGACTATGTGCTCAGCTACACCACTTCACCTGCTTATCATGCGATTGTTGAGGGGCATGAATACTACAAAGCTGCGTTGTTTGCAGAAGGACATGTGGCTCAGGTTGAAGTGGCGGCTATTGCAGCCAATAGCGCTCAGGTTGAGTTGGCTCAGCAGTTTGTTGCATTTTTAATCTCTCCTGAGGCGCAGCGCATTATTCCAACAACTAACTGGATGCTACCTGTGATTGACGGTGTTGATTTACCAGCGGCTTTTGACCAGTTGATTAAACCCCAGCAAATTGGCTTCTCTAATGAAGAGATCAGTGCTCAGCGTAAGCAATGGCTACAACAGTGGCGTCAAGCCGCTAGCCATTAATTCATACAGACGTGTTTAGTCGTTTCCCAGTTATTTCTATATTGGCTTATGCCGTGGTCATTTCGATCACGGCGATGGCATTTTATGGTTTGATAGGCTTTGACCAAGCTCGTCTGATGCCTGAGCTACTGCAAGACCAATATATTCAGCAAATATTAAGGTTTTCACTATTGCAAGCAGCGGCGAGCGCTGTACTTTCTGTCATGCTCGCATTACCCATCGCTAGGGCTTTGCATTTTATGCCGGAGTTGCCTGCTAGAAAGGCTTTTTTACGTTTTTGTCTACTTTGTTTTGTGATGCCGACCCTTGTTTTAATTACAGGTTTGGTTGCACTACTGGGTCGGTCAGGTCTTATGACAGGATTTATGCCCAATGACTGGAACCTGTATGGCCTAAATGGCATTTTAATCGCACACCTATATTTGAATATGCCATTAGCAGTGCGAGTAATCAGCCAACAACTGGCCCATATTCCAGACACTAGTTGGCGTTTAGCGCAGCAACTGAAACTTTCCCGCACACAGCAATTTTTAAAAGTTGAGTGGCCTGCCCTAAAAAGCAGTTTGTTAATGCTGTTGGGTTTTGTATTTGTACTCTGTTTTAACAGTTTTGCTGTGGTATTAGCTTTGGGTGGTGGGCCAGGGGCAACAACCTTGGAGGTTGCAATCTTTCAAGCCCTAAAATATGACTTCAACTTGAGTGAAGCTCTAACCTTGTCTTGGTTACAATTCACTATAGCAGGGTTAATTTTTGCACTCATCGCTAAGCTGGGTAAACTCAACTGGCTTAGTGCAGATACTCATAAACAACGCTGGCAGCCAGAGTTTGGCCAGTACAGTCAGAGAGTACATCAGGGTCTTTATTTACTGGCATGGCTGCTGTTAGCACTGCCTATTGTGGCTTTAATACCCACACTGTTTAAGGCTCAGCTTAAACATTTAGACTTTACTTTGTTGTTTTTAGCCTGTGTTAGAACAATCGTCATTGCCAGTACTTGTGCGTTGTTTGCAACTTTATTAGCTTGGTGGCTGTTAATCCCCATTCGTCAGGCACAACTACGTAAAAATGAAAGCGGTCGTATTATCTTGCAATGGCTTGCTACACACTCATTGGTTGCACCCGCTATGGTAATGTCTGCGGGGCTTTATATTCTCCTGCTGCCTCGCGTTGATTTGGAGCGCTGGGGGTGGTTTTGGCTGATACTGATTAACACGGTTTTGCTATTGCCCTTTGTAATAGCACAGCTGAAACCCAGATTATTGCAGTATGATCAACAATACTGGCGTTTGAGTGCTAATTTAAAGTTAAGTGGATTAGGTCAGCTACACACTATATGGCCTTTTATTCGTCCAGCTATGTTGGGTAGTTTTGTTTTAGCACTGTTATTAGCGATGGGAGATGTTGCTGTTTTTTCTATATTTGGTGATAACAGTTGGAGCACGCTGCCTTGGTTGATTTATGGTTATGCAGGCAGCTACCGCATGGCCGAAGCTGCTTTGGCATCATTGCTGCTTTTGGCTCTATGTACGTTGCTAATTGTGCTTTTTGAACGGAAACGCCTTTATGAGCAATAGTCTCAGCCTTAGTAATATTGCAGCTGCTACAGCGCAGGGCTTGGTCATCAGTCAACTCGAAGTCTATCTAGAGCAGTATCGGTTATTCTACGATCTGAACATAGTAGAAGGTGAGTGTTTAGCGATTCAAGGCCGAAGTGGTGTTGGTAAAACAACTTTATTGCAAACAATAGCGGGGTTTGAGCGAGCGAAGAGTGGTGCTATTTATTGGCAAGGGCAAAATATATTGCAGCTTGCACCGCACGAGCGCCCTGTCAGTATGTTATTTCAAGAGCACAATTTATTTGAGCACCTATCGGTTATTAAAAACCTCTCTCTAGGATTTGCTGATGTTCTACCCAAAGAGCAACTGATAAAAGCAGCAGAGCGTTTAGGGGTTTATGGACAATTAAATAAAATGCCTGCAGAGCTTTCTGGAGGCCAGCGTCAGCGAATTGGTTTAATTAGAACACTACTAAGACCAGAGCCTATAATCCTGCTGGACGAGCCATTTGCAGAGCTTGACTCTGATACACGGCAGATTGCCGCAGAGTGGACTAGAGAGGTCGCTCAACAGCAGGGCAAAACCCTGCTGGTGGTGACACATCAAGATGAAGATGTTGAGCGTTTAGCGGATCGGTGTTTGGTACTGGGTGATTAGTAGTTTACGACAATAGGGTGTGAGTAATAGCCATTAAGCACTGTTGTTACTTCAATCAAACATTTTGTTTGGCTGTCTGCTGCGCCGTCGTACCCTGTCGTAGCATCTTTATATAAATACATGTCTAGTTTATATGCTTTGAGACTGAGCTTATTCGGTATCGTGTTAGGCTTTGGTGCATCAACTTTTACAACATCGCCTTTGCAACTGAATTCAATTTTGGTACCTACAGGCGGAATCACATCATTTTCATCTTGTATTTCAACAATAATAATCTGTGCGTTACTGGATAGATCAACCTCTGTCGATGCGGTAATTTTGATTATTTCGGCAGATAGCACCAACTCTGTTTGCGTAAATAACTGCGCAAGGCTATTACAATGCCCTGCCATTAACGCATCATTTGAACAATGGGCGCCGCGGTATTTTTGATCATTATAAACATCATCCCAAACGCCATTATTGTTTTGATCTATAAAGGTCTCGCCGTCATTTCGGGTATTATCACGATTCAGATCTATATATGGTTCTGGTAGCGAGGTGTAAGTTTCACCGATATCAAATACACCATTACTATTATTGTCAATAAAGTCCTCCTCTCCCGTTGTGTAGGCCATTACAAATGCAGTAGGCTCCTCTTTGTTTGGATAAGGAGGGCCGCTCTCCCATTTTACAGTGCAATCACCCTCTTCTATGGTACAAGATGCAATTTGCCCTAGTTCCTTTTGAATTTGCCCTGCACTGCTGATAAAAGAGATTACATTGCCATTTGCGACAGGGCCATTATTGATATCACTAGCAGAAACAGTGACATCAACAGCCGTATTTAAATAATGCCAGCCCAAAGGATTGAAGGTTTCAACACCTATGCCAAAAGCTCTTGCAGTTGGCAGGCCAGAGTTCACAGACAAAGCCACTGAGCTTGTCTGCATTACACCTACAGTATTGCCATTAGAGTCTAATTGGTCTGTTTCAGCTAATATTCTAAAGGTGGTATTAACTAAACCAGATGAGACAAAAGTACTTGCAGTACCAGATAAATCGGTATAGCCAATACTTTTGCTTAAAGACAGGCCACCTGTGGTATCGGACAAAGAAAAGCGAACTTCTTTGTTCGCAATAGGGTCACCTTTGGTATCCTTGATACTAAAGCTTACCTGCACCGTAGCAGGTAAGCTTTCTGTGCTGAACCCTTTAATTGCAAGGGTTGTATGCTCAGGCACAATAGATGAGATACTACCTAATTCTGGACTAGATACCGTCAAAGTTCCTGTTGCTGTTACTGACTGCCCTTCAAGGGATGCCGTAATCTTATCTTCACCAACACAACCATTAGCTTGATAAGTTGTAGTGACAGTTCCTGTGTTTGAGGCAATAGTCGCACTTGAAAAGCTGGCTTGATTATTTTCAGCGCAAGGTGAGGTGAAAGAGACATTTGAAATCGAGCTTGTGAATAGGTTGTTATCATTGTTCTTATCAACAATATTAACCGTAATAGGCGTTTCACCTGTTGCAGATAGTACAGGGGTAATAATTGCTAATGTACCAGACTCAAATGTAGAGCCTACACTACGGCCTAGCGCGAGCAGGATAGCTTTTTCGCTGCCAGTATTGTTTTGTTCATTCGAGGTAGCTTGTGCCGCCTCCAATGATTTTTGCTCTCCACACCCCACTAAACTTGATAGTAAAAGCAGTAACGCTAACATCCCTTTTTGCACAATATACTCCAGACTGGCAGCTTGATTCTGTTGCCATAACTTATAATAACGATGCCTAAATACAAGGCGCTAACACAGGTAAGGTTTTGGTTCGCTAAACAGATAACCTTGTGAGTATTGAATACCCAGCGATTCTATAACCGCTTGAACCGACTCAGAGTGCACAAACTCAGCAACTACTGTAATTCCAGCATTTTGTGCAAAAAAGACAATTGCTCTTGTAATCTCATAGCTTGTTTTGTCGGTGTCGATATTTTTAATGTACTTGGCATCAATTTTTATACAGTCGACATCAAGTTCTAAAATACGCTCAAAATTAGAGTACTCTGTTCCAAAGTCATCAATCGCTAAACGATAACCCCGAGCCTTCAGCTCAGACAATTGGTGAATGTGGTTTTTCTTGCCACTGGCGCTGATGCCTTCCAATATCTCCAAAATAACTCGGCTAGGCGTGATGCCATACTGTTCAGATTTTCGATCCAAATACTCTATTAGAAAGTGTTGGCTCAAATCATCTTCTGTAATATTAATGGCAAAATCACATTGATGTTGTGCCATAAAAGCGAAACTACGATCAATAACTAAACGTGTAATGGTTGGTAGTAAACCTGATAGTTTTGCAGCATTTAAGAATTGATAGGGGCCGTAAACAGTGCCATCAAGTGACATTCTGATTAAGGTTTCATAGTGGCTGATCTTGCCTGTTTCGTTATCCCGTATACCTTGAAAGTATGGAACTAAGCCGTCTTCATTGAGCGCTCTATGCAACAAAGTATTCCACTGAATGTAATCTAAGCGTTGACTCTGCTCGATCTCATCGTGCTCGGTGCTATAAAGGTGAAAGCGCCCTTTACCTTCTTGTTTAGCTTTTTTAATAGCCAATAATGATTGGCGCATTAAATCTTTGCAGCCCACAGCACCGCCATAAGTAAAGCTAATATGAAAACTTAAGCCATCTAGTTCTATTTGATTGATAAAAAAATGTTGCCTTACTCTTTTTACACAGTCTTCAAGATCCATTTCACTTGTATAATGTGCAGCAAACTCATCGGCATTCAGCCGATATAGCTGTGCTTGACTAAGCAGTGATTTCAGTTGTTTGGTGATTTCAATTAACAGTCGATCGGCAAAGTCCAACCCATAAGCCGAGTTGATCAAGCTAAAGTTATTGACATTTAACACCAGTAGAGAGCAATGATGGCAGCAGCCATTATTTAATGATGTTTGTAAGCGACTCTTATTGGGTAGCCCTGTCAGTTGATCAATCTCTAGGGCATGAATATAACGGTCTTTTTCTTTTTGTAGCTCTGTGAGATCTGCAAACACGGCAACATAATTTTTTATCTGCCCACCTGCGTCTTTAATAAGATTAATGGTGCTCCACTGCGACAAATAAGAACCATCTTTGCGACGATTAACAATTTTCCCGCTCCAAGAGCCGCTAGCTAACAAGGTTTGCCAAAGAGTTTGGTAAAAAGCTTTATCTTGCTGACCAGAAGATAAAAAACTGGGGTTTTTACCTCTTACTTCATCAATGCTATAGCCCGTGGCCTGTTCAAAGTAGCCATTAACTTCAATGATTTTATTATCAGCATCAGTGATAACAATACCTTCAGAGGAGCTTTCTATTGCCAAACCAAGCAGCTGCAATCGGTGCTGACTTTTTTCTACTTCTTGCTCTAGCTCATGCCGCTCCAGCACAACATTGACAATTTGGCTGCAAGCTTCTAACAAGCGTTTATGAAAGGCGGAAGGTAAGCGGTGTTCGAAAGAGGATAAAGCAAAGGAACCTATCGATTCGCCATTATTGTTGCGTATAGGCATTGACCAACAAGCGCATAGATTGAAGTTGTATGCAATATCTTGCATGTCTCTCCAGCGAGGATCAGAAAAAGTATCGCGAACAAAAACAGGCTGATTAGTAAAAACGGCGGTACCACAGGAACCCGCTTCAGGGCCAGGATGTAATCCATTCAATGCTTGATGGCCTTCTGGAGGCACACTTGGCGCGGCTAACACCGACATTGTTTTATCGCTGGCATCAACCAGCATGACCGAAGCAACGGCATTTGGTAGCAGCTGTTCTGCGAGCCGACAAAGCTCGTTTACAACCTCTAGGTAAGGGGCATTACGAGCCACAGACGTGAGTATTTTTTGCTGTAACGCAAAAATCTGTTCCTGCTGTATTAATGAAATGGCAACGGTGTCGTCCACATCAGCAGAGGTTGCTAAGTCCGTCATATGATCAAGCTGAGAATCAGGTTGCATAGCATCGCCTTTCAAGTACTAATACCGTGAATGTCGCTATATTAACTGAATTTAAATCATGACGCATAAGCCAAACTGTGAAAAATACAGAGATAAATTATATTTCCAACGCAAGATAACCTTTCACGCAAAAAAATAAGCGATTTCATGCTATTGTAATAATGCTATGAAACTCAGTATGCTAGCTCCGTTTTCTGCTATGTTTTCTAATGTTAGTCAATAACCCCCACCCACTGTCATATCGCAAGGATCGCCCTTCAATGATGCAAAAGTTTTTACTGCCCTTTCTATTCGCTATTTTGGCCTATGGCTTTTGGATTAGCCCTGACTTTAAGGAGATTAGTGCAGGGGTTGCGATTTTCTTATTTGGCATGCTGGCCCTTGAAGAGGGGTTCAAGGCGTTTACAGGTGGTTTTTTAGAAAAAGTTCTGCAAAAAACAACCAATAAACTCTGGAAGAGTGTCAGCTTCGGGGTAATTAGCACAACCATTATGCAGTCCAGCTCCTTAGTGTCGGTTATTAGTATCTCTTTTATCTCCGCAGGCTTAATTAGTTTGGCGGCTGGTATTGGCATAGTTTTTGGTGCCAACTTGGGGACAACAACCGGTGCATGGTTAGTGGCTGGCTTAGGCTTAAAGGTTAAAATATCTGCTTATGCCATGCCTATGTTGGTGTTTGGTATTGTCTTGATCTTCCAGAAAAGCAAAGAGCTAAAAGGCGCAGGCTATGTCCTTGCTGGACTAGGTTTCCTCTTTCTGGGTATTCACCATATGAAAGAGGGCTTTGAAGCCTTCAAAGACAATATTGATCTGACGGCTTACGCGGTTGAAGGCTATGCAGGCGTATTTTTATTTACGCTAATTGGGCTTGTCGCCACTGTAGTGATGCAGTCTAGCCATGCCACATTGGTTCTGATTATTACTGCGCTCTCCGCACAACAAATTACCTACGAAAATGCGTTAGCGTTGGCGATCGGCGCTAATGTTGGCACAACAATTACAGCGGTGATAGGTTCTTTAAGCGCCAATATTCAAGGGCGTAGATTGGCAGGGGCTCACCTTATCTTTAACCTTGTTACAGGGTTTGTTGCGATTCTATTTATCTATCAACTGACGGACTTGGTTGATACTGTCAGTCACCTCTTAGGTATTGATACAGATAACTTCACGCTCAAGCTGGCAGTTTTTCATACTATCTTTAATACAATCGGTGTGGCATTAATGCTGCCTTTTGTCTCACAGCTTGTCACCCTGTTGCAAAAGGTGCTTAAAGAAGCCTCTCGGAAAGACTCCACGCCAATCTACTTGAATGATGCTGCCATGAGTCTACCCAATACCGCTTTGGCAGCGGTACGTATGGAAACGCTACACCTCTATGACAATGCTGCTCGAATAATAGCTGGTGGCTTAAGTTTGAAGCTGGAAGATATAGAGGGCGACCGTCCCCTTGATGAAGTAATTTTTAAATCACGTAAAGTGCTACCCACAGATATAGATGAGCTATATCAAAACACGGTAAAGAGCCTATATGGTGATATTGTAGACTTTATCAGTCGTGTACAAGGTGATATATCACCAGAGCAAACAGAAGAACTGTTTCACTTGCGTGCAGCAGGTCGTGATATTGTTGAAGCGATTAAAGACACTAAACATCTACAGAAGAACTTATCAAAGTACTTCTTAGCTGATAATCCCTATATTCAAAGTGAGTATAACGCCCTGCGCAAGCGCTTAGCGTCTGTGATGCGAACCTTACACCAAGTAAGGCATCATAGTGATGACACTGCCACAGTATTGTCATTAGATGCTCTTAAAGTTGAAATGAAAGAACACGACCAGCGCTTAGGCCATGAACTCAGTGGCTTAATTCGCCAGCATCTGATTAGTGCACAGATCTCTGTTTCTCTGATGAATGACAACACTTACGCTTACGACGTGGCCAAAAACTTAGTTCAAATGGGCGAAGTGTTGTTTTCCAATGGAAATTTGGATCAGAAACAGGCAGAACGCAGTGTTTTACTGAGCGAGGATGAAGTTGAAGCGCTGGCAAACTCTCACAAGGAACCGCTATAAAGCGAGGCTAACAATGAATGTTAAAAAACTAATTCGCCAAGCTGAAAACTTTCTCAGCTCTGAAGAGCGCAAGCGTAAAGAAAAAGTAAAATATCTTAAACAAGTCATCAAAAAGCTGCGTCAGCATGAACTGAACTTGAAAGCTGCTCATGAGCAGTGCGCTGATAAAAAGGGCCGAGAGCAGTTGAAAAAAGAGTGGCAGCTAACACATGCTCAACGCAAGAAAGGCGTAAATCGTTTACGTAGCTTGAAGAAGAAAAAGTAACCAATCCCTCATACGGCGCTTAGGTTCAAGCAAAGCATGGCTTTCTTTATTTAAAAGAGGCCATGCTCAGGATGAATCAATGTCGAGATTATTGAGCTAACTCATCTACTGCGGCTAAAGCCTGCGCACCGTAAATAACAGAAGGGCCGCCACCCATTAGCACAGCAACATCAATGGTTTCGACCAGCTCTTGGCGGGTTGCACCCGCACGCAAAGCCGCTGCAACATGCGCAGCGATACAGCCATCACAGCGCGCAGCAATACCAATGGCGGTTGCCATTAGCTCTTTATGCTTAACCGATAATGCACCCTCTTTTAATGCAGCTTGATGAAGTGCAATAAACGCGCTCATGGTTTCAGTGCTGGCTTTTTTGTAAGCAGAACCCATAGCTTGCTGATCTTGATTGATCTGTTTGTAGCTTTTCGTCATCTTAAATAACCTAGTTAATGTAAATCGACAAAGCCAAGCATCTGCTTGGTTTTGCTAATTATAATTAAGAAAGATCTAAATAAAAGGATCTTCTCTACTTTGTGCTTAAGAGAACAAGAAAACAGGACACCCATAAGTGAATGGGTGTCCGAATTTTCCTATAATGGAAAATAAACAACAGGGAATGAGCGGCTGTTTAGGTGTTACTGAGGTTATGAGTTTTATGAAATTAAGAACAATTATTTTATTTTTAATCACGCACTTATCTGTGGGAGCGTTCGGATTTGCTTTAGGGATTTATATGTTGCCGATCCTTATTGCACCAACATCACCGACCGTATCAGAAGTGGCTCGATTATCTTCCGGTGCACAGTATTCAGCTATTTTTAAGAAAGCGCTCAAAGGCAGTGATTCTTTTCATTGGGGAGAGGGGCAGGTATCCATTGGTCCAGATTACATTACACTAACTGGGCGTCTTGCTCCTGGTCCTGATTACAAGCTTTACTTGTCAAAAGAGTTTGTTGAGACAGAGTCTGATTTTAATCGGTTGAAAGACAACATGGTTCGTGTTGGTGATGTTAAGACTTTCGAAAACTTTGTTGTTGAGATACCACAAAACATCGACATATCTAGATATAGTTCAATCATTGTATGGTGTGAAACGTTTGGCGAATTTATTACGGCAGCTAGATATCAATAATTTCCCACACCTAACAAACGCCTCAAGAGGGGCTGTCAATTGAACAGGCTCTGCATTATCTGATCTCTGAAAAGCCGTTTCATCAGCGCTACAAAAACGACGCGAAAGGCCGTTCCCTTATTCAAACGCATCCATAAACGGAATCAGGGTTAAGCTGGCGATTGCGATAATGGCAATCAGGGTCAGAATAAAACGTAGTGGGTTTTCAATAAAACGCTGCCCCGTTGTGGGTATGGGGTGCTGCTGTACCTCTTCTAGCCATTCTTGCTGAATACTATCCAGTAACGCCCTAGCCGTTTCGTAGTCCTCTTCATCCCTCAGCCAAATCGCCGCCAGTGAGATACCAAAGCGCCCTTGACTGGTTTCGTAGTAGTTTACCTCTGCTTCATCAAGACGAGTCCGTACAAAATTAGCTTCTTCTTCGGTCACGGCGTTGAGTTTAAACAGCAGTTTGGCCACGTTGTTTCCTTGGAGCAATCAATAGGTGAAGATGTCGGTAAAGGCGGGATATTAGCGTTGTTCACCCCTAGATGTCACCTTTCTCCTATCAAGTTCCAATTGCGCACTAGGTGTCAGGTGCTTTTCCATTGAGAAGTTAACCAAGCACACTCCGTTTCGCTGTACTTCATTCTTTTTAATGATAGAAAAACCACGCCGCTCAAAGAATGGTTTGGCAATCAGTGAGGCATCCACTGATAAGCGTTTTATACCGCTTATCTTTGCTTGTGCCAGCAGGTGTTCGTATAGGGCAGATGCTACACCTTGCCCCTGATGGTTAGGATGGGTATAAGTGCAGTCGATATACCCTTCTGCACTCAGTTCGATAAATCCAGCCACGTGATTGTCAATGATGGCGATAAATGGCTTTGTCTTATTTAGACGGGATGACCAACCTGCATAATCAATGGGGCTTGATGCCCAAGCGGCTTTTTGCTCTGCGCTATACACTGAAGGTGCAATGGCGTGCACAGCTTGATAAAACAGTTCAGCAATCTCCTTTGCCTTATCATCGGTGTAGGTTGTGATGTTCATTTAAGCCTTATTATGCGTGTCTGTTTAGCTAAAAAACTTAAGTAGATTGGGTAGTTGCTGGTTGTTTATCTGTTGTCTAACCAAGTCATCAGGGTGGGTAAAAAGTCTGCTGCGAGCGCCTCTTGCTCTAACCACATCAGTTTGAGCCATTGCTTAAAGTCTAGGCTCTGTTCATCAAATGATTCTGCATCAAGCATAGAGTGGTTTGCATTGGCGATTAACTTTGTGGTGATCAGCGGATTACTTTGGTTTTGCCACCATTGAAACTCTTGCTGGGCATTAACATTTAGATCTTTATCGCCCCACAAAAGCAGGCTAGGTACGTTAATGTTTGCGTAATCCTGCGTTGCATCTGCTAGGTGATTGTTCAACACAAAGGCATAGCGCGCTTCAGACATTGCATTTTGACCTGCGAACTGAGCGTATTCTCGGTAGCTTGGTGCTCCTTTAAAAAAAGTAATCTCTTCAGTATAAGCCGCTAAGGCAGCGGCTACTTGATCAGGGCTGCTGCCAGCGAGTTCGTGGCGAGTTTGGGTATAATAGCGACCTTGCTCCACCCAGTTAGCCGCAAAGCCAATGCCGATCATAAAGCCTACTTTTTCTGGCTTATTGGCTAAAGCGGGTAGCACCCAGCCCGCTTGGCTGAAACCTAGTAACCCCGTATTTTCGGCGGTGAAACCATATTGATGCTGAACGGCATCAATCGCAGCGAGAACCTCTAACTGCCGATCTGCCATTGACTGATTAAGCCAATTTCCCGTTGATTGCCCTACGCTTGGTTTATCCCAACTAAAGATGGCATACCCCTTTTCTCTGAGTGGTTGCCAGATGAGTTCATAGTAACCCTCTGCGTTATAAGAGGTTGCCCCATCCCCATGCACAAAAAGAATTACCGCCTTTGAGGGGTTGGCTCCTGTGGCCTCAAGGTACTCCCCAGATAAGCTATGATCACCTTGTTTGAACACTAGGGTTTCCGCGCCACTATAGGGAATCACAAAACATGTCATAACCAAGAGTGTCAGCAATCTCCAAAGGTATCGTTTATTCATCATAGCGCCTTATGTCGATAGAAATACTGGCTCAACCCCTTTGCACTTCTCCCAAGGTTGCGAGCAGTTGCTGCGTTGTGGCTTCGTCACTATTGGTGAGTTCAGCTTTAGTACGTAGATAAACGGTAAAAGTGGAGCCTTGCCCTAGTATTGAACTCACTTGAATATCGCCACCATAACGGCGAATAATGCCATAGCTGACCGATAGCCCCAACCCTGTGCCATTGTCTCGCGTGGTGAAGAATGGATCAAAAATATGTGGTAGTGCTGTTTCTGTAATCCCTTCCCCTTGATCCAGCACTCTAATAAAGACACCCTCAATGCAACCCTTTTCCACCCAGTCACCTGTTTCAATCTCAATTAAGCCAGCTCCTTCAGTTGCATTAGCGGCATTCATAATGAGGTTAACCAGCACTTGCTGTAGTTGCTGTACGTTTGCTTCTACTTGCTGTTGAGCATTCAGGTGCAGCTTAACTTGCATCGCTTGTTTTTCAAGGGTATGGCGCACTAGAACAAGGGTTTCTTCTACTACAGGATTGATATTGATACTGGCCATCGCTTGGGTATATTCGCTTGGACGGCTGTATTGTAGTAGGTTGTTGATAAGCGATCTTATCCGATAAACCTGCTGTACAATCAGTTCTATTTCTTCTTCAACGGGTTGGCTATCTTGCCCCAGAATGGCCTGTAGCAGATCAATATTGCCTAGTATTACGGCGGCGGGGTTATTGATCTCATGGGCGATACCTGCGGTTAACTCTCCCAGTACGGCTAGCTTTTCTTTAGTGACCAGTTGCGCACGAGTATCTTGCAGTAGGTGTATATGTTCTTGTAGTTCTTGGGTTTTATCTTGTAGTGATTGGGTGCGTTCTTGTACTTTTTGCTCTAACACTTCTGCGGCTTGCTGAATTTGCCGATTACGCTCTTCTAGTAGATCTAGCATTAGGTCAAACTGTTCAGCCAACTCGCTAAATTCGTCATGGTTTTCCATCATGCCAATTCGCTGACGCCGCCCTAGCTTAACGGCCTGAACAACGCTATGGATACGTTTAAGCGGGTGAATCACTAATCCTGCGCTACGCAAGACCAAAATTGACGAGATGAAGGTAACGACAGCGATTGCGCCTATTAGCTCAATTAAAGTTTTGTGGTAAATGTCGGTGTAAGGTTGCTCTAAAAATCCGGTATAGAGCATACCAATACGTTTACCAGAAAAGTCTTCTATGGGGTCATAAGCAGAGATGTACCATTGATTGACCACAAAGGCACGATCAACCCAGCTTTCGCCTTTTTGCAGCACCTTCTTGTTTACATCATGAGACACTCTTGTTCCCAGCGCCCTTGTAAACTCGCCCTGCTCTGACTGCACGTCAGTATCATTAAAATCACGGGGCACATTAGTGCTAATGCGCGTGTCGTCTAAGAATAGTGTCACAGTGCCAATACCACCCTCTGGCAAAGTACCAGCTTGATACACTAAATCTCTAATCTGATCGACAAAGGCATTATTGCGATTAAGTAAGCGGCCAGTATCCAGTATGGCAACCACCTTGCCGTCCACTTGGACAGGATGAAGGGTGCGGATGAACAAACCACGGGTCTCAATTCTTTTTTGGGTAGGCATTGCTCTAGGTGTGTTTTGCAGCTCAATTTGCATTTGAGGGATTAGCTCAGGTGCAATGGCCGACATCTCTTGCGGACTAATCAGCTGCAAGCCCGCTTTGGCCTCACCATGCACGATGTTTGAAGCCACTTTGGCTAAGCTGCTCTCTTCTAAAATATAATGCGCCACTTCTGAAACAGGTATCAGGCGCACAAAATCGAGTTGATGGATCTGTTTATAAGCGTCGAGGAGCTGATAAATTGAGAGCCACTGTTGCTGCGCCATAGGATCAAGCAAGGGTACTTGCTGTAAAACTTGATGTTGGCTGAGTTGTTTTAAGGTGCTGAGGTCTTGTTGCTGGCGAATGGCCAGAATACCTTTGGCAACCGACAGATCTGCACGCACTTTGCGATAAAGCTGGTCGGCTGAGTAAGTACTCGCCCAGTAGCTGGTCATACCAATGAGTGTGACTAAGATCAAGATAACTGGGGTTAAGGTTAGCCCCAGTATTTTCAAACGAATTGAGGTGCGCATAAGAGAGTCTAGCTATCAGATAGGCTGGTTTCTTCCCATGTCTGCAACTTTCGATCCAACGTTTTCCGAGAAATGCCCAACTGGCGAGCCGCGCTGGATTTATTTCCTTGATGATCTGCAAGCACTTGTAATATGTGGTGTTTTTCAACCTGCTCTAGTGCCCACTCACTAGAGTAGCCTCGGGTAGAGGCACCTGATTCTGAAGCGGGTGCAGACTTTTGACTCTCTGGGAAGCTGTTCACTGGTAAACGTCCCAAAAGGATACAGCGCTCAACAAAGTTTTTGAGCTCGCGCACGTTGCCCGGCCAGTGATAAGCCATCATAGATGCCATGTCTTCATGGGCGAAAGGCACGGGGGGTAAGCCTAACTCACGGGAGAGTTTACGAGAGAAGCAATGTACCAAAGCGGCAATATCTTCTGGACGATCTCTTAATGGCGGTAGGGTTAGCGTTAATACATTTAAGCGATAATAAAGGTCTTCTCTGAAGCGCCCCTCTTTTACCTCATGCTCAAGATTACGATTAGTGGCAGCCACTATTCGCACATCAACCTTAACCTCTTGTTCGCTGCCCACGGGGCGTACCGCTTTTAGTTCAAGCGCCCGTAGTAATTTGGCTTGCATAACTAGAGGCATTTCGCCAATTTCATCTAAGAATAAAGTACCGCCACTGGCATAGTTGAATAAGCCATCGCGGGCTTTTTGCGCGCCAGTGAATGCTCCTTTTGTGTGACCAAATAGCTCGCTTTCTAAAATATCGGGTGCGATGGCGCCACAGTTGACAGGTACAAAGGCTCCGGTGCGGCCACTGTGTTGATGTAGGGCTCTAGCCGCCAGCTCTTTTCCTGTACCTGACTCCCCCTCAATCAGCACAGCTGATGGTGTGGGAGCAACACGACGAATGATAGCATCAACATCTTTTATCACTTGGCTTTCGCCAATCATTGCGCTATTGCCATTGAAAACAGCGTTTAACTCTCGTTTTAAAACAAAATTTTCTCGTGCTAGAAAACGGCGTTCTAAACAGCGGTCTATAGCCGCCATCATCTGTTCTAAACGAAATGGCTTTAAGATAAAGTCACTGGCACCAGCTCTTAATGCTTCGATAGCGGTTTCCAGTTCAGCGTAAGCGGTCATAAAAATAATGTCACTGCGCCGCTCGCTTTGCTGTAAAGCCTCATGCCACTCAATACCTGAGCGCCCCGGAAGCTTGATATCACAGATCAGTAAATCAAAGTGACAACGTTTACGAATCTCTTCAGCACTTTCAATACTTTCTGCGGATTCAACTAAAGCAAAACGCCGACTTAGTGCTTTAACTAAAAAGCTACGCATTCCCAGTTCGTCATCCACAATCAAAACTGAAACCGCAGGTGTATTGGTCAATAAAGAGCTGGGCGGCGCAGTCTCTGACTCTTTGGTCACATTTTTTATATTAGTTTCCAGCGATTTCATAAGTCATCAGTACACTGTAATCAAGTGAAATAAAGTTTAAGGGTTTGTTGATGCACAGCTGCTGCATCATTATGACCCTTAGACCCAATATCGGGACATTTTGTCCCAATTGGCTTTGGATATTTTCTTGCTAAATCAGTTTGTTGCTAAAAAATGCTCTTTTAAAGCCTTAGCAGGCTTGGTGTGTAGCGCAGATGCTTAGCGCTGGCACTTATCTTGCTCTTCAGCAGTGCTAATCATAACAAACAATCCCCTTTTGGGGCATTCAAAGAGGACAGAATGAAAACAGCACTGTTAAGTCGTGGATTACGACAGCTCACCCTAACCGCTTTACTCGCGGTATTCTCGGTACAAGCGTTGGCACAAGAGCTTGGTATTATTCGCTTAGCGACAACCACCAGCACTTACAACTCTGGATTATTAGATTACTTATTACCTGAGTTTGAAAAATCTCATGGCGCTACCGTACAAGTCATTGCTGTTGGCACGGGCAAAGCTTTACGTATGGGGCGTGATGGTGATGTGGATTTAGTGATGACCCACGCACCTAAAGCTGAAGCAAAATTTGTAGAGGATGGCGCAGGTATACAGCCACGTGGTCTGATGTATAACGATTTCGTTTTGGTTGGCCCTAAAAAAGATCCAGCTAAAGTAAACCACACGAAAGACATCGCTCAAGCACTGAAAAAAGTCGCTGTAACAGACAATATGTTTATCTCTCGTGGCGACGACTCTGGCACCCACAAAAAAGAGCTTAACTTGTGGAAGGCTGCGGAAGTAGCACCTACTTTCTCAGGCTACCGTGAAGTGGGTCAAGGCATGGGTAAGGTGCTACAAATTAGCTCTGAACTACAAGCTTATACATTAACTGACCGTGGCACTTGGTTGGCTTACAAAAACAAGGTAGACCTGAAAGTAGTGGCAGAGGGCGACAAACGCTTATTCAACCCATACCAAGTGATTTTGGTTAATCCTAAGCGTCATGAAGGTTTGAACACAAAAGGTGCTCAAGCATTAAGTGACTGGCTGATATCCAAAGCAGCGCAGGAAAAAATCAATAACTTCAAGATCAATGGTGAAGCTTTGTTCACCGCTGATGCTAAGTAATCACGCTCATAAAATTAAGGTGGTGTAGTGATCACGCTCGTTGATACCTTTTCACAAGCGGTGCAACTGTTAGTCTCTGGTGATACCGCCCTTTGGACGATTATTGGTGTTTCCTTTCGTGTTTCACTCACTGCTTTGTTAATTTCGGTTGTCCCTGCAACAATCATTGGCTTTTTATTGGCCTATTGCCAATTTCCAGCTCGATGGCTAGTGCTTTCAATTGTACATACTTTTATGGCAGTGCCGACGGTTGTTGTGGGTCTAATTCTCTTTATGCTGCTTTCTCGTAGTGGGCCTTTAGGGGATTGGCGCTTGTTGTTTACACAAGACGCAATGATCATTGGGCAGGTGCTATTATGCCTTCCACTTCTGATTTCCATGACCCACTCAGCATTTCAAGGCGCGGATAAAAAAGCCTGGGAAACTGCAAAAATGCTAGGCGCTCATCCTTTACGCTGCTTATGGGTTCTAATGCATGAGATTCGCTTTGCGTTAATGGCCACGTTGGTAGCAGCCTTTGCTCGTATTATTGCAGAAGTTGGCTGTGCCATGATGGTGGGCGGCAATATTCTAAACTATACCCGCAACATCACTACCGCTATCGCACTTGAAACACTAAAAGGGGAATATGCCCAAGGTGTAGCCCTCGGCTTAGTGCTTTTCATTTTGGCGATGATGCTCAACTTAGGGATGGCACTGCTGCGTGGCAAAGGGCAGATTGGTCATAGATAACACAAGCACAAATTAGAATAACAATAAAAGACAGGCTAAAACCATTATGCTTTTAAACAAACTTCTTGATGACCATGATCATATATCGCTGATTGCGCGGCTCTCAAATGTACAGCACCGCTGGCACAAGGAAACCTTGCTGTTTCAACTCAATGAGTTGCAGTGGCAGAAAGGCCAAACCATTCTGCTGAGCGGTGATAACGGTGCAGGCAAGTCTACATTAATGCGTTTAATGGCGGGGTTAGAGCCATTACAGCAAGGCTTTATTCAGTTTCCTGTATTGCAAAAAGATCGTTTCAGCCTACCTTGGCGTACTCAAAAGCCGCAGCGAGGCCAATGCTGTTACTTGCATCAAAGCCCTTATCTGTTTGCGGGGACTGTGTTAAATAATTTGTTATTTGTAATTAAATCATTACCCAAAAACAAACGAGAGCTGGCAATACAGCGACTACCCACAGGGTTAGAGCTTGCAGGTTTAACCGCGCTTCAGCACCAACCTGCAAACACGCTTTCAGGTGGAGAAAGGCAACGTATCGCCGCACTTCGTGCATGGTTGTTACAACCCAAAGTGTTACTTCTAGATGAACCAACCGCAAACTTGGATCAAGATTCAATACATCTAATCACGGCATTAGTTGTCGATTTAATTCAACAAAATTCAGCAGTTATGATCAGTTCTCACCAACATACATCACTGACCGATTGCTGTAATGCACACTGGATGATCAAAGAAGGCACGGTTTATGCTGCTAATTCAACGACAGGGACCACAAAGTTGACAGCCCTCCAAACCTCTAATGTAAATAAGTTGAGTGCTGTCGTAAGCCAACCCCATCAGATGGATGTAGCACTATGACACCCCAAAATGACAGCAGCGGTTTTAAGACAGCACAACCCTCAAAATCTACTGCGATACTGAGCGATGTTACCGCCGTTATTTTAGCAGGCGGTCAAGGACAACGTATGGGAGGGCAAGACAAGGGCTTGGTTAACTTTTCTGGCCAACCAATGGTTCAACATATTATTAAGCAGATTCAACCCAACGTACAATTCATCATGATCAATGCCAATCGTAATTTGGCACAGTATCAAAGCTTAGGTTTTCCAGTCATTGAAGATATTCATTCGGGTTATCAAGGCCCATTAATGGGGATGTTAACAGGGCTGACTTATGCTCAAACTGAGTGGGTGCTGTTTTTACCTTGCGATACCCCTATTTTACCCAGCCAATTAATAAAACGTTTATATAATGCAGCCACTGAGAATCAAGCTGATGTTGCTGTTGCGCATGATGGTGAATACTTACAACCCGTAGTGGCATTGGTAAAACGCACATTAGCCCCAAGCTTGGAGCAATGGCTCAATGATGGTAAGCGTAAAATAGACCGTTGGTTTATGCAGCACCGTATGATTGTGGTCAGTTTTGCCGAGCAAATGGCATACCCCCCACTAATGAATTTGAACACCTCTGAAGAGTTGCAAGAGTTTGAGCTATTACAAAGCAAAATAAACGCTTGCTGATGCTTTCCGGCTATCGGTCGGAATATTTTACATAACGGCGTATTCTTCTACGCAAGATTTAGTAATAGCCCTTCAGATTAGTCCCGCTTTTTTTGTCCCCCTAATGTCTATACTGGCATTTCTCAGTATACGATCTGGAGCTTTTCGGAGCTTTTTTGACTTTGTTCAGCACGACTTTGGAATATTACTTGCGATAACCCCGCAAGGTTTAAGCGACTCTACGCATAATCAAGGTGTGCTGAATGGCAATGTTTCCAATTCCCGTTTTAGGTTTTGCTGCATTTAGCGGTACAGGTAAAACGACCTTATTAAAAAAAGTGTTGCCGCTGTTAAAAGCCACTGGCTTGAGAATTGCGGTAGTTAAGCATGCACATCATAACTTTGAGGTCGACCAAGCGGGCAAAGACAGTTATGAACTGCGTAAAGCAGGTGCTAGCCCAATGCTAATTTGTTCAAGTCAGCGCCTTGCATTGATGCTCGACTATGACCAAAGCAGAGAGCCTAAGCTGCATGAGGTGATTGACTTTCTGCCTTTGCATCGACTCGATGCGGTGTTGGTGGAGGGGTTTAAATCAGAAACCTTCGATAAAATCGAGCTACACCGTCCTGCAATGGGTAAGCCTCTTTTGGCGGAGACCGACACCAATATTATTGCCATTGCCACCAATCAACCCAAGCGTCTCACCGAACAATGCCCTGCACTGCCACGCTTAGATTTAGGCAATGCCGAGCAGATCACCGCCTTTGTTATCACTCAGATTGAACAGCAGCGTCAAAAACTTCAGGAGACTTGCAATGTCGGTTAGTTGTTTTGACCTTAGTCCCAAAACATTGAGCCTGAATGAAGGGCGTCAACAGTTACTGGACCAGATAGCCTCTGCTACACCGCCTGAGCATCAGCTTTGTCATATCGAGCAACTGAGTGGAAAAGTACTGGCTGAAGACCTGATCTCACCCATCAATGTGCCTGCTCAAACCAATGCCGCAATGGATGGCTTTGCTATACAGATTCCAGAAGGACAAGGCGCACTTGCTACGTACAAACGGGTTGGCAGTGCTTTTGCCGGAAAAGGTTTCTCAGGTGTATTAAATGAGGGTGAGGCAGTACTCATCACAACGGGCGCCCCTATTCCTGTAGGTGCTAATACGGTAGTGATGAAAGAGCTGTGTACGCTTGATGGAGAGCACGTCAGATTTAATGCCACTGAGCAGGTCAAGCGCCATGACAATATTCGTCAGGCGGGAGAGGATCTTAGTAAGGGGCAGGTCGCACTCACACGCGGCACACGTTTACGGCCAGCCCATCAGGGGCTAATCGCCTCATTAGGACTTGAGCAGGTTGAGGTCTATCGCCCCTTAAAAGTGGCTGTTTTTTCAACGGGTGATGAGGTGGTTGCACAAGGCCAGCCTTTACCCGCTGCCAGCATCTACGACACCAACCGCTTTTCACTGATCGCCTTATTACAAGCGCTGCATTGCGAAGTGATTGACTTGGGCATTTTACCCGACCAAGAAGCCGCGCTAGCACAGGGCCTTAGTCAAGCGGCTCAACAGGCGGATGTAGTGATCTCATCAGGCGGTGTCTCTGTCGGAGATGCAGACTATATCAAATCAGCTTTAGCACAGGTTGGTGAGACTGCCTTTTGGCGTTTGAATATCCGTCCCGGACGTCCTTTTGCATTTGGCTACATTCACAAGACCGATAAAACTCAGGCGCTTTTTCTAGGTTTACCGGGCAATCCAGTCGCGGTGATGGTGACTTTTTTGCAACTGGCGCAACCTGCATTACGTCAGCTGCAAGGTGAGCAAAACTGGCAAGTTCAAAGCCTCCCTGCCATTGCAGCAGAGACGATGCGCAGCCGTGAGGGTCGCACTGACTTTCACCGAGGTATATTCAGCGTCAATACAGGTGGTCAGCTAGTTGTGCGTACTACGGGTAGCCAAGGCTCAGGTATTTTACGCTCAATGGTTGAGGCCAACTGCTTAATTCAAATTCCAGACCCCATTGCAAGGGTTCAAGAGGGTGACTTGCTGATTATTCACCCCTTTGCCGATCTACTTTAGCGACGCCCCTTTAAAACACCTGACCGCATAGCAGAATAACAAGAGAGTTTCCCCATGACCGACCAAGCTCAAACACAACATCCCTCAGGCTTGACCCATTTAGATGCTCAGGGCAACGCTTCGATGGTTGATGTCACAGACAAAGCTGTGACGTTCCGCGAAGCACGCGCAGAGGCCTATGTGCAGATGCAGGCGCACACCTTGGCTCAAATTCTGAATGGCGGGCATAAAAAGGGGGATGTTTTAGCCGTGGCGCGTATTGCCGGTATTCAGGCGGCAAAAAAAACCAGCGACTTAATCCCTCTATGCCACCCGCTGCTGTTGACCAAGGTTGCCGTTGAGTTTTATCCAGAGCCAGCGCACAACCGCATCCGTATCGAAGCATTATGCAAGCTTTCCGGGCAGACTGGGGTTGAGATGGAAGCGCTAACCGCAGCCTCTGTCACAGCTCTGACCCTGTTTGATATGTGTAAAGCCGTGGACAAAACCATGGTCATCAGCGGTATTCAAGTACTAGAGAAAAAAGGTGGGCGCTCGGGTCATTGGCAACATCCCCATACAGAGGCGGTAGCCTCAACCTCCGCAGCTTACACCACAGCCCCCGCAACAGATGCACCTGCAAACAGTATTCAAGTGCGCTTTTTTGCACAGCTCAAGGAGCAACTGGGCTGCGAGCAGCAGTGGATTGAGCTAAGCCAACTTGAGGCTCACACCTTGGATGGCGTGTTACAGCACCTTCAGCAGCAACAGCCTGATTGGCAAGCAGCACTGGCGGCAAACAACCTGTTGATGTCGATCAATCAAAATATGGTCAAGCGTCAAGCTAGGGTTACGGCAGGTGATGAAGTAGCTTTCTTCCCACCCGTTACCGGCGGTTAATTGCACCCTCACCAAGACCACTGAAACAAGGGGAAAGAGATGGAACATCAGGCTGCCATAATTGAGATCGCTGTACAGCAAGCTGGCTTTGACACTGCCGCTATCCAGCAACAGATTACCGCCAACCGCAGTGATATTGGGGCAATTGTTAGTTTCACGGGCTTAGTGCGCGACTTTAATGAGAAGCCTGACGTGTTGTCTCTCACGTTAGAGCACTACCCCGGTATGACGGAGAAAGCGCTGCTTAATATTGCTGAGTCAGCCTGTCAGCGCTGGTCGATTCAGGCACTGACCATTGTGCACCGTGTCGGCTGTTTACGCCCTGCTGATCCAATTGTATTGGTCATGGTGGCCTCTGCTCATCGTCAGGATGCGTTTGACGCTTGTGCTTTTGTCATGGACTACCTGAAAACAGAAGCCCCTTTTTGGAAAAAAGAGAACACCCAACATGGGAATTATTGGGTCAGTGCAAGGGCGTCCGATCAACAGGCTAGAACACGTTGGGAGCACTCAAAATGACCCGCGTTGATGCGCCATTGTCTCACTCTCCCCATACCCCATTGGTTGACCGATTTGGTCGAAAAGTCAGCTATGTGCGCCTTTCTGTGACCGATCGCTGCGACTTTCGCTGTGTGTATTGCATGGGTGAGAACATGAGCTTTCTCCCAAGAGAGCAAGTGCTCACCCTTGAAGAAATTGGACTTATTGCCCAAGCCTTTGCCGAGTTAGGCACCAATAAAATTCGTCTGACTGGTGGTGAGCCATTGGTGAGACGGGATCTGCTGCAACTGGTTCAAACCGTTGGTGATTTACCTCAAATCACCGATTTTGCCATGACCACGAATGGGTCTCAGTTGCCGACTTATGCGAAAGCACTCAAGGCAGCAGGACTCAAACGATTGAACATTAGCTTGGATTCCTTAATCCCTGAACGCTTTAAACAACTCACCCGAATTGGCGATCTGAATAAGGTCATCAAAGGCATTGAGGCCGCCATCGAACAGGGCTTTAAAGGCATCAAACTGAATGCGGTGATCTTAAAGGGGCGTAATGATGATGAGGTTGTGTCGCTGGTAGAGTTTGCTCTAGCAAAAGGGATCGATATCAGTTTCATTGAAGAGATGCCTTTAGGCGAAATCAACGAGCATCAAAGAGCCAGTACTTTTTGCTCCAGTGATGACGTGCGCGCCCTGATAGAGCAGCGCTATAGTTTGCTTGCCAGTACAGATCACACGCAAGGCCCCTCTCGGTATTACCGAATAGCCTCGGCTCATGCACCTTGTCAGTTCAGTGAGGCTCAGTTACATCAAATCAAAATTGGCTTTATCTCACCTCACAGCCATAATTTCTGCGACAGTTGCAACCGTGTTCGAGTCACCGCTGAAGGGCGGTTGTTACTCTGTTTAGGTAATGAGCACTCCGTTGACTTAAGAGCAACGCTACGCCAATACCCCAATCAAATTGAACCATTGAAACAGGCTATTATCCAAGCGATGGATCTTAAACCAGAGCGCCATCATTTCAGTACAGAAGGCGAGGTGCAGGTGCTACGTTTTATGAATATGACAGGGGGATAAGCCAGCCCCATAGCGATTCATTAACATTGACTTATGTAAAATAATTGTAAATTCGCTGTTTGCAGGTGCTGAGCTGGATTACTCTACGCGCTGGTTTATAATAACTTTTCAATCCAGTGTGATTTTTAAGCAAACAGGATCTTGTGTGTCAAAATTGCTGTCGCTACCTTCAGTGCTAGGCGCTTTAATAGTAAGTGCAATGACCTTTACTCTTATTGGCTGCTCTAATTCAGTGCCCAGAGAGCCTGTTGACCTTGCCAGTTTAGAAGTACCTGAGCAATGGCAAAGTGCCAGTAGCTCACCCTCTGCAAACAGATCTGCTACTGTACGCCACCCCCTTGAACAATCTCAGCAAACTCGTTGGATCTATCAGTTCAACGACCTCTCTTTGGTTGAGTTGGTACAAACTGCTTTAGAGAAAAACCCCAGCCTATTAGCAAAAGCAGCACAAGTAAAACAGTCAGAGCAGAGCGTTAAAATTGCAGGTGCATCGGTTTACCCTAGCCTTGATCTGACAGCAAGTACCCGTCGAGTAGAGTCTAGTAATGTAAGCACGACAACAAATAGCTTAAGTTTAGAGGCTCGCTATGAGTTGGATTTATGGGGAAAACTAAGCGCACAAGAGCAACAAGCTAATTACACTTATGCTGCGACTAAAACCAGTTTTGCAGGAGCCACATTAGATCTATCTGCCGATGTCGCTTCAGCTTGGTATCGTTTAATTCTGCAACAAGAATTGCTGCTATTATCGCAACAGCGTGAGGATACTTTAAGCAACGCATTAAGCGTGGTTCAACAAGCCTATCAAAGAGGTTTGAAAACAGCGATAGACCTAAACAGCGCACAAGCCGCATTACAGCAAGAGCGTGCCAATATTGCCCAACAGAAACAGACTTTAACAGAGCAAGTTCGAGTATTGCAGCAACTTCTGGGCCGCTATCCTGATGGTAATACCCAACTTGCAAAAGGTTTACAGCTTCCTGTTTTGCCTGACTTTAAAACAAAAACGTTGCCTTCAGAGTTAATCTCTCGCCAACCCATATTACAAACTGCATGGCTAACACTATTAGCCGCTGATGCCTCAATGGCAATGGCCAATAAGGCACGTTTCCCAAGCCTGGTTCTGTCTGCTTCTGTCGACCAAAATATTGATTGGAACTTAATCGCCAGCCTAACACAGCCATTGTTTAATGCAGGCAAACTGGCCGCGGCTGAAGTACAAGCTGGTGCGAAAGTGCAACAACTTGAAAAGGAGTATCTGCAAAAACTATTTGCCGCCTTTGCCGAGGTTGAGAACGCTTTGATGTCGGAAACATCATTACAGCATCGTTACCAACTGGCAGAAGAAAACTTGAACAATGCTAGACAAACAACCGCCATTCAACTCAGTCAGTATCAACTTGGGCAAATCGAGTTGAATCAGCTGCTTTCCTCTCAGAAAACAATGATTGATAGCCAAGCTTCTCTATTAGAGCTACAGCACCAGCGTTTACAGAATCGAATTCGCCTATATAAAGCCTTAGGCGGACAGTTTTCGAATAGTAGCGAGCGCGAGCAATCTGAAACACTCTGATTCTTGGCAACAGTTTTATATTAACAATTCAAACAATATTCCCTTCTAATCAATAGTAATAGGATTGGGCTTAAGCATGTGGAAAAAAATTCTTCCGGTTATCATTCTTGCGGCCATGATTAGCCTAGGTATATGGATTAAAAACAACCCTCCTACTGCCAATAGAAACGCACCTAAAGCACAAGCGGCCATTACAGTTGAGGTTAAGCCGCTTTCGCTGCAAACCTACCCTGTATTGCTGTATAGTTATGGCCGAGTCAAGGCGCAGGCAGCTACACCTTTAATGAGCCAAGTGGGAGGTAAAGTTATTAAACTACACCCCGCATTTACGTTGGGCGGTCAGTTTAAACAAGGTGATGTTTTAGTAACGCTAGATGATATTGATGCGCGAAATGAGCTGAAAATTGCCCAAGCCAACCTAGCACAAACACAACAGAGCCTGATTGAAGCAGAGGCAAATGCTGAACAAGCCCGCCAAGCATGGCTACTTTCCGGCCAACAAGGAGAGGCCAATGCCTTAGTGTTGCGCCAGCCTCAATTACAAACTGCACAGTCCAAAGTAAAGTCGGCACAAATCAGTGTGCAACAAGCGAAATTAAAGTTGGCCCGCACAACCATCAAGGCTCCTTTTTCAGGTGTTGTCAGTGTGCAGTCTATTGAATTAGGTCAAGTTGTTAATGCTGGAGCAGAGTTAGCCAAACTATACAGTGAAAATGCATTAGAGGTACGTCTGCCCTTAACTGAACGCCAGCTGCCTTTTTTACCATTAAACGCTCAAGGTGTACCAAGCGCAGAGCTGATATTGAAGTCTAACCTAAGCGATAGCCCAATAGCCGCACAAATTGTGGCGATGGATGCAGAGTTAGATCCTGTGAGCCAACAGCTTTATCTATCAGCTCGACCTGAACAGAAGCATAACCTGCGCATAGGAGAGTACTTGCAAGCCCAAATTAAGGGGCAGGTACTGCAAGATGTTTTAGTCATCCCCAATAACAGCCTATACCAAGGGGGTTATGTTTATTTATATCGTGAAGGTACCTTGCAGAAACAAATTGTCAGTTTAATTTGGCAAGATGATCAAAATGCCATTATCAACCAAGGCTTGAGTGTGGGGGATCAGTTGGTGTTAACACCTTTGGGCCAACTACCCTCGGGCACTAAAGTGAAATTGGCTGGCACCTCTCAGCAGGGAGCGAAATCATGATTGCTTGGTTTGCCCGTAACCATGTGGCCGCCAACCTTCTAATGGTTTGCATGTTGTTGGCAGGGGTATCTTCCCTAATCAAAAAAGTACCTTTAGAGGTTTTTCCGACGGTTGAATCTAACGTAATCAACGTATCGGTGTCACTGCGCGGTGCCAGCCCTCAAGATATGGAGCAAGGTGTTGCGGTATTAATAGAACAAGAAGTGCAAGACCTTGAGGGTATTGAGCAAATTGTCAGCCGTTCAGTAGAGGGCAGTACCACAATCTCTATTGAGGTGGCTGATGGCTATGACGCCAAAGAAGTATTGGCTGATATTAAAAGCCGTGTTGATGCCGTCAGCAATTTACCTGATGCCGCAGATCAACCCCGTGTTGCCTTAGCCACACGAAAACGTGAAGTGATATCAGTCACTGTGGCAGGCCAACTGTCAGAGACAGAGATTCGTCAGTTTGCTGAAAGTGTGCGTGATGACCTATTGCGCCTGCCAGGAGTTTCTCAAGTTGAACTGGATGGGGTGCGTGATTATGAGATCGCCATTGAAGTGTCTCAACATCGTCTACGTCAATACAATTTAACATTGGCGCAGATCAGTAACGCCATCCAGAAGGATTCTACCGATCTATCCGCAGGTAATCTGCGCACTGCTAGTAATGATGTACTGTTAAGTTCAAAAGGTCAGCGCTATAACAAAACTGAGTTCGAAAACATTGTTGTATTAGCGCAACCCGATGGTGCAATTGTACGGTTGAAAGAGGTTGCAACGGTTGTTGACGGCTTTGAAGAAACCCCTCTTCGTACACGCTTTAATGGCAAGCCTGCCGCAATGATTGATGTTTTCCGTGTGGGTCAAGAAAGTGCTATCTCTGTAGCTGATGCAGTGAAAACCTATATCAAAGCTCAGCAAGATAAACTCCCTGTTGGTCTAGAGCTAAGCTATTGGGATGATGACTCAGAAATCGTTAAAAAACGTCTCAATACGCTTTTAGAAAATGCAGCACAAGGTGGTGTTTTAGTTTTAGCGTTACTTACGCTGTTTTTAAGACCTGCCATCGCGTTTTGGGTGTTTATTGGCATTCCAATCAGCTTTATGGGGGCTTTTGTTTTCCTGCCGATGCTCGGCGTCAGCTTGAATATCGCCAGTTTATTTGGCTTTATTTTAGTACTGGGTATTGTGGTTGATGATGCGATTGTGACAGGGGAAAACGTTTATAGCCACCTGCGCAAAGCAGAAAGTGGTTTACATGCTGCAATTGTGGGCACACAAGAAGTTGCAGTCCCCGTTACTTTTGGGGTCTTGACTACCGTTGTTGCATTTTTGCCATTGGCCTTTATTGAGGGTAGTCGCGGGGCTATCTTTGCTCAAATCCCCGCAGTGGTTATTCCTGTATTATTGATCTCGCTAATTGAATCTAAGTTTGTTCTACCTGCGCACTTAAAACATATCCGGTTACGTCATGAAAAAAGCAAACGCTCTAAGCTTGAAGTGTGGCAACAGGCTTTTGCCGATGGCTTTGAGCGTGCCATTCTACGCTACTACCGCCCAGCCCTAAAAGTTGTACTGCGCCACCGTTATAGCGCTTTGGCATTTTCGATTGGCTTGTTAATTATTTTAATTAATACATTAAGCTCAGGTTGGATGAAGTTCACTTTCTTCCCGAAAGTACCTAGCGAAACGGCTAGAGTGACACTTACCATGCCTGCGGGCACCGCATTTGATGTGACCGATCGCTATGTCATACTGATGACAGAAAAAGCCCGACAGCTACAAGAAAAGTATCGAGATCCGGCCACAGGTGAAAGTGTAATTTTACACATATTTTCAACCACAGGTTCTTCTGGCAGCAGCTCTAATATTGGTCGGGTACGCTTTGAGATCACTCCAGCTGAAAGCCGTACATCAACCATTACCAGTATTCAGCTGGTTGATGAGTGGCGTAAATTGATAGGCAACTTACCGGGGGCTGAGTCTATTGCTTTTCGTGCGGAGTTAGGCCGAGTCACTAGCCCTGTTGATATTCAGTTGAACGGCAACGACATGAAGCTATTAGAAGAGGTGGCAGACAAGGTTAAACAGCGCTTAGCAACCTATCCCACTTTATTTGAAATCAGTGACAGTCTTGCGGATGGTAAACAGGAGCTTCAGATTGAGCTTAAGCCACAAGCCTACCTTGTAGGATTAAACCGCACGGACTTAGTACGCCAAGTGCAACAAGCCTTTTTAGGTATTGAAGTACAACGTATTCAACGTGGACGAGAAGATGTCAGCGTGATGTTGCGCTTACCCGCTAATGAACGCCAATCTTTAACTGATCTGCTCAGCGTTGATATTCTCACCAGCAGCGGAAATCGTATCCCTTTAAGCCAAGTTGCAGAGTTGAAACCGGCTAAAAGTCCTTCTGCAATTTATCGTATTGATGGCTATCGCACGGTGAATATCACCGCAGATATGGATAAAAAGAATACTAATGCCACAATTTTAAACCAAGACCTGACAGCCTTTATGGATCAACTGACACAACAATATCCCTCGATCAGTTACAGCTTAGAAGGTGAGGCCAAAGAGCAACAGCAATCATTTGGTTCTCTACAGTTTGGTTTAACATTAGTTTTATTTGCCATTTATGGCCTATTGGCAATTCCATTTGCCAACTATGCGCAGCCATTTATTGTGATGTCGGTGATCCCCTTTGGCATTATTGGTTCTGTTATCGGCCATTGGATTATGGGGATGCCACTGACCATCATGAGTTTAATGGGGCTTCTTGCATTAGTAGGTGTTGTGGTAAACGACAGCTTGGTGTTAGTTGATTTTATCAATCAACAACGTAAAACAGTTAAAGGGCAATTGCACCGAGCCTTACTAAGTGCGGCCTCTGCACGTTTTCGCCCTGTCATGTTGACCTCTATGACAACCTTTATGGGGCTGCTGCCGTTGCTGTTTGAAAAGTCGACACAGGCACAATTTTTAATTCCTATGGCAGTTTCTTTAGGCTTTGGAATTTTGTTTGCTACACTTATAACGTTATTTTTAATTCCTGTTAACTACATGATTATGGAAGATATTAAGGCACTGTTTAAAACAGACCCACAATAATTATTCAGGGTTGAATCTATGAAAATCCTGCTAGCCACACCTAAGGCAGATCAATCTGCGTACTTGATGGCTTTAAAGAAATACTGCCCCTATGCAGATGTACAGCTTTGGCAAGATATTGCAAAAACTGACTGGCAGGCAGAGTACGCACTTGTATGGAAGCCAGAAGCTGCACTTTTTGACCATCAGAAAAACCTGAAAGCAATCTTTAATTTAGGCGCAGGCACAGATGCGTTAGAAAAATTACCAAATTTACCCAGAGATGTGCCTCTCTATAAATTGCGTGATGCTGGTATGGGGCAGTGGATGCTGGAGTATGTGCTATACGGTATGATCCACTTCAGCCGTCGCTTTGACCTTTATCGTCAGCATCAAATGGTCTCTAGCTGGCAACCTGAACGCACACGAAACTTACAAGAGAAACGCATTGGTATTTTGGGATTAGGTCCATTAGGACAATATGTTGGCAAGCAGCTTTACCTAATGGGGTATCAAGTAGCAGGCTGGAGTAGAAGCTTAAAAGCAGATCTGCCGTTCCCTCAAGCTACAGGGGCAGCTGCATTGAACAGCTTTTTAAGCCAATCCCATATATTAGTCAATTTACTCCCTGCTAAAGAGGATACATACCATCTACTCAACGCTGATAGGCTTATGCGCTTACCAAGAGACTCAATTGTTATCAGTTCAGGTAGAGGCTCTGTAATTGATGAGCATGCACTGTTGTTACAACTGCAAACCCGACACGTGAGAGGTGCATTACTAGACGTTTTTGAACATGAACCATTGGCTAAAGAGCACCCGTTTTGGAGCCAGCCCAATGTCATTGTCACACCTCATATAGCAGCTCCTACGCAGTCTGATGATGCGATAAAGCAGGTATTAGCCGATATACTTGATATAGAGCTAGGGGACAATACTCTTTTTTAGGCTTTATCCTTCCCCAAAAAAAACCGCGAAATTCTCGCGGTTTTTTTTCGGTAAAATGATTACAAACGGTTAATTTCAGCTTGGTTTGTAATAGATACGCGCACTTGTTGTATATTGTGACGAATCTGGTTCATTTGAATGGCTTGCTGGTAAAAAGCCACCATCTCAGGCTGAGTTTCTGGCTGAGAAATTTGGTTAAGACTTAATAGCAGCACATCACCATTGGCTAGAACTTTTGTTGTAGCACCAGTTTCAAGGGTAAATGCCTTTTTGACCACTGCCTGTGGAACAGATTGTTCGACTCGGCTAATGCCATTCACCGTGACTAGCTCTAAACCTGCTGACTTCGCAGCAGCGCTAAGGCCATCTGCTTGTGCTTGAACCAAAAGCTGATCAGCTAATGCTAACAATTGCTCTTTACGGGCTTGAGCTTCAAGTTTCAGGCGGATATTACCCGTCACTTCAACTAAAGGTTGAATGGCAGGCTCTTTCAATTCAGCAACACGAATAACAACACTGTTCTGACTGTCCAGCTCAATAAGATCGCTGTTTTCACCATTAAGCTTTAATTCGTCAGAGAATGCTGCACGTATAACTTTTGCATTGGCTGCGATGCCTTCGCCACCATTGCTGCTAAAGAGGGTGGTTTCCTGCACAGATAGCCCTAACTCTTTTGCAGGAGTTGCTAAATCATCTGAAGCAAAAGCTGCATTAGCTAGTTCTTCAGTCAATGCCAAATACTGTTTTGCGGCTTTTGATGCTTTTAACTGCTCTACCAAGCTGTCACGCATCTCTGCAATAGGTGTAATCTCAGCGGCAGTTTTACGATCTAAACGAATTAAATGTACACCGAACTCAGTCACAATAGGCTCTGAAATTCCACCTTCTGATAGCGCAAATAAAGCAGTTTCAAAGGTCTGGTCAAAGCTACCTGCTTCAATCATACCTAGCTCACCGCCAATAGATGCAGAACCTACATCCTCAGAAACCTCTTTGGCTACTTCAGAAAAGCTCTCGCCAGCTAGCACACGGTTACGTATTTGTTGTAACTGTGCGATAGCCTCATCTTCTGTGCGCCCGTCAGTTTCTAACAAAATATGTGATGCAAAGTAATCTGTTTGGTTTTGAGCCGTTTTCATATACGCCTGATAAGCGGACTCAATATCAGACTGTGACACTTCAATTTTTGCTGCAATATCATCTTGGCTTAAAGCAATATAGTTCAAACGCACACGCTCAGGCAGCTGGTAAGCCTCACGGTTTTGCTCATAATATGCCGTCACATCCTCTTCAGTTACTGGAGGAACAGTTACAGCATCGACATTTAATGTCACATAGGAGATGTCTCGTGTTTGACTATCAAGCTTAATCACCTGTTCAACATATTTATCAGCAGTTAACGTACTTAAACCAAGGCCAGACTGGTATTGATTGATTAGTACGTCTTTTTTCAACTCTTCACGAAACTGCAAAGGTGTTAAGCCAACATTACGCAGAGTGCTGTTGAACTGATCGGCATTAAATTTACCGTCAGCACCTTTGAACTCTGGTGTACTAATGATAATGCGGTCAATTTGTAAATCGCTTACACCAAGACCAGCATTACGTGCAGCTTGCAACGCTGCCTCACGGTCAATTAAACCTTGTAGGGCACGCTGACGGATTTGATTTTCGTTTAGGCTTGCAGGATCTGCATCAGGCCCCATCTGAGCCAAAATTTGACGTACTTGACGTTGAGCGGCTACCTCTAGCTCATAGCGGCTAATTTTTTTATCGTTTACAGTCGCCACCTCATCACCACCGCTGGTGAATGCCCCTACAATGGCATCTACGCCAAACATGGCAAAAGTGATCACGATGAAGCCTACAATTATTTTTGCCACCCAACCGGATGATTTGTCCCTGATGTTTTGAAGCATGAAACTATCTCTTACCCAATTGTTTTAGATTCAAAGGATTATACGCAGCTAAGGAGCAATCGGAAACTGAATAACCTTGCTGATTTGCAGATATAAAAAAAGCACATCAATTGATGTGCTTTTTAATCTTGCTGAGTGCAGTGTTAACTAATCCTAGTTAACAGCATCCTTTAAAGCCTTACCTGGCTTGAAACTAGGCACTTTAGCGGCTTTGATTTCGATAGGTGCACCTGTTTGAGGGTTACGACCTGTACGAGCTGCACGCTCTTTAACAGAGAATGTACCAAAACCAACTAATACTACTGAGTCACCTTTCTGTAGCGATTCAGAAACGGTTTCAATCATTGCGTCTAGTGCACGACCAGCTGCAGCTTTAGGAATATCTGCAGAAGCTGCAATCGCATCAATCAGTTCAGACTTGTTCACTCTTCACCCCTTAACAATACGGCCAAATACGGCCAAAAACATATGCGTAGATTATTGGTGGCTTACGCAAAAAATCAGGCGCATTTTATACCAATAGCCCCTATAAGCGTCAAGTAATCTCAGTGAGTACTTGTCTTTAAACTATCATCTTTGGCTACTGAGGCTTCATCTTTCGGCAAAGCTTCAACGAAAGGTGTTGGTGCATGCGCCAAGGCAATTGCCAATACATCATCAATCCATTTCACGGGGAAAATATCAAGCTCTGACTTAATAGAATCTGGTACTTCCTTCAAGTCACGACGATTTTCTTCCGGAATAATCACGGTTTTGATGCCTCCACGACGAGCAGCCAGCAGTTTTTCTTTCAAACCACCAATCGGCAGAACTTCACCGCGCAGGGTAATTTCCCCTGTCATTGCAACGGTGCTTTTCACTGGAATACCAGACAAGACCGAAATCATCGCGGTACACATACCGATACCTGCGCTAGGGCCATCTTTAGGTGTTGCACCCTCAGGCACGTGCACGTGAATGTCTTTTTTCTCGTAGAAGTCTGGAGATATACCCCAGCCAACAGCACGACTGCGCACAACGGTCATCGCCGTTTGAATCGACTCTTTCATCACATCGCCCAGAGAGCCAGTCGGTGTTAAACGACCTTTACCAGGCACCGCGACTGCTTCTAGGTTAAGTAGCTCACCACCAACCTGAGTCCATGCCAAGCCTGTGACTTTGCCAACCTGATCTGCTTCATCAGCCAAACCGTAGCTGTACTTACGGACACCGCAGTACTCTTCGATTTTCTCTTCTGTCAATCGAATAGGCTCGCCTTTAAAGCCTTCTGGGCCACGCTTGATCAGCTCTCGTACAGCTTTACGGCACAGTTTTGCAATCTCACGCTCTAGGCCACGAACGCCCGCTTCACGCGTGTAATAACGAATGAGCTCTAAAAGTGCAGCGCGATCAATCAACAACTCAGAGGCGGTAATACCGTTCTGTTCCAGCTGCTTTTTAACTAAATATTTTTCAGCAATGCCCAGCTTCTCGTCTTCGGTGTAACCTGGGATACGGATCACTTCCATACGGTCAAGCAATGAGCCTGGAATATTCATTGAGTTTGCCGTACACACAAACATCACATCAGACAGGTCGTAATCCACTTCTAAATAGTGGTCGCTGAACTTGCTGTTTTGCTCTGGGTCTAGTACTTCAAGCAGTGCAGAAGCAGGGTCGCCACGGTGATCCATACCCATCTTGTCAATTTCATCTAACAAGAATAGGGGGTTCTTCACGCCCACTTTTGCCATGCGCTGTAAGAGCTTACCCGGCATAGAGCCAATATAAGTACGGCGGTGACCACGAATTTCTGATTCGTCACGCACACCACCTAAAGCCATTCGCACATATTGGCGGTTAGTCGCTCGCGCAATAGACTGGCCAAGAGAGGTCTTACCAACACCCGGTGGGCCAACCAAACACAATACAGGGCCTTTTAGTTTCTTAACGCGCTTTTGTACAGCTAGGTAATCTAAAATCCGCTCTTTCACTTCATCTAAACCGAAGTGGTCTTCATTCAGAATATCTTCAGCTTTCTGTACATCATGAGACACCTTAGAGCGTTTCTTCCAAGGCAGGCTAACCATCCAATCAATATAGCTGCGAACAACTGTGGCCTCTGCTGACATCTGTGACATCATCTTCAGCTTTTTCAGCTCGCTTAAGGCTTTATCCTTGGCGTCTTTTGGCATGCCAGAAGTTTCAATGCGCTCTGCAAGCTCATCGGCTTCATTGGCCGTATTGTCTAGCTCGCCCATCTCTTTCTGAATGGCCTTCATCTGCTCATTCAGGTAGTACTCACGCTGATTTTTCTCCATCTGCTGTTTCACGCGTCCACGGACACGCTTTTCAACTTCTAGCAGATCAATCTCAGTCTCAACATGCGTCATCAAGCGCTCTAAACGCTCACGCACATTGTCTAACTCTAGTAATTGCTGTTTTTCCGCTACATTTAACGACAAGTGCGCTGACATGGTGTCAACCAAACGACTTGGATCGGTGATGTTCTTCAGCGAGTTCACAACTTCAGCAGGGATTTTTTTGCTCAATTTGACGTATTGCTCAAATTGATTCATCAGAACATGAACAAGGCTTTCTGCTTCGCGCTCTGACAATGTTTCTGCTTTACGCTCAACAATCTCAGCCTCTAGATAATCACCCGTATCTGCAATTGCTAATAATGCAGCACGATCAACACCTTCGATCAATACCTTAACCGTACCATCAGGCAGCTTAAGCAGTTGCAAAACAGACGCCAATGTACCCACGGTATACAGGTCATCAGTGCTAGGTTCATCAACGCCTGCATCTTTTTGCGCAGCTAAAAAAACTTTCTTGCCTGCGGCCATCGCTGCTTCTAATGCATTAATAGAGCGATCACGACCAACAAACAAGGGCAGAACCATTTGAGGAAATACAACAACATCCCGCAATGGTAATAGTGGCAAGGTTTGCTTGCCCAACTCTTCATTCACCTGTTTCTGCTCCATAGCAGAACCACCTCTAACTGTGCGGCACTGGCCATTCCAGTGCTAACGAAACTTATTGAGAACATAGTGGAGGCATTTAAATGAATTACAACCCCTTGTTCTTACAAAAAAAAAGGGCCCAGAGGCCCTTTTAAGCGGTAATCCTGTTACTTCTGATCACCTGATGCAAGGTCAACCTGTTCATTTGAGTAGATTAGCAGAGGTTCTGACTCTCCTTTAATCACACTCTCATCAACCACAACCTTTGTCACGCCTTCCGCAGAAGGGATCTCATACATCGTTGGTAGTAGTACCGACTCCATAATTGATCTCAGGCCACGAGCACCCGTTTTACGCTCCATCGCTTTACGAGCAACCGCCAATAAAGCTTCGTCACGAAACTCTAGATCAACTTTTTCCATTTCAAAAAGCTTAGCGTACTGTTTAGTTAAAGCATTCTTCGGCTCAGTTAAAATCTGAACCAACGCTTCTTCATCAAGCTCTTGAAGTGTCGCAACCACAGGTAGACGGCCTACAAACTCAGGAATCAAACCAAAGCGTACTAAATCTTCTGGCTCAACATCTAACAGTGTCTGACCAACCGACTTATCCTCTTGCTTACTATTCACTTCAGCAGAGAAACCAATGCCGCCTTTAGTTGAACGATTCTGGATTACTTTTTCTAAGCCAGCAAACGCACCACCACAAATAAATAGAATATTTGAAGTATCAACTTGTAAAAACTCTTGCTGAGGATGCTTACGACCACCTTGGGGTGGAACAGAAGCAACTGTACCCTCAATCAACTTCAATAATGCTTGCTGTACACCTTCGCCTGATACATCTCGGGTGATTGACGGGTTGTCTGATTTACGAGAGATTTTGTCGATCTCGTCAATATAAACAATACCGCGCTGTGCCTTTTCAACATCATAGTCGCACTTCTGAAGTAACTTTTGGATGATGTTTTCAACATCTTCACCCACATAGCCCGCTTCAGTCAGTGTTGTCGCATCTGCAATGGTGAAAGGTACGTTCAACAAACGCGCCAAAGTTTCTGCTAATAATGTTTTACCGCTACCCGTTGGGCCTATTAACAAAATATTACTTTTGCCAAGCTCTACATCGGCTTTGGATACAACACCATGCTTTAAGCGCTTGTAGTGGTTATAAACCGCAACAGCCAGTGTCATTTTAGCTTTTGGTTGGCCAATCACGTACTCGTCTAATGTTGCACGAATCTCTTTTGGCACAGGAAGACGATCTGATTCCAGCTCAGGTTTATCTTCCGTAATCTCTTCACGAATAATGTCATTACAAAGATCAACACATTCATCACAGATGTAGACAGATGGCCCAGCAATTAGCTTGCGTACTTCATTTTGGTTTTTACCGCAAAACGAGCAATACAACAGCTTGCTTCCATCACTACCGGAATCTTTTTGATGGCCCATTCGTTACCTCAGTTTACCTACAGCGGCATAAGCGCCGCTTGAAAAAATTCTGTAGTGCTTAACCCTGCACACGACGATCTAATACTTTGTCGATCAAGCCGTAGTCAACAGCTGTATTGCCATCCATGAAGTTGTCACGATCAGTATCTCGTGCGATCTCTTCAATCGGCTTGCCGGTATGATGTGCTAGCACTTTGTTTAACTTGTCACGAATCGTTAAAATTTCACGCGTATGAATTTCAATATCTGTGGCTTGACCTTGGAAGCCGCCTAATGGCTGGTGAATCATCATACGTGAATGCGGCAGACAGTAACGCTTACCTTCTGCGCCACCCGCTAACAGCAACGCGCCCATGCTCGCAGCTTGACCAATACACATGGTGCTTACATCAGGTTTGATAAACTGCATGGTATCATAAATAGACATACCAGCAGTGACAGAGCCACCCGGAGAGTTGATATACAGGTGAATATCTTTATCAGGATTTTCCGACTCTAAAAACAGCAACTGAGCCACCACAAGATTCGCCATGTAGTCTTCAACAGGGCCAACCAAGAAAATCACTCGCTCTTTCAGCAGGCGAGAGTAGATGTCATATGCGCGCTCGCCTCTGGCAGATTGCTCCACTACCATCGGCACCAAGCCGCCTGCGTTCATGATTTCGTATGGATTGCTCATATGCCTATTCCCTTCGTAAAAATGCCTGACCTCCATAATAGAGGTCAGGCCATCAAAACGTCAAAATGATATCAATTATTCAGCAGTAGCTGGCTTGATCGCATCATCGTAAGACATTTCTGTTTCAGCTACAGCGGCCTCAGCCAGCAACGCTTCAACCACTTTCTCTTCTAGCACTGCAGACTCAAGCTGCTGACGCATTTGTTGATTACTCATATAGTATTCAACAACTTGCTGAGGGTCTTGATACGATTCAGCTAGAGTTTCAACATAAGCGCGAATCTCTGCATCGTCAACCTTGATCTCTTTTGCTTCAACAACTGAAGCCATCAGAAGACCCAGTTTAACACGCTTGATTGCTTGCTCAGAGAACAACTCAGCTGGCAGCATAGAAGCATCAAACTGCTGGCCACCGCCAAACTGTTGAACTGCCTGCTGACGCAGTGCATTCACTTCGTTATCAATCAAAGCTTTAGGCACGTCAAATTCGTTACCCGCGATTAACGCGTTCACAACTTGCTCTTTCACTTTGTTTTTAACAGTTTGCGCCAGCTCACGCGTCATGTTTTTCTTAACGTCAGCGCGGAATGCTTCAACACCGCCTTCTTCAACACCATACAGCTTGAAGAAATCTTCATTTAGCTCAGGCTGTTTTTTCTCAGAAACGCTGTTGATTTTCACTTTGAAAACCGCGTCTTTGCCTTTCAACTGCTCAGCTTGATAGTCTTCTGGGAAAGTGACGTTAACATCTTTCTCTTCGCCCGCTGAAGTACCAACCAGTTGCGCTTCAAAGCCTGGAATGAAAGTACCAGAAGACAGACCTAAATCATGACCTTCTGCTTTGCCGCCTTCAAACGCTTCACCGTCGATGAAACCTTCAAAGTCAATGTTCACACGGTCAGCTTCAGTTGCTGCACGCTCAACTACTTCGTATTTTGCTTGCTGATCGCGCAATACGTCGATCATTTTGTCCAGATCTGCATCAGTTACAGAAGCTACTGGCTTCTCAATTGTAACGTCAGATAGTGGTGCTACCGCTACCTCTGGGTAAACTTCTAGTGTTGCAACGAACTCTAGATCTTTGCCCGCTTCATTAACCTTGGCTTCAATATCTGGGTAACCAGCTGGATTCAGCTTCTCTTGGGTGATCGCTTCTACGTATTGAGTACGGATCACTTCAGACACAACTTCAGCACGCACTTCATCACCAAACTGGCGACGAACAAAGTTCATTGGCACTTTGCCACGACGGAAGCCGTTGATGCGTGCGCTTTTTGCAGTTTGTTTTAGACGCGCTTCAACTGCCTCATCTACACGTGCGGCCGGAACCTGAATTGTTACCCGACGCTCAAGACCAGAAGTTGTTTCAACGGAAACTTGCATGAAAAATCCTCACAATACTTTTATGTGCTTCATTAAGCTGAAAGAAATAGATTTTAAGAGCAGATAAAGCCGCAGGCAAGCGCTTAATCACTTCTTCAACGTATTAAAATACAAAGAAAAAACATGAAACCAGCTTTTACAGCTTAAAGATTTTTAAATTAGGAAAAATAGAATGGTCGGGATAGAGGGATTCGAACCCCCGACATCTTGCTCCCAAAGCAAGCGCGCTACCGGACTGCGCTATATCCCGACTAAAGATGGGGTGAACGATGGGGCTCGAACCCACGACAACCGGAATCACAATCCGGGACTCTACCAACTGAGCTACGCCCACCACAAAGAGGTGTTACAACTAAAGCAAGTGATTCATAATCACTAAATGGTCGGGATAGAGGGATTCGAACCCCCGACATCTTGCTCCCAAAGCAAGCGCGCTACCGGACTGCGCTATATCCCGACTGTACAACAACTTTCTAACATTTTGCTACTGGGGTGAACGATGGGGCTCGAACCCACGACAACCGGAATCACAATCCGGGGCTCTACCAACTGAGCTACGCCCACCACTATATAGCAAATAACAGCAATCCATTACTAGGACACTGGCGCGCCCAGCAGGACTCGAACCTGCAACCTACGACTTAGAAGGCCGTTGCTCTATCCGATTAAGCTATAGGCGCACTACAAGACTGCTTCGTAATGGTCGGGATAGAGGGATTCGAACCCCCGACATCTTGCTCCCAAAGCAAGCGCGCTACCGGACTGCGCTATATCCCGAACTCACTTGTTGTTACGTTTACCTTTCGGTCAGCGTTTCAACATGGCGCGCATTTTATACACCCTTTTTTTTCTCGTCAACTCATTTACAAGTTTTTTTAATATTTTCATTTAGATAGAAGACATTAATAGAGATAGTTTTCCGCAAGCCGACATCATGAGACAATACAAACAGTCTAAGATAATTCCACAGTAAAGTTCGGCGGGAGCACCCTTTTTACAATGAGCGCCAAAATCATTGACGGCAATTTAATTGCACAACAAGTTCGGGAAAAAGTTTCTAAAGCAGTTGCAGAGCGCGTAGCCAACGGTAAATCAGTACCTGGGCTTGCCGTAGTTCTAGTAGGTAACGATCCCGCATCTGAGGTTTACGTACGTAACAAGAAAGCAGATTGTGAAAAAGCAGGCTTTAAGTCATTCTCGCACGACTTAAGCGCTGATACTTCTCAGGAAGACCTGCTGGCGCTTATTGATCAGCTTAATGCTGATCCAAGCGTGAATGGCATTCTTGTACAACTGCCATTACCTGCTCATCTGAAGGCAGACCTTATTCTTGAGCGAATTTTACCCAACAAAGATGTTGATGGCTTTCACCCCTACAATCTAGGTCGATTGGCGCAACGCTTGCCCGTTCTACGCCCTTGCACACCTAAAGGCATCATCACATTGCTCGAAAGCACAGGCGTTAATATTCGTGGACTCAATGCGACTGTTGTTGGTGCCTCTAATATCGTTGGTCGCCCAATGGCGCTAGAACTATTATTAGCAGGCTGTACCACAACAATTACCCACCGCTTCACTCAAGATTTACCAGGAAAACTAGCCGATGCAGATATTGTAGTCGTTGGCGTTGGCAAGCCTGGGCTTGTAAAAGGCGAATGGATTAAGGAAGGTGCCATTGTTATTGACGTAGGCATCAATCGTTTAGAAAACGGCAAGCTGGTTGGCGATGTTGAATACGAAGTTGCTGCACAACGTGCTGGCTGGATTACACCAGTACCTGGCGGTGTTGGCCCAATGACTCGCGCATCACTTCTTGAAAATACGCTGCAAGCAGCCGAGATGCACGACGAAGCAAGCTAGTTATCGGTTTAAAGTGTACCTAAGCAAACGACAGAGCCAATGTCGTTTGCTTAGAGATGATTATTCTCTGCTGCCCTATTTACGGCTTCACTGCTAACCTGAGTTTAACGATTTAGTTTGGACAGCTATTTCATACTCCTCTTTGAGCGGCTCCAAAAACATTATCCATATCGCTTAACCGCCCTCAGGAATTGAGCCATGCAACGCACTATATTTAACACGCCAATAATCAGCCACTTCTTCTACCTTTTCTCCATCGTTGTATTAAAGCTAACAGGGTGGAAGGCTGAAGGGGTATTTCCAAAAGATTTAAATAAAGCAGTTGTCATAGCGGCACCTCATACTACCAATTGGGATATGCCGTTTAGCCTAATGATCGCATTTAAACTTAAGCTGCCAATATACTGGCTAGGCAAGCAGTCTATTTTTAAATTTCCATTTGGCGGCATCATGCGGTGGATGGGAGGTATTCCTGTTGAGCGCTCCAAGTCTAATAACTTAGTCGGCAGCTTAGTGGATCGCTTTGCAGAGCAAGAGCACCTGCTCATCATGATGGCGCCCGAAGGCACTCGTGCACAGGTAACTGCTTGGAAGAGTGGCTTTTATCATATCGCCTACAGTGCGAAAGTTCCCATTGTTCTAGCTTATATCGACTATCGAAATAAGCGCGGAGGCGTTGGGCCAACCTTTATTCCAACGGGTGATTACGAGCAAGATTTAGCAGAAATACAACGTTTCTATGACACTTTTAGAAGGCCATAATTTAATCCCAATCCCAAAACATTGCTGAAACACTATTTACGGCTGCTCTGGTGATGGTTTTTCAGCTTGTATTTGTGCCAGCTTTTGTTGGTAATCTTTTAAAACAATCTGTAGCGCCTGTTCCGCAACAGCTGGATCTATATTGCTATTTTCTAACAGTTCAATAAGATCAACCGCTAATTGAATATGTTGCGGTGCAGAGGCTAGAGACATTAGAACTCCTCGATAACTCGTAAAAGCCGAGCATTATAAAATGCTTCGGCTAAACAGTGGTGCGTTATTTATGAGCATCATGAAAAAACTGGTGCTCTCTTTTGTATATTAGCCTGCACCGCTTCGAGTTGATTAGCACTGAATAACAAAGTTCTCTGCAAAGCCTCTTCACGCGCAAGACTTGCTTTGTTATCGCCATCGTATTGATTAAATAAGTGCTTAACCGCTTTAACGGCATCAGGATTGTTGGCCACAATGCTTCGTGCCAGCTCAAGCGCTACCGTAACAGGATCATCAGCCAACTGAGTGCTCAACCCCAGCTGTTGCGCCTCACGCCCACTGATGCGCTTGCCAGTCATAGCCAGTAGCTTCAACTGATCTAACGCTGCAACAGAACATCCCACCATAGTGATGCCCATATCAGGAATGATTCCCCAGCGTATTTCCATCACCGACAGTTGGCTCTCTGGATGGGTGATGCGAAAGTCAGCGCCCAGCGCCAGCTGAAAACCACCACCAAAAACATAACCCTGCAACGCTGCAATCACAGGCACCTTAAGCTGCTGCCAACCTACTACAACCTGCTGCACATAATTACCTAGCCATTGCTGTTCTGGCTCGCCTTTGCTAAGCAAGGTTTCAATAGCAGAAGGATCCGTCATCACCCCTTGCACATCCAACCCCGCACAGAAGTGCTCACCCGTCGCCGTTAGCACTACCGCACGCACGGTAGAATCATCAGCGATAGCTTGTTGAGCCTCTAGCAGTGCTGCAAACATTGGCATATCAAGGGCGTTCATTTTTTCTGGACGGTTAAAACAAACAGTGGCGATATGATCTTCAATGGTTAACGAAATTCGGTCGTGCAAATTATGTATCTGTGTCATGGCACACCTGTGGAAGTAATTATTAAAACAGTTGTTTGAATGCGGCTCCACATTAGCAAACTTTTCTGAATAGAACCATGGGGAAACGACATAATCTCCGCTATGCTGAAATGAAAGCCAAAGACACGCAGAGTTATTTATGGGAAAGACCACTAACGCCATTAAATTTGGGTTATACCTTGCCCTATCTCTACTTTTATTGCAGGTGCTATTCCCCCTAGCAATACAGGCTGCTCAAACCGTACGCATAACCCGTCCTCAATCAAGTGAGGATGCAAGCTTTAGTTATTTTGCACAACTTCTACAAAACGCTTTGGACAAAACGACCTTGCAGCATGGCAAGGCATTAGTGATACAAAGTGCTTTTGTAATGGAGCAAGGACGGGCAGAGAAAAATCTAGCGGAGTCTGAATATATTGATGTGCATTGGATGGGCACAAGCAGAAAAAGAGAACAGACTCTAAAAGCGATACGCATCCCTCTACTTAAAGGTTTGCTTGGCTATAGAGGCATGATTATACGCCAAGCTGATCAAGCGCTATTTATGTCAATAAAAGACTGGGGCGAGCTAAAAAAATACCCTCTTTGCCAAGGCATGCACTGGCCAGACAGCGATATTTTGCAACAAGCGGGATTTAAAGTAGTGCGAGTAGTTCGCTATGAGGCGATGTTTGCCATGCTAGAAAACCAACGCTGTCGATTTTTCCCCAGAGGCGTACATGAAGGCCCTTCAGAGGCTCAAGCTAGAAACGGTGCTAAAGATGATATTGCTTGGTTTGATAAACGGTTAATTTACTACCCTTTTCCGATGTATTTCTTTACCAGTCGCAACAATATTGCTTTAGCAAAGCGTATTGAAGAGGGCTTAAATATCATGATTGAGACGGGCGAGTTTGATGCCTACATGGCTCAACACCTTGTCACCCGTCATCTCTTTCCGTTTAGCCAGTGGGCTAAGCGTGTGGCAATACAGCTGCCAAACCCAGAACTGCCAGATGATACCAACATCACCGATAAAAAATATTGGCTAGTACCGGAATAAGCTGTACCTGCGATACAGCGGCTTAATCTTGACCTAAACCTTGTCCTGCAAACTTACGGGCGATCAGCTCAATTGCATAACCATCTGGATCACGCACAAAAGCAATCTCTGTAGAACCGCCTTTTACAGGGCCTGGCTCTCGAGTAATCACGCCACCTGACGCACGAATTTTGTCACAAGCCTGATAGACATCTTCAACCTCTACCGCAAGATGTCCAAAGGCCTTGCCCATATCGTAGCTTTCTACACCCCAGTTATAAGTCAACTCCAATACTGTCGTATCGGTTTCTTCGCCATAACCCAAAAAAGCTAAAGTATATTGGTACTCAGGATTTTCTGACCGACGCAACAGCGTCATCCCCATAACTTGGGTATAAAAATCAATTGAGCGTTGCAAGTCACCAACCCGCAACATAGTGTGTAATAAACGCACAGATAAAACCTCATTCAAATAGCCTGCACAGCACAGAGCCAATGGCAAAATATTATACCGGAAAGCCTGCCCCTCTAAGCTTCTCTAGCAGCTTTTTGTTGATTAACCGATCAATTTCAACGAGTTATAGAAAAAAATAAATATTAAGTATTTACAAGGGAAATAAATAAATATAGTATACGCCTCGCTGGAGGGATGGCAGAGCGGTTGAATGCACCGGTCTTGAAAACCGGCAAAGGTTAATAGCCTTTCTAGGGTTCAAATCCCTATCCCTCCGCCATTATTCGAAGGGGTTGCTTTTACAAGCAACCCCTTTTTTTATACTTGCTTCTTTCAAGCATCACCTCTTTGCCCCTCTCTTTTAAAGCTTCCTTTTACACCCAACACAAAGCATATCTCCAACGTACTGCCCCACATCTGACGCGTTATAGTCATCATACCGTAAAGCATTTTAGCGCCGAAACCTTGATCAATAACAAGGTGTTAAGCGTTTCGGGTATAGCCCGAGGGATGATTGTTGCCAGCGCACCAGAAAACAGGTAAAAGAAAGCTTTATTAGAAAGAAATAGTGAACCAAGCGAGCGACTTAGGCGTGGAACAGGCCAGAAAATAGTTCGCAGATAAGCCACAGGTTGACAGGGAAAACATCGTGTTAAAAAGCAAACTCCCTAGAGTGCCAGTGTCCGTTCAACAAACGTTTATAGCCATGGCTTCGCCATCTGTATAACCGCTTAATAGTTAAGTTTATGAGTCGTCCGTATTATTATTTTTTTGAGGGAAAGTAAGTGTTAGAAGAGATGTTAGAGTTACCAGCTATTGTTCAAGGGGCGTTAGGCTCGGCGTTATTTGCTATTGTTCTGTGGTTGCTAAAGTTGGGCAGCTCATTTCTAGTTGATAGAGTTTCATTTATAGACAATAAAATGAAAGTACATAAAATTAACGCTCAGTTATTACGTTGTAAAGCTTTACAACATGGAGAGCCTGCAACGGTAACTTTTGCCTTAGTTGGGCTAATTTATCTTGCGTTGGCTAATATACTTAAAGCAGTTATCTGCCTCATTGTTGGCTATGGTTTAAGTTCTTATATGGCAATGTTCTCTGGCATCAGTTTGGTATTTGCTCTGTATTTTGTACTTCAAGCGTTAGCTTGTGTAAGTGATGAGGCTGATGGTGATAATTATCAAGAGAAAATTGAAAATTTAGAGGGACAGCTAAGCGAGCTTACATCGGTGAAAAAATAAAATTAACAAAGCATTTAAGAGTGATTCCGAACGCTTGGCATTTTTATTCCATCGTTGGGTTTTGTGTCTACGGTGGTACGGTTTAGTTTCGTGGTAGCGTTGCTCACACCTTAATGCGGCGTTATGCGTTTTAAGAATTTTTTGGGTTAAGCTATTTTATTGGAGTTATAGTGGAATTATTGGTTGTATTTTTAGCGTTAAGTCTAGTTTTTCTTCTTTGCTATGTTTGTAAATTGAAATCAAAAGATATTGAACTTGTTGATAAAGAAGTGGAGCTTCAAAAAACGAAAAATGAAAAAATTGCAGAGTTTTTTCTTAGAGGTCATGTCATTTTAGGGTTAAGAGAATATAAAAATTATACAGATGTACTAGAAGGCAAGTTCTTACAAGATCGCAATGCGTTATATGCAGACTTTCTAGAAGAGTGTAAGCAGTACTCAGAAGAGGATCGCAAAGAAATAGAAGAGTTTTATGCAAAGGACTATGCTGAAACGTCTGACACCAAATTAGCGTTATACCGTCGTTCAACTCTAGTTTGGTAGTGTTCAAAACTCTGTGTCACCTCTATAGTTTAACCCTTATAGGGAGTGACACATCATGTCTGATAAATACGAAATTGATATTCAAGCCTTTGCCAAAGCGCTTCAGTCTGGACAAGATCTCAACGGTAAAGATGGCTTACTAACCCCTTTGATTAAGCAGATTACCGAAGCCGCTTTGGCTGCTGAGCTAGATCAGCATTTAGCTCAGGATTCTCAGCCCAACCGTAAGAACGGTGCCTCCCGCAAAACTATCAAGACCGCAACGGGATCTTTTGAGCTGGATACCCCTCGTGATCGTAATGGTTCTTTTGAA
>NZ_FUXG01000010.1 GCF_900167095.1 Oceanospirillum multiglobuliferum
GACCTACTGGAAATGGACGGTGAATCAGATCATGTTCACCTGCTGATAGCTTATCCGCCGAAGCTGGCGATCAGCGTCATGGTGAACAACCTGAAATCGGTTTCATCACGCCGGATACGCATACTCAATACCCATATCCCCCGGCAAAGCAAAAGTGCAGCGCTCTGGTCACGTTCTTACTTTGCCTGCAGTGCAGGCGGGGCAACGATCAAAACACTGAAAGAGTATGTGCAAAGTCAGGCGACACCTGATTAGAACCGCTGCGCGGTTCCCGCTTGTATCCCCGCCCGATTGGGCGAGGGTTTACGCGGAGTTTTGCTAATTAGCTTGCTGGTTTCTATTGTTGTCTACTTACTGCTGAATAGCCGATTCTCTGCAATACGCATGGCGTCACAATTGCTTGAGCAGTTTGCCGAGAGTGAAACTCGTTATAAGTCTCTTTTTGAATTATCCCCTGAAGCTGTCATTATTCATCGCCAAGGTCAGGTACTGTTGGTGAATAAAGCGGCACAGCATTTACTAGGTGCTGAGTCTCCCGGATTATTGATTGCCCGCAATGTGTTAGATTTTGTACATCCAGACTCTAAAGCGGAAGTATTGGCGAGGATGAAAGAATCATCAGATAAACCTCTGCCATTCACTGAGGAAAAGCTGGTTAGGCTTGATGGCACTGACTTTTTAGCAGAAGTGACTAGTGCTGCAATCCACTTTGAAGGTAAGCCTGCAACTCAAGTGCTGTTTCGTGATATTTCATCCGAGCAAGCGGCTCGCTATGAAGCACAAATATCACGAGCCGTATTTAAACATACTCATGAACCTATGATGGTGACGGATGCTAAAGGCCAGATCATTCTTGTGAACGCAGCCTTTACACAAGTGACGGGCTATGAGTCATTAGATGTTCAACATGAAAATGCCTCTATTTTATCCTCTGGCTATCATGATGAATCTTTCTATTTAGCAATGTGGGACGAGCTGAAAGCCGAAGGGCAATGGGAGGGCGAGATCACCAATCGCCGAAAAAATGGCGAGATCTATATTCAACGTGCTCATATGTCCGCCATTAAAGGGTTTCAGAATCAAGTTACGCATTATATTTGTGTGATGAGTGATATTACTGAGCAAAAGCGTGAGCTAGAGTCTATTCGTTTCCAAGCCCTACATGATCCGTTAACGCATCTACCTAATCGTATTTTGTTTATCTCAGAAGTAAAGAAAGCGATATCCAGCGCTAAAAATAATAAGCAACAATGTGCAGTGTTGTTCATTGATTTGGATGGTTTTAAGCCAGTTAATGACAACTATGGTCATTTAGTAGGTGATAAACTACTAAAAGCACTGGCTAAAAAACTATCGGGAGCTGTTAAGCATGATGATATGGTCTCTCGAGTGGGGGGCGATGAGTTTCTGGTACTACTACGAAATATTGATGATGAGCATGGTGCGATGACGGTAGCAGAGCGTTTGATTGCCTTGGTAAAAGAACCATTACTCATTGATGGTATCAGCCTGCATCTGGGAGCCAGTATTGGGGGCGCAATTTATCCTGATCATGCGCTAAATGAATTAGAGCTGATAGACTTAGCTGATCAAGCGATGTATCAGGTAAAGCGCACAGATAAAGGACGTGCTCATCTTTGTACTCCAGTGAATCGTGCTAATACGATTATCACTGAATAATTAAACCGAATGATAAGGGGGGTACATATCTGATGTAGCCCCTATCTTGTTTGAATACCCTGCTTTCATGACCTAGCATCATAAAATGTTTTTGTGCATCGAATCGGTGTGCCTGTCTGTATAATTTCCTCTTCGCTCTCAATGTCGTATAATACCTGACATAAATACTTGGTTTAAATGTTAAAGCAAAATAGAGACAGTATTCGATGGCGATGATTAAAATTTTGGTAGGCACAGTATATGGTAGTGCGCGTGAGGTCGCGGATGCACTGGAACCTATTTTTGCAGCTAAAGGGCATCAGGTGGAGATCTCAGAAGACCCTGAGGTTTCTGATTTGAGTGATAGCCGTTACCAAGCGGTACTAATTAGTTGTTCGACTTCTGGGTCAGGAGATTTCCCTCCTAACTTTATTCCGTTTTACCGTCAGTTGGATCAGCAGCGCCCCACTTTAAGCCACTTAAGATATGGTTTGATTGCTTTAGGTGATAGTGCTTACGATCAAACCTTCTGTGAGGCAGGTTCTAAAATTGAAAGACTGTTTGGTCAGCTGGGCGCTAATCGTGTGGGTCAACGCTTAGATATTGATGCCTCTGAGCACTTCCAAGCCAGCGAGGCTGCTTTACCTTGGGCTGAGCGTTGGCTGAACCACTTTGAAGCGGAACGTTCCGTTTAGGCTGTTACAGAACCACCGTTTTAGCGGTGGTTTTGGTCTTTAAGCTTATCACTCATAACTAAAACCAAACAAAGCGGCTTAATAACCACCAGCCGATTAGACTGAGTGTGGCGACTACAATCAAAAAACGCCTGCTAGGCAAATGAGACTCTGGTGCATCCTGTTTGCTCTGCTTTACCCCTGTGATCATCGCTTGGATTAAACGCTCACGCTTTACTGCATCGTGGAATAGCACGGCTGCAAGGTGCAGTATAATTAAAGCGACTAAAAAATCAGGCACTAGCAAGTGTATTTCACCTAATAAAGATGCCCACTCCTCTGAAAGATAAGGGATAAGCGGACCATCAATAGAGATATCATCAGTAGTGCCTAAGCCGCTGATAGCCTGTAGTAACAGGGTAAAAAGCAGGAGAATGACCATCCAGCCCCCAAGAGGGTTGTGGCCGACATAGTGAGAATCACTCCGTATTGAAAACAGGTCTGGTATTGCCTTTAGGGTTTGTATAGGTGAGCGAATAAAGTGCACAAAGCGGGCATGATGACTGCCAATAAATCCCCATATCAGACGATAGCTTATCAGCGCTAACACGCCGTACCCTGCTTGAACATGCTCATCCATCATTTCGCCTTCAGTGCCACTCCACCATAAAAAGCCGATTAAACCTGCTAACAGCCAGTGAAAAATTCGAATACTGAAATCCCAAACTTTGACAGTTTTTACGGTGTCCATCATCTAATCTCCTATTGTTGGCTGGAAGCTTGCTGCAAACTAGATAGCACAGCTTCTTGTGTCAGTAGTTCTGGCAGAATAATGCCTTCAGGTGCTCTAGGGCCGTATACCACGTTAAATGGAATGCCAAAGCGTTGATGCTGACTTAAAAAATCACTGATACGTTGATCAGGACGCGTCCAATCCCCTTGCATCGCAACAACACTTTGTTGAGTCAAAGCCTGTTGAACCGCTGCGGTATTGATCACCGCCACTTTATTGGCCACACAGGTCACACACCAACGGGCAGTGATATCCACAAAGACCACTTTACCTTCAGCTACTAAGCTAGAAATTTTTTCAGGTTCAAAGGCTTGCCACTTGATTTGGTCGTTAACCTCTCCACCTGTTGGCACTCGCAGTTCGGCGCTAGGTATAGTGAATACCAGCAGCCAAGCAGCAACAGGTACTAGCCAAAGTAACTTGGATTTAGTGATACCTAACCACCAAAGGCTAATTAAGGCACTCAGCAGTAGCACGCCCCAAAACGCAATTAAGTCAGATAGCACCCAAAGTAGCCAAATCGCAGTGGCAATTAACCCTAAGGCGAGTATTTTTTTCAGGGTTAGCATCCAATGTCCCGGCTTAGGTAAATAATGTACCCAATGAGGCTGCAAACTCAGTAGCAGGTAAGGCAGCGCTAAACCTATGCCTAAGACGGTAAAAATAGACAGCATTACCGCTGTTGGCTGGGTAAAAGCAAAGCCAATGGCAGTACCTAAAAAAGGTGCAGAACAAGGTGTGGCTAATAATGTAGCTAATGCACCTTGTACAAAAGAGCTGGTCATACTTGAGGGGTTAGCTGACTGGCCTTGCCCTGCTAGCGGATTGCTGATGGCACTGGGCAGTACAAATTCAAAGCGCCCCCATAAGTTAGCCGCAAACAGCAGCACCACAATGGCAAGGGCGGAGATGAACAACGGTTGTTGGAATTGAATCCCCCAACCAATCGCCTGCCCACTATTTTTCAGGCTGATTAGCACCAAAGCCAACACTATAAATGAACTGATAATCCCTGCTGCAGTGGATAAGAAGCTTAGACGCATCTGTCTTGCTGATAGCTTTTGATGTTTGATCAAGTGCAGTACTTTTATAGAAAGCACCGGCAGAACGCAGGGCATTAGGTTAAGAATAAAGCCTCCCACCAAGGCTAGAAGCAACATCCACCAAAGATTTTGTGACGCTATTACCGTATTCGTTTGAATGCTAGGGAGCGCTGCGGTAGTCAGTTCAAGCGGTGCTTCTAATTGGTAATCACCTTGACTGGTACGTAAAGTCACAGATACAAGATTGTTGTCATTAGGCTGATACCGACGGGTTAGCGGCAGTTGAGCTCGCCATACTGTATCAGCTTCAGCAGAGATCAGGCTTGTGATCACAGGGGCGTCTAATTCTGGTTCTGGCTGTAACTCAGGAAAAACGTCCAGTAAGCGCATTGACGAAGGTAAGCGCTGTTCAATCTGCAATAGCTTTTGTTCAAGATTGAGCTGGATACGGGGGGGCGTTAGGCCAATGTGCGCGCCAGATAAGGGGATTTTGGCGCGGTATTGCTCAATGGCAAATGCCGCTTCAGCATCAGCTGAAAACTGCTGTGGATTCAATGTCACTTGCAATGGAAAGCTTGCAGGCACGCAGAGCTCTCGGCAGATCAACAAACGCGCATCCAACTGCACATTCAACACCTTATCTGCATTAGCTTGAGCCGTTATGATCAGAGGGAAAATCACATGTTTTTGATAGCCATATAGCTGCAATCCCTGAAAATCTAATCGACTGGGTGCAGGGTATAACAATTCTGTCTGTTGGATCGCGCCCTCTACAGGCCAGATCAATTTGGGGGGCATCCCGGCAGCTCCGGGTGTGCGCCAATACGTTTTCCAGCCATCAGGCAGCTTAACTTCTAAACCAGCTTGTATTCGAAAGAGACCTGTTTGTTCTGATGTTTGTTCTGATAGTGCTTGTACCGCTGCAACCCTCAAACGTGCCTCCCCTTGAGCGGTGCTATGCCATGCGCTATCTAACGCGAAGCTGGGTAAGCTGAAAAAGCAGATGAGTAGAAGTGATAATAAGCGCAAAGCGTTACTGAGACTAAAATGAGGGAGTTGACGCAAAATTCACTCCTAAAACAGACCAATGTAAAAAAGGGGCAAGCATAACAAACCCTGATAAACCTAGACAGGTGTTATCTATTTCAGTTCCAAGAGGCTTAATAGTCTCAATATCGTATTTTAGCATTGGGTCTATTTGTTTAAGTATCTAGGATTAATTTGGATTTGAGTTCGCTTTAAGGTGTTATAGCGGTCTTAATTTCCAACCTGTTGTTTTTAAAAGTTTTTTGTTTTTTAGACGGATGTAGTTTGCTATCTTTTTTGGGTTTAGAGGGTGTATAAATTGTAAAGAACACCCTCTTTTAAAGCCCAAAAAAGACTCACAGCAATGGAATGGTGACATGATAAAACTTTTCAAACAGCTTTCTTTAGCAACGCAATTAACCCTTGTTGTTGCGGTATTGATGATTGCCAGTAGCTTGGTCATCACCTTTCAACTAACCCATGAAACGCAGCAGGATCTTGAGCGAGAAGCGGAGCATAAACTACAGCAACAAAGTCATGATATTTCATCGCTACTGAGCTTTTATTATCAAGACAGTTTCAATAATGCTAAACGCCTTTCTGACATTTTCTTCAATCTTTTCCCTCAAGGCTTAGTCCAGACTGATCAATCCGTCATTGTAGGGCAATACAAAACCTTGGCGTTGCAAGATGAGGTTGGGGTGGTGAATGGTAACTTTGCTAAACCTGACCAGTTCACCAAAATGACAGGGGGGACGGCTACCATTTTTGCTCGTCACGGAGATGACTTCTTGCGTGTGAGTACCTCTTTACGAAAAGTTGATGGCAGTAGAGCCTTTGGCACTTTGCTTGGTCAGAAGCATCCAGGATATGAAAAGTTGATGCGTGGTGAAAGTTATCATGGTGTTGCGCATTTGTTTGGCCGTGACTATATGACCGTGTACCGACCTGTGCAGAAAGACAATCGAACCATTGCCGTGCTCTATATTGGCTTTGACCTAACCGAAGGATTGGCTGAATTACGTAAAACTCTAGTCAATATTAAGGTTGGCCAAACGGGTTATGCCACTATTGTGGCCGGTGTAGGGCATAAACAAGCAGGTACTATATTGATGCACCCAACAGTGGAGGGCGCCAATTTAGCAGAGGTTACCAGTGCTGACGGCCTTAAACCTTTTGGTCGTATGTTGCAGGAAAAACGAGGCATCATGCGATATCAGTGGCTAGATAGCCAGCAAGAAATGCGGGAAAAAGTTGCCATATTCGAACATATTGAAGGTTGGAATTGGGTGATTTTGTTGAGTAGTTATTCTGAAGAGTTTGCGGTAACCAGCAACAATCTTCAGCGCTCGATGATTATTGCGATGGCTTTCAGTACGTTGATGATTATTGTAGTCATCGCTTTTATGTTGCGCCGCCGATTACTACCTCTCCAGAAAATTACAGAAGACTTAGTGGCCATTGGTGCGGGCCGTTTAGATCTGGTACTGCCCAAGGTTAAAGCTGACCATAACTGTCGAAATGAAGTGATATTACTGCAACAAGGCGCAGGTGCCATGCAAGAAGGTTTAAAGAGCCTTGTGCAGTCACTAGGGCAAGCTGTTGTGGCTCTAAAAGAAAATGCCCAGCAGGTCAACCAAGCCAGCCATGACACTGATCAAGCAGTTGCACGGCAAAGCCTAGAAACGGATCAAGTTGCCAGTGCGATGGAAGAGCTTACTGCGACTACGGCAGATGTAGCTGACAACGCCAGACAAGCGGCTCAATTGACAGGCTCTGGTAGAGAGAAAGCAGACCAAGGCCAAGCAGTAGCCGAAGCAATTCATCGTAATATATCAGGCTTAGCCAAGGAAATGATGGCCGCCGCCCAGCTGATCTCTGATGTATCAGAAGAGAGTGACAATATCAGCCATTTTATGACGACCATTAGCGATGTAGCAGAGCAAACTAATCTGTTAGCCCTAAATGCTGCAATTGAAGCGGCACGTGCGGGTGAGTCTGGCCGCGGTTTTGCCGTGGTTGCAGACGAGGTGCGCACACTGGCAGGGCGTACTCAGCATGTTACAGGGGAGATCCAACAGCTAGTGAATAGGCTGCAAGATAAAATTCATCAAGCTGTTAGTGCAATCCAATCAAGCAATAGCGCATCAAAGAAAAGTGCTGAAGAAGCATTGGCAACACGCAACCAGCTAGCCGACATTCGGGCTTATATGGTGCAAATTACCGATATGAGCACCAGTATTGCCAGCGCTGCAGAGCAGCAAGCAGCAGTCTCTGAAAGCGTCACCCAAAGTCTGCACAGTATTCGAGCCTTATCAAACGACAGTCATCATCATAGCGAATCAGGTATAGCAGCAAGTAAACGTCTGCATCAGGTCAGTATTGATATAGAGCAAAAGCTGTCGCGCTTCAAAGTATAAGTCATGACGGATAGAAAAATTAATACTCAATAGTACTTTATAAGGGCTTGCATCACGCAATGGATGTAAGCCTTTTGACGCCCGACTAAAGGGCGCAAGAAATTAGCGCATAAGCTCTCTATGATGCACAAAAAGCACCCTCTAATCACAATGGATAATCGACCACCGTCGCCCTTAATGGATTGCCTACTGATCGCCACTGCAGAGAGCCTTGTATGTTTTGGAACAAGAATAAAAAAAGCCACCCCCTTTCTGAAGCGCAGACCGTACCCGTTAAAGTCATCAGCTTAAAGCAAAGCCAAATCTCAGAGTCCTACCTCAAACCGCTGGATATCGCGGATCAAGGTGCTGCGCTTGTAGTGGCATTTATCTCCCCTTATTTACCTTTTGAGCAAACTGCACAGCAGCTTAAAAATGCGATGCCTTTTGCCCAGCATCTGATTGCTGTAATGACCGCGGGGGAGGTGAGCTCTTGTGGGCAGCAGTTCTACCACGAAGCAGATAACCAGTGGGATAATATCGTTCTGCAAAGTTATAGCCGCGATCTGTTTAGCGCGGTTGAAATTCGTACTGTGCCCTTGCATTGCGAGGATATTAAACAAGGACAAACTCGCTTAACTGAGCAAGCACGAATTGAGCGTATTGAATCCGAAATTAAAAAGCTGAATCTGCCCTTTGCAGTGAACTCACAAGACACCTTGGCGTTGACTTTTTTTGATGGCCTATCTGCCAGTGAAAACTTCTTTATGCAGGCGCTTTACAATAGTGATCGCCTGCCATGTTACTTTGTGGGTGGCTCTGCGGGTGGCAAGCTGGATTTTCAGCAAGCTGCGGTCTTTGATGGCCAAAAAATTGCCAACAACCAAGCGGTACTGATTTTCTGTAAACTGAAACCCGAAGTGCGTTACGGCATTTTTAAAAGCCACAATTTCCAAAAAACAGGCACTGCTTTTGCGGTGGTTGAGGCTGATGCCCACAGCCGTAACGTACACTCCGTAATGCAAAAAAATGCCAATCGCGCCATCAGCTTAATGGATGCGCTTTGTCAGCACTTTTCCTGCTCTAAAGCCCAGTTAGGCGCCAAACTGCAAGGTTACTCATTTGGGGTTGAGATTGGTGGCGAGCTATTTGTACGCTCTATTGCGGGGATGGATGAATCCAGCGGAGCGATTTCATTTTTCTGCGATCTGCATTTTGGCGACCAACTGCACCTACTCAAAGCCAACCCTTTTGCCTCGCAAACGGAACAAGAGTACCAGCAGTTTGCTCGTAATAAGCCAACCCCCATCGCCATGTTGGCCAATGACTGTATCCTGCGACGCTTGAACAATGCCAATGAACTGAATCGCGTCACCCCATTTCAGAAGATTCCAAGCGCGGGCTTCTCCACCTTTGGTGAGCTGCTTGGCGTGCACATGAATCAAACGCTCACTGCCATTTTCTTCTACCGAGTGAAAGACGGTGAGCGCTTTCAAGATGATTACGCTGACAATTTCCCTCAAAACTACAGTCATTTTCGAATGTACTTTATGGCATCACGCCTGAATAGTTTGCAGCAGATTAACAGACTGCAAGCCACCTTGATTGACCGTATGTCTGAATACAAACCCTTAGTGCGCTCGATTATGAATGGCTTTGATTCATTGCAAAATTACACCGAATCAAGCCGCGGTGTACTCAGCGATGTACAACAGCGTTTTAGCCACTTCAATAAACTGGTGGATGAGCAGGAGCAAGACCGACTACAACTACGTAGCGATGTGGATATACTGCAACAAAATGCAGAAGAAGTGATGTCAGTTTTGAATGTGATCGCAGGTATTGCAGACCAAACTAGCTTGCTGGCGCTGAATGCTGCTATTGAAGCTGCGCGTGCAGGTGATGCAGGCCGAGGCTTTGCCGTAGTAGCAGATGAAGTACGTAACCTTTCACAAAACACTCAGCGTAGCGTGGATGAAACGGGCAAAACCATCAACAGCGTATCTAGCTCTATTATCAGTATTAAGGGCACCATTGACCGTACCAGTGATTTTATCGAGGAAATTGCCACCAATTCCTCATCACTGAGCGAAGAGATGGATTCAATGGTAACTTCAGCTATGAAGACAGGATCAGAAGTTAGCGCCAATATTGAAAGTATGAACGAACTGTCGATTCGACTGGATCAAATTGATGAAGAGGTTGAGGAGATCAACCGCTTAAAAGCCCTGAGCGATTACTAAGCTCAGGGTTCTGTAGAACTTTAAGGGGAGTGGACACTCATACTATAAACGCGAGCAGCGTTCACAGAGAGCTGTAGTAATTGCAGTGCCATACTAAGCTTGATCTCTCAATTAGAGGCTAGCGTAGTAATATTTCAGTGCCCTCAAGGTAAAACGTTGTTTTGCCAAAATCCTCTTTAAGGATACGACTTACATCAGAAATAATAATATTACATCCTGAGTGTGCTTTTTTAATACCGCGCACTCGGCCTTTTTTTCTTGTTTGTACTTCTTGTTCAAGCTCACTTCGACGCAGCTCTAAAGCTGCAATTACATTACTGATAGTGTCTCTGGCCTTCAGTATTTGCTCTTTCTTTTCAGGGCTAATCTTGCGCTTTTCTTCTTTGATACGGTGAATCAAATCTCGTAGCTGCTTCATTTGAGCCGCGCCTTCCTTGAGCTTGTTTTGCACCTGTATCACCTCTTCCCGAATAGCATCTAGAGGCCCTACCTCTAAGATAGTGGGTACAGAAGCTAAAGTGCCAAGCTGTCCTGCTTCGATAAGTGTACCTGCGATAACATGTCCACCAACAAGCTGGCCTGCTCCCGCAAGTTTAACCTGATGCGCAGCCCATAATCGGCTATGCATAATCAGCTTCTGAGCGCTAATGGAGCCATTAGATTCAACCCATGCATCTTGAATAAAACGTGCCTTAACATTGCCTTTAGCGCGTACCACGGCATTTTCTTTAGTGGGAGCATCGGCTTTTAAACTTGGAGATTTTTGCCCGATGATACCGCCCACAATTTCAACATTGCCACCTGAAATCACTGTGGCATTGTCAACTAAGCCACCTACCTTAATATCACCAGTTGCTTCTAGCAGCATGCCTGGATTTACCCCTTTTTTGACAAGTACGCTACCATCAAAACGGATATTGCCTGTCCCCATGTTGATTTCATCTAGCTTTAGTACTTGCTCAACATGTACACCTTGCTCGGTAAAAACAGGCATACCTTTAACGGTCGAGATATAAACTCGACGATCTTCATAACTAGGTTTGACGCTACTATCGAGCTTTAATTTTTTCTCTTTGCCTTGATAGGCTTTAATAGGCTTACCTGAAAGAGAAAAGCCATCTTCCCCTGCGACAGGTTCTGTTAGACGAAATAGGGGGGTTTCAACTTCAACAACAGGAAAGTCACCCAACTCTCGAAAGTCGACTTGATCAATTTGATCATTAATAACCTTCGGACGGCGTTCAGATATTTGCTCGGTTAGCGGCACTAGCTCAGAATCTTGACCATTCTTCGGTTTTTGACCAAATGCAATTAAATAGCATTGCTCCTCTCTAACTTGCGCCAAAGCCTCGTCTGACATGATTTTTTCAATCAACTCATGATCTAAACCACGATAGATACGTGCTTTTTGTAAAGCACTATCAAACAACTGGCGTGAGAGAGGTAAACCTTTTCCTGATGGTGGTAATATGCGTACGCCTGCCAAAGTTTTATCTTGAGCAAAATAAATAGACACATCGCCATCTGTAGGACCACCAATTTCAATCTCAAAACTGCGGCGTTGACGAATACCTATAACCAGATCTTTTAGTCGATCTGGATATATTGGATAGTCTTCTTCGGAATAGCCTTGCTCAGCAATCATCGCAAGAATTTGCTCTTCACTTAGCGCTGCGCTGTTTGGGACAGGCTGAAAATGAGCTGCTAAACGAGTGCCCGCAGGGTTAATAAACAACTCCAACCCCGTTGATTCTGTCACTTCAACATCTGTATCTGCATTGTTTTTTTCAGGTGCATCGGTATCAATAGTCATATATTCAGTGAGTCTGCTGCGCTGTAGATAAAGGGTTTGCCTATAGTATCTTCTCTCTTAGCGATTAAAAGTACGAAGATGATATTATTCTTAGGCCATATTGATTACGTTTGTTTGACTTCACCATAAACTAACCTTTTTGACCATTGTTTACTGATCGAAGATACTATTTTTTACTCATTTATTCATCTTGTTAACGTATTGCTATGCCACTGAAAAAGGATTCATTTAAATACATCTTTTTTTGGCACAATATTTTCAACGACTTGAGCCATAGACATTAGTACCGGATGCCATAACTGGGCTGTAATACCACCATTTTTTCGTTGATCTGACATAGGCAACTGGTTTGATTCAGGTTATCATCCTGCGGGATTAAGTTTCGTATATTGGAACAAATTAACCTTAAGCCGATTACGAAGAATATAACTCAAGGATTTTTAATGTCTGATTCATCTAAGGTTCGCGAAAAGCGCTTCAAAAACTTACTTGGCATTGTGCTCCTGTCTGAGCTAATGACGGGCAAGCGCAATTTGCTTAACCTCATGCTGGATAAAGGCACAACGATAGATCAAGATCGTAAAGAACTAGAGCTACCACCTTTGCCAGGCAACAGCTGGCAAGGTCTAGATATCAAAACTCAGCTGAGAAAAGCCCGTTTAGAATCTGCTATTTTGGCGCTATCTGGTGATAGAAAAATCGACCCTACAAAGAAACTGGTCTATCGAGACAACGTTTATCAACCAGAAAAACAACCTGTATCTCAGAAAACTCGTTAAATATTCGCCACAAACTATACCTTCGAATATAAGACTATCGCATAATTAGAGCTTTACGCCTAAACCTGAACTCGGGCTTAGGCATTTGCGACAGTCTCTACTGATTCGAGGTCTTCATGACAATCCACGTAATTAACCACCCTCTGGTTAAACATAAACTAGGTCTAATGCGCCAACAGGGCATCAGTACTAAGAGCTTTCGTGAGCTAGCGGCAGAAGTCGGCACATTACTCACTTATGAAGCTACCAAAAGCCTTGAAGTTGAAACCGTTATGATTACAGGCTGGGATGGCTCTGAAATTCCAGTTGAGCATATCAAAGGCAAAAAAATCACTGTTGTACCCATTCTGCGCGCAGGCTTAGGCATGATGGACGGCGTGATGAATTTGATTCCTAGCGCTAAAGTCAGTGTTGTTGGCTTGCAACGTAATGAGGAAACCTTAGAGCCTGTGCCTTATTTTGAAAAACTGGTAGGCAAAATTGATGAGCGTATCAGCCTAATCATAGACCCAATGCTTGCAACAGGCGGCTCTATGATCGCTACCATTGATATGCTGAAAAAAGCAGGTTGCCAAGACATTAAAGTGATTGTATTGGTTGCGGCTCCAGAAGGGGTTCAAAAAACCTTGGAGGCCCATCCTGATATTGAGATTTTTACAGCCTCACTTGACCAGTGTTTAAATGACAAGGGCTATATTATTCCCGGTCTAGGCGATGCCGGTGACAAAATTTTTGGCACCCTGTAGCCCAAAGGAATAGTTTATGAGTCATGATCAACTGTCTGCCCAGCGTGCAGACGCATTTTCAGTTAAAACAGTACTCACAGGCGCGCAAATGTTATTTGTCGCGTTTGGCGCCCTGGTATTGGTGCCTTTACTCACAGGTTTAGATGCCAACGTGGCACTCTTTACGGCAGGTGCTGGTACATTGCTGTTTCAGCTTGTTACTCGTGGTCAAGTACCTGTTTTTTTAGCCTCTTCATTTGCTTTTATTGCACCGATTATCGCCAGCGTTCAGTCTTGGGGGATACCCGCTACAATGGGAGGGCTATTTGCTGCTGGCTTGGCCTATGTGTTGCTCAGCGCTTTAGTTAAAGCCAAAGGCGCGGATATCCTGCATCGAATTCTACCACCTGTAGTTGTTGGCCCCGTAATTATGGTGATTGGCTTGGCGCTAGCGCCTGTTGCGGTCAATATGGCGATGGGTAAAACAGGGGATGGCTCTGGGGTGTTAGTGGCGTATGACAAAGCCATTATCGTCTCAATGTTTGCCTTATTAGTCACCTTACTTATGGCAGTGTTTTCTAAAGGGATCTTCCGTTTAATCCCAATTTTATCCGGTGTTGTTGCGGGTTACGGTCTTGCGTTCGTCATGGGGCTTGTTGATTTAAGCCCTGTCACTCAAGCTGCTTGGATTTCGATGCCTGCATTTACCGCACCGGAGTTTCATTGGCAGGCTATACTCTTCATGATTCCGGTTGCTATTGCACCTGCAATTGAACACTTAGGCGATATGGTCGCTATTAGCCAAGTAACAGGCAAAAATTATCTGAAAAAACCAGGTCTACACAGAACATTACTGGGTGATGGTTTAGCAACCTCTACCGCTGCGCTATTTGGCGGACCTCCAAACACAACCTATTCAGAAGTGACGGGGGCAGTTATGCTGACAAGGAACTTTAATCCAGTAATCATGACTTGGGCGGCGATCTTTGCCATCTTACTTGCCTTTATTGGCAAAATGGGTGCTGTATTACAAACCATTCCAGTACCTGTCATGGGCGGCATTATGACGCTTCTGTTTGGCTCTATTGCAGTGGTCGGTATGAATACTCTGGTTAAATCGGGTCAAGATTTAACAGCACCTAGAAATCTAAGTATTATCGCATTGATTCTGGTATTCGGTATTGGAGGGATGTATATCGGCGGCGGTGAATTTAGCTTACAGGGAGTTAGCCTTTGCGCTATTGTTGGCGTTTTACTGAATCTGATTTTGCCTAAACAGGCTGAATAGAGAGCTTAAGATCAACCCTGCTTCAGAAGTGCTGCCATAGTCAGCCTTCTGAACAAGCTGTGACTTTTAATGATTTATGATGGTGCCTTTCAACACCTCAATGCTCGCTTTGTCACTGAATAGCCAAAAAAACTGTAAACAAAGCACTAAATTATCAGAATATTCTACTTAGTAATACACTATGATGTGATGTGAGTTGAAGTTAACAGCAGAACCAAGCCAATAATAACTACACCATAAAACTAGGGTTTTCCCTAGTTGCTTTGCTAAAAGACTTAGCCTGTAATGATGGGTAGGGGCTTTAACTGGAGGTGATCAGTGCAGCTTGAACAATCGGACGCAATGCTTCACGAAGACTACTGTCTTGCTCGGCAACCCATCTGCGATGTTGAGCTAAACTTAGCCGCTTATGAGTTACTTTATCGTAATAGCGCCAATTCAACGGCAGCAACCGTTAGCAGCCCTCATGAGGCTACCGCTCGGGTTTTCACTTTGGCATTTATGGATATTGGCATTGATAAACTAGCAGGTAAGCACCCTGTCTTTATCAATATGACAGATGAGTGGTTACTCAAGAGTGATATGTTACCAGAGCCAGCGGAACGTATTGTTTTAGAGGTTTTAGAGGATATTCGCCCTAGCCCAGAGATTATCAGCGCGCTTAAGTCTTTAAAGTCCAGAGGCTATAAAATCGCTTTAGATGATTTTATCCTGACACAAGACACAAAAGCCTTTCTACCCTACGCAGATATTATCAAGTTAGATGTGATGGCATGCTCAAAAGAGGTGCTGGCAAAACGGGTACAGATCTTAAGCCGTTTTCCTATCACTTTATTGGCAGAAAAAGTTGAGACATGGGAAGAGTATAAACAATGCCGAGAAATGGGCTTTACCCTATTTCAAGGCTACTTTTTGTCTAAACCTGAAACCATGAACAACCATTCAAAATCAGATAGCGGTATCGTTCTGACACAGCTATTGGCTATGTTACATATGGCAGAGCCTAATGTGGGCGAATTAGAACAACAAATCTCCCGTGACCCACAGCTATATTATCGAATCTTACGCTATATCAACTCAGCACAATATTCCCTACCGAGAAAAATCGAAAGCTTAAGACAAGCTATCGTACTACTTGGTTTTGACAACCTCCGCTCTTTAGTCAGCATGATGGTACTCGCTGGCTCTAATCGTAGAGGCAGTACCTTAATGCCAATTGCACTGCTACGTGCAAAAATGTGTGAGTGTTTAGCTCGGAAATATAAGCTGTCGCCTGCTGAAAATTTCTTTACAGTTGGGTTGCTATCAATGTTAGATGCATTTTTTAACCGCCCACTCCCTGACATCCTAGCAGATCTTCCTTTGCACCCCAGTGTTGAGTCTGCACTGCTTAGCTTTGAAGGTATGATGGGTGATGTCCTAAAAGTGGTTGAAGCTTATGAAAAAGCGGATTGGGAATCTGTCGAAAAAAGCACTTTTGATAAAGCAATTCTTGCTGATTGTTATGTTGATGCAATGTCTTGGGCTGACGGTGTAATGGGTATTGCTGCTGGATGATTGATAAAGCCTGCTCTAGAATGCTGTTTTTAAATACAGTATTTTGGGGTATTCATGAGAAAGATCATTCATGCCGATTGTGATTGCTTTTTTGCCGCAGTCGAAATGCGTGATAATCCTGCATTACGCGATAAACCTATTGCGGTAGGCGGTGCCGCCGACAAGCGCGGCGTGATAGCCACCTGTAACTATACTGCCAGAAACTTTGGTATTCACTCTGCTATGCCAACCGCTCAGGCTTTAAAATTATGCCCTGAGCTGGTTGTTTGCCCACCAAGAATGTCTGCTTACAAAGAAACAGCCGAGCATATTCGCAGTATATTCTTACAGCTTACCGATCAAGTTGAGGTTGTTTCCATTGACGAAGCCTACCTAGATGTTTCAAATGTTGAACAGTTTAACGGTAGCGCAACACTTATGGCGCGATGGCTAAAGCAGCAGGTTCAAGGCCAAACAGGTGTGACGATCTCAGTAGGTATTTCAGTGAATAAGTTTTTAGCCAAAATAGCCTCTGATTGGCAAAAACCTAATGGCCTCTTTATTATCAAACCAGATGAAGTTTCCAACTTTATTTCCACCTTGCCTGTAGAGAAAATTCATGGTGTTGGCAAAGTAACGGCACAAAAACTACACCAAAAAGGGATACATAACTGCCAACAGCTTCAGCAAGTTTCAATGCATCAGTTAACCGAACAGTTTGGTAAGTTTGGCGTGGCACTTTATCAGCGTGCCCGCGGAGAGGATTTTCGAGAGATCAAAACAGAGCACATACGCAAGTCAATCAGTGTTGAGCGTACTTATGCTGAGAATATCGCGGGGATTGAACGCATCTCTCACGCACTATTACAACTTGCAGAGCCTTTAATGCAGCGTTTTCCCCAAGACCTTCAGCAACAGGTTAAAAGTATTTTTATTAAACTGAGATTTGCTGATTTTTCTACAACCACGGTAGAGATCACACCCTCAGCTCAGCAGCTTGCACAACTACAGCAGCAGTTAAAACACCAGCGCTTAAATGCAGCCGTTTTTTTGCCGTTGCTCACAGAAGGGCTGAGTAGAGGGAAAGGCGGTATTCGTTTATTGGGTATGGGCGTTAAATTATCAGAACCTTATGCCTTAACACCCGATGTCAAACAGTGGCAGCAGTTAGTTTTATTCTAGTATCAAGCATAGATTAGGTGATATTTCCCTTTAAATTGAATAGGATTATGGCTCTTTAAACTTATCGTTAATTTATAGTCATTTTGTTTCAGTCACTGGGAAGTGTTTGGTATGGAAAGCTTGGCCGTTCAGGATCTCTCTATTTTATTGGTAGAGCCCTCCACCACGCAGCGCAAAATCATCATCAACGAACTAAAAGAAGAAGGCATTTTAAACATAGAAGGTGTCGGCAGTGCACGGGAAGCATACGCCCGTCTCAAGCAAAATAAGCCTGATTTGCTAATCACTGCGATGTATTTGCCAGATACTACAGCGGCAGAACTAGTTGAGCTGCTACAGAGAAATGATGATTTGGCTGATATTCCCGTCATGGTCGTTTCAAGCGAGCAAAACTATGACAACCTTGAGGCTGTAAGGCAGTCAAAAGTACTGGCATTACTCCCTAAGCCATTTACGCGTCAAGATTTACATCGAGCACTGATTGCTACCATCGAATATATCAATCCTGATGAGTTAGACCTAGATCTTTACGATATTGATAACATCAGAGTACTTATTGTTGATGATAGTCGTATGGCGCGTAAGCACCTATCACGAGTGATGCAGCAAATTGGCATTACCAATATCACAGAAGCAGTTGATGGCTTAGATGCCCGCAATATTATAGAAGCTCATGCTTTTGACTTAATTTTAACAGATTACAACATGCCTAATATGGATGGTGAAGCACTGGTCAGTTACATTCGTAACGAAAGTGATCTGTCTCATGTACCTATATTAATGGTAACCTCTGAGGAGAATGATGCCCGCTTAAGCTCTGTTCGCCAAGCAGGTGTGTCAGCCCTATGCGACAAACCCTTTGAAATGACCCAAGTAAAAGGCTTGCTTGCATCGTTACTGGAAGGCTAACGGTCTACTTATACCTACCACTGGTCACGGGATTGAACTAGTGCAGGAGAATTTGATGGTGTTTGAATTGAAGCAGCGTACTCAGGTGCAACCAAACTATCTACAGCGTATGACGTTTACCACAGATGTACCTGTCGGTGAGGTAATACATCATAGTCTGTTGAGCTGCTCCCCAGATGCGCGCTTGATAGACGCTGCAAAGCAGATGGAAAAGCACCATGTAAGTTCTATTCTAATCATGAGTGCAGGCACACCTATAGGCATATGGACAGAGGCTGATGCACGCAAGTTAGACTTCTCAGATAAAAGCATCGGCACTCGCCCCATTAGCGATTTTATGAGTGCGCCTGTTGAAACTGTTTTGGATACCACCAGCCTCAGCGAGGTCGCACTCAAATTTAAACAGCAGCGTCGACGTCATTTTTTAGTTATTGATGAAAATGCTGAACCTATGGGCGTGGTATCACAAAGTGATGTAATCCACTATCAAGGATTAGAGCATTACCTTTGTATGCGTAATGTGCGCTCTGCTTTAAAACATGTGCCGCTCATTTTAGATGACCATCTTTCTCTCAGTGAAGCGGTATCACGCTTACGTGAAGAACAACGAGACTCAGCCGCAGTACGTGTTGGCAGATCCGAGCAATACAGCATTATCACAGAGCGAGATATCGTACGCTGGCTAGCCAATGATGTGAAAGGTGACTGCCTAAGAGATGTTTGCGATAACCGTTTGTACTCTGTTGATGAAGAAACAGGTTTATTACAAGCCAGTAACCTACTAAAACGCAAAGGTTTTAGACATTTAGGGGTGGTAAACAATATTGGCAAGCTTGTTGGCATTCTATCTTATGCCGATATATTAGAAAGCGTTGAATACGAATACGTCAATCGCTTGCAAGATGCCTTACACTCCAGAGATGAGGCTTTAAAATCATCAACAACCCACCTTCGTCTTGCTCAACGAGTCATTGAAGCAAGTCTTGATGGCATCATTATCACCAACCCAAAAGGCGTTATTCAGTCGGTCAACCCTAAGTTTACTCAGGTCACTGGCTACAGTGCTGAAGAAGCTATCGGTCATACCCCTCAACTCCTCAGCTCTGGCCGCCACTCAGGTGATTTCTACCAGCATATGTGGGATGAACTATACCGCAATGGTTATTGGCAGGGGGAGATCTGGAATCGTCGAAAAAATGGGCAAGTTTATCCTGAGTGGCTAACGATTACGGCCATTTATGATGACGATGGCCAAGTGTGTCAGTTTGCGGCCATTTTCAGTGACATCACAGACCGCAAGAAGGATGAGGAACGGATTCGTCGTTTAGCTTTTTTTGATGATTTAACTGGCGTCGCTAATAGAAGATTGTTCCAAGATCGGCTTGAGCAAGCAATCGCCAATGCACATCGCCATAAACACCGTTTGGCCGTTCTATTTCTTGATTTAGACATGTTCAAACGCATCAATGACTCACTGGGTCATTTAATGGGTGATGAAGTACTCAAAGTAGTTGCTGGGCGCTTAGCGCATACTGTGCGAGAGGGAGACTCTGTTGCACGCTTAGGTGGCGATGAGTTTACCGTGATGGTGCCTGAAGTAGAATCCATTGACGGCTTAATGGTTCTAGCTGAGCGTATTAATCAGGCTATCAGTGAACCAATAGCGGTGGGTAGTCATGAACTATATGTTTCTTCAAGTATCGGCATTAGCATCTTTCCTGATGATGGCAAAACACCTGACGAGCTGATTAAAAATGCCGATGTTGCAATGTATAGGGTCAAGGCAGATGGTCGAGGTAGCTACCATCGCTATACGGCATCACTGCACCATGACTCGGTACGAGAACTAACCATCGAAACCCGATTGCGCAAGGCAATAAAAGAACAAAGCTTTGATCTACACTATCAACCAAAAATAGACCTGAAAACGGGTGAATTGCTCAGCTTTGAAGCCCTGCTGCGCTGGTATGATAGCTACAGTGAGCAGCAGATTTCACCTGCTGAGTTTATCCCTGTTGCTGAGCGTTTAGGCTTAATTAGCATGTTAGGTGAATGGGTGCTAGAGCGCGTTTGCATGCAACAAGTTAAGTGGCATAAAGAAGGACTTAAGATCAAGCCTGTCGCCATTAATATTTCTGCTCAACAATTAATGAAAGGCGATATCAGCCAAACAGTACACAGAGTATTAAAAGAAACAGGAGCACAAGCCAGTTGGTTAGAGTTTGAAGTGACAGAAAGCTGCTTCATTCCAGAACAAGCTGATCGTATTGCAGAAATTTTGCATAACCTAAGGTCCGCAGGCTCTAACATCTCCATTGATGATTTTGGCACAGGCTACTCCTCTCTCAGCTACTTGCGACGTTTACCACTAGACGAACTAAAAATTGACCGTAGCTTTGTTACCGACATTGCAGTTAACGCTGATGATGCACGTTTGGTTTCTACTATCATAGCTATGGCGCAGGGCTTAGGCTTAAGGGTTGTTGCAGAAGGTATTGAAACTCAAGAACAACTTGATTATCTGCGAGACCACGGTTGTCACCAAGGACAAGGTTACTTTTTTGCAAAGCCATCAACAAAAGAACAAGCTCATGACTGGTTGGCTACAGAATGGAATCCACTAGAGACTAAGCCTATATCGGCTTAGCTTCTAGTGTAAATATTGATCACTTTTGAGCAGGCTTTACCTTATCTAAAGTAAAGTTGTCAGCATCACTAAATGCAGGGAAGGCTGTTCTAAAATCAGACAACGCGCTTTTTGACAAAGCTGCTGTTTGAATAAACTCAATACCTGCATCTGCTGATATTTGAGAATGCCCTTTGAAATCAATTAAGGCAGAATCACCACTGTAAGGCAGTTGATTCGCATCAGTACCTACCCTGTTGACGCCCGCTACATAGCACAGGTTTTCAATCGCACGAGCTTGTAGCAATACCTGCCAGGGGTGTCTACGTACTTCAGGCCAGTTAGCAACATAGATCGCTAGATCATATTGCCCATGATTACGACTCCAGACAGGAAAACGTAGGTCATAACAGATCTGTGGAAAGATTCGCCAGCCCATATACTCAATAACTAGAGCCGACTCTCCTGCACAGTAAAACTGGTGCTCACCTGCCATACGAAACAGGTGTCTCTTGTCATAAGAGTGATGCAGGCCATCCGGTTGCACCCAGTAAAAACGATTGTGGAAGCCTTGGTTAGACTTCACTACCACACTACCACAAAGCGCTGCATTCAAGCTTTTTGCTTGCGCTAACATCCAGTCCAACGTAACCCCATTTTCAGGCTCTGCAACAGATTCAGGCTGCATGGTAAAGCCTGTGGTAAACATCTCAGGCAAAATAATCAGATCAGTCTGGCCTTTAAGCACTGCCAGCTTTTCCGTAAACATCTGCCGATTCAGCTCAGGTTGATGCCAGTGCAGATCAGATTGAACCAAACTAACGCGCAATGATTCAGCCACAGTACTTAGTGTTAGAGATGAGCCTAAAGTTGACATAAGCGTGCTCCTGCTTGGTTTAATGTATCAGCGCCTTTGGCAAAGCAAAACCGTACCAATTTCATGCTAGGATTAGGCTCTGCACAAAAAACTGACACGGGTATTGCTGCCACCCCTTTTTCTACCGTTAACCAACGCGCAAAACTTACATCATCAAGGTCACTAACGGCACTATAGTCAACCAACTGAAAATAAGTACCCTTTGCAGGTGTAAAACTAAAACCTGAGTCACGAATTAAGGCGCAAAATAGGTCTCTTTTTTGTTGATAAAATGCAGGCAGCTCATTGGTATAGTGAGGGTCTTTTTTCATGTAGTCGGCAATAGCTAACTGTAAAGGCGTTGCGGTACTAAAAGTCAGATACTGATGCACTTTTCGCAACTCAACAGATAAAGGTGCAGGCGCAATACAGTAGCCCACCTTCCATCCTGTTGTGTGATACGTTTTGCCAAAAGAAGATACAACAAAGCTACGAGCCGCTAACTCGGCATGAGTCAGCAAGCTGTTATGCGGCTGATCATCAAAAACTATATGCTCATAGACCTCATCCCCTAATAACAGAATATGTGTGTCACGCACTAAATCAGCCAACTGATCCAGATCGGCTTTACTCAAAGTTGCACCACTTGGATTATGCGGTGTATTAACAATGATCATGCGTGTACGGGGAGTTAGGCTGCTTTTTAGTAACTGCCAATCAATATTAAACTCAGGTAAGGTCAAAGGTAAGTGACGACAGATGCCACCATTAATTTCAATAGCAGGCTCATAACAGTCGTAGCACGGATCAAAAACAATCACCTCATCACCAGCACGCACTACCGCACTAATTGCTGCAAAAATAGCCTCTGTAGCGCCTGATGTAACCGTTACTTCAGTTTCGACATCCACCTGACAACCATACAAGCGCTCTACTTTCTCGGCAATGGCCTCTCTTAGAGATGGCATACCTGTCATTGGTGCATATTGATTTGCACCATGCGCCATGTGATAAGTGACACGCTCACGTAACGCTTCTGGGCCTTCAAAGTCGGGAAAGCCTTGAGATAGATTAATCGCGCCATGTTGAGCCGCTAACTGTGACATAACTGAAAAGATAGTCGTGCCTACTTTAGGTAGCTTAGTTGTAGGATAGTGAAATGGGGTTACTGAGTGCAGGGTGTCAGAACTGTGCATAATGGCGATAACTCAACTCTAAAAAGCCAGATGATTAGCATTTGAAATGGGCCATTATAGATCGGGAAAAGCCTATTGAGTTATAACAATTATGCCCTGCCTTATAAGTATGGCTAACTCACCAGCGAGCGAGGGAAACGTATCGTGAAATGCACCCCTTGACCAATTTCACTATGCACCTCAATCGTCCCCTTTAAGACTTGTGTAACAAGGTTAAAAATAATATTGCCACCTAATCCACTCCCCCCTGCCCCTCTGCGTGTGGTATAGAATGGATTAAACACTTTTTCACACTGCTCTTGATCCATCCCTGCGCCATTATCACTGTACTCAACCACAACCTCATCTGCACGTTCACTGTCTTGAACTTGAATGTGAATAAGCCCTTCAGCCCGCTCACCAAAACCGTGAATAACAGAGTTCATGATCAAGTTGGTAATGATTTGAGAGAATGCCCCAGGGTTGTGCACTACCTCTAATTCCTCTATACCCTCAACTAACACTTTGTGTTTTTTCATTTTCAAACTTGGGGTTAAAGAGTTCGCCACTGCGCGTACATACTCTACTAACAAAAAGGCACGCACATCATCATGAGACTGATCAACGGCGACTTTTTTGAAATCGTTAATTAGCTGAGAGCCTCGATGTAAGTTGCTGCTCATTAATGCCAATGCATTATCGGTGTCTTCAATAAACTCTTGTAGCATTGATGCGGTGAGGTTTTGCGTCTCCAATGCATTTTTAAGCTGTTTTAGATCATGTGCAATATGAGATGAAGCGGTAACACAAATACCTATCGGCGTATTAATTTCATGGGCAACCCCTGCTACGAGCTCACCTAAGGCCGCCATTTTCTCCCGTTGAATTAGCTCACTTTGCGTTCGTTGTAGATAGGAAAGTGTTTCAGATAAAGTTTTGGTGCGCTCACTCACTCGATGCTCTAGTTCATCGTTCAGCTTTTGCAAACTCTCTATCGCCTCTTTCACTTGCATCGCCATATCATTAAAAGCTTCAGATAAGAGTACAAACTCAACAGGTGAGTGAATCTCAAGTTTCGGTTGATACTCTCCCTGACTGACCTGCTTAGCCGCATGGGTTAGCATTTGCAAAGGCTCAGTAATTCGACGTGTTAGCACCCTGCTGACCCAGAATACTATCAACATTGCAACGAGTGCCCCCCCTAAAGAGAGGTAGATAATTTTATGAATGGGTGCGAGCACTTTGTCATAAGACACTTCGGCAACAACCGTCCAAGGCGTACCAAATACTCGGTATAAGTTACCCAAGACCTTGTCGCCTTCGATACCGCTGTATAGATCTAAAGCGGCATGACCAGAGATCTGTAGCTGTTTTTGCAATGCGGGTTGAGTTAAAACCTTTCGAACTGAGGCTAACATCGCAGAGTCAATTTTACTGCCCGACGCAATTAGCTGATATTGACCATCAACCAGATAAGTGGTGCCACCAATAGTATTGCTCACTTGAGCTAAGCGATAACGTAAAGGCTGAAGATTAATACTGGCGACTAAGACGCCGTTTACCTTATCTTGCTGATCACGCACAGGCACAGACAGCTGCACAAAGTGGGCATCTAAATCAGGGAGATAGGTTGGTGCAGAGACAAACTCTTCATGTCGATTCAAAGATCTGCGAAAAAAGTTTTCACTGCTGACATTGGGTGCAGATTTTTTACCGTACAGGCTCGTTTGAGCAATCACATTCCCCTCTTTATCGTAAAGGGCCACCAACTCAAAGGCACTATTTTGACGGCTTAAGGCTTCGATCAAAGGAAATGCTTGCTCTGGCTCTAGCTCTGCAAAACCTCTGATCCTTGCCAGCAAATTCATACTACGAACGACTTCATCCCAAAATATCTTAACTGTCTCACCTGCTAACTGGCTACTTTGGTGAACCTGTGCCCTAGCTTGCGTATCCAGAGCAGAAAAACTGACAGGCATGGTTAACGTAAAGGTCATTAATACCGATACTAAGGTTAACAATACGCTGCCCGCCAAGAGCTGCTTACGAATACTACTCATATACAGCCTACTTAGTTACTGGCTGAGAAGAGTTTACTGGCACCAGTAAACCTTGACTAAGCTGATCAATAATCATAAATATATTTTGCCGCTGTTCTAGGTCAACCAAGTTAGAGTTGAGTTTCACCAACGCCACGTTCTCTTTGAAACTAAACCATTCTTGCTGGCCATACCAATGTCCTGCACTGACCTTTTTAGCGCTGTTGCTGATCAGCTCGGCTACATCAATAATGCCTGTTGCTAGAACTTGCTCAGGATTCCAATGGCTACGCTCGTCTGTATCCACTAATAACAGACGCCTATCAGGGTATTGCTTAATCAGCTCTGCAATAACAGCATTTCCCATCCCTGTATTGATCAATAAAACTTGGACACCTTGGTCTAATAATATTTTGGCTTTCTGATAGGCAAGATCTGGGGCTGCAAAGCTACCAACCCAGTCTACTATCACATCAACAGTTTGATCGTATCCATTAACCGCATTATCAAAGGCTTGCGCCATTTTCTGATAAGACTTAAATGGAATTCCACCTATAAAGCCAACTGTCAGCTGCTTCGATTGATTGTGAGCAGTATCCTCAGCTCTAACAGCAGCAAAGCTTTGCCTCATTAAATCCTGATACGCAACAACACCTAATATATAGCCTATATCATCAAATCGGCCTGCAACTGCACCAAAATTCCGCTGATTACCTTCTGTCTCCCCTACAATAGCCATGCGTACATAGGGGTGCTCTGATGCTAAAAAGCGTAAAAAACCCTCATACTGACCACCAACCCCCACAATAAGCTGTACGCCAGACGTTAAACTCGGACTAATCAGCTCTAAGAGCTTGTCCTGTGATAGTTTTTTAGGATCTGTGCCCGTTAATAGTGTTACTTGAGCATTTAACTGCTGTTCTATTCTATGCGCGCCTTCTTGCCCTTGGGCACTCCAATTGTCGGTATCAGGATATTGAGGCACAAGAACTAGCACGTGCATCTGGTTCTGGTTTGGCGCGCCTCTGTCAACCTTCTTGTGTTCTGCTGGTTCGCTACAGCCTTGCACTAGTAACAACACACCAAACAGCATCAAAAACTTGCAAATCAGGCTTGCAGTAAACAATGCAGAAAGCTTATTTTTAGGCGACGTCATCGTAATCAAGTTCAATGTGTCAGCTCCAGCTGTCGACTGAGTAATTGTTGGGCAAGAGTATCAAAGCGCTGTTGTTTCTCTGGTTCCAGCGCTCCGGATGTTAGTTCAACCTGCTGCACTTGATCATCTATACCAAAGCGATACAACTTACCCTCCCAGCGGCCTTGTAATATTTGGCTTAAACCATATTCAATTAGACGACTGGTTTCTAATCTAACATTGGCCAATAGCGTTGCTGGCTTATCTGCATATAGCTGCAAATCTCGTCCGATAATTGCGATACCAGCTTGAGCAAAGATCGGGTAAAGCTTCAAACTGGCAGGGTCAGCATTGATCGCGACAACATCAACACCTTTTTTGATCATTTTTTCTGCTTCAATCAGTGCTTGGGTATCATCGCTCCAGCTATTGAGATAAACCTCTGTCAGCTCGATATTAGGGTTAATATGCTGGGCTCCATGGCGAATACCTTGTGCCATTTGTTGCAAAATATTCAATCGCATACCGCCAATGAAACCGATCTGCCCTGTGCGACTCTTTAAACCTGCAGCAATACCTGTTAGCTGCCCTAGTTCATCCCAATCAAAAGACAAACAACCTAAATTGATGTTATTACCGGCACAGTCACTGTTTACAATGAAGTTTACTCTTGGAAAAGCTTTTGCTAACTCAGAGGTTGCATTAACAAACTGCCCGCCATGCGCCAGCACCAAGCGAATATTATGTCGCTTAATCTCCGCACCAACCTCCGCTTTAAAGCGCTCAACATCTGAAAACTGTACTGACTCTAAATAATGAAAGGGCATACCCAAAGAAGCTGTCAACTTTGTAGCACCTTGGTAACCACCTTGATTCCAAGCTGAGCTTGTAATGGTTTGTGGAAACAAGGCCAATAACGCTAAGCCACCTTGAGCAGTAGGTACGGCACTATGATCTCTACTCATTGTTGTAGTTGTAGACATTGACTGCGCATCTTTAACCGCAGACGGCTCGTCGCTACAAGCCTGTAGCAACATAAAAGAGAGGCAAAAACACAACCATTTCAATGACTGCAAAGCGTTCATAAGTGAGTCCCACCACAATAACGCACAAGAAAAGCAGTCATCTGATTAGACTGCTGAACTGTCATAAGCATAGCCCATGATCAGAGGTTAATAATATTCTACTCCTGCAAGTATGCAAAAAATAAAACAATCAAGCTAACCTTTTGATTAAGTACATTATATAACACTGAGTCCTAATACTGTTTCGCTCTGAACTCCGCACTTTTGTCTGCCGAGAAATATTGGCCAATCAAATTCACAGAGAACTTTGCAAATAAGCAAAACATCGCCTAATTCTTAAGTAATGATTGATCTAACAACCAAAGCTCCTTCCGAAGGTGATAGACGAACGCTACTGCAAGGATTTGCATTATGACAACGGCCACTATGACACCATCAACCATACTAGAGCCTACACTTGAGCTGCAAAAGCTACTCCAGCAGTTTATGGAAGATACTGCTACAGCAGATCTCATTTTAAGTGTATTACAGACAATGATTAGACTGTCAGATAGCCAATCTGCATTTCTGTTACCAAACAACAGAGGGGCAGATTGTAGCGGTGCAAAGAGTAATCAGCTGTATTGGCAATATCACGCAGGATACGAAGGTGTAAAAAAACAGATCGAGCCACATTTGACAAAAATCAGCCATGTGTTTCAGCCTGAACTCTGCCGTACAGAGCCATTGTTTGCAAACACCTCATGTGCAGTATTAACAGCCTTTAAATCAACACTTTTATGGCACTCATTGGGGCGTGTGGCTGTTATTCCACTACAAAGCAGCATGGGCCTACATAAAGGTGTACTTATTCTTGCTGGCAGAGATACGCCCTATTACGCCAGCATGATTGAACATATAGAGCCATTTATCTCCTTTTGTATGAACTTGTTACTGCTCGACCAAAAGGGACTTTTGGGCAATTCACATACATCAATCAATAACAGTCAATCTATTCCAATTTCAGAACCTAAACTTGAACAATTCAAACCTTTTTTTGACCACAGCGTTTTACCCCACGTTATTACTGATGTTGACGGCACAATTCAACAGTGCAATGCCGCAACAGAGCAACTATTAGGCTATCCAGAAAACAAACTTGTAGGGCAACATATTGCTCGTTTCATCCCAAAAATAAAGCTGAGCCTACACCATTTAGAACAGGAAAAAAGTTTACAGGAACTTAAAGCCTATACTAGGCAAGGCATTGCACTGTCTATACGGGCAAATACTCAACCCCTTATTGAAGATGAGAGTTTGCAGTTCAATATTACATTGCAAGACCTAAGGCGTAATGACGAGTCTAAAGCCCATCAGCAAGCACGGGAAAAAAGAATTCAAAAACAGATTCGCAGCACCTTAAGAATTGCCCGTATGGCCACTCAAGAACAAGCGCCTTTTGCACAGCTGGTACAACAAATCTGCGAGCTAACAGCTGAGACATTACAAGTACTACGTGTTGGAATCTGGCTGGCAGAGGAGAATAGTCCAATATTCAGAAACCTCTGTCAGATTGACCTGAATCAATCTGCTTATAGCGAGTGTTTACCGCTTATTTTAACCAGTAAAAACCCGTTTGTTCGGCAAATAGAGCAGGTGCAGGTTTTAGCACTTGGCAATTTAAGCGAGTCGAAAAACTCATCTCACTTTCTCTCTTCTGATTATTATCAGAGGAATAAAGTACAGACTTTAATGAGCGCGGGCATTATTAAAGAGGGCCAATTAATAGGTTTTCTCGTCATTGAAGAAAGCAACCCTGTGCTTTGGCAAGAAGATCAATTTAACTTTGCCCGTGAAGTTGCCAATTATCTACATATCCTAGTCTTGAGTAATCAACGGCAACGTATACAGTCTGCATTGGCGCTACAAGAAGAGCAGTTCAGACTACTGTTTTTTGACAGCCCAATGCCAATGCTTGCTTTTGATCAAGAGAGCTTTCAGTTCATCTCTGTTAACGATGCCGCAACAAAAGAGTTTGGCTATTCAAAAGAAGAGATCGCAAAGAAAGGCATCTATGATCTAGTCCCCCCCTCTTGTGTGCTCGATATCCACAACATTGTTTCTGCTAATGCACAAAAGCAACATGACTACCACGTGCTTGAAACCAAAATGCAAAAACACTCCGGCGAAATAATTGATGTTGAAATCCACTCCCACGCCATAACGCTTTCTAACAGAGAAGCGATATTAATGGTGGCATTAGATATCACTCAGAAAAAACGCATTGAGCAAAGCCTACGTCAGAAGCAAAAAATGGAAGCGATTGGGCAACTCGTCGGTGGCATAGCCCATGACTTCAACAACATTACCAATATCATTCGTGGGCATACGGAGCTGCTGGAGCTAAAGCTTGTTAATCAAGATAAAGCTCAAAAGCATATCCAAGCCATATTTAAAGCAACCACTCGAACGACAAGCCTAACTCACAAGTTAATGCAGTTCTCTCGTCAGCAACAAATTAGTAGTGAGCCATTGCAAGTTAATGATGTTATTTCTGATTTAGTTGAGTTTATGAGTAAATCTTTAACTAATAACATTCAAATTCTATTAGAGCTTGATCACAGCACACCTACTGTATTGATTGATCGTGGCGATTTTGAAGATGTGCTGATCAACTTAGCAATTAATGCCCGCGATGCAATGGAGAGGCAAGGAACCCTTACGATTAAAACTAGCCAACACACGCTATCGGAAGATCATGTACTCATGACTCGAGACCGACAAGCAGGCCGCTATGTTTGTGTACGGGTACAAGATACAGGTACAGGAATACCTCAAGAAATTAGAGAGCAGATATTTGATCCCTTCTTTACCACAAAAGATAAGGGTAAAGGTACAGGGCTTGGCTTGAGCATGGTGTATGGCTTTGCTAAACGCAGTGGGGGCTTTTTAGACCTTGAGTCAATCGAGGGTAAAGGCTCGTCATTTCAAATATGGTTGCCTGTTCTTGAACAAGATAAAACCACCGAAAAAATAGAGACACAAGACGAAGCACATCTAATACCAGAACTAAAAGTACCAGAAGGCACTCAAGCTTTAGTTGTTGATGATGAAGAAGATATTCGCTCAGCGCTATCTGAAATGGTGAGTTCATTCGGATTTGTCGTAACAGAAGCGTCCAGTGCAGATCAGGCAATACAGGTTATTCAAAGCGGCCAGCATAACTTTTCACTCATGTTGTCAGACATCATTATGCCGGGGTCTATGAACGGTGTTGCACTGGCTCATTGGGCCAAAGAGCAACGTTCAAATTTACGTATTATCTTAGCCTCAGGCTATTCTGAAAATATTAGTGTCATAGATGCACGTAAAGTGTCATGCCACTTGTTGAAAAAGCCTTTTGGTCGGCAAGATCTGCTAAAAGTGCTGTCATCTTGGGACTGGCCTAAAAACAAGGAATGACCATGACTATTATTTCAGAGATCAGAGCACAACATTTATTAATTATTGATGATGAAGAGGATATTTGTGAGCTAATCACAAATATTGCAGATCTATGCGGTCTACAGTCAGATTATATGGCTGAGCTAACCGATCTTGCCATGCTTAAAGATATTGACCAGTACGACCTTATTGCACTAGATCTCTCCATGCCCAACATCGACGGTATAGAGGTTATACATTTTTTAGAGCACTTCGAAAAAAAGCCACAGTTGATCTTAATGTCTGGGTTTGAGCAAACCGTGATAGAAGGCGCTAAACGACTGGCTCAACAGCTCTCAATTCCTGTAGCAGGTGTGCTCTCCAAGCCTTTTGCTCTACAAGAGCTACAGGCTTTATTACAACAGCCTCAAGCCTCAACAATGCCTACTAGCAAACCAAAACAGAGTAGCCTACACGCTCAATATTTTAGTATTCAAGATATTGAGTCAGGCTTAGCCGCTGGTGCTTTTATCCCCTATTTTCAACCACAGATCAACTTAGAGTCAGGTTTGCTCCACGGCGTAGAAGCTCTAGTGCGCTGGCATTATGGTTGTCAAATTATTATGCCCGATCATTTTTTGCCTATCATCGAAAGCCAACAACTTATTTTACCTATGACCAAGTCGGTGATCGAACAAACACTCAAACAGATGATCAGTTGGAGAGAGGCAGGTTTGCCTGATATACAGGTATCCATCAACTTATCAGCGGCTTATTTAAATCAGCTTAATTTGCCCCAGTTAATGACAGACCTACTACAAGAGTATCCTGTCAATAGCAGTCATATTACTTTTGAAATAACCGAACGTATCTCCTTAGAAAGCAATCAACCTACTCTAGATACAATCACTAGACTACGCTTAAAAGGCTTTTACTTATCACTAGATGATTTTGGCACGGGCTATTCTTCATTAGCTCAGTTAGATCGACTCCCGTTTAATGAAATCAAGATTGATAAAAGCTTTGTCATGCATGCGCTCAGCAGTCCTATATCAAGAGTGATAGTAGAGTCATCAGTTGCCTTAGCTAAACAGTTGGGCGTGCGCTGTGTCGCTGAGGGTATAGAAAGTCAAGCCTGCGAACAGTTTTTGAAAGACAGTGGTTGTGATATAGGCCAAGGCTATCTTTACAGCAGAGCACTACCTAGCCATGCCTTTCAGCAGTGGGCATTAGAGTATTTAAAAAAGAGCAGCTAAATCTAAGCCATAGTGGCTCAGTAAACAATTCGGCATTTAAACATTAAGAAGGATCTGAATAATGAATGAGTTAACTTTATTAATTGTTGATGATGATGAGATGCACTGTGAGTTAGTTGGAGAGATGCTTGAAGATGACTATGATATTTTCAGCGCAACTAGCAGCAACGAGGCTATAGCACTATTCTCTGAGCACAAACCAGACATTGTTCTACTTGATATTAATATGCCTGATAAAACAGGCATTGAGCTTTGCCAAGAGCTAAAGCAAGAATATAGCCACGACTTCTCTGTAATTTTTGTCTCCGGCCACAACTCACTTGAAGAACGCTTGCGAGCTTATGATGCAGGCGGCGATGACTTTGTAGCCAAGCCATTTGAAATGAAAGAGTTACAGGCAAAAGTGCACGCAGTTGGTTTATACCAAATCAACAAGCGCAGCTTAAAAGACCAAGAAGCTTTTTCTAGAACCATGGCATTTCAGTCGATGGCAGAAGCCGCCCAATACGGTCATGTCTTACAGTTCTTCAAAAACAGTATGCAGTGCAAATCGCTTGATGAATTAGCGAAGCACTTCTTTGAGATGATGCAGAACCTTAATTTAGTCACTTGCCTGCACTTTCATGGGCGCGTTGTACGCTCTTACGATCAGGTTAATTGGCAATGCAGCCCGATAGAGGAAAATATCTTTGAACTGTTGCGCGGGGTCGGGCGCCTATATGATTTTGATAACCGCACCATTTTAAATGACCATCATGTCTCCTTCCTCATTAAAAATATGCCGATGGATGATGAAATTAATTACGGCCGTTTGCGAGATGTCACCGCCGTTATTATCGAAGGGCTAGAAGCCAAATACCTAGATCTAGAGCGTGAGCACACTTTAAAGTCTGTACTCGATACTGTGCAGTTTATTATTGACCAAATGAGCGAGCAAATTGCTGGGCACGAAGGGCGTATGAAGTCACAAATTAACAACCTGATATTAGAGGTGCGCTCTAGTTTTCATGCCCTTGATTTAACGCTTGAGCAAGAGGACTACTTTACCCAAGTTATTGAGAAAAGCTTAAACGATATGGATAGCGCTGACGAAGGATTACAGCAGGCCAGCACGGCATTAAAAGAGCTAGCCGAGAAAATCCGTATTGCTGTGCAATAAGACCAATATTTAAGAAAGGCGACCCTGTAAAGTTGATCGCTAAAAATACAGAATCAATGCCAAATCAGGCTAATAGGGTCGCTTGCCTTAAAACGGTCGGCAACTTGCGCTTGCAACAGTTCTGCCGAAGCAAGCGCATCAGTCAGCGCATGATGCGGAGTGTAAAAAGGTAAGTTATAACGGGTACGACTGTCTGCAAGTCTAATCGACACAGGCTTGCGGCCAATCAAACGGGCAATCCAGCTCAACGGATGGTGGCGATGCAAACGAGCCTCCAACTCCATTGTATCAACGACAGGAAACATTAACCCCTCGCCAAGTCTCGCTTTAAGAGCTGCATTGAGAAACGGCTGTTCAATCCCTCGATGATGCACAACCACTATGCGCCCCTTCAATGCTTGCAAAAGTTGAGGCAGCACTTTACTCAAGTCTGGAGCCTCATCAATGTCGGAGTGCGTAATACCATGGATAACAACAGACTCTGCCCTTAACGGCTTGCCAGGGTCCAGAATCCAGTGCCGTGACTGACCGCAGTAGATACGCTGCAACGTAAAAGGCACCAACCCAATACTAACAATGCCATTCTTTTGTGGATTGAGCCCTGTGGTTTCAAAATCCATCGCAACAAAAGGCACCTGATCTAACGCTGTATCTGGAGCTACACAACCTTCGCTGTAAAAATCTTTCAGTAATGGATGCTGTGCTTGCTCAGCCAGCTGTTGAAAGCGCTCTGGCCACTCAGTTGACACTTTTTTACGTCTATTCTGATCTGGAATCAGGTGTAACATCGTTTAATTCGCCCGGTTGGGTTGGTAGCGGAACTTCAGAAACTTCTGAGCATCACTCAAAATCTGAAATGCTTCTTTCAGATTACGCCGCTCAAAATGCGATAGGTTTTCCGGCTTAATATTATTATCTGGTGCCTGTTTACTCTCAATGTTTAAGGCCTGATGACGGATACGCACCATAGAGATAAACTCCATTGCATCTCTCAAGTCTGGGCCTCGATCCGGTGGTAGAATTTTTGCTTCAACTACATCATCTAGTCGATCAAAAGAGTTTTGCGCACGAGAGCCAACCGCCAAAGCATGCACCCGAATAAGATCCGCCAATGGCGCTGTACCACGGCGTTTTAGGTTAATGGCATTCTTATGTTGACCATCTTGCTCCATAACAAAGGTTTTAAAAAAGCCCAAAGGCGGCGTTCTATTCAAGGCATTACGCGCCATGCAGGCTAAAAAACGCTGGCTGCGCCGTGCTCGACGACTAATTAATCCCTGTAATTGGTCAGCCCATTCGGTACGTCCCCAAACTCCATCCAGATCAAAGAAAATATTACTGTGCAGTAAAGACTCGGGCGTTGGATTATCAATCCAATCAACAAAATACTGCTCCCAAACAGACTTAGGCTGACGCCATCGGCGATTAGTCGCCATAACCTCACCAGTGCAGTAGCTGTAGCCACAAGCCGCTAAGCCATCACTGACAAATTTTGCCAATTTAGCAAAATACTCATCATGCTTTTCAGGATTGAAACTGTCATCCAGAATAATGGCATTGTCCTGATCGGTGACAATCAGTTGCTCACCCCGAGCCATAGAACCCAAAGCCAAAAAGCAGTAAGGAATAGGAGGTGGGCCGAACTGCTCCTCTCCCAGTTCTAATAAACGCTGTTTAAAGCTCCGACCAATGACGGCCATTGCCGATCCCACCATGCGTGAGTTGGCATCTTCATTCACCATCCGAACAAAACTTGCCTGTACATCCGTTTGTAATGCTGCCAACTCCTCCACCGTTTGTTGGCGAAAGATACTGCTCACTACAAAGAGACTATTGCGAGATTCATAACGCACAAGATCAGACAAGGCGATCACACCGACAGGGCGACCTTTTTTCAGCACGGGCAGGTGATGCACATTGGTGCGCAGCATGGTAAGCATGGCTTCAAAGATATACTCATCGCTATTAATCATCACAAGCCTCTGAGACATGATCTCGTCAACCGATGTATCAAACGGTAATCCCTGTGCAACCACCCGAGTTCTTAGATCACGGTCTGTAATAATACCGCATACCTTATGCTCACTGCCGTCCGATGCCGAAACCATAGCCTGACGATAGTCAAATATCCCCTCGGACTCACTAGGATCACTGGCCTCAGGCTGTAGAATCAGCAAACAGGAAACACCTTCATCAGTCATCAACTGAGCCGCCTGCTGAACAGTTGCCATACAAGAGATCAAAACTGGTTCTCGGCTAATCAACGTTGTAATACGAGACGTTAGCAATACATTCGCATCGTCTCGCTTTGAAACGGCCTGACGCAAACGGGATTGATCTCCAACCTCGAAAAAATCGGCAAACTCTTCATGCTCATCAAAGATTGGCCGAAAGACTGACTCAGGCAGAAAGTAGATCAAGCTGTCTTCAATCGCTTTTACTGGAAACCGTACTTTCTGCCTCATCAAAAGGCTTTGATAAGCAAATAAACCACCCTCGCTCAGGCGGTTGTATAAGTCACCATTACGGCGATAAATTTCAACTGCACCGCTACGAACAAAACAGAGATCTGAAATGGTGTCACCAAACTCCAAAATTTGGCTGCCAGCTTTGTAATAGGCTATTTCAACTTGACGGCTGGCCTCTGCAAGCACCTCTTCCGGTAAGCTTTTGAAAGGCACAAAGCGTCGAAGGCACTCAAAAATTTCTATCTGTTCGACTTCCATAGCAGCACCTCAACACCCCACTTGTTTGGGGAAATTCGCAATTTAAAAGCAGATCATTTAAAAACAAAAAGGGCAGAGCGCACGATACGCCTCTGCCCTTTAGGATCTATCTTCCTTTCAAGCCTCACCTGTTAGGTTAGGCAAAATTTACACTGATCTAGGCTCTGAAGCTAAGCCTTTCAAAACTGACACACAAGCTACCAACAACACTATTGTGAACGGAAAGCCCGTTGAAACAGCCATCGCTTGTAGCGCAGTAAGTCCGCCACCCAAAATCAGTGCAATTGCAACCAAACCTTCAAACGTACACCAAAAAACACGCTGAGGCTTAGGTGAGTCTACTTTCCCACCAGCAGAGATTGCATCAATAACCAAAGAACCAGAGTCAGAAGAGGTCACGAAAAATACAATAACCAGAACAATGGCAATCAAAGAGGTGATCTCTGACAAAGGCAGGGTATCCAGCATCATAAAGAGTTTAATTGGTAGATCAGCCTGACTTACAGCCTGATAACCATCATTCACTAACTGACTAATCGCTGTACCACCAAAAGCTGTCATCCATAGCACACAAGCCAGAGAAGGTATCAACAGAACAGAGATCATAAACTCACGCACAGTACGACCACGAGAAACACGAGCAATAAACATACCTACAAAAGGAGACCAAGAGATCCACCATGCCCAGTAAAATGCAGTCCAACCAGATGCGAAGTTAACATCTTCACGCCCTATGGGGTTTGCCAACGCTGGTAAATGTTGCAGATAAGAAGATAAATTACCGACAAAGCCTGTCAAAATAGCGAGGGTGGGGCCAACAATAATCACAAATAGCAATAATAGAGCCGCCAAAATCATATTGATTTCGGACAGGCGCTTAACACCTGCATCTAAACCTGCCAATACAGATACCATCGCCAGACCAGTAATACCTATTACCAGCAATACATCAGTCGTTGTCCCCATCGGCACATCAAACAGATAATTCAACCCCGCACCTGCCTGTGAAGCCCCTAGTCCCAGAGAGGTTGCCAGACCAAACAATGTCGCAAACACCGCAAGAATATCAATAATGTGACCCGGCCACCCCCAAATACGCTCACCCAATAGCGGGTAGAAAACAGAGCGCATAGTCAGCGGTAAGCCTTTATTAAAAGAGAACAGCGCCAAACCTAAGGCCAGAACCGCATAGATCGCCCAAGGGTGCAAACCCCAGTGATAGATCGTTGCAGCCATAGCCAGAGATGACGCAGCCTCGGCATCACCAGCCGCCCCACCTAGGGGTGCCCAGTCGGTGCGAACGCCATTCTCCATAGTGGTGCCACCCATTGACGATGCAAAGTGAGACAGAGGCTCAGATACACCATAGAACATCAGGCCGATCCCCATACCTGCGGCAAACAGCATCGAAAACCAACCTGCATAGGTGTAGTCAGGCGTAGCTTCGGTGCCACCAATACGCACCCTTCCCATTGGAGAAAAGATTAAGAATAGGCAAACCAGAACAAAAATATTACCAGCACTAATGAAAAACCAATCTAGGTTAGTGGTTAACCAAGCGCGCACTGCACCAAAAATAGGTGCAACTTGAGACTGAAATATCAATGTCAGCAGAACAAAAACCACAATACTTAAACCGGAAATCATAAAAACCCGGTTGTGAATATCAAGCCCGAAAGGCCCAATTTGCAATGCGACATTATCCTGACCGATTTGATAATCCGTATTGATCGGATTTACCTCACCGTCAGGCGTCATAATATCGTTTTTATCACTCATGAACTTAGCCTTATGAAGAGAAGTATGTCGCTTCTACTCTGTACTCTGGCGGCTATTTAACGGCTCTAACTGACACAACATAAAACAGCTTTAACGCAGTGAATGAAGGAATAGCAAAGTCATCAAGATAGAAGAAAAACACAGAGGGAGAAGACAACAGATTATTTACATGTCTAATCATTATAGCACAAGTAATTCTGCTTTCTAAAAGATTTGTCTCGGCACGTTCTGGCATTTTTTCGGTTTAAAAGTCTTGCTGGTAGATTGATACAGAAACAGTGATGGGTAACCCAAAGCCATAAACCTTTGATTAGTTTTGGCCTTGGGTGCAAGTCCTTTATACTTTTAATGCTGTTTTGAGGTTAATTGATTGTCGATTTGTCACTCATATTTTCTTGCGCAAGGTATTAACCTGAATATGAGGCCACCGAGTTGTACCGCCATCCGTACCAAATTGGAATTCGAAAATCTGAATTTGCTCATACTGTAGCTGTAGAATCTCCTCTCCATTCTCCATCACAGTTTCAATCCAAATACGAAGTGACATCTCTGTTACAGGTGTGTGCCTTTGCACAAATGGCGTATTCAATATACCACCTTGAGGGCCACCAGTTTTCTGTGTAGACATTGTAATTAGCTTATAGCTTGTAATGTCTTGATCTTGTATTGCATCACGTAAACGAAGGTCAGGACGAACTGAGTAAGGGTATAGTGGATGAGCGAGGATACGCTGAGTGTAAGTCGTATTCCCACTAGGGTCTCTGTCTGGCAAGCCCTGATCATGAACCCATTCAGGTGCAGGTTCATCAAGATTTATAGGATGCCCTGGCGTTGTACCAGCCCCTCCCATACTCGGGGAGATTGCAAGATGATTAAAATCCCAAGCAGCATCACCATAAGGGAACTGTGGCTTACCTTCTTCAGAAAAGTCTTTCCCTAAAAGGCTAATGGTGCTGCCGTGAGGAATTGTACCACTTCGAGAAACACTGTAAGGAGGGATAAATACAGGGCCATCACTGCCATCACCTGATGATAGCTCTGGAAAGCCAATATCCGTCATAATGGATTCATTGTCTGCTGGATGGGTATATAACTCATTCAGCCACAGATACATACCATTCTCTTCGTGTAAACTTTTACCTGTTAGATCCTGAATACTTTGATTGTATTTAACGGCGCCACAAAACTGCTCATTTGCACCACCTCTATTACGTATACCACCTTTCACTAAATCAAAAGTAAGCTCTTCTGTGTAGTCTTCACAAAGAAAGTGAAATTTTCCAGGAATCGTAGCAGGATTGCTGCCAGGTGAGGGCATACAGGTTGTGTGCAACCCCCAACCTGTCTTGTTGTTAGTTGGGTTGTAATTAACCCAAGTGCCTTCTAGCAACTTTAGAACACCATACTCAGCTGGCTGGGTAAGTACTTCAGGTGTGTATAGCGGTGCAGGATTAACCATGTTGAACATCCTCTGTTGAGGTTAATGAAAGACTGGGTATATTTACTTCAGCTGAGTGGCGGCGCTGCCAAAAAGCATGATGCGCCCACCGGAACTCATGTTGATAATATGTTCGGCGTTGATGCTGATAGGTTTGCCAAGCTTGAGCGATTCGATTAGAAAACATTGCCATTGGCTCATTATTGCCTGCGTTCTTAGCAACAATGGCTTGTGCAGCAACAAAGCCATCTTCAAGGGCGCTACTGATACCTGATGAGGTCAGCGGGTCTAATCCAATTGCGGCATCACCTATTGCCATCCAATCATCTCCAATAGGAGGGTCGGTATATTGCGAGATTGCTCCGACAATATCTGGCTTAGGTGAATCAAAAGCTTGTAATGATTCTAGGTTGATGTGTTTGCTTATATAACTTGTTTGGCTGAGGTGAGCAATAAAGCCTGCTCTATTAGAGACATCAAGGTCTCGAAGTAAATCTGAATCACTCATAAACATCACCACAGAGCGACCCTGAGGAATTGCTGTAGCATACCACCAGCCATCACTCACCGATTCAACTAGTGACCGATGCTGAAGCAATGCTGAGCCTGAGTCGTTCAAGGTAAGCGCAACAGCAACCAAGCGATCTAAGTGATGACACTTTGCTCCGAGCTTGGAGGCGACAAAAGCCTTTCGTCCAGTTGCATCAATCACAAATGCTGTACGAATATGATCTCCATTGCTTAAGTTAAGTTGCCACTTTTCACGACCGACTTGGAGTTGTAAAGGTGTGATATTATTTAGCCTGACGCCTTTTTGAATACTTGCACCTTTCTCCAAGGCCTGCTCGATCAACCAGCTATCAAAAGTGGCTCTATCCAGATGCCAGCCATATCCATGATGCATCGTATGGAAGTCCTTATAAGCTAGAGAATCCTCACCCCATACACTACAACTACCCCGACAGACCATATGACCGAGGGTCTCTAAGTCTGTTCTTAGACCTAACAATGCTAACTGGAGGCGTACACTTGGATTAGCTGACTCACCATAATGGAAGCGAGGTTCACTGTTTTTTTGAGAAAAACCTTTATCATCTAATAAGATGACGGAGCCTCCGCCAGCGTTGCGTAAAGCAATCGCAGCGGCGGCTCCAGCAGGACCAGCGCCAACAATGACAACATCAGCCGTTGATAGTTGTGTCATCTGCATTGGCTCTTGGTAGCGTACGTTGAACCTCGACAAATAGAGGCGGTAGAGGTTTACCATCCTGACTTTTACCTAGGTTGGCATTGTAGATAAACCCTAGCTGCATCCAATGATTCACCATCTCTAGGTCGTCAGAAAATGCGATATAGTTACCAGCACTTTGATCGAAGTCTATGCCCACCCATGCAACCTGCTTGCCTTTTAGCTGCATCTCCACAGGGTCAGTAATACTCGCATCAGGTAAATAAGCAAACTCTGGGCGCTGGGCTGGCCACCACCACATATAACGTTTACCCACAGGTTGTGATGAACACTCATTGAAATCTGCTTGCCACGGAATGGCCATATAGCGAGTGATATCACCAGGTTGCATTCCTGCATCGTAGTTCAGACCAAGCGAGAGCGGCACTGAGTAATCTTTTTGCGCTTTAATTCGGAATGGTTCACTGTAAATTTGAGGTATACGTGATACCCATGTCATTTCTATACCGGGACAGAAGGCACCTCCCACACAGTTATCCAAAACAGCTTTAGTTAACACCTCTCCTGGATGCCGTGTGGCTTTATCTGGGAGATTAGTGAAATAGCCTTGTGCCCACTGTTTTAAGAAAAAATATTGGGTACCAGTCACGGTTAAGAAATTAGCCATATACTGTTGGCTATTAATGCTGCCATCACCACATAAATAAGGCATCAGAGTTGCACCGTTCTCTGACGTAACAATTTCATTTACTGACTCAGGTGCACGCATCACATCTAGAATATATTGACGTAAACCGTTGTAGGTTTTATCAGGGTTGCCCAAGCGGCTATAGTCAAACCGGTGTGGTTTTGGTGGAATCGCAGCAACCCAAGGGTATTTTTCACCACGTTCTAAGATAGGCCTAATTTCGGTATTGAAATCTGGATAATAACCCTCAGGGCCAGACTGCCATAAGTTGTCTTTGAATATTCTTTCATCAGCTCCCATGCGGCAAATGCTTGTGTCGTACATTGTATCGTACAGCGTCACCATATTTTCAATTTGTGGGGCATAAGAAGGCACACCAGAGATAACCCACGCAGAGTCTGCATAAATTGGTGTTGATTCATCTTCTTGCAGGGTAATTGTAGCGTGAATAGGGCCATCAGCCGTATCATCCCACCAGCTATCGTTGTTGGCGTATTGTTTAATCATCGGTCCAGATGGGCTAGACGAACCTGAGCGACCATATCCCGCAACTACGAGTAGACGTCCGTGATCATCCGTTTGGCACTCACCTAGCGTTTCAATTGTGAATGGCTTGATATTTTCTGGCGGAAATGAACAGTATTGATCAGCGGCTCCTGCTTTAGAAAAAGTATACTGCTGACCATGCTGACTACGACCACTGATCTGACGCTTTCCAGGGTCTGTTATCAATGTCTTTTGACGTACTTCAGCCTCTATAATAGATGGATTTCTCAGAGGATGATTAGGGCTATATGGTAATTCACCTGGATTGGTTTGATATTCATACCAACTAGACTTCTTATTTGCCACATGCACAGTCCACTCAATCTTATGCACGCCTGGCGTATTTAAAGTAACTTCTTCTGCTTCATGCTCACAACCTTCCTTATAGCGGTAAATTTTAAAGCGAGCTGCTTGTCGTCTCATATCACCATTTTGATCCCGAAATATATCTTCGCTAGTCGCTGGCACCGCTTCCGGCCAAGTTAAAGGCATACCAGCAGATGTTTCTGGGCCAAGATAGAACTCTTCACTCGTACCTACTCGAGCGATACCGATAGAAGGGTATATTTTGTATATATAGCTGTTATTCATCGCCATGATAAATTCCTTTTATTCTGCACAACCGCAATATGCGGGATATTAGATAGATTGCTGATCACATAGAGCTTCGATATGGCTTGCGGAGGCTAATATTCCCTCTAGAACTTCTTTTAATGGCGCCCCAGATCGAGAGGGTGGCAGAGCCCCAACTACTTCTTGTATCAGTTCGATCCCTCGTGAAAAAAGTTCTGGTACATACTCAAAAGTTGGTGCTGCATTAGGGCCAACCGATGAGTCTCCATTCTCCCTTGTCGGCAGTTGCATAATGCTAGAACCTAAAACGGGCACGATGCTGTGCATAATCGTAATCGCGACTTTAAAGAAAAGATTATTGTTGTCTTCGCCGCTACAGAAGGATTGCTGGAGGCTACGCATCAATGTGCTATAAAAAACATTGAATGCCTGAGCTAGCTTTTTAGCATTAACATTCAAATAAGCATTGATATCAGGCTCGCTAGTAATGGCGTATGTCGGTGGGAATGGCACTTTACCTTGAGCAATTTTCTGGAATGAATAATAGTGAGAGAGCTCTATAGTTGTACCCAAAATAGGGCCAAAAGTGCCGTCGACACGCTCACCATAATGGTTATAAACACCATACTTTTCAAAAGGCATTATTGACTGAATTTCATTTGGTGCTATGGCTCCTTCACCCTGCTTAACAATTTCATTTATAGCAGCTGCAGCTGACGTTAGATTCGTCACCTTGACGTATTTCCCACCAAACTTCCCAAAATAAAAATCTTGCCACTGCGTCATTTCAGGATCTTGCTTGAACAGCTCTGCTTCCGCCTTCAGCTGCTCTTCAGGGGAAAGCTCAACCCATTGTTTAATGTTTTCATCATAGGTGTATTTCACAAAGTCATTAATACCCTGTGCAATAGCTGAATAGAATTGACCAATTGTTTCAAATCCTTCTCCTTCTAAAGGAGGACCATCAACACCCGGCTTTTCAATCACCATAAAAACATCACTGAATACTTCTACAGAAGCACGACGTAATGCGATATAGGGCATGGCGCTATGCTCAAAGCCAGGTAAATATCCTGGGTAAGTAGGCACCGCATCACCTGTCAAAATAGGTTTACCGCCAATGCTAATTAGTAGGCCGCAAGCTTGATACACATGGAACATTTCCTCCATCAAAACACTACGTGTTAAACGATAAGCATCGCTGGCAGTATCTTTCATTGATAGCAAGGCAGTGTAATACGCAGGTATGGTGCTGAGTTCTACTTGAATTGCAGTCTGAATGGCTTTAAGTAATGTTGGCTTTTGGGCAAAAGCCAAACGGCTGTAGACGAGTCCTTCCCCTGCTGCGGAGTGCTTAGGCGTTGCAGTTGCCAGCATAGTATTCTTCCTTAACTTTACAAATATGAGAGTTTTCCTATCTAACTATTCCCAATCAGAGTGGCTATAGAGCCTATACACTTAAAGTTATACAGGACGTCAGCACATCTCTGATACGTCTCATATGAAGCAATATGCAGAAAGGTAAAACAACTAGGGAAAACCCTTGTATTTTTTGTGCCTTTACTAGTTTTGCCCTAGGTTTCGAGGAGGATTTATTAAGGAAGATTGTATTGAGAGGTAGGCGGCCAGCTAACCGCCCTGTGTTTTAAAACAACTCTCTTGAAAACACCAGCTGATAGCCTAAAGCCATATACCACTGCTCAGTATTTTTGAATGACCCACCTGCAACGTACCAAGACTGTAGACGATCTGGCAGGTAGGTCAGCTGCATACTTAAGCTTTCTGGGTTTTGTACAACAGGTAACTCTAGAGCGGTTAATAATGCTTGATGTCCATAGCTGTTGGCTTGATAGGTGACTCGATCATAGCGCCCTGATAATTGCCAGTTATCACTCAGATCAAAACCTGCCCATAAATAACCACCATAACTTCTATCTTTAACTTTCAAAAACTGATCGCTGGTTATGATGTCTGCTGTTTGCTCTCGGGCAATCAGCTCTGCAATCAGGTGCCATTGATTGATTTGCCAATACCCTGCAAGACTAAGCTGCTTGAGCTTACCTGAAAGCTGGTAGTTCAAGTCTGCCGTATGGCTATGCCCTGTATTGGTGCTGTCTAATTGCTGATCGGCCTGTAAATATGCCAAAGACCAGCCAGCATTTGAGGCTGCCAATGCCTCGTTCCTGCCCAGAAGACTGGAAAGGTTTTGCTGCATAAATAACACAACCGCAGGTTTTCCTGAGCTTAAGCGATCACCCGAAATATTATTTTGGCCACTGAGTAGCTCAACACCCACTTCAGCGTGACGGGTAAGATGATGATTGAAACGTATGCCATCATCTAGCAACTCTTCACCAAAATGACTTTGATAGACCAATGGCGCAAGATGGTAAGCATTACCTGAGTGCCCCACTTGATTATAAAAGCCTGCGGCGGAATAAAAGCGCCCCAAGGTAATAAAAGTTTGTGGGCTATCTTTGAATAACTGCCCCTGTACAAAGCCCTGCTCAACTACCAGATTTTTATCTGTGCTAGCACCATGAGAATGATGCCCTACTTTAGCCAATATCAACCAATTCGGCATCGGTGAGGCAGTCAACTGTAAGGATAGCTCCGCTGAGTTAAGGCCACTCACTGGTGCTGCGGCTTTATCAAATAGAGGCATAGGGATAGATTGAATGACCGAAGGCGCATCAGCAAAAGCAGCTTGCTCCAAAGCTAAATCAATGGCTAACCCGAACTCAGGCACTGACACTTTTGTTCCATGAGCAAAAGCCTTTTGGCTTAATCCTAAGGCGGCAAACATACAGAGCAATAATCTTGAAAACATTGCAGACACCTTACTCAGACTTGGCATTTTGAAATGGATTAGAGAAGCGAGCATCTTGATTAAAATGCTCATCGGTCAGCGCCTGTAAAAAACTCAACAAGTCTTGTTTTTCCTGATCGGTTAATGTGAAACCACTGACAAAACCACTTTTATTCGGATTCAAACGGCCATCACCTGTTTCTAGACCGTTAACTACGGCTGGCTTGCGCCCACCCGCAGCATAAAAATCAATCACGGCTTCTAAGCTGCTTAACGAACCGTCATGCATGTAGGGTGCGGTTATTGCAATATTGCGCAAAGAGACAGGGCGAAACTTACCTTTATCCTCAACTTTGCCTGTTAGCTCAAATAACCCTTGATTACCCTCTGGATAGGCCCCTAAACCATCTAAGTTATAAAGCCCATTATTAAAAAAAGGCGCTTCAAAAAAGACGGTTTGATTATGCAAAGTGGATTGGGAAAAATTAAAACCACCATGACAGTGAAAGCACTCTGTTTTTTCATCAAAAAACATTGCCATACCACGCTTTTGCGACTCGGTTAGCGCACTGCTATCACCTCGTTCATAGCGATCATAGGCCGATTCAAAAGACACCATCGAACGAATAAAAGAAGCCATTGCCTGACTGATAGCGGTAAATTGAAAAGGATTTTCAACTTCAGGATAAGCCGCGGCAAAAAGCGACTGGTACTGAGGATCGGTACTGATGCGGGTCAAAATTTCTTGTTGATTAGCATCGTTCACACCCAATTCAACCGGAAACTCACCAAATAAAGGCACTTGATGCTGGCTAAATAAACTGAGCAACGAATGATTGGCCCAGGTGTAGGTTGCGTTATAAGCAACATTCAACAAACCTTGGGAGTTACGGCTTAATACTTCGCCTGTTGAACCCGTTGGTACGGCAACACCATCTGCAAAGCCCAAAGACTGAAAGTGACAACTGGCACAAGATTGTGTTTGATTACCGGATAAACGCGTGTCGTAAAACAGATGTCGGCCTAGCTCAACCTTTTCAGCTGTCATCGGATTATTAGCGGGCACAAAAGGCTGAGGAATACCCGCAGGCAACCTAAAGTCAAAACTACTTTGGCTTGCTGCATATTCAGTATGTTGCCAGTCAGCATCACCACAAGCTGCCAGTAATACTACTGGCAGCAGGCTAAGGCTGCGTTTAAATTGAGAAAGCGCAGCCAGCATTTACAAACTGCCTACTTTAAAGACGCGCTGTGTACCCTCATTAAGCCCTATTGCTTTTAGCACCTCTGTACAATCAGCATCAGTTTTGCCCGACATGCAGCCATTAGGTTTTTCTGTAGGGTTAGCCAAGTCTGTCAGTGAAACCAGTTGGGCGTAATCCAGAATCACTTGATTAGCTTCAGCATTAAAATTCATTAACCTAATCGTTGGCCGATTTGGTGCACCGCAAGTTACTGCCTCACCTTGGGTGGGGTCACCTGTACAATCGGTGCTACCCAAATGGAAGAACCAGTCTGTTGTACCGTTCACTTTGGCATCAATACGTGCATGTTTATAACCCGATTGCCATCTCCAAAACAGGCTGGATACATTTAACGGTGAAGGTGCCTTAGTTGAGTCCTGATGGTTGTCTTCCTGCGGAACACCCACTTTAAAGGTGATGCCAGTATAGCTACCTGCTGCCACCTTACCTTTTAAGATCATATTGGTTTGGCTATTGCCATTAGCGCAGCCGCTTTCACCAGTCTCAAAATCTAATAGCGCGACACGATCAGTTTGCCAAGCACCATCAGATGTCAGGCTAACGGCTTGAGCATTGCCATTTTGATCAAGTAGTGCAACATCGTGCACATATAGTCTGAAATCAGTAAATTGAACGCTGGCGTTACTGTTAACGCCTAAGCCCGCATAAGTATCATTACAACTGGCGTTTTGGTCGGCAACCTTAGCCGCAAAACGAATGTTAACATCCTGAGTTGTAGCGCCCGTGGTCGTGGTCGTGTCGTCGTCTGAGCTGCTACTACCTAAGCAGCCTGTCAGTAACGACGAAGCCATAAGCGTGGTTAACAAGAGCTTGTAGTTTTTATTCATATTGCACCCCTTTGTTTGATTGCGGGGAATGCTATCCTATTGAAAAAAATGGACAAATTAGACATTTTGTCGCGCGACAAAATGTCTCTGCGACAAAAAACCTCAGGCTAAAACTTTATATTGTCAACCTGATAAGGCTGTAGCTCCCGTAGATAAAATTGATAAAAAGCTTGTTGCTAATTATGCAAATCAGCTCGTTTTAGAGTACAATTAGCGCCATTTTCGCGGGGTAACGGGCTTATCTCTCGTTTCCGCATTCAATCTAACTTGAGCGACCTCTCTCAGGAGTCTGATTCAGCGATGAGCAAGCAAAATGCGTTTTACGCACAATCTGGTGGTGTTACAGCAGTTATTAACGCCAGCGCCTGCGGCGTAATCGAAACCGCCCGTCAACATAGCGATAAAATTGGCACTGTTTACGCAGGCCATAACGGTATTATTGGCGCATTGGTTGAAGAGCTGATCGACACTAATGCCATCTCTACCGATGATGTTGCTGCACTACGTCACACTCCTGGCGGCGCTTTTGGCTCTTGCCGCTATAAGCTAAAAGATATTGATACTCATCGTGAGCAATATGAGCGCCTTATTGAGGTCTTTAAGGCTCACGACATCGGTTACTTTTTCTACAATGGCGGCAACGACTCAGCAGACACTTGCTTAAAAGTGTCGCAAATTTCTGAAAAGCTAGGCTACCCAATCAAAGCGATTCATGTGCCTAAAACCGTTGATAACGACCTGCCGATTACAGATACCTGCCCAGGCTTTGGCTCTGTTGCAAAATACATTGCACTATCAACAATGGAAGCAGGCTTAGACATTCAGTCGATGTGCGAAACTTCTACCAAGGTATTTATCCTTGAAGTAATGGGTCGACATGCGGGCTGGATTGCAGCAGCAGGCGGCTTGGCGCAACAAGCTGAAGGCCAGCCACCACACCTGATCGTATTCCCTGAAATCGCTTTTGACAAAGCGGCCTTCCTGAAAAAAGTTGATCAGTCTGTTAAAGACAACGGCTACTGCGTAATCGTGGTATCTGAGGGTGCGCATTACGAAGACGGCACATTCTTAGCTGATGCTGGTACTAAAGACGCATTTGGTCACACCCAATTAGGCGGTGTTGCACCCACTTTAGCCAACATGGTACGTGCAGAGCTAGGTTATAAATACCACTGGGCAGTTGCTGATTATCTACAACGTGCAGCGCGTCATATCGCATCTGAAACAGATCTACAGCAAGCTTATGCCGTAGGTAAAGCAGCGGTTGAAATGGCAGTTGCCGGCAAAAATGCCGTAATGCCAGCCATTATTCGCACCAGCAATGCGCCATTTGCATGGACGATTGAAGAAGCACCGTTGTCATCAGTGGCTAACGTTGAGAAGTTTATGCCGCGTGACTTTATCACTGAAGATGGCTTTGGCATTACCGACAAGTGCCGTGAATATCTTGAGCCATTGATTCGCGGCCAAGCAGATCTACCATACGATGAGAAAACAGGCCTACCTAAATACGTGCGTTTACAGCACGTACTGGCTGAGAAAAAGCTGCCAGAATTTAAAGCTTAATTCTCGCTTATCTACCAAAAACCACCGCATGTGCGGTGGTTTTTTGTTATCAGTCTCTGCCTTTACGGCTTATCTCCCTTTATCCATTTGCTTATACACTTTTTGCAACACTTCTAAGCGTTCACTAATGCGTGCATGGGTCAGTGGGTCATTACTGGCGTACTCTTTTGCCAGTTTTAGCTCTGCCATGGCGTGAGGTAGGTTGCCTGTCAGTTGATGCACTTCTGCATTGGCCTGATATACGGTTAATAAATCACCTGCTTGCTTAGCTGCCTCTGATAATTTATGCCATAAGATAGGGTCTTCTGTACGCTGCTTTAACATTGCTTGATAAAGCGCTATGGCTTGAGGGTTTTGCCCCGACTGTAGGTGCAGATATGCCAATAAGCTTTTGGTTGGGTAGTTTTCAGGGGTTACGCTGAGTTGCTGCTGTAGCAAATTGATTGCCGCGCCTATTTCATTGTTCGCCGCCAGTACCCGAGCTTTTAATAAGCGAAAATAAAGGTGGTCAGGCTGTAAAGCTAACTGTTCGGCTAAGGCCTTAGCTTTAGCCGCATTTTGTTGATGCAACGCCAATAGAATATCTAAATATAGGCTGACACTTGCTTTGAGGCTGTTTGGAACAGAGTTTAACAGTCGTGCTTGCTCAGCAGGCAGTTGTGCCTCTTCTGTTTGTAGTAACAGGCTATGTACTCGTACCAGTTGAAAGTCTAGCTGTGCAAAATTAGTGATGCTGTTTTGTTGCTGTGCACGCTCTTGTGCAAAACCGATACGGCTTTCTGTAAGCGGGTGGGTGAGTAAAAACTCTGGCGCACTGCCCCCATTGGTACGGGCTTCTGTTTGTAGCAACTCAAACATTTTACCCATGCCTGCGCTGTCAAACCCTGCTTTACTAAGCACCTGAAACCCAACGGCATCAGCCTCAGTTTCATGCTGACGGCTGAATTGAAGCTGGTTTTGAATAGCCACAGCTTGAGAGCCTAAAATAGCGGCCGTACCCGCTTGAGCTTGGCCATTAGCGCTAAGTACAAGCCCTGCAAGCATGGCGGTAAGTAATGGCATTTGTTGGTTTTCAGCACTGTCTTTACGTCGAGCGTAGTGGCGTTGACTTAAGTGCGCCAGCTCATGAGCCAATACTGAGGCAACCATAGACTCATCAGAAGCTTTTACCAACAGGGCGCTGTGTACACCGATCACTCCACCGGGAACGGCAAAGGCATTGATTGTCTTGGCATTAATTGCGACGACGTTTAAACGCCGTTCATATAAGTTGCTTTCAACGGCCAGTTTTCGGACTAGCTGTTCTAAGTAGTCTTGAACGATAGGATCACCGATTACCGATGTGCTGGCTCTGTATTGACGAAGCCAAGTGCGGCCTAGTTCAAATTCCTGATTCACCGTAACTCGGTCAGGTTGATTGCTGCCAATACTGGGTAGCTCATCTGTTATCACGGCGTTAGCAGGTAGCGTAAAACTTGCAGCGAATAGCGCACACAAACCTACTGCTAAGTGCAGCCACTTTTTGCCATATTGCTTATTCACTAGCATAGTAATAATCAACCTCTGAAAAACGCTTACATAGCCAGTATAAAGAGCTTATTGATAAGAAAAAGTTCATTTAACGGTGTGAGCCACCAGCCTGCATTGCTTCATATGTCGCTATTTGTTATCAAAATAACGATGGTAATCAAAGTTTTTAACCCACTGCGGTTTGTAAATCATCATTGAGCTTAACAGCATACCGTTAACTACTGCCTCTGGCGGTAGGATCATAGGTAGAAATAAAAAATATTCGCTTGATATGCGCTCAAAATCCCAGCTACTTGAGCCTAGCCAAAGGCCAATCATTAGCGACAGTCCTGAAGACAACGCGGCTGCGGCACTGGTGAAAAACCCACCAACAAAAAATAGCGCAAAGAAATTATCAGGTAGCTTTTCATCTGCCAGCTTGAATAAGTAATGACTGACGAATACGGGTACTACTGCGGTGGTCAGGCCGTTCACTCCAAACAGATACCAAGGTGCTTTGCCTGTCCAGCATAGCCCTACTAGTGCGCAGCAACTGGCGATGATAGCCAGCGGCCAGCGAAACATAACGGTTAAAGTGGTCGACATTAAAAAGTGTATGCTGACGAGCGTTGTGATATCGGCTTTCATCTGCCACAACAGTAAAACAAAAACCGTTGCCCCAAGGTAAACATGCTGGAATGAGGTCTCTTGCATGAGTTCTCGCCAGCGCGCGTATATAAAGGCCAATAGTAACGCTAACCCAAACAGGATGTTTGCCACCCAAACCCATATCCCTTCAATACCAACGGCAGAGAAATTCATAAGCAACCCACCTTTAAGCACAAAAACAGCAACATCAATACAGAGGCTTTAGGCTAGCAAAGACAGGGGCTTAAATAGTTGCAACTGGACAATAGATCAAAGGTTAAAATGCCTCTGTAATCTGAATATACATGTTCATACCGTCTGCTTCTGCTGAACCAAGCGCGCCACCATAGCCTAAATCTAATCTTAGGTTAATTCTCTCTTGGTCGTTAAGCGCATAACGCAAACCTGAACCGAATGCATACTTTAAGTGCGTAAAACGCGTGTTATTAAGTCCATCAAACACATCACCCGCACCCATAAATACAGCATAGCCCCAGCGGGCTGAAACAATTTGACGCCATTCAATTTGGGTCGACAAGGCGGCATTATCACGATAGCGGTCTTTTAATACACCTCGTAAGCTGTTTGCTCCGCCAAGGGTGGGTAAGTCGCTATAAGGGGTATTGCCCTGTGCGACATCTATTTTGGCTTGTATTGCGAGTACAGACTTATCGCCCATGGGTAAATAGCGGCGGTGCTCTAGTTCAAAGCGATCATAGTTAAAGTCACTGCCTAAAGCGCGATCAAAACGGCGTAAAGCAAACTGGCTTAACACCCCTTGGGTTGGATAAAAGCTGCTGTCTCTGGTGTCACGCTTCAAACGTATTCCCAAACCATGCAGGCTCTGTGAATTGGGTTCTGCTTGCTGATTCAAGTAAGCACTGAGCTGAGGGGCTTTATTTAGGTCTGTATAATTTAACCTTTCCAATACCAGCTCTGGGCCTAGAAAAGTATCCTGCCAAAGCTGTTTGCCTGCACCCAGTTTGAGTTTGATAAACTCTGATTCATATTTTTCTAGCGAGTTGGCCGGAGCTGTAGCGCCAAAAGCATAGTGGTTACTATTGGACAAACCAAGGGCAATAGAAGGGGTGAGCAGCCAGTTGCCTTGATCTAGGAATTTGTTGGCACTGGTCGCAAACATCGACTGGCCTTTCTGCGTAAGAAATATAAAAGTACTTAAGCTATCTTTACGCGGTTTACTGGCTTCCTCATAAGGTTTTACCCAGATTATAGAGGCGCCACCTGCAACGCCTGTGTCAGGGGTGTAAAACACAATGGGCACAATGATGCGCTCTGTAGCCCAAGTAGCTGTTGCGCTAAAGCCTAATGACAAAGAGAGGCATAAGCTCAAAAGCCGTGATTTGCGTGTAAAAATAGATTGCGACATAAGCAAAATCGAGCCTGTTAAGATTTGAGTACTAGATGGTATACGAGATTATGGGGAAATAGGATCTTTGGGCGTGATTTTATTAACAAACTTGGGGTTACAAACTTTAAGGCAAAAAAAAGCCTCCATTCCATGGAGGCCCTCTATACATACATTACATATATTCGATAACAGTTCTATCCTTGAACTCGCATCCATTGCGCTTTTCTACATTTCCCCGAGAGCGTTCAGAATAAAGAAACACTCGTGTAAACAATAGAGGTGATAAGCACTTAAGGATGTACGATATATCTTACAACCAAAGCACTGTATTTTAACGATGCTCAGCAAAGTCACGCACAACACGTAAGATGTCGGCAGAGGTAATCATACCCAACAAACGCCCATTCTCGTCTAAAACAGGGAAGCGGCGGCGGCGATTACGAATAAACTTTTGGGCAACGGAGATTACGTCGTCATCTCCCCGAACAGTATCCACTTCAGCACTCATATAGTGTGCAACTGTTTCACCTGACTGCTCATAAAAGCTACCTTTAATGACATTATTTAAACAGTCTGACTGAGAAAGAATACCAACTAGCTCACCTTTAGTGTTAACAACTGGAGCTCCAGATATTTTGTGTTCTAGCATTTTGTCTATAGCAGAAAAGATATTCATCTCAGGCGTGAATTTAATCAGCTGGCTGGGCATGTAATCACTGACACGAACAGACTTTAACATGGCTATACTCCTTAGCTTTAGTATAGGTTTGTCCGTTTTACGAGTGGTAGTCAAACACCCTACACACTGTAAAACGGTTACCTTTACCTTAATTAAAGATCAGCCTTGCTTAATGTCCAGTAAATCGAGTGATAAATATGGAAAGTACGGGTATTGGGCTTAGTTAAACACCACTGTTTTATTCGCGTGAACAATGACGCGATCTTCTATGTGCCAGCGTAGGCCGCGCGCTAAAACTGCCTTTTCAACATCTTTGCCTAAACGCACCATATCTTCAATGCTGTGACGATGGCTGACACGTTGAATGTCCTGATCAATAATTGGGCCTGCATCCAATACTTCAGTAACATAATGACAAGTAGCACCAATCAGCTTTACACCACGCTCATAAGCTTGATGATAAGGTTTAGCCCCAGCAAAAGAAGGTAAGAAGCTATGATGAATATTAATCACGCGACCGTTGTATTTTCTGCACAGATTAGGCGGCAGGATCTGCATATAACGCGCCAGTACAATACAATCTGCATTAGCGGCATCGACCAGCGCCTCAACTTGGTCAAATGAGGCTTGCTTGTTGTCTTTATCAACGGGCACGTAGTGGTACTCAATACCATGCCACTCAACCAACTCACGAAAGTCTTCATGATTGGATATGACGCATGGAATTTCACACTTAAGTTCGCCACTTTGCCAGCGGTGTAACAGATCCACTAAACAGTGTGACTCTTTACTGGCCATTAATACCAAACGCTTTTTCTCTTCAGAGTCAGAAATAAACCAGTCCATTTCAAACTCACGGGCAATAGGTGCAAATGCACTGCGAAACTCTGCCAAACTGAATGGAATTGAATTTGCGCGAATCTCGTGGCGCATAAAAAACCAATTTTCCATTAAGTCTGAATGATGGCTAGCTTCTGTAATCCAACCGCCGTACATCGCCAAAAAATTACTGACCTTGGCCACAATACCCACTCGATCAGGGCATGAAATCACCAGTGTGTATGTCCGTTCCATAACGCTATTTAACCTATTGAGCGCAGATATTAAATACCTGACGATTTAACCATGAAAAAATGCAAGGCCAGCATTCTACAACATTCAATGTGCGATGCATCAAAAGTCTTACACAATTCATATTACACAGAAAATCCAATGCTGACGTAACAGAGGTGTAATACTTTACTTACACTGCAATCTATTACTGTGCATGAATTAAGTGCACCTCTCTGCTTTGCTACCTTTAAAAATAGTCTAAAAACCCTATTATCCTGCTTAAATGATAACTATTATCAAGAACTTTATAGCGACCACTGAGTCATATAAAGTTCAGATTACAACCCTTGAGGCTCTACACATTGGGCTAGGGGTATCTAAAGGATTATTCAAACTACATAGGTAACACTGTAATGAGTGCTTTTAACGACATTAAAATCAGCCATAAGTTGATGCTAAGTTTCGGCTTAGTTTTGACTTTATTACTGATCACCTCTTTTGCTGGCTATCAAGGTCTTGCTCGATCAGACAAAGGCTTTGACACATACCGAGAGTTAGCAAGAGACAGTAACCTTGCAGGCCGCTTACAAGCAAACTTATTGATGTTTCAGGCAGAATTTAAAGGCTACTTAATTACTCATAACCCTGAATCCCTCACCCATTACCAAGCGCGCTTGGATGCGATGAAAGGCTTTCTTGATCAAGCTAAGGTTGAGATACAAAAACCTGAGCGTGCTGCATTAATAAAGGACATTGGGCCACTGATTCAAAATTACGAACAGTCTGTTGAGCAGATTGTGCAGCTTATTGAGGATCGTGCTAACACCGTTAACCAGATTTTAAGTGTTAACGGTCCCAAAATGCGACAAGTGGTTAGCGATATTCGCCAACAAGCCTATTTGGCCGGTGATGCCGAACTGTCTCATCTTGCTGGCAACTTGCAAGAAAACCTTATTTTGGGTCGTTTATACCTATTGAAGTACTTTGACTCTGAAAACAAGGCAGATTTTCAAATCGCTCAGCAGCAGTTAACTCAGATTGTTTTCTCAGATTTACAGGCACTAGATGAACTGCTTTTGACCCAAAACCAACGGCAGTTAATTGCAGAATTTAAAACCTTAAAGGATGATTACTTAAGTGCAATGAATAAAGTGCAGGCTATTATTGAGCAGCAAAATCAGCTATTAAACACCAAAGTAGAACAAGTCGGCCCTGTGATTGCCGATAAAATAGAGCAGGTCAAATTATCTGTTATAAAGGATCAAGACTTACTCGGCCCACAACTTCAGCATAATAATGAATCAGCCGTGCAATGGATGGCTCTGCTCGCGCTGGCGGCCTTGGTGATTGGCACCCTGTTATCAATCAAGTTCTCTCGTACTATTAATCATCGCTTACAAATTGCAGTTCAAATCGCACAGCAGATCGCTCAAGGTAATTTGAAGCTTTCGGCAATGGAAACCAGTAAAGATGAAATAGGCCAATTGCAACAGACGTTGCTTCAAACAGGCCAAAGCCTTAAAGAGATGATTCAGTCAATTTCAAGTGCAAGTCATGAGATCAGTGGCGCATCTATCCAGCTGTCTGCAATGACAGAGCAAGCAGGACGAGGAGCAAAACAGCAGCAACTTGAGGCTGATCAGCTTTCTTCATCAGTAACCGAAATGACCGCCAGCGCCTTACAAGTTGCAGCTAGCACGCAAGAAACTGCACGCTCAACAGAAAATGCTCGTCAAGAAGCTGACCAAAGCTATCAATTAGTCAGCTCTGCTATTAAGAACATCAGCTTATTACATGACAGTGTCAGCCTGACCGAACAAAGGCTAAATACCGTACAGCAAGAAACGCAAAATATTGGTTCTATTATTGAGGTGATTCAATCTATTGCTGAACAAACCAATTTACTGGCGTTGAATGCTGCAATTGAAGCCGCTAGAGCAGGCGAGCAAGGAAGAGGCTTTGCCGTAGTTGCAGATGAGGTTCGATCATTGGCACAGCGTACACAACAATCGACTGGTGAAATCCATCAATTGATTGCCCGCTTACAGCAAGGCGCTAATGAAGTAGTTGAAGCGATGCAACAAGGTCGTCAAATCACAGACACCAGTGTTGAGCTCACCAAAAATGTACAGATTGCCTTGAGTAATATTAATGGCACTGTTGCCATTATCAATGATATGACCTTACAAATTGCGAGTGCCGCTGAAGAGCAAAGCAAAGTAGCGGAAGAGATCAACCAAAGTGCAGCCAGTGTTCGCAGTGTTGCAGAAGAGAGCATGCATGCCGTGGTTGAAACTGTAGCAGCCAGTCAGTCTCTAACCAATACCTCCGTCCGCTTACAAGGTTTGGTAAATCGCTTCACGCTTTAGGCTGCAAAACTTTATGCAAGAAGCTGCACTAATGAAGACCATGCTTAAATAAGACGCCCCATTTCAGGGCGCTCCATGAACTAGATCTTACTTTCTATGGGTAGGCTTTAAGCTTACCCATGATGATCTACAACCAATCCCACTCAATTAACACTTACTAACACCCTGATAATACCTAGGGTTTTGCACCTATAGTCTATTTTTCTCAACCCGCCCTCTGTTAAGCCTTACAGAATTTTTAAAGTTGGCCTATATTCTGCTTCAGTAGAGTGTTATTTCTTTGAAAGTGCAGTCATCTCTATGGCACCACATTTGATCATTCCAGACCATATTCGTCGCCTTGGCACCCATCCTAGCCGTGTTTCACGCGATAAAGAGCGTTATCGCGGCCATTTCGCCGGATATAGTATTGAAAGCCATTATCAACCTATTATCTCTTTGACTCATCAACGGGTAGTGGGCTATGAGGCGCTCTTGCGTGCTAAAAATTCACAGGATCAGCCTTGCTCACCGCTGGACCTATTTGGGCGCTGTAATAGTGCTACCCAAATAACCCAGTTAGACCGACTGAGCCGCGCCCTACACTTAATGAACTTCAAGTTTATAGGTACAGAGGGACGCTGGTTATTTCTAAACATTCGTGGCGAAGAGATCCGGCAAAGCAATATGGATGCCGAACGTATTAAAGAAACGTTATCGCTGCATGGTTATCGTCCTGAGCAAATCGTACTAGAGATCTTAGAAGATGCCGTACATGACGAGCTGCTATTGGCAGAGTTTGTACAGGCTTTTCGAGACGCAGGGTTTCTAGTCGCTATTGATGACTTCGGGACAGGCCAATCCAATTTTGATCGAATTTGGAAGATTAATCCCAATATTGTAAAGCTGGATCGCTCAATGATCCGTAACGCACAACAACAACCAAGGGCGCGCCGGATTTTCCCTCGCTTGGTTAGTTTATTGCGAGAAACAGAATCCTTAGTATTGATTGAAGGTATTGAGAACGAAGAGGAAGCGCTGTTAGCAATGGATACAGAGGCTGATATGGTGCAAGGCTTTTTCTTTGCAAAACCCTCTTTAAACGGCATAGATCGAGAAGACTTACCGATACAAATTAGCCGATTGCACCATCAATATGCATTGCAGCAAAAATCAGGTCGGCAGAATTTTCATGCCCAGCTGACAATTTTTGAAACTATGCTGACAGCTTGCTCTGATTTAATTCGTTTAGGCAACAGCTTTGAATCTTGTTGTATTGGTCTACTCACCCAACTGGGCTGTCGTCGTATCTTTTTATTAAATGATGAAGGCTACCAGTTGACGCAAACCATCGCCTCAGACAACTCTGCGGCACTGGCTCGCTATCACCCCTTACAACAAGCTCAAGGCGCTAATTGGGCCAGAAGAAAATACTTTCAGAGAGCCATTGAAGCACCGGGTAGAGTCTATATTTCTCGCCCTTATTTGGCTTTACCCGATGCAAGTATTGATGTCACCTTTTCTCTAGCATTTACCATGAACGGCCAAACCTTTGTACTGTGCTGTGATGTAGACTCTCGCAGCGTTGATGCCGCAGGTAATTTATTACAACAGGGCCAGTTGATTATTAACTTACAATAAACCATTAATGTATTGACCTATTAACTGTAATAAATAATACAACTGCTTGATCTGGCGATTGTTTATCTATAATTCTGAGACTAAGATGAAGTTTCATCCTAAGTCACAGATTCTACATATGACAGCTGTAATTGATACTGAAAACCAGCCCTTTCCTCTGGTCATCCGTTATTTAGGAATCGATACACATCAACAGCCTACGGTCTATCTGCGCCGTAATAGTCACGTTTGCAAAGCGGAAGGTTTTGCCAGCGCATCAAGAGTGCAGATTAGCAGTGAACAGGCCACAATCATTGCCTCTTTAAATATTGTAGACAGTGATATTCTAGCCTCTGGTGAAATAGGCTTATCACTTTCTGCCGCACATTTGCTTAAAGCCCCTGAGCGCAGCATTGTGCATGTTTGCCATCCCAAGCCCATTCAGTCTCTTAGCCATCTACGCCATAAGGTTTATGGTCATCATTTAAATGATAACCAAATGGACAGCATCGTCTCTGACATTGTCGCGGGGAGATACTCAGACGTACATCTGGCAACGTTTATTACAGCCTGTGCAGGTAAAAATCTTGATCAAGAAGAGATTATCAGCCTAACTCGCGCCATGTTACATGCAGGCGATCGCTTAGACTGGCATACCAGCCCCGTAGTGGATAAGCACTGTGTTGGTGGTTTGCCCGGTAATAGGACAACGCCTATTGTGGTGAGTATCGTTACCGCCTGCGGGGGCGTGATGCCTAAAACCTCCTCCCGTGCGATTACCTCTCCGGCAGGTACAGCAGACACTATGAGCACTATGACAGAGGTTGAGTTAGACCTACCTGTATTAAAACAAGTGGTGCAACAAGAGGGCGGCTGCTTAGCTTGGGGAGGCTCTGTTCACCTTAGCCCTGCTGATGATATTTTGATTAGAGCAGAGCGCGAGCTAGACTTAGACAGCGAAGGCCAAATGGTCGCCTCTGTTTTATCTAAAAAAATCGCTGCTGGCTCCAGCCACGTCCTAATTGATATCCCTATTGGCCCCACTGCCAAAGTACGCTCACAAGCTGATGCAGAGCTACTATCTGATCTGTTAATGACCACAGGCAAAGCCCTTGGCTTAACTGTAGAGGTGATCTGCACCGATGGCAGCCAACCTGTTGGCCGTGGTATTGGCCCAGCGTTAGAAGCACAAGATATTATCAAGGTGCTTAAAAACCAAGCGGATGCACCGCAAGATCTACGTGAAAGATCCTTATTACTAGCAGGGAAAGTGCTAGAAATGGCAGGTTTAGCGCCACAAGGCCAAGGATTGAGAAAGGCAGAGCACACTCTAATAACAGGCGCAGCTTGGGATAAATTTTTCAAAATTTGTGAAGGACAAGGCGGTTTTAAAAAACCAACGGTTGCACACTATCAATACTCTTGGTGCAGCCCCTTAAATGGTGTTGTAAGCGCTATTGATAACCGTAACTTAGCCAAACTCGCTAAGCTTGCTGGCGCACCGGAAGACCTTGCCGCAGGCGTCACCTTAGAAGTGAAACTCGGCCATTCGATCCGTATCGGAGACCCTTTACTGGTCATACATGCAGAAAGTCCTGGGGCGCTGAATTATGCCATCGAATTTCTGACCGACAGACCTGACATTATTAAGATAACGCCATGAAACCGATTCTTTTTGATCTGAACGACGGCAGCACAATCGCCAACAGTTTGTGCCAACAACTTGATGCCACTCTAGGTGAGTTGAGCCAACGTCAATTCCCTGACGGTGAGTCTTACCTACAAGTGGTAACCCCTGTACATGGCGCACAAGTAATTGTGCTTTGTACCTTATATCAGCCTAATGAAAAGTTTTTGCCTTTGGTTTACTTGGCAGAAACCTTAAAAGAGATGGGGGCAAAAAAGGTGCTCTTAGTCGCGCCTTACTTAGCCTATATGCGTCAAGATAAGCGCTTTAAGCCAGGAGAGTGCATTACCTCTCGCCATTTTGCCGCTCTGATTTCACGCAGTTTTGATGCACTCATTACAGTAGATCCTCATCTGCACCGTTACGACCGTTTAGATGAGATCTATAGCATTCCGAACCAAGTTGTTGCTTCGGCAGAAAGTGTTGCGCTGTGGATTAAACAACATGTGCCTAACCCTTTGCTGATAGGCCCTGATAGTGAAAGTGAACAGTGGGTGGCTGAGGTTGCTCATTTAGCCGCTGCACCTTTTGAAGTGTTGCTGAAAGAGCGTCACGGTGATTGGGATGTAACCGTTTCATTGCCCCATGTCGAGCGCTACCAGCAACACACCCCTATATTGCTGGATGACATTATCTCCAGTGGCCGCACAATGTTAGAAACCATCCAACATCTAGGCAATGCAGGTATGAAACCTGTTATCTGTATTGGCACTCATGGACTATTTGCTGAAAACGCCTATGACCAGATGTTATTGGCACATACGGCCCAAGTAATCACCTGCAACACCGTCAATCACCCCAGCAACGCCATTGATATTGCCCCAGCACTGGCTCAAGCGATTGGCCATTATCTGTAAACCTATATTGGCTAGTTTGAAGGTTGTCTCAAACTAGCCAAAACTTTGACCTCAACACCTTAGAGTAAGCTCCAAGCTGCAAATGCAATCAAGATAATCATAGCAATATTCAGATAAATCCCCGTCCGCATCATCTGTCCCTGTGGTACATAGCCTGAGCCAAACACAATCGCATTGGGTGGCGTAGCAACAGGCAACATAAAGGCACAGGAGGCCGAAATCGCAATGACCGAAGCCAATACAACAGGCGACAGCCCCATGGCTTGCGCAATTGAGACAAATATAGGCACTAGCAGAGCGCTACTGGCTGTATTACTGGCAATTTCGGTCAGCATCACCACAAAGGCCGTGATGGCGAGCATAAACAGCAGCAAAGGCGCACCGTCTAATAGCTGATTAATCGACTCTGCAAGGAAAACACTAGCCCCTGTTGTTTTCAAAATGGCCGATAGGGTTAAGCCCCCACCAAAGAGCAGTAACACCCCCCAATCTGCCGATTGTTCAATATCCTTCCAGCTCACCAGTTTTAAAGCACATAGCAGAACAATCGCCAATAGCGCAACAATGGCGTCAAACCCTTTTTCAATGCCTAAACTGCTTGAGACAGGGGCACTGAACAGCCACAGTAGAACCGTGATTGTAAACACCGCTAACGTGAGCCATTGCTGTAACCCCATCGTTTGGCGTTTTTCCTGTAAATCAAAGGTATGCGACAAATTGGGACGAAGTACCCACCAAAGAATACCCAACATCGTAGGCTGCATCAGCAAAACGGCAGGGACACCCACCTTCATCCAATCCGCAAAACCAATCCCCACCGCAGCAGCTGCAATGGCATTTGGCGGGCTACCCACTAGCGTGCCTATACCACCAATATTGGCAGAGTAAGCGATGCCTAGTAGTAGGAACCAATAGGTACGCTGATTATGTTCATAAGGCAAACGGGCGAGCATCCCTAAAGCCAAAGGTAGCATCATCGCAGTTGTCGCGGTGTTCGAAATCCACATAGAAACAAAAGCCGCCGTTGCAAAAAGCAGAACAGTTGCCAACCACATCCGCCCTTTGGCAATCCGTAAGACCAATCCCGCTATACGCTCATCTAGCGATTGTTTATGCAGTGCCGCAGCAAGGGCAAAGCCCCCTAGAAATAGGAAAATAATAGGATTCGCAAAGTTCTTCATCGCCTCAGCAACGGAGAAAATGCCCAGTACCACCGCCAGAATTGGCACCAACAGCGCCGTAACCGTGATGTGAAAAGTCTCTGTCATCCAAAGCAATGCAATGGCCGCCAGCATCGCTAAACCTAGGCGCAGATTGGTATCAAGATCTAAACCAAAGTAAATGCCTAGTCCGACCAGCACAGAAAGTAAAAAGGTAAGCTGCGTTCGCTGCACACTAATCTCCATCTGTCATAGCGTATTGAGATTACGCTTGCAAACGCAAGCCATTGTGAGCAATTTTAGCATAGCAGGAGGCAGTGATAGATTGACGGCTGACAAGCAAGCCAAGAAGAAAACCCGCCACCAGAGTCTTTGCACGATTGGCTGATGGCGGGTTTAGAGCTTAAAGACCAACAGTATCAGATTAATGTTGCAGAATTTGGCTCAAGAACAACTGTGTACGCTCAGATTGAGGATGATTGAAGAAGTTATGAGGGTCATTTTCTTCAATAATCTGCCCCTTATCCATGAAGATCACTCGGTCTGCCACTGTTTTGGCAAAGCCCATCTCATGAGTTACACAGATCATGGTCATCCCTTCTTGTGCCAGCTCAATCATTACGTCTAACACTTCCTTGATCATCTCAGGGTCAAGTGCTGATGTAGGCTCATCAAACAGCATCACCTGAGGATTCATGCATAAACTACGGGCAATAGCCACACGCTGTTGTTGACCACCTGAAAGCTGACCGGGAAACTTCAGCGCCTGATCCTGAATTTTTACTCGTTCAAGATACTTCATCGCCATAGCTTCCGCCTCTTTACGCGGAATCTTACGCACCCAAATCGGTGCCAAACAGCAGTTCTCCAACACGGTTAAATGAGGAAATAGGTTAAAGTGCTGAAACACCATTCCCACTTCGCGACGAATAGTTTCGATATTTTTAAGGTCGTTGTTCAATGTTGTACCACCGACGATGATGTCGCCTTTTTGGTGCTCTTCTAAACGGTTAATGCAGCGAATAGTCGTTGATTTGCCGGAGCCTGAAGGGCCACAAATTACGATACGCTCGCCTTTACGCACCTCAAGATTCACATCTTTTAAAACATGAAACTGACCATACCATTTGTTAACACCGCGCAGCTCCACCATTAGCTCATCGTTCAGCTCGCGCGCAGCAGCAGAGTTTGTTGTATTAGTTGTCATTATTAAAATGTCTCCAAAATCTGTCTGGGTTAACGGGAGCCGTGACCCGTGTGGAAGCGGTTTTCAAGATGCTGACTGTATTTAGACATGCCAAAACAGAATACCCAGAACACAAAAGCAACAAAGGCATAACCTTCAACGGAGAACCCTAGCCATTTAGGGTCGGTTAAACCTGCCTGAACAATTGCCAATAGATCAAATAAACCGATGATAAGCACCAAACTGGTATCTTTAAACAGTGCAATAAAGGTGTTCACAATACCGGGAATCATCAGTTTCAACGCTTGCGGTAAGACGACAAAAACCATCATTTTCCAATAGTTCAAACCCAATGCCTGAGCGGCTTCATACTGTCCTTTTGGAATTGCTTGCAAACCACCCCGAACCACCTCCGCCATATAAGCAGATTGGAACATCACGATGCCGATCATAGCGCGTAGCAGCTTGTCAAAGTTCATCTCTTCGGGGACAAACAGTGGCAGCATCACAGAGGCCATGAATAACACGGTAATCAGTGGAATACCGCGCCAAAACTCGATGTAAACCACACAAAAGCTTTTAACTATAGGCATCTCTGAGCGACGGCCAAGTGCCAGTAAGACACCAAAAGGCAGCGCTGCCACAATTCCCACAATCGCCAGCACTAAAGTCAGTGAGAGGCCACCCCATTTATGAGTTTCCACCACCTCTAGGCCAAAGCTACCACCGTATAGTAAGAAGTACGCCAGTATTGGGAATACCAATAGCACCACTGCTGCAACCATCCCCTTATAGGGCAGGTTCGGTAGCATCAGCCACAGCACCTGAGCAACTAACAGTAAGAAGGTAAGGTTAATGCGCCAAATTTCAGCCTCTGGATAAAATCCATACATAAACTGATCGAAACGATTGGCTACAAATACCCAACAAGCACCGCCAGAGGTACAGGCATCTCGACTAGAGCCAGTCCAATCTGAGTTGATAAACACCCAGCTAATAGTTGGCGTCAGTAAAATGTAAAGTAAATACAGTGCAAAGAGTGTGAGTACACTATTGGTGATATTCGAAAATAGATTAGCACGCATCCAACCTATCACCCCTACGCTACTGGCAGGAGGTGGCAGATTAGGTAGCATGTCGTGTCTGACTTTGCTCAAATTGCTCACAATTATTTCTCCTGTTAACGCTCAACCAGCGCCATGCGCGTGTTAAACCAGTTCATAAAGGCTGAAACCAACAAACTCAATGTCAGATAAACCAGCATCGTCATAAAGATTACTTCAATCGCCTGCCCCGTTTGATTCAAGGTGGTGCCTGCAAAGACTGAAACCAAATCAGGATAGCCAATTGCAGTGGCAAGAGAGGAGTTCTTAATCAAATTAAGATATTGACTGGTTAACGGCGGAATAATCACACGTACCGACTGAGGGATCACCACCAAGCGTAAAACCTTAGCTTTACTTAGACCTAAAGCACTGGCGGCCTCAGTTTGACCTTTAGATACGGCTTGAATACCTGAACGCACAATCTCGGCAATAAATGCCGCTGTATAGATGCTGAGTGCAACTAGAAGAGCTGCAAGCTCAGGGATAATTGTCATACCTCCGCGAAAGTTAAAACCACGTAAAGCAGGCTCATCCCAAGTCAGTGGGCTACCAGATAACCAAAATACGATTAAAGGTAAGCCAATGATTAAAGCCAACGCAGTTTTATAAACAGGGAATAGCTGCCCTGTTGCATCTTGGCGTTTTTTTGACCAACGCGCCAAAACAACAGACCCTGCAATTGCGATTAGCAATGCCCACCAAACCAACTCAAACCCTTGCTGAGGCATTGGCTGGGGCATAAACAAACCACGTACATTCAGAAACACATTGTCAAAAGGTTGAAAGCTCTGACGTGGCGAAGGCAGTGCACGCAATACCGCGAAATACCAGAAGAAAATCTGTAACAATAGCGGAATATTGCGAAAGATCTCAACATAGGCTGAAGCTAACTTTGCAACGAGCCAGTTATTCGATAATCGAGCAACACCGATAATAAAGCCCAAAACAGTGGCAAAAAATATGCCCAATGCTGAAACCAAAATAGTATTAAGCAAGCCGACCAAAAAGGTTTGCCCGTAGCTGCTAGACTCTGAATATTCAACAAGGGATTGGATAATGCCGAAACCTGCCTCTTGAGACAAAAAGGCAAAACCTGTTGTGATGCCCCGACTTTCAAGATTGTGCAAAGTATTCTGGACAATAAACCAGAGCACCGCGAACACACCTAAAACCAGCAAAATCTGGAAAACCAGTGCTCGTTTAGCCGGATCATGCCAGAAGCGCGTCTTAGTGCTAGGGGCTGACGGCGACTTTTTGGCATCTGACTGCATAGAGAAACCTCCCAATTAAACTACTGAAATGCAAACAGGCGGTTTACACCGCCTGTTGCTTAGGGCTTAGCGCATTGGTGGGGCGTACTGTAAGCCGCCTTTATTCCACAGTGCATTCAGACCACGTTCAATTTTCAATGGAGAGCCGTTACCTAGGTTACGGTCAAATGCTTCACCATAGTTACCCACTTGTTTCACAATTTGATAGGCCCAGTCACCGCTGATACCTAAGCCAGAAGTGATGCCCTTACCTGCAAAACGATCAATATTAGGGTTACCTTTGGTCATCATTTTGTCGATGTTCTTAGAGGTTAAGCCCATCTCTTCTGCGTTGATCATTGCATACAGAGACCATTTAACAATATTGAACCACTCATCATCACCCTGGCGAACCAATGGGCCTAGCGGTTCTTTTGAAATGATTTCTGGTAGAACTACTGCATTGCTTGGATTTGAAAGCTTAATACGCATTGCATAAAGCTGAGACTGGTCAGAGGTTAAAACGTCACAACGACCTGACTCAAAGCCTTTTACGGTTTGGTCAGAGGTATCAAATACCACAGGCTCAAAGGTCATTTTGTTTTCACGGAAATAATCTGCTGCGTTTAGCTCGGTTGTAGTACCTGCTTGAATACAAACAGATGCACCGTCTAGCTCAAGTGCGCTTTTTACACCCAGCTTTTTGCTGATTAGAAAACCCTGGCCGTCGTAATAAGTCACACCTGTAAAGTTAACGCCCAGTGAACCATCACGGGTAAGCGTCCAAGTGGTAACACGAGACAGCATATCAATCTCACCAGATTGCAGTGCTGTAAAACGTTCTTTAGCATTAAGAGGAATATATTTAACTTTATCAGCAGCACCCAAAGTAGCGGCTGCTACAGCTCGACAAACGTCAACATCCATCCCTGTCCAATTACCTTTGTCATCAGGGTTTGAATAGCCCGGAAGACCTGTTGTTACACCACACTGAACATAACCGCGCTCTTTAACGCTATCCAGAGTTCCTGCTGCCTGTGCCAAACCTGTGAAGCTTAGTGCCATTGCTGCTGATGCAGCCATTAGACTTATCTTCTTCATTATTATTAATCCTCTTGTATTGATTAGAGTGCGCTCTTTTAGAGTTAACACCTTCGTACCAGTCAAAAATGGGTAGAACCAATCAGTCAACAAACTAAAAGCAAATACCGTTCCAATTAGAGTAAATGCTTAATATCACAGCTGGTTACTTACTGTTTTTAACTGTAGACCATAGAATATTTTTATGCCAAATACAGTGCTGATAAGAGCTTTGCTCTTTTTATATGCTGTAAACTTTATGGATAAAATAGAGAGAGGCATGTTAATTAGTCAAAACAAATATAAATAATTGCAGGGTTATTCATGACACTTAAAGTTACATTGTTTTCGTATACGCCCTAGGATAGTGCAACAAGTAACACTTTTGGCTAATAGCGTTTTGTATTGCACTCTAAATTAGCCCGACCTTTACCAATGTTAATACAGTGGCTTTCTGCTAAGAGTCCTCATGCTTTTACCCAAGGTATGTATGTGTTTAACGATAGTCATCTGAGTAGAAAGCACGAACCATTCATCTTTTTCCTCTATGTCTACCCTCTTTTCTAATCAAACGCTGATTAAACATCTAACCCTAAAAATAGCCTTTCAAGCAAAATGCTGCACCTGCGAACAAAAAGTATTTGACAATTTTTTGTGCACTGCACTATATTATCAATCATAGATTGTGCACTGCAAAAACTTTGGCAAAAGATCCCTAACTAGGATCATGGAGGCAACAATGAGCTTTTTCGATAAATGGTTATCTGATTTTCAAAACACTTTGAAAACAATGAACGATGCAACAAACTGGCAGCCTATCGAAGCGATGAGCAGCTTTGCCACTTCAGAAGTCAAAGTTGCTGAAAAGTTTGTGCAGCAACAGAACCAATTTTTCACTGAAAATACAGAGGCTCTAAGTAAACATTGGGCTGCGTTAATAGGTAAAACAGATCCTGTTGCAGCATTTGAAGCTAACTATAGCTTCTTCTGCGAATGGCAGGTCAAAGCCAATAGCCAATATTTAGCAACACTAGATACCCTGACAGAAGCCAAAGAACTGATTGATCAGCATCTACCAAAAGTTTTTGCACGCTAAGCTTGTTGTTCTTCTTGAATGCTCTCTTTGAGTGTTTTCTTAGCGACTTTTGACTCTTGTCTGTTCTAACTCCTTCCCTCTGCCAGACAAGAGTGCAACCCAGCCAAGGCTGGGTTTTTTTATGCGTCTAAAAAGCGTATTCAACACCTCAGATATTTACTTATGCGACCGCGCTGTACTTTGGTCTATGCTGAAAATAAAACAGGGTATTTCTTTGTCACTTGCAGGTATCTTTTTTCCTTTATACACCTACTCTTGGCCTTGATTCTCTGTTGTTGAATAAGTTGATAATAAAATGAAACTAAAATACCTTTTCAAACACCCTGAACTGAAACTTTTTTTCTTGGCATTGATGTTCTTAGCAATCTCTTGGCCTGTGTTTAATCAGGGGCAGATACCTTTAGCAGTTTCATTTTTTATTATCTGTGCTGTTTGGTTAATCACGGTTTTGTTGCTGTTTTTGATGCGTAATGAATAGCTGCTATAGAGTTTAGCTGTATTTGTATTGCAGATGTTTCAAAATGGAGAGCCTGAATGATTGCTGATACAGGGATCGGCCAGAGTATGTTATTTATATTCTTGGCGGCGTATTTGCTGTTGCTGTTAGGCATTGCATGGTGGGGTGCTCAAGCAGAGCAAGGTTCTAGGTGGATGAACCTAACCCATAGCCGTTGGGTGTATACGCTGTCACTTTCTGTTTATTGCACCTCTTGGACTTATTTCGGTATTGTGGGCAGTGCATCTTTGTCGGGTGGGCTTTATCTTGCTATTTTCTGGGGATCTATTCTTGCTTTCTTTTTCAGCTCCGTTCTATTGCGGCGCATGATTGCAGTAAAAAACCTCTATCGCGTCACGAGTATTGCCGATTTTTTATCCGCTCGATATTTCCGCTCGCAGAGCATCGCTGCACTTGTCTCTATTATGGCCGTTGTAGGTGTGATGCCTTATATCGCCTTGCAGTTAAAAGCAATTAATAACAGCTTTGAGTTAATCAGCCAGAACTCAGCCAGTGTTATGAATGAGTGGATTCCCATCGGAAGCGCCAGCTTTATGGTGTTGTTTACCATTCTTTTTGGCCTGCGCCATTTAGATACCACAGAGCGTCACCCTGGGGTAGTTTTGGCGATGGCGCTTGAAAGTTTAGTTAAGCTCTTGGCCTTTATTTGTGCTGGATTATTAGTAACTTATGGGCTATTCGATGGTTTTGGCGATATATTTTCTCAAGCAGAAGCGCTCAGGCAAACCGAAGCCAGATTCCAAGGTTATCAATCTACACCCACTTTTGTGCAATGGATCTGTTACCTGCTTATTTCAGCCTCTGCCATCTTCTTTTTACCCCGTCAGTTTCACTTGGCCGTTGTAGAAAACTCAGATCCCAACCATGTAAGAACCGCGCAGTGGGGCTTACCTTTTTACCTGTTTTTGATTTTACTATTCGTGATTCCCATTAGTCTTGGCGGACTGATTATGGGCTATTCTCCTCAACAGGCTGATACTTTCGTTTTGCTATTACCGCTACAAACCAACAGCCCTTGGCTGAGCTTGTTTGTGTTTATTGGTGGTTTTTCTGCGGCAATGGGCATGATCGTAATCAGTGCGATGAGTATGTCGGTGATGTTCACTAATCACTTGTTACTGCCTGTTTTAGAGGTTACCCCCGGTTTAAAATGGTTGCGCCGTCATCTATTAAAACTGCGCTGGTTAGCTGTTGCTCTGTTTCTTTTTATTAGCTATCAATTCAACGCTCACGTGGGTGAGTCGTATATGTTAGCCAGCATGGGAATTTTATCTTTTGTGGCTGTTTTACAGTTTGCGCCTGCGGCCTTAGGTGGGTTGTTCTGGCGCAAAGCCAGCAAGGTTGGTGCTTTTACAGGTTTGTTGCTGGGCTTTTTGATGTGGTGCTATACCCTGCTATTGCCTGCGTTAATGAAAAGTGGCTGGCTGACGTTTCCATGGTTACAAAGCCAAATCATGACCAGTTGGCTAAATCCTGAGGCTTTTATGGGCTTAGAGGGGCTAGACTCTATCAGCCACGGGGTAATTTGGACGCTGATCTTCAATGTGACCGGTTACCTGTTTTTCTCATTACTTTTCCCCGGTAATCAGGAGGAACATGATTACAATCAAGAGTTCACCGAGGTGCTACAGCAAGAGATCAGTGAGCAACCTTCTATTGAGTTGCCACACAATATCTTTTTACCCAATAAAATTGGTTTAGTAAAAGCACTGCTAGAAGAGTATTTACAACATCATGAGGCACAAGAGTTATTGCAACAAGCCTTAGAGAGCTTAGGGCTAAGTGAACAAAGCTATGTCACATTGATGGATCTTAACCGCTTTCATAAAGAGATTAGTCACCGTTTATCAGGCTCCATCGGTGCAGCTTCAGCCTATAAAGCGTTGAGTCGTGTCAATTTAATCACGCAATCAGAGCAAGAGGCGATTCGTAACTTATACACGGATATTCTAAATCAACTCAATATATCCCCTCATGAACTACAAGCCAAAATCAGTTATTACCAAGAACGTGAAAACCTTATTGTGCGCCATTCGGAAGAACAAGCTGAAACTATTCAGTTATTGAAGGAGCAGATGTCTGAAAGGGCTAAAGCAGAAAGTGCCCGTATTGAAACAGAACATCGGCTGCAAGCTATTCTAGATCATGCGCCGTCTGTTATTTATATGAAAGACTTGGAAGGGCGCTATCTGCTGGTCAATCGAGAGTTTTGTAGAATATTTAACCTCCCTCTCAATGAAGTGATTGGCAAAAACGATTTCGATATTTTTTCAGAAGAGTCGGCCCGTCTTTTTCAAGCCAATGATCTGGCTGTAGTCGCCTCAAAACAGCCTCAAGAAAGTGAAGAGGTTGCTCATCATATTGATGGCATACACACTTATATCTCGATGAAGTTTCCTATCTTCAATGATCAAAATGAAGTGATCGCCTCAGGCGGTGTTTCAACCGATATTTCAGATCGAAAAGCGAGTGAAGATCAATTATTACGATTTAATCAAGCTCTGGAAGAGAAGGTTAAGCTACGTACTCAGCGTTTAGAAGAGAGTAATAGTGCATTACAAAAGACGTTGCAGAACTTAAAAGCAACACAGGACCAGTTAATTGAAGCGGAAAAAATGGCGTCTCTTGGTAGTTTAGTGGCAGGAGTCGCACATGAGATCAATACCCCTGTTGGCATTGGCGTGACTGCGGCCTCTGCGATGTTGCAAGCCACTACAGATCTTATCTTGAAAATTGAAGCAGAAAGCCTAACTCGCAGCGACTTAGAGGACTATTTAGATCTCTCTCAAGAGAGCAATAGTCTTGTGCTGTCTAACTTGCAACGTGCCGCAGAGCTTGTGCGTACATTTAAGCAGGTTGCGGTGGATCAGTCTGCTGAAGACTTACGCGAATTTATTTTAGATCAATATATTCAAGACCTAATTGCTTCTCTTAAGCCTGTTTTATCTAATGTGCAGGTTGAAGTGAATTGTCCAGAAAACATCGTCATGTTCAGTTATCCGGGGGCGCTAGCACAAGTTATCACCAATATGATTACTAATGCGATTGATCATGGTTTTAATGCGCGTGAGCAATACAGCCCTGATAATAAAGTTAATATCACCATAAATTTATTGAGTGAGTCTGAGCTTAATCTTACTTTTAGCGACAATGGTAAAGGTGTGCCCAAAGAAATTTTGGGCCGTATCTTTGAGCCTTTTGTGACCACAGCCAGAGGCAAAGGTGGCAGCGGCCTAGGTGCACATATCATCTACAACTTGGTTACTCGAAAACTAAGAGGCCATATCAAAGCAGAAAGCCGTGAAGGAGAGGGACTGACGCTGTACATCCAAATTCCGTTGGATGTTCGTGAATTGGATGATTTTAGTGACACCACTTTCTTTGAGATTTAGCCATTCAATGCCTAAGCCTTTTGCAGTGCTATCTGCCACAGTTTTTGCGATAATAGCGCCAATTTTTAACAATCCGTTGAATGGCAGTCTGTGTGTTATCTATAGCACCAGCGTCAACACAGACAAGTGAGATGAGGCAAAAATGAAGGTTTTAGTCATCGGTAATGGTGGTCGTGAGCACGCTTTAGCGTGGAAAGCAGCACAATCTGCAAAAGTGAGCCAGGTATTTGTTGCTCCAGGTAACGCAGGTACGGCACTGGAACCTAAACTGGAAAACGTCGCCATTGACGTACTAGACTTTGATGCCCTAGTTTTGTTTGCTAAAACAAACCAAGTTGAGTTAACAATTGTTGGCCCTGAAGTACCACTGGTAGCGGGTGTAGTGGATCGCTTCCGCTCAGAAGGTCTGAACATTTTTGGCCCATCACAAGGTGCTGCTCAATTGGAAGGCTCTAAAGCCTTCACAAAAGATTTCTTGGCACGCCACAACATCCCAACGGCTGAATATCAGAACTTCACCGAGATTGAGCCAGCACTGGCTTATCTACGTGAAAAGGGCGCACCAATCGTCATCAAAGCTGATGGCTTAGCCGCAGGTAAAGGCGTTATCGTTGCGATGACCCTTGAGGAAGCGGAAGATGCAGTTAAAGATATGCTCGCAGGCAACTCCTTTGGCGATGCCGGCAGCCGCGTTGTAATCGAAGAGTTTTTAGACGGTGAAGAAGCCAGCTTCATTGTGATGGTTGATGGCAAAAATGTATTGCCAATGGCAACCAGCCAAGATCATAAACGTGTAGGGGACAAAGACACTGGCCCTAATACAGGTGGTATGGGCGCTTACTCTCCGGCCCCTGTTGTGACACAAGCCATTCACGACCGAGTAATGGCTGAAGTAATTATGCCAACGGTTGAAGGTATGGCCGCAGAAGGCAATGTGTATACAGGCTTCTTGTATGCTGGCCTGATGATTATGGCTGATGGCACTCCAAAAGTGATCGAATACAACTGCCGTTTTGGTGACCCTGAAACTCAACCGATTATGCTACGTTTGCAGTCTGATCTAGTTGAACTATGTGAAGCTGCACTAGCTGGCAACTTAGACAAAACTGAAGCGCAGTGGGATGCTCGCCCATCCATTGGTGTTGTGATTGCCGCGGGCGGTTACCCTGCTGATTACGCCAAGGGTGACGAAATTACAGGACTGCCAGAAACTGAACTTGAAGGCGGTAAAGTTTTCCATGCAGGCACCACGCTAAAAGATGGCAAAGTTGTAACCAACGGTGGCCGCGTACTATGTGCCACTGCAATGGGTCACTCGGTCAGCGAAGCACAAGCCAATGCCTACCAGCTTGTGAAGCAAATTAACTGGAATGGCGCATTCTATCGTACTGATATTGGCTATCGCGCTATTGCCCGCGAGCAAGCAAAAGGCTAATCTCAGCTAGCATTATTGTGCAGTTGCAAAATAAAGCCGGAGTGTTATCTCCGGCTTTATTGTCTGAGTCTTTTACAGGCAAATGATGAAGACCAATAACTTTTTAATAAGCCACAATAAAAACAGATAAGGAAATTAAAATGGCTCGTATCCAAATTGACTACCCTGAGCAGCAAACTATTTTTACGCATCAAGCTATTTTGCGTATCACCGACCTAAACTACGGCAATCACCTTGCTCACGACACCTTGATCTCTCTAATCCATGATGCACGGGCACAAATGTTTATCGCCCATGGTCACCGTGAGATCGACATAGAAGGGGTTGGTATCGTAGTTGCCGATCTTGGTATCTGCTATCGCGCAGAAGTTTTTTATCCTGATACTTTAACTATTGAAGTTGCGGTGGATGAACTATCACGCAAAGGTGGTGATCTGATCTATCGAGTAACCAAAAACTCAGATGGCGCTTTAGTGGCACTGGCTAAAACAGGCATTGTATTTTTTGACTATCAAGAACGTAAAGCAGTAACCGTGCCTGAGGCTTTTAAAGCCATTGTTGCGAATGCAACAGCTCAAGCCTAACAGATCAAAGCATCTATATGCTTTGATCTGATTATTATTAGTAAAGGTTTATAGTTTATGTCGCGAGAGTATCCCATTGTTGCGGTAACAGGATCGTCGGGTGCCGGTACAACAACGGTCAAGGATGCGTTTGCTCGTATGTTTCACCGCGAACAGATCGAAGCGGCCTTTGTGCATGGTGACAGTTTTCACCGCTACTCACGGGAAGAGATGCACAAAATTCTACGTGAACAACCAGAGCGTAAACGCCAAGTCAGCCACTTTGCAGTGGAAGCCAACATGCTTGATGAGCTTGAGCAGTTATTTTCCAGCTATGCAGAAAATGGCACTGGAGTTTACCGCCACTATATTCACGCAGAAGACAAAGAGATGGTAGAGCAAGGCCATCGTGTTGGTACATTTACCCCTTGGCAAGCATTACCAGAGGGCACCGATTTATTGCTATATGAAGGTTTGCATGGTGGGCTTGTCACAGATCGGTACAACATTGCTCAATATGCTGATCTTTTAATCGGTATCGCCCCGACAATTAATTTGGAGTGGATCCAAAAAATTGACCGTGATACCAAACTACGCGGCTACTCACAAGAAGCGGTAATAGATACGATTCAGAGTCGAATGCCGGATTATATCAAGTATATTTTGCCGCAGTTTAGCCGCACACATATTAACTTTCAGCGTATACCAACGGTTGATACCTCTAACCCGTTTACCTTACAGGATGTGCCCTCTAGCGATGAAAGTCTGGTGGTGATTCGTTTCAAAAATCGAGGGAGTGTTGATTTTCCGTTTCTACTGAGCATGATTAAAGACTCTTTTATGAGCCGCCCAGACACTCTAATTGTACCTGGTGGCCGTATGAGCTTAGCAATGGAGTTGATCTTAACTCCGCGTATAGAGGCTTTGTTAGAAAGCAGACGCTTTCGTTAAACCCCTCAGCTTAAAATCCTTATATTTTAGCTATATCTAAAACACGATGTTTCACTTATGATTGGGCGGCTTATAAAGCTGCATAAACTTGAATAACAGCGACAGGATTCTGAAGATGGATTGTCTATTTTGTAAATTAGTTGCGCGGGAGATCCCCGCTGACATTCTCTATGAAGATGATCAAGTTATCGCCTTTCGTGATATCTCTCCACAAGCACCAACCCATGTATTGATCATTCCAAAGCGTCATATTTCAACCTTGAATGATCTGCAAGAGGAAGATTGTGCACTTGTGGGTCGTTTACAGTTCACAGCTCAAAAAATTGCCAAAACACTAGGCATTGCAGAAGAGGGTTACCGTGTCGTGATGAACTGCAATGAACAGGGTGGACAAACGGTTTACCATATTCACATGCACCTACTGGGTGGACGGAGTATGACTTGGCCTCCGGGTTAAGATGCAGATACAGGGCGTCCTACGGGATGCCCTTTTTTTATGCCTTACTTTTATGACCTTTTAGTCAGCATAAACTGACACTTATCAGGAAAACGTCATAATTTATAAGGATAATGCACTGCAATAGAATACCTATCAGACAAATTAAACTCAGGAAATAAGAAAGATTATGGATCAAATTATTCGCGAGATTCTGGTACCTAATGCACCTCGAATCGAAGATCATCATCATGAGCAGCTGAATGCGTTTTTACAGCAAGCCAAAGCCTATGATCCTATCCCAACCGCCGTTGTACACCCTGCTGATGCCAATAGTTTATTAGGCGCAGTTGAAGCAGCAGAGGAAGGCTTAATTATTCCATTTTTTGTAGGCCCAGAAGCCAAAATTCGCTCTGTTGCGCTAGAGTGCGGTGTTGATTTAAGTAAATACACGATTGTTCCTACCGCCCATAGTCATGAGTCTGCTGAGCTATCTGCTCAAATGGCAAAAGAGGGTAAAGTACATGCACTGATGAAAGGTAGCTTAGGCTCGTCTGAACTATTAGCTGCATTGATTGATAAAAAAGCAGGCTTACGCACTGAGTATCGTTTAAGCCACGTATTTGTGATGGACGTACCGAGCTATCACAAAACCTTAATCGTGACCGATGCAGCCATCAATATCACACCTGATTTGATGACCAAACGAGACATCGTACAAAATGCGATTAATTGCGCCCATGCTTTAGGCATCGAAAAACCTAAAGTGGCTATTTTAGCCGCGGTTGAGAAAGTCAAACCGGGTATGCAGAGCACAATAGACGCGGCAGCATTGTGCAAAATGGCCGATCGCAAACAGATTACAGGGGCGCTTTTAGATGGCCCATTGGCTTTTGATAACGCTATTTCCGCAGAAGCCGCTCGTGATAAAGGCATCGACTCTGAAGTCAGTGGCGATGTGGATATCTTGCTGGTACCAGACCTAGAGGCCGGCAATATTCTAGCAAAACAGCTGCAATATCTGGCGGGTGCCAAGTCAGCAGGTATTGTTTTAGGTGCAAAAGTTCCAGTAATTTTAACCAGCCGTGCGGCTAAACCTTTGGAACGCTTAAGCTCTTGCGCTGTCGCATCCTTAGTTGCTCGCAAAATGGGACTCACGCTATGAACTCAATCTTAATTGTTAACGCTGGCTCATCTAGCTTGAAATGCTCTGTATTTGATGAGTTTGATGGGGATATTCGCCAGCACTTTCGCGTTAAAGTAGCTAATCTTGCTGGCCCTGCTCGCTTAGAAATTTATGACCACAGTGAAAAAGCCGACGGTGTTCTAGTTGATAAATTCGAGCTTTCGGCAGAAGAGCTTGATGTAGCCCATAGTCAGGCACATCACCAAGCCCTGTCGGTTGTATTGAAGTGGCTAGACAAGAACACAAAGTTTCGAATTACACAAATTGGTCACCGAGTGGTGCACGGTGGTGATGCGTACTCTGAGCCTGTTGTGGTCACCAATGAGGTACTGGAAAGTCTTAAAAAACTTATTCCTCTTGCACCATTGCATCAGCCTTACAACCTAAAACTTATTGATGTGTGCAAAGACGTACTACCGGGGCTACCACAAGTAGCCTGCTTTGATACGGCCTTTCACAGCACCATTCCTGATGTGGCACGCAACTTTGCAATTCCACGGGCTTTAACACATGAAGGCGTGCGCCGTTATGGTTTCCACGGACTGTCTTATCAATATATCCTGAACAAGCTACAGCAGCTTGATCCTGAGTTAGCCTCTAGCCGAATTGTCACTGCACACTTAGGTGCAGGTGCCAGCATGTGCGCCATCCACAATGGTGAGAGCGTGGCTTCTACAATGGGCTTTACAGCACTGGATGGTTTACCGATGGGCAGCCGTTGTGGACAAATTGATCCAGGTGTACTGCTGTACTTGATGCGTGAACACAAGATGGATGTAGACGCCATCGAAAGCCTGCTCTATAAAAATAGCGGCTGGCAAGGTGTTTCAGGTATTAGCAGTGACATGCTGACCTTGCATAAAAACGGCTCTGAGCATGCTCGTGAAGCCATTGATATGTTTGTGTATCGCATCGCGCGTGAAACAGGCAGCTTGGTTGCTTCAATGGGTGGGTTGGATACTTTTGTTTTCACTGGTGGTGTTGGTGAGAATGATGCCGAGATTCGTGCTCAAGTCGCGCGCCAAAACGAATGGCTTGGTATGAAGATTGATCCTCAGCGTAATGCCACTAATGAATACTTAATCAGTGCTGATGACAGTAAAGTAAAAGTCTTTGCAATCCCAACCAACGAAGAGTTGATGATTGCCCGCCATACAAGCCGCTTGCTACGTTAACAACACTTCTTATTAACCTTTAAAGCTTACGAAGAAGGCTAAAGGTTAAAAAAGTGAATGTTAAAAATAAAAACACCGCGTAAAAATTTGCGCGGTGTTTTTTTGTATTAAATCTGAAGAATTTAATCAGGACTCGCAGTATTGCGGGAATGCAATCTTCCACATCTCATAGCCCCCTTGCAGGCTATACACTTCGCTAAAGCCCTGATCTACCAAAAACTGAGCCGCTGATTGACTGCTGTTACCGTGGTAGCAACATACTACAACGGGTGCGTCTTTTGGTGTTTGCTCAATAAACTGCTGCACATTGCTATTGTCTAGCGCAGTTGAGTCTTTAATACGACCAGCCGCAAAGCTGTTGCCATCGCGAATATCTACAACAACAGGTTGTTGGTCGGCGGCAATTTTCTCCCCCAAGGTTTGAGGAGTCATAAACTGAAAACGCATGGTCAGTTACCTACAAAGTCAGATTCTACTTTAATTTAAGATTGTACTAATATAGCGATTTTTGCAGGCTAGGTACAGAGCTTAGCTCAGCGTTACTTAGATTCAATGCGGTTAAGCTGCCGCCCCAAACACAACCTGTGTCCAACGCATAACAGTTAACCGCCTCAATCTTACCTTCAAGAGCAGCCCAGTGACCGAAAATAACTTTGGCTTGGTCTTTTCTTGGGAAGCTAAACCAAGGGGCAAAACCTACAGGGCATTGGTCTAAACCTTCTTTACTCTCAAACTCTAACTGTCCTTCTGCTGTGCAAAAACGCATGCGTGTTAGATAGTTAGTGATGACTCGCAAACGTTCAAAACCGACCAGCTCATCCGACCAAATATCTGGCTTATTGCCATACATGGCATTGAAGAAAGCTTTGCAACTATGGCTACGTAATACGGCCTCCACCTCATGAGCATAGGCCAAAGTATCGGCCACACTCCAAATAGGTGGAATACCAGCATGGGTCATCACATAGCCCTGCGCTTCATCAAAGTGGCATAACGGCTGATAGCGCAGCCAGTTCAACAGTTCGTCACGGTCAGGGGCTTTTAATATCGCATCAAGGGTATCTTGACGTTTTACTTTAGCTCCAGCGTAAGCCACCGCTAACAAGTGTAAGTCGTGGTTACCCAGTACCACTTTGACACGATCGCCCAGAGAGTAAGCAAACCGCAGTACCTCTAAAGATTGAGGACCACGGTTGACTAAATCCCCTGCCAACCAGAGGTGATCATGATTAGGGTCAAACTGTACGGTTTCTAAAAGCTGTTCTAACTCTGTAAAGCAGCCTTGTAGATCACCAACGGCGTAAATCGTCATTGGAGCGTCTCTTTTATTGCAATATAGATGGCATCGCTAAACGAAAAGTGGGTACTAACACCTTGAAGGTTTCACCTTTATCAACATCCAGCAACTCTAAATGCCCCTGCATAAAACCGATGGGGGTCGGAAAAACTGCGCCAGAGGTATACACATACTGCTCGCCGCTTGGAATAACGGGTTGCTCGCCTACGACACCTTTACCGGAAACCTCTTCCTCAGAGCCATTGCCATCGGTAATTTTCCAGTAACGCCCTAGCACTTGCACAGTGCTGGCATGGCCGTTTTTGATGGTGACACGATAACTGAAAACGTGCTGTGCTTTATCGGCACTAGACTCGGCTTTAATAAAACGCGGTTCTACGCTGACTGCAATCAAGTCGGCAACATTTTCTGGCTGTTCAGGTGTAGTAGGTGAGGTCAATTCAGTCATGTTTACCCTGCAAATCAGCATAAGCGTTACTAATGGCAACAACTTCTTGCAATGACAAAGTTTCAGGCCGGCGTGTAGGGTCGATCTCTAATGCCTCTAAAAGGCTCATCTCCATTAAGCCTTTTAGATTGTTTCTTAATGTTTTACGACGCTGTGCAAATGCGCTACGTACCACGGTGTCAAAACACTCAAAAGATTTTGCTGGATAAGGCAGTTCTTTATGAGGTGTTAAACGCACAATAGCCGACTCTACTTTTGGCATAGGGTCAAAAGCTTCAGGCGGCACTAAAAACAAAGATTCAACTTGGCAACGATATTGCGCCATAATGCCTAAGCGTCCCCAGTCATTGCTAGAAGGCTCTGCAGCCAAGCGTTCAACCACCTCTTTTTGCAGCATAAAGTGCATATCACGCACCACTGGGCCTTGATCTAATAGATGAAAAATCAGTGGAGTAGAGATGTTATAAGGCAAGTTGCCCACAATACGTAACGGCTGCCCATCATCCACTAAGGTGCTGAAGTCAAACTTAAGGGCATCTGCTTGGTGAATATTAAAACCTTTGTGGTTAAAAAATTTCACTTTCAAGCCGGGAATCAAATCACGGTCTAATTCAACCACATCTAAACGGTCGGTCGCCTCTAAGATCACCTCAGTTAAAGCGCCCATACCGGGGCCAATTTCAACAAGGTGTTGGCCTTCTTGTGGCGAAACACTGCGCACAATACGACGAATAATACCTTCATCCTGAAGAAAGTTTTGCCCAAAGCGTTTTCTGGCACGGTGTTGCTGAGGCTGTTTAGCCATTGGTATTCCTCAAATTACAAATTCTGCTGACGGGCATTCGCCATCAGCGCAGCATATCCTAACGCGGTCCACAGGCTGCCTTCATCGGCCAGTCCTGTACCCGCAAGATCAAGGGCAGTGCCATGATCAACGGAGGTTCTCACAATAGGCATCCCTAATGTAATGTTAGCGGCTCGGCCAAAGCCTGCATGTTTCAATACAGGCAAGCCTTGATCGTGATACATCGCCAATACCGCATCGGCGTCTTTTAAATGATGAGCAGCAAACAAGGTATCGGCAGGCAGAGGCCCTATCATGGCTATCCCTTCTGCTGCGAGCTCAGTTAGAGTGGGTATAATTATATCCAACTCTTCTCGGCCTAAATGACCATCCTCACCAGCATGGGGATTTAGGCCACAGACCAAAATTCTAGGCTGAGCAAGACCAAAATCAGTCTGCAAGCCTTGATACAATACGCTGCTAACACGCTTAATACGCTCAGGTGTAATAGCATCTGCGACTGCGCGCAACGGCAGGTGAGTGGTCACTAATGCGACCCGCAACCCTTCCGTCGCCAACATCATCACCACTTGTTCAGTGTGTGTGCGATCTTGCAGAAACTCGGTATGCCCAGTAAAGGGCACACCAGACTCATTAATCACGCCTTTATGAACGGGGGCTGTCACCATTCCATCCCATTGGCCTGATAAGCAACCATCTGTCGCCACCGCAAGGGTCTTCAATACATAGTCAGCGTTGTGTGTGTTCAGTTTACCCGCTGTAGCAGGCTCCGACAGTGACACAGGGATAACAGACAAACAACCTTCACGCATCACCGGAATAGACTCAGGGTTAGATAAGGTCTCAATCGTGACGGTTAAACCTAAACTTTTAGCACGAGCGCGCATTAACTCTGGGTCAGCAATCACGGCCAATGCCAAATCAGAAGCCTGCACACCACTCCAAGCCAAACGTGTTGCCGCTTGCGACCAGTTCGCCGCTAACTTCAGCACCACATCGGGGCCAATACCCGCAGGCTCACCTGCTGTAATCACTAAAGAAAGCGGCATCATTAATCCTTGCTCAACTTATCGAATATCAATGTAAGCACTGGCTTTGATTTCACGTAGCCAATTATCTAACTCGGTATCAAACTTACGCTTAAATAACTGTTGGCGCGCCTGATCACGCATCACTTGAGCACCAATATCTTGAGTACGCCGCCCCTCTACACGAATAATGTGCCAGCCAAAGTTACTTTTAAATACAGGGCTTAAACCATTAATAGAAGTGTTATTCATGGCAGCATCAAAAGCAGGCACAAACTGACCCGCTGGCGCCCAACCAAGTAAACCGCCATCAGAGGCAGAGCCTTTATCATCAGAGTAAGTTTGTGCTAACTGGGCAAAATCTTCACCAGCCTCCACACGCTCACGCAGTTTATTGATCAGTTGACGCGCTTCAGCATCAGTACGTAACGCTGTTGGTGAGATCAAAATATGACGGGCTAAGGTTTCGTTAACCAGCTTAGAAGGGCCGCCACGTTTTTCTACCAACTTAATGATATGAAAACCTGCTGGGCTACGTAGTGGCAGCGTGACGTCATTAATTGCTAAAGAGAGTACTTGATCTGCAATAAAAATTGGCAACTCGCTCCCTCGACGCCAACCCATATCCCCCCCTTGCAGGGCAAAGTCATCGTTAGAGCTGCGAATCGCCAGTTGGTTAAAGTCTTCGCCATTTAATAACTGCTGATAGACTTGCTGGGCTTTCTGCTCCGTTTCTGCCACTTGCTGTGGTGTCGCTTTATCAGCAATCCCAAAGGTCATCTGTTGTAGGTGAAAATCGGTGCTATTCAGTACGCTTTTTTCTTGGCTGATCAAGCTATCAATTTCTTGTTCGCTGATTTTAATACGCTCGCCCACTCGACGCTGACGCAGTTGTGAGATTAATAGCTCTCGACTGATCTGCTCTTGCACATTCGCAAAAGAGATACCTTGTTGCTCCAGTACCTGACGGAACTGCGCCACACTGAGTTTGTTTTGCTGCGCCACATTACTAATCGCTTGGCTCAACTGTGCATCACTCACCTGCATACCTGATTGCGCAGCCATCTGCATCTGTATTGTATCCAACACCAAACGATCTAGAACTTGCTCACGCACAACCTCTTTTGGTGGTGCAGGAATATTACGCTGCTTTAAGTTTTGATAAACCGCGTCTAGCTTACTGTCTAGCTCAGACTGCATCAGCGCCTCAGTATTCACCACCGCGATTACTTGATCTAGCGTAACCCTTGCCGCCGAGGCGATAGGGGCTACTAACAACAGGCTAAGCCCTAAAAAGCCTATGGCTTTTTTGATGCCCTTCATACTATTTATACTGTTTAGGCTTGGTTTAAACATTATCTTGATCTTATCCATTAAAATTCTGAGGTCAGCGCAACACTAACAAAAACTTAGTTAAACAACGGGTTATAACCCGGTATAAATTCTTTTGAGCGAGTATAAGGTTCTTTTTTGCCTATGCCACCAAAGCCTTTCAATACAAGCTGTAAACGGGTTTTGTTTTGAAATGCATCAGGCTTGCTGTTGTCATCATCGGTGTAATATTGATGTTTGGCGATACGAATCATCCAACAGCAGCTTTCATACTCCAAACCAGCTATCGCTTCTTTATAGTCACCTTTTACAAAGTCACGACGAGCAATCGCAAACATGCGCCACTGATCGGTTAAAGGTGCAGTTAAACCAAAATCCCCTGTTTCATCGAAGGGCTTTTTAACCCCGTCAGCGCAATCATCTGTTAACGCACAGCCACTGTAATTTTTAGTATGTCGTAGCAAAAAAGAAATACCGGAAGGGTGTGTCGCCGTGATTTTCTCTTCCTGTCTCTCTAGCGCAAAAGCAGAGCGATCTGTGTTCCACTGCCTTGAGGCTGACAAGGTTAACCAAGATAAAGGATCATAAGTCACAGCGCCCACCAAAGGGGATACTGGGCGGGTATGTTGATAACCCAGTTGAGTGTTGTCGCTGTAAGGGGTACTTGATAAAGTGACCGTTCGATTTTTCAAATACAGCGCCTGCCCCAAGCTTAGCGTTAACAGCTCACGACCACTGCTATCATCAATAAAACGACTGGTGATACCCAAAGCCACTTTTTGCAAATCACCTTGACGATCTAAGCCTGCAAAGCGGCTGTCACGGAAAAGTTGGTTGTTATCAAAGTCATATTCTGTGGTATCAAAAAGTGGTTGGCTGGCTTGCTCAACCGCAGGTGAATATACCATTAGCATTCTAGGCTCTAAGGTTTGGACATAACTTTGATCAAAAAGTGAAAAATCGCGTTCAAAAAACAGCCCTGAATCAAGACTGTACGTTGGCACCAAACTTTGTTGAGTCGCGGCAACTTCATCAGGCTGCCCCGTTAACTGATACTGGGAAAAGCCTGCTTTTACCTTACCTTCAATAAAGCCCCACAACCAGTCTTGGCGATAGCCAATAAAAGGGGCGATATGAGTGCGCTGCGCCTGCAATCCAGTGCCCCAATTAATGGCACCTGTTGCAGAGACAGAGCCAGCTTGCGCGCTATCGTCAGTAATAGGCTTATAAAAACGTACCGTTTGGTTATCTGAACCCCAACGCCAAGCATCTGCACTGTAGGCCGCATTGGCCTGCAATTCAGGCAACTTATAGTACACTCGCTGAGCATCTGTAAGCTGATCATTTAACTCTTGAAAGCCCTGCACACGTGCTAGATAAGTCCAATGTGCTGTGCTGTACTGAGTCTCAGCTAACTGATTTAACTTTGTGGTATTGGCAGAGTCAAAATCAGACTCAAATGAGCGCATATAGTCATCGTCTGATACTTTAGAGTAATCTACCTTGTAGATCCAAGACGGAGCAATATGCCCTCCTCCTTGAAAACTGACCAGTTCTCGGCGCTTATCATTCAGCAGTGGATCTTTGTCTAAAAAACCATAATTAAAAGTGCCAAAGTGATCACTTGGCAATAGATAACGCAGCTCGGTATTCAGCAAGGTGCCACGATTCCGATACCAATAAGGGCTAATGGTCGCGTCATAGTTTGGAGCTAAATTAAGGTAGAGCGGTTGGCCATACTCATCAACCCCTTCACTACCTAAAGAGATGGATGGATACAACAAACCGGTATGGCGTCGGCTATCAATAGGAAACTTAAGATAAGGCCAGTAAAAAACAGGCACCCCACCTAACTCTAATCGTGCATGAGTTGCAGTACCAAAACCGGTTCCATTATTTAGCTCAATCTCACTCCCTACCAAGCGCCAGCTATTATCATTAGGCGAACAAGAGGTGTAGTAGCCATCTTCAATCACAACCAACCCTGTGTCGGTATGTTGTAAGCGGCCTGCTTTGCCACGAAAATGATTGGCATAAATCAGATACTCAGCATTTTTAATATCCATCTGCTGGCTTTGCTGATTAAACAAACCTTCATCACCCAAAATTAAGGCATTAGGTTGACGCACAACAATATTGCCTTGGGTAGTCAGCTGTGACCGATCATTAGATAACTTGGCTTTGTCTGAAAAAATACGCATTTTTTCAGAGTTAGCACTCACCCGCCCTTCCAATATAATGTCGCCATTTTGCTGATATTCAGCTTGATCCGCTAAAACCTCAGTGGTTTGGCCATAAACCCTATTAATAAAAGGAGGGTGTACATAGGCTCCAGCGCAAATACCACGAGTCGCTTTTTGTTGTTCAAGCGTAAGCTGATCATACGGCAGCCAATCTAAGCGAGAGGCGCTCTTCTGCTCATCAGCCTTGGCCACAAACACAGCACAAAGAAAAACAATGCTCACTATGCCTACAGAAAAAGGCTTTGAGCACTCGCTAAACTTTGACGTTTTCGTAGATAAAATAGCACGCTGATTCAAGCAAAAGTCCTTAACTAAAGGTTCAAGCCACTGCATTTAGAGAAAAAAAGAGGAACATTATAACGGGTTGCGTCTAACAGTTCATCGCATAAGCTCGACAAATCAACCCCTAAGTTAAACCCGCCATTGCGCAGGCAAAAGCGATAACAGATAAAGAGTACCCTGCACAAGATTGTTCATCGGCTGGTGCTTCTGAGATAATCCCTCTAAATCAAAAGGAGCCACTATGACCGCCCGTTACCAGCAAATGTGCCAATGGCTAAAACAACAAACTGAATCAGACGAACTGCAACTTGAAATGGTTGCAGGTGATGCCAGTTTTCGCCGTTATTATCGTTTACATCGTGATAACGGCACCGAGATCATCATGGATGCGCCCCCTAGCCATGAAGACTGCCAACCTTTTGTCACCCTTGCAGAACAATGGTTCAAACAGGGCATTCCAGTACCACAGGTTTTGGCACAAGACCTTGAGCAAGGTTTCTTACGTTTAGAAGATTTTGGCGATCAACAGTTCCTACCCATACTGGAGCAAGGCTTTGAGCAAGCCAATAACCTATACCCCATGGCACTGTCTGCACTGATACAACTGCAAACAATCCCCGCAACTGCCTTACCCGCTTACGATGAAGCCCTATTGATGCGCGAGATGGCACTGTTCAAAGACTGGTTTTGCCAAGACTGGCTCGGCTTAACCCTAGACACAAGCGAACAGCAACTGCTGGCCGATAGCTTTGCCTTTTTATGCCAAGCCGCACTTAGCCAACCTAAAGCGACAGTGCATCGTGATTACCACTCACGCAACTTGATGCTAACGCCAGACAAAAAACTAGGCGTGATTGACTTTCAAGATGCGGTATATGGCCCGATCACCTATGATCTCGTGTCACTGTTGCGCGATTGCTACATTCAATGGCCAACCGCTGCATTAACCCACTGGCGCGACAGTTTTTGGGATGCCCTACAACAGTCAAAGCACCACCAACAGCAAGTGTTACCCGCTGGATATAACCAAAAACAGTTCACCCGTGACTTTGACTTAATGGGTGCACAGCGTCACCTAAAAGCGATCGGCATTTTTGCTCGCCTTTGGCTGCGTGATGGCAAATCAGGCTACTTAAAAGATATTCCGCGCACACTGATACACCTAGTGCAAGGGTGTTCACCATACCCAGAACTCCGCGCCTTTGTTGACTGGCTGAATCAGCGTATTGCCCCCGCCTTAGCCGAGCAGGCGCTGTTTCCAGAACTAGAGACTAAGACAGAAGGTACAAACGCCTAATGCAAGCGATGATTTTAGCCGCAGGACTGGGTACTCGTATGCGGCCTTTAACAGACCACACCCCAAAACCAATGTTAAAAGTAGCGGGCAAACCTTTGCTGGAATATCAGCTTGAACGGTTATTTGCCGCAGGTGTTGAAGAGATCGTTATCAACACCAGCTACCTAGCAGAGCAAATTGAACAGTTTATCGCAGGCCGAGACTGGCCTGCCAAGATCAAGCTCTCATTTGAAGCCAGCCCACTGGAAACCGCAGGTGGCATTCAACAAGCCCTGTTAAGCAAAAAGCTAAACCCAGAGCAGCCTATTCTCTTGGTGAACGGTGATGTGTGGTGTGATTTCCCCCTGCAAATATTGCGCAAGACTCAGCTAAACCAACATTTAGCGCACTTAGTGTTAGTGCCCAACCCCGAGCACAACCTAAAAGGCGACTTTGCCCTACAAAGCGGACAGGTTAGCAACCAACAACCGCGCTTTACCTTTAGCGGCATCAGCCTGATTCACCCGCAACTGATCCCACTGGATAAACCTGCACCGCTGGCACTCGCCCCCTTATTAAGGGCTGCCGCCGAGCAAGGGCGTGTTTCAGGTCAACTTTATGAGGGCTATTGGCTGGATGTAGGTAATCCCGAACGCTTGCGGCAGTTGGAGCAGAGAATAGCTACCACGCGGCAATCAACCGCTTAATGAAATGTATATATTGAGATGGACATAAAGAATGCGTGAATCCTTACGCTGTAAAGTGATCGATGTTTGCACTAAGAAAATTATACAAAAGGGCGAAAATGTTGGCGTTTCATTTTATGCTTTTTTCGCCAACAAGAACTCTGATCCTGAGTTACTGATGGAAGCTGCCACTTGGTGGATTCAAAAGCATCAGTTAGACCATTTCGAAAAAGCCAATAAAATCATTGAAATGGTTAAATCTGGTAAATAAAGAGCGCTTTGAATCCGGCACTTAAAGTGTTACGCAGTAGCTTTTGCATTGCCAACTATAGCCCAAGAGATGGGTATTGCCAGTACTCCAAAAAAACGGGTAGAAGAATGCTTTATTAACAAAGGGACTTTACTCGCTACGAGATGGTTGGATTAAACTTCACTATCCTGAGTGAAACGCCCTGTTCGGATCCGCATGCAGGGTGTTGTGGGGGCTATCTAAGCGATGTTTCATCCAAGTCAGTGAGCTTAGTGGTCGTTTGTCATTTAACGGGAAGCTGACTTGGCGGCCAGCGCCTTTATGGTAATCAGCTGCGGAGGGGGGGGGCTTCATACAACGGTGCTTTTTGTTGCAATTCCGGCATTGTAATAACCTGCCCTCAAAATAAGCGATGGGCTTGCCGGGTATCTGGTGGCGTTTGCCGTATATCTCTTTCTAGTGAGCGAACCAGATAATGCAGGGCATGCTCAAAAGTACCGAGCTGCAACTGATTCTGATAATTAATCACCACCATCGACGTTTGGTTGTAGTCGTAGTGCTTGAATCGAGCCATCACCGCCTCCTGCGTTTGAAAACCCGATCAGAGCATAGTTCGGGAGGTTTTTGACAGCCTGAACGCCCCAATCAATTGCGCCTTGCACTATAACCAAAGCGCATTAAATACTTTAAACCGCAAGCCCAGCGCTTAACTGCATCAATTGAATTGGCTTGTTAGAATCGTTGGTTAGCGTTTATAAGATCTATAATTAATAAAGTTAAAATCCCTGAAAGCCAAGTTACTTCCTCTTCCTCTTTATTTAGAGGGACAAGTCTAAAGCCTGACTGGATATTTTCAGCATGCATGAGCTTATTACGAGCAAAATAAGTATACTTTATGCACAATGTTGCAGCTAGATGAGCATTATTTATAGTCTTTTCGTTATTTTCCAAATGTTGATTAACTGCTTCCAAAAAGCCTTGCTGTTTCAGAAAATCTGAACGAACGCCAATTGTATCCGTAAAAATTTTCATTAATCTATGATCTTCATTTCGCAAAATGAATTTTTTAAACGCTTCAGTCTGTTTGATTGTTGAAAAATCATTGTGTATGAATTTAATCCAACGAGTATTATCTCTTATCTCTTTTACAGTCAGACCTGATATTTTTTCTAGCACTAGAGGATACGATGCTTGGTTGTTTATTAAATCTTCTCGAATAAATTTATGGCAATCAAAATCTTTTGTTGCCCCTGATGCTGATTTGTAAATTGCGTTAAATGCTTTCCATTTATTTTCAAAAATTTCATGTTTGCTACTTTTATCAAGAGATTTTATTAAGAATGTCAAGCCAAAAAGGAAGCCCGTTGCTTTACTATTTTCTAAAAAAATCAATTTCAAAGAATTTAAATCAATATCTTTAAGTGCTTTCAAATTTGCACTACAATCAACAACCTGAGTGATATCACCTTGGTTCAAAATGAGTTGTTCAGATGTTTTTTTAGCGATACGTTCAACTTTAATCATTTTAATTTGATGAGGTTTACCAGTCGCACAGTAGTAATAGACTAGAGCCTTGGTTATTTGTCGATACAATGCACTTTGATGATTAAGAAAAACACCCTTTAAATCGACCACACCTGAACGCTTAGCTACTATATCAATCTTATTTTCTTTAATTGTTATTTCATCAAAATATGATTGAGATTGAGGATATGGAACTTTTTCATTATCTAAAATAGATTTCGATGAATTAACATTCAAATCTATTGAAATACGATATTCATTCGTCCTTGTATTTTTCACTGGTGCCAAATTATTCTCCTAGATTCTAACTATTAAGCGGTTATATAGATGGCGAAGCCATGGCTATAACCGTTTGTTGAACGGCCGCTGGCACTCTAGGGAATTTGCTTTTTAACACGATGTTTTCCCTGTCAACCTGTGGCTTATCTACGCGCTATTTTCTGGCCTGTTCCACGCCTAAGTCGCTCGCTAGGTTCACTATTTTTTCTAATAAAGCTATCTTCTACCTGTTTTTTGATGTGCTGGCAACAATCCCCCCTCGGGCTATACCCGAAGCGCTTAACACCTTGCTATTGATCAAGGTTTCGGTGCTAAGTCGTATCAGCTGTTCGTAATATCTGAGCTATCTCTTTTCTGACCTGATTGACTTCACCTAAGCAGTGAATGCAGTGGTGAAGCGTGGGAGCGAGGCACAACCTCCTGCTTCAGGCATTTAAAAACGAGTACGCCCTGTTTCCTCTTCAAAACCTGAACGCAAGGCACCATCGCGATAAGCAGGTGAGTTTCTCAGGTAAGGGTCTGCGGGTTCTCTAGGTTCTATATCAGTATCTTCAGTGGGTAGGGTTCGCAGCCAACCCCGTATAGTTTGCACAATGCGACGGCCATTGGCTTCTGCTTTGGTTTGGTCTGAATGACCCGCTAACCGTGTTTGGCGATAGCGCTGGTTGCCTGAACGACGGGCAGTATCAGCGCGATGTTTAGCAAAGCTGGCGTCAAAGTAGGCGTCGTTATAGTAGAGATCTAACGTGGGGTGTTGTTGTTCAGCCAGCAAGCCTAGTAGGTCAATTCCTGCATCACGTACGGGTAGTCGGCTTTGTATTAGCACTACGGGTTGATCAGGCTCAATAGGGTGGTCTTTCATATAGTCCAGCAACCAAGCGGCACCTGTGCCGTGACCTAAGAGTACGATGCGTTCGTAGTTTTGGCTTTTCAATTGTTCAATGGCAGCACCAATACGGGCGTCAATACGTTCGGCGATTGGGGCTTTTGGTTTTTCTGGTTCAGCGGGTGGAACAGGCTCAGGCTCATTTTGTGCGCCTAGCTCATCACCTTCTTCATCTTTTTGAGCGGCTTCGGCGGTTTGTTCTTCAGCGGCCTCTCCTTCAGCTCCTTCACCCTCTTTTTTCTCAGGTGCTGCTTCCCCTTCCTCTGCTTGATCAGGTTCTGGCATTGCAGATAACACTTCCACCGCAGGCATGGTTCGTTCAGGTTGCGCTGCACCAATAATATGAGGTACGGAAACAGATAGGGTTGCCCAGCCGTAGTCTGGTAATAAGGTGCGTACAGGGTTCACAATTGAGGGCCAGTCTGGATGACCATCTTCTTCATGCACAATTAAGATAGCACCAGCGGCTTTGGCTTGATTCTCTGGCAGAAATAATGCCAAGGCAGTTTCATCTAAGGCCGTAAGCTGTACGATTTCTTTTGGGTTGACTTCTCGCGTTAGAAATTCAAAACGCTGCTCATCAATATCAGGGGTAATATGCGGTTTTGGGGGGAGTTTGGGCTTGGCAGCCTGTTCTTCTGAGCTGCTCTCCTCACCATCAACTGGAGCTTCCTCTTCAGCAAGCGCTAGGGGAGAAAGTGTCGCTATTGCTAGAAAGGCAAGCCAACGCACTTGCGTACTCAGTTTGAACTCTCTTGTGAAACGCTTTAATAGATTTGACACCCTGAACCTCTATTGCGACAAGCCAAAAAACACTCATCACCGATTTAACACAACTCTACTAAGGTGATGACGCCTTGGAGTATAAATAACTCTGCTCCGATTAAGAACAACCATCATGCGAATAGATCAATTATGCGCCAATTTAATACCTTGGCGTAAAACAAAAGTACGCTAATCACTAGGACTGCTTAAGGGCATTGGGTAGAATGCGCCACTCTAGCTTGATGCTAAACCCTATACCCTAACCGTCCGCATGCTTTTAGCTTGTACAGATCCTGAGAGAACCCGATGCCTGATTTCAAAATTGCGCCCTCTATTTTATCTGCTGATTTCGCCCGTTTAGGTGAAGAGGTTGATCACGTACTCGCCTCTGGTGCCGATATTGTGCACTTTGATGTGATGGACAATCACTATGTACCGAATCTGACTATCGGCCCTATGGTATGTAAAGCTTTGCGCAATCACGGTGTAACCGCGCCTATTGATGTTCATCTCATGGTGTCTCCGGTTGATCGTATCATAGGTGACTTTATTGAGGCGGGGGCTAGTTGGATTACTTTTCACCCTGAGGCATCTGACCATATCGACCGTTCGCTACAGCTGATTCGTGAAGGGGGCTGTAAATCAGGCTTGGTATTCAATCCTGCAACACCTTTGCATTATCTTGATTACGTTTTGGATAAAGTTGACGTTGTGCTACTGATGTCAGTTAACCCTGGTTTTGGTGGGCAGAAATTTATTCCCGCGACTTTAGAAAAGTTACGCCAAGCACGCAAAATCATCGACAACAGCGGTTATGATATTCGCTTAGAAATTGATGGTGGTGTTGGCATTCAAAATATTCGCGAAATTGCTGAGGCAGGTGCAGATACTTTTGTGGCAGGCTCGGCCATTTTCAATACGGATGACTACAAAGCCACCATTGATGCTATGCGTGCAGAACTTGCACAAGTAAACCGTTAGGCCACACAAAAAAGGATAACTGATGCACCCGTTGATCGCACAAGCCAAACTGTTAGCCTACGATCTTGATGGCACGCTAATTGATTCAGTACCTGATCTAGCAAAGGCGGTAGATCAAGTGCTTATAGACTTAGAGCGCGAGCCAGCAGGTATCACCAATGTGCGTCAATGGGTGGGCAATGGCTCTGAAGCCTTGATTAAGCGCGCCCTTTGCAATGATGTCAAAGGTGATCAATTACTTAAGAGTAACGATCCTCTATTTGAGCAAGCTCATCAGTTATTTTTTCAGCACTATGATCGCTGCAAAGGTCAGCAAACACGCTGCTACCAAGGGATATTTCCTTTATTAGAGTGCGCACAAGAAGCACATCTGACACAGGTTTTAATCACCAATAAGCCTTACCGTTTTGTACCGGAAATTCTCTCCGCTCTTAAGCTAGAACCTTTTTTTGCGATGGTCATTGGGGGCGACTCGTTACCTGAGAAGAAACCATCTGCTTACCCTTTGCTACATGTTTGTCGGGTACTTAATATTGATCCTAGTCAAGCGGTTATGATTGGCGATTCAATTACAGATATTAACGCAGGTAAAGCTGCGGGCTTTAAAACCATTGCAGTACGCTACGGCTATGATCACGGCATCCCTGTAGACCAATGTGGGGCTGATCTTGTGGTTGATTCATTGGCCGAGCTAGTATAGTTTATTGTGCTTAATTCTTAAGCTAACTAATCATTTGGTTATAAACAAAGTTCAACAATTAATAGGATGTATCATGATTCTGAATAATGCACTGGGATTAATGCGTGAAGTCAAACGCTGGCGATGGTGAATATCAACTCACCTTCTTTGACTTTTGTTTTTTCAGTGACAGGATTAATGATATGACACCGGAACTGTTTTCCGAACTGGCCGCACAAGGCTACAACCGTATTCCGCTGGTACGTGAAGTATTGGCCGATCTAGATACCCCGCTTAGCACCTATTTAAAGTTAGCCGATCAACCTTATAGCTATCTTTTAGAATCAGTTGAAGGTGGTGAAAAATGGGGGCGTTACTCCATTATCGGCTTGCCTTGCCAGCGTAGATTGCAAGTACGCGGCTATGAGGTCACGCTGTTTGAGGGTAATAGCGTCTTAGAACAAAGTGAGCAAGCTGACCCGCTGGCTTATATTGAACAGTTTCAGAAACGCTTTCATGTGCCAGAACTGGATAATCTGCCTTTATTTACAGGTGGTTTAGTGGGTTATTTTGGCTATGACACCGTGCGCTATGTTGAGAAGAAGCTCTGCAATCCACCCTCGAATGACCCTCTGGATGTACCTGATATTTTACTGCTGATCTCAGAAGAGGTTGTAGTGTTCGACAATCTCAGCGGCAAGCTTTACCTCATTGTACATGCCAATACTGAGCATTCTCGACCACTAGAAAAGGCACGCTTGCGTCTTAACGCGCTGGAGCGTCAGCTACGTTCACTGGCAGTTACCTCCTATAGCACGGGCACAGGTCGCACCACTCAAGAGGCAGACTTTAAATCAGGCTTTACCCAAGAGCGTTTTGAAGCCGCGGTAGATCAAATCAAAGAGTACGTGTTTGCAGGGGATATTATGCAATGCGTAATATCCCAACGTATGTCGACGCCATTTGAGGCACAGCCACTAGAGTTATACCGTGCGCTACGTTGCTTAAATCCTTCACCTTACATGTTCTTCTTCAATTTAGATGATTTCCATGTAGTAGGTTCCTCACCTGAGATTCTGGCGCGTGTTGAAGATAATGTTGTAACGGTTCGCCCTATTGCAGGTACGCGCAAACGTGGCGCAACAGAAGCTGAAGACAAAGCCCTTGAAGCAGAGTTACTAGCCGATCCTAAAGAGCGTGCCGAGCATTTAATGCTGATTGACCTTGGCCGCAATGATGTTGGTCGCATTGCCAAAACTGGCAGTGTGAAGGTCAGCGATCAAATGATTATTGAGCGTTATTCTCACGTGATGCATATTGTATCTAGCGTTAACGGGCAGTTGAAAGAAGGCATGAATGCCCTTGATGTGCTGCGCGCTACTTTACCTGCGGGTACATTAAGTGGTGCGCCCAAGGTGCGTGCGATGGAGATTATCGACGAGTTAGAACCGGTTAAACGTGGCGTTTATGGTGGCGCAGTCGGCTATCTTGCGTGGAATGGCAACATGGATACGGCCATTGCCATTCGCACCGCTGTAATTAAAGATCAAATACTGCATATACAAGCTGGGGCAGGTGTTGTTGCAGACTCAGATCCAAGGCTGGAATGGAAAGAGACCATGAATAAAGGTCGTGCCATTTTCCGAGCCGTAGCGATGGCCGAGCAAGGTTTAGATAACCCTAACCGCTAACCCGCTCTATGTTTACTTGGGTGTCATTTTTTAAACTTAACCAGTACAGCGACACTCAATACTTAAAGTATTTTAATCAATCTGCCCAGCTTGCAGGTTGATCAGCAGGTATCACCATGTTGTTAATGATCGATAACTACGACTCTTTCACTTATAACGTCGTACAGTATTTTGCCGAGCTAGGCGCTGATGTTCAGGTTTACCGTAATGATGAAATCACTCTTGAACAGATTGAAGCCTTAAATCCTGATCACCTTGTGATCTCTCCCGGCCCTTGCACGCCAAATGAGGCGGGTATCTCTGTGGCTGCAATTAAGCATTTTGCAGGTAAGCTACCTATCTTAGGCATCTGCTTAGGTCATCAAAGTATCGGGCAAGCCTTTGGCGGTGATGTGGTACGCGCAGCACAAGTGATGCATGGTAAAACCTCTCCAGTGCATCATACAAACCAAGGTGTATTTGCAGGTTTAAACCAACCTTTCGAAGCCACTCGTTACCACTCGCTAGTGGTAAAGCGTGAAACCCTACCTGATTGCCTAGAAGTTACCGCTTGGGTTGAAAATGAAGAGGGTAACGTGGGTGAGATTATGGGTATGCGCCACAAAACACTTCCAATCGAAGGTGTACAGTTTCACCCTGAGTCTATCCTGACACAACAGGGTCATGACCTGCTGAATAACTTCTTAAAAATGCGTTGCGAATAATTGCCAAGGATAGATCATGAATATTCAACAAGCTCTGAACAAAGTTGTTGCCCATCTTGACCTAAGCCGAGACGAGATGCGCGACGTAATGCGTCAAATCATGACAGGACAATGTACTGATGCCCAAATTGGTGCGTTTCTAACCGCACTGCGTATGAAAAGTGAAAGCATCGACGAAATTACCGCTGCCGCAGAAGTCATGCGAGAATTGGCTACTCCAGTACAGATCAAAACACCTAACGCCGTTGATACTTGCGGCACAGGTGGTGATGGTTCAAACCTATTTAATGTATCAACCGCATCCGCTTTTGTTATTGCCGCTGCGGGTGGACACGTCGCCAAACATGGTAACCGTTCTGTATCCTCCTCTAGTGGTAGTGCCGATTTACTAGAGGCCGCCAGTATTAATCTAAATCTTAGCCCTGAGCAAATTGCTCGAAGCATTGATGAAATTGGCATCGGCTTTATGTTTGCCCCTATGCATCACAGTGCAATGAAGCATGCAATAGGCCCACGTAAAGAGCTGGCGATGCGCACTATTTTTAATATGCTGGGACCTATTACCAACCCAGCAGGTGCCAAACATCAGGTTATTGGTGTGTTCTCACAAACACTATGCCGCCCAATTGCAGAGGTATTACAACAACTGGGCAGCAAGCATGTACTGGTTGTACACGCAAAAGATGGCTTAGATGAGTTCAGTTTGGCAACTGGCACTTATGTTGCTGAGTTAAAGGATGGCCAGATCAGCGAATATCAAATTACACCTGAGGATGTTGGCCTAACAAGCCAAAGCTTAGTTGGCTTAGATATTGATAGTGCAGAGGCGTCACTACTGCTCATTCAAGATGCATTAGGTAAACAAACCACACCTCAAGCCAAAAAGGCAGCCGATATGATTGCCTTAAATGCTGGCGCTGCACTTTATGCGGCTGATATTGCAGCCAGTCACAAAGAAGGCGTGCTAATGGCACAAGATGCGATTTACAGTGGCCTAGCCGCTGAGAAAATGAAAGAACTGTCCAGTTTTACTTCTGTTTTTGCTTAGGAACCATTTATGAACACGCCAACCATTCTGAAGAAAATTGTTGATCGTAAATGGGAAGAGATAGAAGCGCGCAAGCAAATCCGCTCTTTAGAAACCATGCGCGATCTTGCATTTGCCAACAAAGATACACCTAGAGGCTTTGCTAACTCACTTGAGCGCAGTTTAAAAGCTGGACGCTCAGCGGTAATAGCAGAAGTTAAAAAGGCTTCTCCAAGCAAAGGTGTACTACGAGAAAACTTTAATCCGGCAGAAATAGCAATAAGTTACGAAGAAGGCGGTGCAAGTTGTTTGTCTGTTTTAACTGATCATGACTTCTTTCAAGGTCATGAAGACTACTTAAGACAAGCACGCGAAGCCTGTGACCTACCTGTCATTCGTAAAGACTTTATAGTAGACCCTTATCAAGTGTATGAGGCACGCGCCATTGGTGCTGATTGTATACTGTTGATTGCAGCCTGCTTAGATGACAGCGCAATGCTTGAGCTAAACCTGTTAGCTCATGAGCTAGACATGGATGTGCTGATTGAAGTACATGATGCAGAGGAGCTACAGCGCGCACTTAAATTGCCAAATCGCTTAATTGGCATTAATAATCGCAACTTACACACTTTTGAGGTGGGCTTGCAAACTACTATTGACTTGCTTGCACTAATCCCTAAGGACAGAATAGTCGTCACCGAAAGCGGTATTTTAAGCCCAGAAGATGTTCAGCTTATGCGTCAACATAATGTAAACAGCTTCTTAGTTGGAGAAGCCTTTATGCGTGCTGAAAATCCGGGCGATAAACTGGCAGAGCTTTTCTGCTGAGTGTAGTATCACCAATAGAAGGTCTCAAAGCAGATAACAAGACCTTCTGCTTGGCCATTATTTGAAATATTAGCCTTACAACACTTTAGAACAGATTGAAAGTCTTGCGTTTTCACTCAATAAAGGCATTATGACCAAATAAGAAGTAGCACTTAAAATAAACAATAATAACTAAGCACTTTATTACTCTTGGGTAATGACTTACATCAGGCAGAATGGAATAGACCTTGAATACGTCCGCACTGCATAAGCGATTATCGTACAAGCAAGCTAAGGCAACGCTATTTGTTGCACTTGCTTTGGGGCTTTTGTTTAGCTTCATTCAAATCGGCCTTGATATTAAGCAAAGCCGTCACAGCATGAATGACAAAGTCTCACAAGTGATACAACTTGTGGAAGAGTCTGCCGTGCAGGCCGCATATAATATCGACCAAGAGCTAGCTGACAGAATTGTCGGTAGCTTAATTCAACACACATATATTCAATACGCTGAAATACAGCTGGATGACAAAAGTAAACTTTCCAGCGCACTTCGAAAGCCTATACAGCTATCAAGCCTTGCCGAGCTTTGGTCCGGTAGCAGCGTTATCTATAAAATCCCGCTGACAAGCCTATATGAGGGCAAATCAATTGGTACATTGCTAGTTGAAACTGACCCAGAAGCCTTTGCATTAGATATTGTTGATAGGATAGTGATCATCTTAAGCACAGGTTTCTTGCGTAATATCTTGCTCGCAATGTGCTTACTCTATGTCTTCCATCGTTTGATTAGCCGCCCCCTAACAACCCTGTCACAAGGCTTGCAGGCACTAAAGCAAAACCACGATGAGCATCAATTAAGTAAAAAAGTAGGGGACGAGAACACAATAACAAGCCTACCAACGTTAAAAGGCCATGATGATGACGAGTTAGGTTATCTTGTTGACAGTTTCAATACGCTTTGGTCTTCTCGAAATCAGGCTGAGCAAGCACTGCGCAGTAGTGAGCGTTTTAATCGTGATGTGATGAATAGCATCAGCGACATCCTACTGATTTGTGAAAAAGACCTGTCAATTTTCGATGTAAATGATCAAGCATCAAAAAGCTTAGGTTATCGAAAGCCTGACTTAATCAAACTGAACTTAATCTCTATCTGCCCTGAACAGAATGATGATACAGAAAGTATGCCTTTAGAGGGGCTTTTCTTTAGCCAGCAAGATTGTGCCGTGGAGACTCATCTTCTCAGAAAAGACGGCACGCTTATGCCTGTAGAGATTAAGTCTCGACATATTGAGTTGTCAGGTAAACATTATATTCTAGCTTTGGCTCGTGACATTAGTGTTCGTAAAACTCAAGAGAAATTGATTCACCATCTTGCCTACTACGATGCGCTAACTGATCTGCCTAACCGTAGCTTATTTCAAGATCGGCTCCAACAAACACTCTCTAAAAGCACGCGTCATAATGAGTATGGTGCCTTACTCTTTTTAGACTTAGATCGCTTTAAAACCATTAATGACTCGCTTGGCCACGATATAGGGGATGAACTGCTGAAAGAGATCGCCCTACGCCTGGCGAAAATGATGCGCGATGAAGACACAGTTGCCAGATTAGGTGGCGATGAGTTTGTGGTGCTATTGCCAGAGCTAGCAAATGATTTAAAAGCAGCGGCACAGAATGCCAGAAAAATTACTGAACGTATTCTCCATACCCTAAGTCAGACGATTCATATTGGAGAGCATACACTGCATATTTCTGCCAGTATTGGTATCCGCCTTTTCCCTGAAGCGGAAGTGGATGCTAAAAGCATTCTAAAACAAGCCGATACTGCCATGTATAAAGCAAAGTCTGGCGGGCGTAATACCTTCTTTTTCTATAATGCCAATATGCAGGTTTTGGCGGACCAACATCTCTCCATGGAAAAAGCCCTGCATAGTGCAATTGACAATAACGAGCTGTATTTAAATTACCAACCTCAAGTTAATCAGACTCATCATATAACAGGCGCCGAGGTGCTTGTACGCTGGAAAAACCCAGAGCACGGCTTCGTTCCACCAGATCAATTTATCCCTCTGGCGGAAGAGACAGGCAAAATCTTAAGTATTGGGGCATGGATTTTACATGAGGCTTGCTCACAGTTAGCTCAATGGGAAAAAGCAAAGCTTTGCCCTAAAGGATTCCGCCTTGCCATCAATATCAGTCCAAAGCAATTTGAGCAAACTGACTTTATCTCTCAATTAATCAATGTGATTAGCAGCACTAATGTTAATCCTTACCACTTAGAGCTAGAGTTAACAGAAGGTATTTTGGTGAAAAACCTTGATGCACTGACAACCAAAATGGATGCTATTCGCCAGATGGGAATTGCACTGTCTATTGATGACTTTGGTACAGGTTACTCATCTTTGAAGTATTTAAAGAAGATGCCAATTTCTCAGCTTAAGATCGACAAATCATTTATTGCTGACTTACTAACTGATACCAACGATCAAGCCATCACAGGTACAATCATTGCGATGGCACATCACATGCAAATGGAGATTATTGCAGAAGGTGTTGAGGATATTCCCACTGTTGAGAAACTCACTTCAATGGGCTGTACACACTTTCAAGGCTATTATTTCAGCCGACCAGTATCAGCGGAGGATTGCACCCTCTTGCTACAACAGGAAATACTGCCAGCTAAAGCCTAACACAAGAGGCATATGGTACGTTAGCGCGTACCATATACCACCATCGTTTTACCACTAACAGACATTAAACCTTGCTCTTCAAGGTCTTTTAGTACACGTCCAACCATCTCTCTTGAACAGCCTACTATACGTGCAATCTCCTGACGCGTTACTTTAATCTGCATGCCATCAGGATGAGTCATTGCATCGGGTTCATTACATAAGTCTAAAAGCGCTCTGGCAACACGCCCTGTCACATCCATGAAGGCTAAGTCACCAACTTTGCGAGTTGTATTACGCAACCTAACCGCTAGCTGATTACCTAAGGCGTAGAGTAAACGCGTATCTTGGTTCGTGAGCTCTTGGAATCGGCTATAACTAACTTCCGCTACTTCACAGTCTGTTTTAGCTTTTACCCATGCACTACGGCGGCTAATCTCATCAAATAGACCCATTTCACCAAAAAAAGCCCCCTCATTAAGATAAGCAACGACAATTTCATTACCGTCTTCATCCTCAATTGAAACAGTTACAGACCCCTTAAGCAGATAAAAAATTGAATGACTTTCAGCCTCTGCACAAAGAATTGTACTGCGCTTAGGGTATAGACGATTGTGGCTTAATGCCAAAAAAGCCTCTAAGCCTGGGAGCTCTCTTTTTATCACGGGGTACATAGCAAACCTTGTTTAAAGCTAAGTTGCAATATCAAAGTTACTTGATAGCCCTATCCTATCAAGAATGCAAGAGAAGGTATGATAAATCAGACGCACTTTAAGGCAAGGCTACAAGCTAATAACCGAAAACCAAATAACTAGTGTAAACTAATCACCATTTTTATGGTTATACGGCATATATTGCCTTGAATCAAAATAGAGCTAGGTTGGGAGATCAATATGAAAGCGGTAGTAAAGTGGACTGATGGAGTTCAATTTTTAGCTGAATCCGGTTCAGGTCATGCGATTGTTGTAGATGGTGCACCAGAAAATGGTGGCCGCAATACGGGTCCAAGACCAATGGAGCTGTTATTGATGGGGCTAGGCTCTTGCAGTGCTTTTGACGTAATCACTATTTTAAATAAAGCCCGCCAAAATGTGAGTGACTGCAAAGCAGAAATTGAAGCAGAACGCGCTGATTCTGTGCCTGCTGTTTTTACTAAAATTCACTTACATTTCGTAATTACAGGTCGAGACCTAAAAGAAGCTCATGTAAAACGCGCCGTTGAGCTTTCTGCCGAAAAATATTGCTCTGCATCAATTATGCTTGGTCAGGCAGGGGTTGAGATTAGTCATGATTACGAAATCATTGAGCACTAAACTCCATAATTACCACTATGTATCAAATTAATGCTGTACTAACAGGACAGTGCGCCTTTTTTCTGTGCATTAGTTGACAAATATAGGCATAATACGCGCCTTTCAAACGTAGCATGACTAGCATTTAGACTAGTACTTTATTTAGAACTTGTAGTGCGCGAGGACTCAGGCGTGAAGGACAAAATCAGGCTTCATGGGTTTAACAACCTAACCAGCTCCCTGAGCTTTAATATTTATGATATCTGTTATGCTAAAACAGAACAGCAACGTGAAGAGTACATTGATTATATTGATGAACTTTATAATGCTGAGCGTTTAACTCAGATATTAAAAGATGTGACCAACATTATTGGTGCACATATTTTGAACATTGCGCGCCAAGACTACGATCCTCATGGTGCGAGTGTTACTGTTCTAATTGCAGAACATGAACTCTCCTCTGACGCTGAGAATGATGTTGGCCCAGGCCCACTCCCAGCAACGGTTGTCGCGCATTTAGATAAAAGCCACGTTACCGTACATACTTATCCAGAAAGCCACCCTGACAATGGCATCAGCACATTTCGCTTAGATATTGATATCTCGACTTGCGGCATGATTTCCCCATTGAAAGCACTGAATTATCTTATTCATAGCTTTGATTCAGATATTGTTACTATGGATTACCGCGTTCGCGGCTTTACTCGTGCGGTAGATGGTCGAAAACTATTTATTGACCATAACATCACCTCTATCCAAGATTACTTGTCTGAAGATACAAAGAAAGCCTATCAGATGATTGATGTGAATGTTTACCAAGAAAACATGTTCCATACCAAAATGCTGCTTAAAGATTTTGATCTGGACAACTATCTATTCGGTGTAGACAAAAATAAACTGACCTTTGAAGAAGCCGCTGATATTGAAAGCCGCCTTCGCAAAGAGATGCTTGAAATTTTCTACTCTCGTAATATAGATAAGATGCCATCTGTTATCAGTGATTGATACTGCAAAGCAGATTGGGCGCAAACAAAAACGGCAGCTAATTTTGATAGCTGCCGCTTTTGTTTAAATCGTTATTACTTAGGCTTAAATACTAAATACGCCAAATAATATTCAGTAGATAAGGTGCAAGAAAATACATTAGCACTGCAGAACCCACTACGCCAACTACAGATCCCGTTGCAGAAGCACCATCGCTAGCAGATAGCATTTGAGCGATAGTTGAGCATAGACTTGCCAAAATTTGCGAGAATATAATCGCACCATACATTAGCACAGTGATGCCTACAAAAAGGTTCAGCGTATTTAACGCCTGCCACCAAATACCACTCTCCGAGCTGTAATATATACTAACCTTCAGTAAACCGATCATTAGTACCACTATAGTGGATACGATCAAATGGTGGCGTAACGAAAATGTTCCATAGGCGCTAAGAAAATTTCTCAGCATATTTCGTTCATCAGCACTCATTTTATTCCCAGAAGCACTCATTGCTACATTCTCCGATTAAGGTTTAATCCATTAGGCATCAGCAAGATCCTTGATGCCTTTATGCTATAAGCTTAAAGTTACAAAATGTTAACCTGCGTAAAAGAAAGCTGCAACATGTAATTAAGTCACCAACCCTGAAATAGTTATAGGTGATACACGGATTTAGTCATCACTTTTGACATCATCTTCATCACCAATTTAACAGGTGTAGGAAAACGTATACCTCCAGCAGACAATGCCTGTTCTGCATGCTGCTCTTCATCTATATACATTTGCTCAAGTACTGCGCGGCTTTTTTTATCGTTACTTGGTAATTCTTGCAAATGATGTTCCAAGTGCTTACAAACTTGCTGTTCAGTTGCAGCAACAAAGCCCAAACTATATTGATCTCCCGCCGCCCCTGCCATAGCACCTATTCCAAATGACAGGCCATAAAAAACAGGGTTTAACAGACTGGGACGACTGCCTAGCTGGCGAATACGTTGCTCACACCATGCTAGATGATCAATCTCTTCCCTTGCCGCCTGATCCATCTGCTCACGTATTTCCGGTAATTTAGCGGTTAAAGCTTGCCCTTGATACAAAGCTTGCGCACATACCTCTCCAGTATGATTAATACGCATTAAGCCAGCGGCATGCTTGCGCTCAACAGAAGAAAGTTCCAACTCTGCCTCTTGACGAGCGGGACTTACACGATAGGGTTCTGCTGCGCCTGGAATTAATGTTTTCAATACAGTATCTGCGCTAATTAGCAGCTTATCTAACGGGGTGTGCTGGCGTGTACTATTCATATCAACCTCAACAATATCTGGCCCTATGGTAGCGAATGCCCCTTAGACCTACCATGATAAAAGCAAAAAAATCATAGTCCAGTGCGCCACATCAAACGCTTTACACTTGATAAAACCAGAGATAAAACTTAGCCATAAAAAAAAGCGGCACCGCCTTTACACGATACCGCTCTATAACTGCTTCAAGCAATTAATTTAAAGCTACCAGGCAATCACTGCATCGCCTTGCTGTATACCAAGCTGATCAGTTTCTGTGCTAACAACACCCTTCGAAAAGAATGGCTGCACTTTTTTCAGTGTTAATACTATTTTGACATTTTCTAGTTCGGTATAAGGTGTCTGGTTAGCATCATAGAATGTATTGGAACGATAAAGGTTTAGGGTATCACCAGGGCGTAACCCTGAATCAGCACCCGCATCAATATAGATGTTCTTACCTTCCGTACGAATCACCTTGGCCATAAACGGCTGACACCCTAATGAGCCATGTAGATCTTTGATACTCTCTTCCAGAATTTTATCAACCTGATTTCCGTAATCACTCGCCCAAAATGCTGAAGAACCAAAGCCCACTTTTTCAGTAAGTGGCACCGTCCAGTTACCCGAGACATCATAGCGTTGGTTATAGACCATAGAGCCGCTGAAGCCATCATGAACATAAAGATCGAGCTGAAAGCGTCTTTCAAAGCGCTTGTCTTGATACTGCATGCGATCTTTTATTTGTTCGGCATAAGACTTGGTTTTTAAAAGATCTGGGCGACCCATAGAAAGATCACGAATCACACCAGAGATCACATACTGTACGCCCAGTTGTGTTGCAGCAGATACTGCATTGGTCAATGTGCCGAGCGTGGTTACAGAAGTCGGAATAGTGGCAGGGTTAGTATAAAGCTGGAAATTAGAAGCATCTAACACTTTGATTTTTTGATAACTACCTAGACGTCGGGCAATATCTGCTGGTAGCTTTTGTCCAATTTGATAAAGACCACCGAAATTTGCTGATGTCGGGTCAGCTAAATAGAATGACGTGACGGCAGCACTACGCTGATAACCATTACTGAAAGCATCAGCACAACTTTTAGTTTCTACAATATCCGCCTGAATAGTGAGGTATAGCACCCCGTCTTTGACTTCCTCTTTCAGGATATTGATATCTTGAACTTTACCATTGCTGCTGACCCGCAAGTTATCAGCGGTAATAGCACCATCTGTTACTTGCTGGTAACTACTAATATCAGCACCTGCCTGCAATGTGACCTGTTGGACGGCATCTCGAATGGCGACTCGACGAGCACTCACCAAGTCTTGATGTTCGATTGTTGCCTGACCTATGGCTTCAATCCATTTGGCTTCTGCTTGGGATACATTTAATAAGGTAGCAATACCTAGCACCCGCAGTAATTTGTGAGAAAACATATTACTGAACAAGCGGCCACTCCTTTTCAGAATCTGACAACAGAGTTAAGACAAGCAAGCCATTGCTGAGTGAACGGCAATGGCTTTGCAGGAACGGGGTGAAGCAAATAACTTAAGCCTCTATCAGTTCAGATAGTACTGACTTGATTGCGCCTTGACCAGAGGACGAGCAACAGCACGTGTATCTGGTGACTCACCATGCACGGTTGGAGAGGTGCAGTTTGGCGAACTTTGCATGACATCAACAGAGCCTAGGCAGTTATAAAAAGTAGGCTCTAATACCAGCTCCATAGTGGTTTCATAGTTACCATGAGCCAGTTCATAAGTGGAGATCACTTTGGCTCCGCGAATTACACTGTCAACGTAAGTACGGAAGCGGTCATCTCGCAGCACCATCGCTTCAACAGTCGAGCCACCGCTCACACGGGTGCCGTAGACTCGTTCAGCCATTGCTCGATAAGCATCTAACTTAGCAGAGCGCATCGCCATCAGCTGATTTTGCCCTTTAGACATGCGAGGATTGTTCAGGTAAGCGCCATATCCCGTCACGCGTACAATAATAGGCTCAACCATTGGGCTGTACTGGTGATCAATCTGTTGATAGATCACTTGGCTATTTTGGGCTTGAGCTTGAGGTTGCATACCTTGATTATACATTGGGCTACAGCCTGCAAGAAGCGACATACCTGCAAATGTTGCGATTGCCAATTTAAGTTTCATTTAATCACTCCCGATATCCGCAAAACTGAATCCAACACTGTTTTATCTGACATAAAGTACACTAGGCTCCATTCTACAGCAGGGTTCCATCACAATACGCGGTCTCAATACGCGATGGGTCTCTGTGCGAATAATAATTTGACGCGGAGGTTGTGGCGGCTCTGGTGGCAGCTGAACATAAACGGGCGCTGCTGCTGTTTGGCCATAATAACCCTGAGGAGCAGCACAACCCACAGCCAATACAGAGGCTATAATTACAGCCGACACTTTAACTTGCCTCAACATCAAATCACCCTTGATTACTTATGTTATTGCGATAAACACTTGAGTCGGAGATTGTACCGGATAATATCGACCCATTCGTAAAAAAGTTTAGTAAATTAAAGGGTAAGTTACCATGCCTCAAGCAGAACAAGTGTATTTAGTAGGAGGCCCTGTTCGAGATGGGCTGCTTGGAATTGAGGCTCATGACAAAGATTGGGTGGTGATTGGCGCTACTCCTGAGCAAATGCTCTCTGAAGGATACCTGCAAGTTGGGCGAGACTTCCCAGTTTTTTTACATCCCAAAACTAAAGAGGAATATGCCTTAGCCCGCACAGAGCGGAAGCAGGGGCACGGCTATCAAGGCTTTGTTTGTTTTACCAGTCCTGATGTGACGTTGGAGGAGGACTTACAGCGCCGAGACTTCACCATCAATGCAATGGCACTCAGCCAAAATGGCTTATTAGTAGACCCCTACCAAGGTCAGCAGGATTTAAATAACCGTATATTGCGCCATGTCTCCAATGCTTTTTCTGAAGACCCATTACGCGTACTAAGAGGCGCTCGTTTTTTGGCGCGTTTCTACCATTTGGGCTTTAAAGTTGCCGATGAAACTTTAGCCCTAATGACTCAGCTGGCCGTCACTGGAGAACTCAAATATTTATCTGCCGAAAGGGTTTGGAGAGAAACTGAGCGCGCACTAACAGAAGCAAATCCAGCACAATACTTTATAACCCTACAGCAGACCCAAGCGCTAGACGCCTTAATGCCCGAGCTAACAACAGGGAGTCAGCTTAGTCATAAAACATTAGACCTGATCAACATAAGCTTTCCAGAGCAATATCAAAGCCTATGCCGCTGGGGCTTACTGCTCAAACACTTAGATGAAGCACAGATCAATCAGCTCTGTGATAGGCTCAAAGCACCCATACAATACAAGCAATTTGCACTACTGGTACAAGCAAACTTTAAGACGCTCGTAGCGCCACAGCTGCAAGATGCAGACAGTTGCTTGCAGTTGATTGAAAAAAGCGGCGTGTTTAAACAAGGGGGATTATTTGACGTTTTATTAAGTTTATTGCAAGAGCAGCCATTGATCAGCAACCAAGCCACACGATTAAAACAAGCTTGGTTAGAAATAAGCGAGCAGCTGAAAACTATCACTGCACAAAAGTTTCAAGCACAAGGCTTGAAAGGTATAGAGATAGGGCAGGCAATAAAGGCTACACGTTTGACGCTTGTGCAGCAGTGGCTTGTTGATATCAATCAGTAAGTTGAATCAGCCTGTTGATTCGCATTCAACAGGCTGAGCTTGAACTAGAGGTAACCAATCTGCACTAATATCACGTCCCTGCCAATAAAAAGAGGTTAACCAAAGCGCTTGCTCTGCATCATTAAACTGTTGCCAAAGCTGTGCAGTAGTCAGTGTTGTGCATGGAGGGACAAGCTCTGGTAACAATAGCGACAGTGGATAAAGTGTATAGGCGTGCTCGAATAAATCTATTCGCGGCAGCTGAATGCCTTCGTGCAAGCCTTGAAGCTGATCGACCATTACGATATCAATATCAAGGGTACGGCCACTGAATTTAGTTGCATTGAGCTCTCGACCATATTGATACTCGATCTGCCGCAACTGCTGAGCAACAGCTGTAATAGACCGATCTGTATCAACAACGGCCACTAAGTTGATAAAGTTATCGCCCTGAAAACCAACAGATTGACTTTCTACAGCCGGAGACAGAGTCAATGCACCAAACTGCTGCTCAAGGGCATCTAAGCCTAAAGCAAGATTATGTGCGGGGTTAATATTACTGCCCAAACCTAAATAAAAGCGCGCCATCATTAGCAACTCCCACGCTCGATCTGCACCGCAACGTTAATAGCGTTAGGCACAGCACCAGGCTTACTGACTTTAAGTCTTAGCCAGCTCACGGAAAATTGCTGCTGAATCATACAGGCAATGGCCTCAGCCAAGCTTTCAATTAACTGAAATGCAGACTGCTCAACCAGTGCAGTCACCGCAGCGCTAATAGCGAAATAGTCCAAAGTGTATTGCAAGTCATCCGTTTGAGCCGCTTGTCGAATATCTGTCGCCATTGTGATATCAAAAACCAAAGGCTGTAGAATTTCACGCTCCCAATCATACACGCCAATTAAAGCATCGACTTTTAAGCCTTCGATATAAACAAGATCCAATGCAATACCCTTAGTCATCATTCAGATAAGATTAAATACTCAACGCCAAAAAGCTACGTTTATGCTTATAAAGGCGGTAATTCTGTTAGCGGCCAGCGGGGACGTACTTGAATCGCCAAGTCATTCACTTGACCCGCCAATAATCGCTGGCAACCCGCATAGGCGATCATTGCACCATTATCGGTACAAAATTCATTGCGTGGATAAAAAACCTCCCCACCCATGCCTTGTAAGGTTTTGGCCAATTCTGTGCGCAAAGAAACATTCGCGCTAACACCGCCAGCTATCACCAAACGCTTTAAGCCAGTTTGCTGTAAGGCACGTTTACATTTGATAATCAATGTATCCACAACAGCTTCTTGAAAGGCTAAAGCAATATCAGCAGCCGCTTGCTCTGAAAGCTCACCATTATTTTGCTGTTTCTCTGCTTCGATGGTGTTCATGGTAAAAGTTTTTAAGCCGCTAAAGCTAAAATCCAAACCTGGTCGGTTGGTCATGGGCCGAGGGAACTTGTAGCGACCTGTTACACCTTGGCTTGCCAGACGTGCGATATGAGGCCCGCCAGGATAAGGCAAGTCCATCATTTTGGCCGACTTATCAAACGCTTCGCCTGCCGCATCATCAATACTCTCACCTAGCATCTGGTATTGACCGATCCCCTTTACCTCGATCAACTGAGTGTGTCCACCTGAAACCAACAGTGCCACAAAAGGAAACGCTGGCGGATTGTCCTCAAGCATCGGAGCCAACAGGTGGCCTTCCATGTGATGTACGCCTAAACAAGGCTTACCCCAAGCCAAAGCTAAAGCCTGAGCAGTAGAAGCCCCCACCATTAAAGCACCGATCAAACCAGGGCCTGCGGTAAACGCCACTGCATCAATCTGATCTGCGGTACAGTTGGCTTGCTCCATCACCTCTCGGGTCAGCGGCAGCAATTTACGCACGTGATCTCGTGAAGCCAGCTCAGGTACGACGCCGCCATAAGGTATGTGTAGATCAATTTGACTATACAAAGCATGGGCTAACAAACCTTGTTCAGAATCATAGATAGCTAAACCAGTTTCATCACAAGAGGTTTCTATTCCGAGTACGCGCATAACCTTGACTCTGTGCAGGAAAAATTTGGCGGTAATTTTACATTGATGCTATAAAAATGACAGTAAAAGCCCACCCTATAAAGCAGAAGCCATTTGCAAGCCGTGTCCAAAGCCTTTAGAATCATGCGTCCCCTAAGGCATGTTGCCAATTTGTGCAACATCTCTAATTTCAATCCTATTACTTTTAAGGTGGTGAGTCTTTAATGCCTGCTGTCAAAGTTAAAGACAATGAGCCGTTTGACGTTGCTCTGCGTCGCTTCAAGCGTTCATGTGAAAAAGCTGGTATCCTAGCCGAAGTCCGTAGCCGTGAGTTCTACGAGAAACCGACTTGGGTTCGTAAACGTAAAGCAGCTGCTGCTGTTAAACGTCACGCTAAAAAGGTACAGCGCGAACAGAAACGTTTCGAGCGCCTGTACTAAGCAACGTTGTTACAGACTTCGGTCTGTACGGTTGTCTTTTTAGGGGTTAAAACGGCTGTCTTCGGACAGCCGTTTTTCGTTTTTAGGAAACAGTTATATTACTTAGTTTAGGTTTTACTATTTCATGGCCGGACGTATTCCTCAGTATTTTATTGATGACTTGGTTGCCCGTACCGATATCGTTGATGTAGTCAGCAGCGTAGTAAAACTTAAAAAAAGTGGTCGAAACTGGCATGGTCTATGCCCTTTTCATAATGAAAAAACTCCGTCATTTACCGTAAGCCAAGACAAGCAGTTTTATCACTGCTTTGGTTGTGGCGAGCACGGTAATGCGATCGGCTTTTTAATGAGCCATGATCAGCTCTCCTATATTGAAGCCATTGAAGAACTGGCTAAACAGCAAGGCTTAGACATTCCTCGCGAAGAAAATGAGCGCGCACAGCAGCAGCGCCAAGCGTTGCAAGATGCTACGCGCTTATTGTCTAGTGCAACCCGCTTCTACCAAACCCAGCTACACACCAACCCATTACAAGGTATCGCCCAAGCTTACTTAGAAAAGCGAGGGTTAAGCGCAGAAACCATTGAACGATTCTCTATTGGTTATGCTCCTGATGCTTGGGACAACCTTAAAAAGCACCTAACCGCAGAAGGTTGCACTGAGAAAGAGCAGATCGAAATGGGGCTGCTGGTACAAAAAGAAGAAACAGGGCGCACCTATGACCGCTTCCGCCATCGCATTATGTTTCCAATCAAGGATTGGCGTGGACGGGTTATCGGCTTTGGTGGCCGAGTATTAGGTGATGAAAAACCTAAATACCTAAACTCACCTGAAACCCCTGTTTTCCATAAAGGCAAAGAGTTATACGGACTTTACGAGGCTCGAACTGCATCAGGTTCTTTAGAGCGCCTAATGGTGGTAGAAGGCTACATGGATGTTGTAGCACTGGCTCAAGCGGGTATCACTTATTCCGTTGCTACCTTAGGCACCTCTGCCACACCAGAACACATGGAGCGTTTATTTAAAGTTGTACCAGAGGTTATCTTCTGCTTTGACGGTGACAACGCGGGCTTAAAAGCCGCTCAGCGTGCTTTAGAAAACGTACTACCGTTTATGATTGACGGCCGTCAGGCTCGCTTTCTATTTTTACCAGAAGGCGAAGACCCAGACTCCCTTGTGCAAAAAGAGGGCAAAGTCAAATTCGAGCAAAGGGTATTGCGTGCATCACCACTATCTGAATATCTATTTTGGCACCTTAAGCAGAACCTAGATTTAGAGCACCCTGAAGCAAAAGCTCAGCTGAAACAGCGCGCCATTCCCATGATGCAACAGTTACCCAAAGGACTGCTGCAAACGTTATTAATACAAAAGCTAGCTGAAACCGTCGGCGTTGCCATTGATCAGCTGCAAGTAGCGCTTGAAGAGTCACCAGCGCCACAAGTGCGAGCTCGACCCGAGCTAGAGCAAAGTTCAACCTATGAACCTGTTGCCAGCAATTCAAATACAGCCAATAGCCCCAGCATAAGTACAGCGGGGCAAGATTACTATTCCGAACCCATTGCCCAGAGATTATTGACTTGGCTCGTACTACAGCCTTGTATTTTTTCAAAGCTGCCTGATGAGCAGCAAGCACAGCTTGAGCAGTTGGCAAACGACAATCTGCACAATCTTTCAGGACAAATGCTGAAAAAAGTGACCGATTACTTGAAATTATTACCCTCTGCCCCAACTGATGCCATTCTAGTACGTTGGTTTGGCACGGCTGAAGGTGAATATTTACAGCAGCTTTCCCGTGAAGAGTTACTGATTTCAGCCGATACACTGGTCAAAGAATTTATTGCATGGCTCCAGTCACTGGAGCAAAAACGACAGCAGCACCGGCGCACAACGCGTATAGACGCATTGATGAATCAGATTCGCTCAGGTCAGTCGTTAACCGTTACAGAAAAAGAAGAATTAGTGATGTTATTACAGGAGCAAAAACCAGCTTCTTCGTGAATTTCATCGTTCTACAGGCTTAATTTAGAATGTTGTGGAAGTCAAGCGCTTTTTTGTGCTATACTTTAAGGCTTGAATTTTTCTCCACCTCGTTCTTTGCACTACTTGAAATAGGGTATCTATGGCTGGAAATGAGCAGCAGCAGTCGCGCTTGAAGGAATTGATCGCCCGCGGAAAGGAACAGGGCTACCTCACTTACGCTGAAGTGAACGATCATTTGCCGGAAGATATATCCGATCCAGATCAGGTTGAAGATATCATCCGTATGATCAATGACATGGGTATATCGGTTTCAGAAGAAGCGCCGGATGCCGAGACGCTATTGATGACCGACGGTGACTCTTCCTCAGATGAAGATGTGACTGATGAAGCCGTGGCTGCCTTGGCCGCCGTTGAGTCTGATATTGGTCGCACCACTGACCCTGTGCGTATGTATATGCGTGAGATGGGCACGGTTGAGCTACTGACTCGTGAAGGTGAGATCGTCATTGCCAAGCGCATTGAGGAAGGCTTGCGCCAAGTCATGCACTCTGTGTCTTATCTACCCGGTGCAGTGAGCCTTGTTCTTTCAGCATACGATAACACTCAGACCGAAGAGGGGCGCTTAAGTGAGCTTCTAATCGGTTACATCGACCCGGATGACAATAGCATTCCTGATGAGGTTGAAGTCGACGTTATCATTACCGACGATGACGATGATGATGATGACGACGATGACGATGAAGAAGAGGGTGATGACAAAGAGGAAGAAGAAGGCGACGGTGACCCAGATCCAGAAGAGGCTCGCATTCGCTTCACTCAACTTCGTGAGTTAAATGATAAAGCTATAGCAGTCTTAGCCAAGCATGGCAAAGACAGTAAGCAGTATCGTGAAGCCCAAACTGAATTGGCTGAGTACTTCTCACCAATCAAACTCACGCCAAAATATTTCGATATGTTAGTTGCACGTATTCGCAACAACATGGAGCACATTCGCCAGCAAGAACGCCGTGTTATGCAACTATGCGTGCGTAAAGCTAAAATGGGTCGTGCAGACTTTATCAAGAGCTTCCCTGGCAATGAAACCGATCAAGCTTGGTTAGACCGCGTACTGGCAGATAAACCAGCCTACGCTGCCAAGTTGGAAGAACACCGTATTGATATTTTGCGTGCACAGCGCAAAATCGCCAATACAGAGCAAGAGCTAGGCTTAACCCTTGTTGAAATCAAGGAAGTTAACCGTCGCATGTCTATTGGTGAGGCGAAAGCTCGTCGCGCTAAGAAAGAGATGGTTGAGGCGAACTTGCGTCTGGTAATTTCTATCGCGAAGAAATATACCAACCGTGGTTTACAGTTCTTGGATCTAATCCAAGAAGGTAACATCGGCTTGATGAAAGCAGTAGATAAGTTCGAATATCGCCGTGGTTACAAGTTCTCAACTTATGCGACTTGGTGGATTCGTCAGGCCATTACTCGCTCTATTGCCGATCAAGCTCGTACCATCCGTATTCCGGTACACATGATTGAGACCATTAACAAGCTGAACCGTGTATCCCGTCAAATGCTACAAGAGATGGGACGTGAGCCTACTCCTGAAGAGCTAGGCGAGCGCATGGAGATGCCGGAAGACAAAGTACGTAAAGTACTGAAAATCGCAAAAGAACCAATCTCAATGGAAACCCCAATTGGTGATGATGAAGATTCACATTTGGGCGATTTTATTGAAGACACTGCGATGGAGTCTCCTGTTGATTCTGCAACCAGCGAAGGTTTAATTGAAGCCACTCGCTCAGTGCTTGCAGGTTTAACTGGTCGCGAGGCAAAAGTGTTGCGTATGCGCTTCGGTATCGACATGAACACTGACCACACCCTAGAGGAAGTGGGCAAGCAGTTCGATGTAACCCGTGAGCGTATTCGTCAGATTGAAGCCAAAGCATTGCGTAAGCTACGTCATCCGACTCGTTCGGAGCACCTACGTAGCTTTATTGATGAGCAGTAAGACTTAACACTTTACTGCTGATTGAAGCAAAAAAACCGTTACAAATTAATTTGTAACGGTTTTTTTGTGCTTGCAGATCAGTCGATTAAAAGCGCTGACCTGCTTGTTTTAAAAATTATTTATTTTTTTCTGAAAAGCGCTGCACATCCAAGATATTGGGTAGTTGCTCAATTCGGTTTAACACGCGCCCTAATACTTGCAGACCTGTCACTTCTAAAGTAATTAGGATATTTGCTTGATTCTCTTTTTTATCCGTTAACGTATTCACCGACAACACGTTAACTTTTTCATTGGCTAGAACAGACGTAATATCACGCAGCAAACCAGAACGATCCCATGCACGAATACGAATATCCACTGAGTACATGTGCTCGGTTTTCTCACCCCACTCCACATTAATCATGCGATGGGGGTCTTCCGCTGTCAGCTGCAAGGCATTACTACAGTCTTCACGGTGAATTGAAACACCACGCCCAACGGTAATATAGCCCACAATGCTATCGCCAGGCACAGGATGACAACATTTGGCAATTTGCGTCATCAAGTTACCTACACCATGAATGGTAATATCATCACTGTTTTTACCACTGGCGTGAAAGCGGCGTTGCATAAGGAATTTTTCTAACTGTTCCTCATCATCCGTTTCACCAAATAAGTTCTGAGCGACACTCAAAACTTGTCCGATACGTAGATCGCCTGCCCCTAAAGCCGCGTACATATCCTCATCGGTTGTGTAATTCACTGCCTTGGCAAGCTTCTTAATGTCTAAACCGTTCAGGCCAAGCTGTTTGAACTCTTTCTCAAGCAACTGCTTACCTTCAACCATATTCTGGTCACGGTCTTGCAGCTTAAACCAACTTTGAATCTTCGCGCGAGTGCGTGATGTGAGTGCATAACCCAGCGCAGGGTTCAACCAATCACGGCTTGGGCGCGTATTTTCAGAGGTTAAAATCTCAACCTGATCACCCGTTTTTAGGTGATAAGTTAAGGGTACAATACGACCATTCACCTTAGCACCACGACAGCGGTGCCCCACCTCTGTATGTACTCGATAGGCAAAATCTACCGGCGTTGCATCATGAGGCAGATCAACAACGTGACCGTCTGGGGTAAAAATATAGATACGATCAGGGGCGACGTCATTGCGTAACTCTTCACGTAAGCCTGTGGCATCACCTACCTCTTCATGCCACTCTAGTACCTGACGTAACCAAGCAATTTTTTCTTCATAACTGTCGCTACTTTTCTTGGTATCAGTGCCTTTATAAAGCCAGTGCGCACAAACCCCTAACTCAGCTTCTTCATGCATATCTCCGGTACGAATCTGCACCTCTAAAACTTTGCCTTCAGGGCCAACTACAGCAGTGTGCAAAGAGCGATAGCCATTCTCTTTAGGTGTCGCAATATAATCATCAAATTCGTTAGGGATGTGGTGCCATAACCCATGAATAATGCCTAATGCGGCGTAACAGCTTTTCACATCTGGCACCATGATACGCACTGCACGCACATCATAAACCTCTGAAAAGTCGATGTTTTTACGCTTCATCTTACGCCAAATACTGTAGATATGTTTGGCACGCCCATGCACCTGCGCCTCAATGCCATCGGCTTTGAGTTTTTCTTTCAGCAGAGCGATCACTTTTTCAATATATTCTGTACGATCAAGGCGTTTTTCTGAGAGTAGGCGTGCAATATTCTTATACTGCTCCTCCTCAAGGTAACGGAAAGAAAGGTCTTCTAACTCCCACTTGATATAACCAATCCCTAAACGGTGAGCCAAAGGCGCATAGATTTCAAACACCTCACGGGCAACCCGTAAGCGTTTCTCTCTGGGCGCGCGCTTAACCTCCCGAATGGCACAGGTACGCTCAGCCAACTTGATCAATGCCACACGCACATCATCAATCATGGTCACAAGCATTTTGCGCAGGTTTTCTAACTGACTCTTATTCTGACCAAATACAACCCCGTCAGCAGGCATCTGAATTTGACTGATGGCGGCCATATCAATGACCCCCTGAATCAACTTGGCAACGGTTTCACCGAACTGTTCTGACACCGCAGGCAAAGCAATCTGCTTCTCCCGCACCGCTCGATACAAAATAGCCGCAATCAGCGTGTCTTCATCCATTTGAAGTTCGCCTAAAATATCGGCCATCTCCAAACCGGTACGTAGACTGCTCGAACCGGAGGCGATCCAAATATTTTCGTTACTACTGGCCGCTTTGGCCTCAAGCTCTGCTGCTAGCTCACAGGCTGATAAAATATGCTCAGGGCGTGCCAGCTTGACGTCATCTTGTAATCGTTTTAGCCAACCCACAAGGTTAACGCTACCATCTGAATTAAGCGGTTGATCTTCGCGTACTTTTACCATGATTCTGCCTGTGTCAGTTCAGTTTCTTGTTATTTTGGCGTATGAAATTAATTGTCTTTTCAATAAGTTGACTGTTAATTCAAGCCCGCTATTTTACTTTCTTTTGAACAGTGCCATCGATTCCACATGAGTCGTATGCGGGAACATATCCATAATGCCAGCTTGCACCAACTTAAAGCCTTTTGATTGCAAAATGGCACTGTCTCTGGCCAAGGTTGATGGGTTGCAAGAGACATAAAGCACTCGTTTTGCACCGAAGGCTTTGATCTGCTCACAAATCTCTTGCGCACCAGTGCGGGGGGGGTCCAGCAAAACTAAATCATAATCTTTTTTAACCCAGCTCTGTTTTTTAAATGGCTGACTTAGATCAGCTGTTTCGAAAAAAGCATTATCTATGCCATTTAATACTGCATTAGCTCGGGCGCGCTCTACTAGCGTTTTTTCACCTTCAACACCTGTAATTGATGCCACATGCGGTGCCATTGCTAAGCTAAAATTTCCAAATCCAGAAAACAGGTCTAATACTTGATCTGTTGGCTTTAACTCTGCCCAAATTAGCGCTTGCTGCACCATTTTAGCGTTGATCGCAGCATTCACTTGGAAAAAATCATTGGGCAAAAATGACATCTTTACATCACCCACTTGATAATTCAGGGGCGTCAGCTCACTGCCATCGGCTTGCTTTAAACTGGTATGACCTTCAGTCTGAAGATACAGGCGCACATTATGGTCATGCGCCCATGCTAACCAGAGTTTAAGATCAGCTTGTGACAGTGTTTTCAAATGACGCACCACAACAGCACAGCCATCATCACCTTGTGCCAACTCAAGATGACCAATTGTCTTCTTGCTTTCCAGTTGTGGAATCAAATCATAGAAAGTGCTGATTAAAGCTGACAAAGGTTTGGTTAATACCGCGCAATGATGAACGCCTTTTAGGTGTGGAGAGCCTTTTTCACGAAAACCTACTAGCAACTCACCTTGCTTTGTCCACTTCACACCTAAACGTGCTTTGCGGCGATAGTGCCATGCTTCATCTAGCAAAGGCGCTTGTAGATTAATCGTTTCAACTTTACCAAAACGCTGTAACTGATCTGTTAACGCATCACTTTTAACCTGACGTTGGGCATCAATTCCAAGGTGTTGCAGACTACAGCCACCGCACTGCTGATAGTACTCGCAGGCAGGCTCAACTCGATTAGCACTTGCCACTAGCACCTGCTCACAAAGAGCCTCGTCAAACTTTTTATGTTGTTTGGTGATTTTGGCCTGTACGGTTTCACCTACCAGAGCACCTTCAACAAAAATAATTTTGCCTTGTAGATGTGCAATACCGCGTCCATCATGACCTTGACGTTCAATTTCTAATTCAGGCATTTTATATTCTGCTCAGCAGCAAGGTTGGAAGTCGGTCTAGTTTAACAGTTTCAACTTTTTATATATTCAAACTGTTAAACTAAAACCTAATATTGAAGCTCACTGCACTTATGAAAAAGCACACCAAGTATTTTCGGCTGCATAATAGTACTTAATCGACAGTTGTCTAGTCTTAGACCCACTGATTAAGCTTGAGACGATCTGTTATTGATTAAACACACCTGTCGACAGATAGCGATCACCACGATCACAAATAATTGCCACAACTACCGCATCAGGGTTTTCGCGAGCAATCTGCAAAGCTCCTGCTATAGCACCACCGGATGAAACACCACAGAAGATCCCCTCTTCTTGCGCCAACTGTTTCATTGTGCGCTCTGCCAAAGGCTGATCAATATCTATAACTTGATCAACACGTTCCGCTTCAAAAATAGTAGGAAGATAAGCTTTCGGCCAACGGCGAATCCCCGGAATGCTAGAGCCTTCACTAGGTTGCAAACCAACAATTTGAATATCTGGGTTCTGCTCTTTCAAGTAGCGAGACACCCCCATAATAGTGCCCGTTGTGCCCATTGAGCTGACAAAATGGGTGATTTTCCCTTGGGTTTGCTGCCAAATTTCTGGCCCAGTGGTGCGATAATGCGCTTCTGGGTTGTCCATGTTACCGAACTGGTTAAGCACTTTGCCTTTACCCTCCTCTTGCATTTTCAGTGCAAGATCACGGGCAGCTTCCATTCCTTCCTCTTTGCTAACCGTAATCAGCTCTGCCCCATAAGCTGCCATTGAAGCTTTGCGCTCAGCACTCATGTTATCAGGCATGATTAAGATCATTTTATAACCTTTAATTGCAGCCACCATCGCCAAAGCAATACCCGTGTTTCCGCTGGTGGCTTCAATCAATGTATCACCCGGTTGAATATCGCCACGCTGCTCTGCCAGTTGAATCATGCTCAAGGCAGGACGATCCTTAACCGAGCCTGCTGGATTATTCCCTTCCAACTTTGCCAACACAACAGACCCTGTATCCTCGGCCATACGCTGCAAGCGCACCAAAGGCGTATGTCCTACAAAAGCCTCAATGGTTGGGAACTGTGCAAAAGCATCTTGATTATTGGACATATCAATCCTCAGAAAACGCATCAACTCAAAGTTTCAATGCTTGATCAATGCGCTAGAAATGGTGTTATTGAAATAGCTGCTGAGCTATTAAAGTGCCTATTTTCAGCACCCTGACTCAAAGATCAACAAATAGTAAAAGCTGAGCGTTTATATAGGGTTTTATTCTGTAATTTAAAATAACCCTTTGCTATTTGCTTATAACGCTGGAGGAATTTGTTGCCAGCAACAACTTTGCATAAAAAAAGCGCTCACCACATAGCGTTGAAAAATCAACACTACGGGTGAACGCCATTGTTCAGACTTGGGCTAAATACAGCCCCAAATTAATAGATCGCTAAGTACTAACAACTCAGTCCAATGTGGACAATTTTATTCTGCATAGGCCGTGCCATTTATAAAAAATAGTTATATTTCAATAGATTAACAAAAAAACCAATTATTCACTTGCAAGATCAGCCTGCCAATAGCACTGTAAAAGTGCATGCTGCACTGTCACTGCCCCATTGACGGGGTATCCGCATTGTGCAAACAAAAAAACATCCACTCATCAGCAATCTTTCTGAAACTAAATCACAACGACTAACGTAAGCTATGCAAGAGCTACACGTTTTTTAAGCTTGATTTGACTCATTTCAGATCATATTAGGAGAGGGCTAATGTCGGGCAGATCGAATATATCAAACACCCAGGGTATTTATCCCTCGATTAAAATTGCAAGCACAGCTCAGTACCCTTTACTTCATTATATGGTTGCCAGTGCTCTTTTTAGCCTTTATGGCGGACAGGTTTGCCCTTTGTTAGAGAGTATTGCCTGGTGGCAGCTTTTTATTCCTATCATGCTGGTATATAGCCTTCGCTCAATGTTGATGAAACGTATCAACTTGCTTGCTTACGAACAACGTATCCGCGCACAGTTTTATGTTGATTTAGGTTTGTTTTTAACTGCGGCATTGGGCTTAGTCATCGTTAATTTGCTTTTATACAGCTCGCCTTGGCACAGTAATTTGAAAGTACTATTTGGTATGAGCCTATTAGGTATATTTGTCGCGGTTGACTTAGCATTGATACGCGAGCGCCAGCAAGCGCATGAGCTAGTAAACACCGGTGAAAGTTTAGCGATAAAACAACAAGCCAGCTCTTTTGTGCATAGGTTTACGACACTGGCATTGGTATTAGTGTTTAGCGTTGCCTTAGTACTATTTCTAGTGGTTAACAAAGATTTAGAATGGATTTTACAAGAGGGTATCACCCTTGGGGCAGAGAAAACCCGCAATAGTATTTTACAAGAGTTTGCCTTTGTTACGCTTGTCATGTTGGCCTATATCATCACCATTATTCGCCACTATGCATTGAATATGCAGATGTATTTAGGTTTTCAAAACAATGTACTAAGTGCTGTAGCTGAGGGTAATTTACAAGTCAGAGTGCCTGTGGCTAGCCAAGATGAGTTTGGTACTATGGCGCAGGGTACCAATGCAATGGTCAGCAGCTTACTAACCGCGCAAAATAACCTACGCGAAACAAGGGATGCCACTATTGTTGCTTTGGCGTCATTGGCTGAAGCAAGAGATAATGAAACGGGTGCCCATGTTTTGCGTACACAACATTATGTACGTGTTTTAGCAGAGCATTTAAGCAACCACCCAGATTTCACCGCAATACTAGACCCTGAAACCATTCAGCTGTTTTATAAAACAGCACCATTACACGACATTGGTAAAGTTGGTATTCCCGATCACATTCTACTGAAACCCGGCAAACTCACAGATGATGAGTTTGATATTATGCGTACTCATGCGCAGTTAGGCTCAGATGCGCTTGACCATGCCGCCGAGTCCGTCAGCGACAATGCCTTTTTACGCCACGCTCAAGATATTGCGGCCAATCATCATGAGAAGTGGGATGGATCAGGTTATCCTATGGGCAAACAAGGTGAGCAAATTCCGCTTTCAGCACGCTTGATGGCTCTGGCAGATGTTTATGACGCGTTAATTTCCAAACGTGTTTACAAACCTGCTTTTAGTCATGACAAAGCCAAGTCAATTATTATTGAAGGACAAGGTAGCCATTTTGATCCTAGGGTAGTGGATGCATTTTTAAGCTGTGAAGACGCATTTGTACAGATCGCCCTAACCTTTAAAGACAACCACTAAGTTAAGGAACAAAGTTAAGAAACAAAATTAAGGTACAAAGACAATCTGTACCTATTGTTTTTGATTTTTGTAGGCCTGCTCCTCTATCTCGGTTAACGCTACCCTACCTCTAACCGAGATTAGAGGATCCATGACCGTGGAAAAAACACCTTTTATACAACTCAGCGAGCCAACGAAATACCATGTCCGCTTAATAGAGGGGCAATATCAAAAGCTGCGCCGATTAGTCAGCTGGCCAATGATCGCGCTATTTTTTGGCTTGGCTTGGGTGAAGGTCGATAATGTACCTTGGCTATTTTTCTCATTTGCCGAACGTAAAATTTTCCTTTTTGGCACAGTAGTCTCTTGGCATGACCTACCCATCATGGCGGGTTTAATGATTGCGGGGGCTTGTCTGCTATTTTTTATGGCTGTCGCATGGGGGCGTGTTTGGTGTGGTTTTGCATGTCCACAAAGCATCTGGACATGGATTTTCATACGCATTGAGCAGTGGACAGAAGGTAAAGCCAACATTCGCGCCAAAAATGACCAATTACCTTTAACCGGAAAAAGACTGCTGCGCCGTATCAGCAAACATGCGTTATGGTTGGCGACGGCTTTATTTACCGCCTTAACTTTTACTGGGTATTTTCTACCTATTCGAGAGCTTGTGTACGACCTGTTCACACTAAATAGCTCTCTTATGGTATCAGGCTGGTTGTTCAGCATGACCGCTTTAACCTACCTCAATGCAGGCTTAGTACGAGAACAGATTTGCTTACACGCTTGCCCCTACTCTCGCTTTCAAGGCGTGATGTTTGACTCTGATACCCGCACAGTCAGTTATGACGCTGGCCGTGGCGAACCACGCCGTGTACGCAAAGCAGGTACAGCATCAAGACAGAATTTAATCGCGACAGATCTCAGCAATCCCGCCTATGACACTGAGCTACGCGACCTCTCTGCCAGTAATATAACGGGTGGCGACTGTATTGACTGCACCATCTGTGTACAAGTATGTCCGGTAGGTATTGATATTCGGGATGGTTTGCAAGCCGCTTGTATTGACTGCGGTGCTTGTATTGACGCCTGTGATGAGGTGATGCTGAAAGTTGGCAAGCCTAAAGGACTGGTCCGCTTTGCCTCTGAGCATGAACTGGCAGGATCAAAACCCCGTAGCCTATTTAGGCCCAAGTTGGCAGGTTACGCCACCGTCGTACTTTGCGCGTTAAGTGCCGTGCTGTACGGTTTTATGAACACAACAGACTTATTAATTGAAGTACGCCGAGATCGACAGACCTTATTTACCAAAATTGACCAACATACAGTGTGCAATCAATATAATTTAAAAGTTGAAAATTTTGACCATAACCAACAACAGATCTCTGTAACCGTAACAGGGCTTGAACAACTACAGTTACATGGGCAAAGCACGATTAGCACTACTGACGACAATGCCACATGGCGTGCCTATCGGGTTTGCACCAGCCAGGCCAAGCAAGCCAATAGCAAAATTGAGTTTGTCTTCACCAGCGGGGTTAAAGAAATTCGCAAAAGCACAACATTCTTAACAGGTTCAATTTAATCTACAAAACTAAGAGCATGGCGCGACTTATTCACTCATAAAGAAGCGCCATTTCTTTAATCTCGTGTTGAAGCCTACATAGGGTTTTAAACTCAAAAATCATGATATGGTCAGACCCCTGTACACTCCAATCTAAGGTTCAGCATCACCTGCTTTAACTGCTCAATCAGCAGCAACATATTCCTCTCATCAGTTGCACTAAAACCTAATACAAAACCTTGCCCTATCTGAAAATCAACAGCCGTTGCATTTTGGGCAGGGTAATGTGCAGATAAAACCGAAAGCTGTATTTTAGCCCCTGAAACTCTTATCTGCTCTAACTGCCTCGCAATCTGCTGATCAAGTAACTGCCCCGTAGTTTGTGCCAATAACTCAGCTTTAAAACGCAGGATAATATGCATACCACCTGTCGGTTTTTGCCAGTCAAACCAAGGGGTAAGGTTTTGCTCAAGCAGGCTCAACAAATAATCTCGACGTAGGCGATAATGTCGGCGCATACGGTTTAAATGGCGATCAAAGCTGCCTTGCAACATAAAATCAGTCACCACTGGCTGCATGGGCAGCGAGGCCGATGCACCTAACGCCTTTTGGCTGGCACAGAGCTGTGAGACTTGGCTTTTGGGTGCCACGATAAATCCCAAACGCAGCCCTCTAAACAGCACTTTAGAGAAGCTGCCAAGAAAAAATACCCGTTCGCTCAGATCCGCCTGCATCAACGGCAAGCCACTGCGGCCTTGGTAGATAAACTCGTTGTCATAATCATCTTCGATTAACCACAGCGGCGTTTCCGAATGTTGCAGCGCCTGCAACCACAACTGTCGTCGCGCAGAACTCATACTGATACCCAACGGGTATTGTCGATTGGGGGTCGTAATTGCAACCTGTCCATAAGGGGCAGCGGATAAAGCGGGTAGACAAGCGCCCTCTTGATCGACTTGTAAATAGTGCAATCCTTGCGCTTTATCCGCCAAGACTGACTGCATAGGTGGATAACAGGGCGCCTCTAACCACCACTGCGCCTGTGGTGCAATCCGTGCCAACGTATGTTGCAAAATGATGAGTGCATCTCGATTACCTGCGGTAATAACAATCTGCTCGGGGCTGCAAACCAAACCTCTGACCCGATACAGATAATCTGCCAACGCCACTTTTAAAGCCGGAAAGCCCGTGGGATAACCCCCTTGCAGTAACTTAAGATCAGGTTTTAGCCAACTACGACGCATACTGCGCGCCCACTCCTTAGCCGGAAAAACCGTTGCATCCACCCCTGAATCAAACCGCAGCACAGGCTCAGGTTCAGAGACAACATTGGGCAACTTCACCGCCGTATGCGCAAAGCTCACATTTTGCGCCACAAATACCCCGCGCTTGGCCTCGCTGTAGAGAACCCCTTCCGCAATCAACTGCTCATAAGCATTCAACGTGGTGCTACGGGAAACCCCTAAAGATAAAGCCAACGCGCGGGAAGCGGGCAGTTTATCGCCGGTATTCAAACGCCCACTTTGTACGGCTGTTTTGATCTGCTCCACCAACTGCTGTGATAAACGCGGTTCAGAAAAATTCAGCGATAAGTTCAAACTGGCAAGGGCATGCTTCATATCTGGCCTGATAAAAATTATAAATTCTGGATATTTTGATCATAACCAGATCTCGCTACAGTCACCACCAGACAATGATTCAACCCTACAGCCCATTCCCCACGACAAGGAGTTAGCCATGAGCCAATCACTAGAATCCCCCTTAAGCCATGTACGCCGTGGCCCTAAACGCGCCAGCTATGACGCAGAGCTGATTCATCAAATTATCGACAGCGCTTTACTGTGCCATATTGCGCAGCAAAAAGAGGGACAATGTTTTGTGGTTCCAACTTGTCACTGGCGTGATGGCGACTATTTTTATTGGCACGGCCATGCCAAAGCGCGCAACGTACATGGCAGCGCACAAGCGCAGCAAAAAGTCTGCATCAGCATCTGCCAGTTGGATGGTTTGGTCTTGGCACGCTCTGCCTTTCACCACTCGGTAAACTATCGCTCGGTGTGCCTGTTTGGTGTGCCTGAAGCGGTCACTGATTTTGATGAAAAAGCCCGTCACTTTAAGATCTTTCTCGATAAAGTCTGTCCAGAGCGTTGGGAAAGTTTAAGACCGATTACCGATGATGAGATTAAAAACACGGGTTTAGTGCGGATCAAAATTGAAGAAGCTTCGGCCAAACTCAGAGCCGAGCCCCCCGTTGATGATGCTGCGGATTACGACTGGCCTGTTTGGGCGGGGGTCATTCCGTTAGAGCAGAAGTGGGGCAAAGCGCAACAAGATCCTAAGCAAACCGAACCATACGCAGAGCCAGAGCAGTTGTTTGCGTTATAAGATGAGCTGACCAAGGGGCATCCATGCGCCCCTTGGTCAGTAATGAGTTCAATAACAAGGTCAGAGTTGAAGGCGCAACAGCCGTCAACCGTTCATCATTTTGTTGGGCAGCCACAGCACAATGTCTGGGAACAACATGCACAACACCAACACAAACAGTTTAATCAGCACAAAAGGGGTCACCGAGCGGTAGATGTCCAACATGGTGATATCTGGTGGCGCAATCCCTTTCAGATAGAACAATGCGAATCCATAAGGCGGCGTTTGCACAGCAATTTCGATGTTCAAAATCATCAAAATACCAAACCAAATCGGGTCAAAACCCAGTGATACCGCAATCGGTGTGAACAGTGGTGCACAGATCAAGACAATAATAAATTCGTCAATGATAAAGCCCAGCAGCAACATGATCAGCTGGAACATGATGATCACGCCAATGGGCGGTAAACCAAGGTCTTGAGTAAAGCCTGCGATCATGTTTTGCACCCCCATCAACAGATGGAAGTTACTGAACACAGTTGCGCCAAAAATAATCCACATCGCAACGCTGACTAACAGTGCAGAGGATAAACCTGCTGACTCGAATATCTCGCGTTTAAAGCGTTTGAAGACAATGGCTAACAACACCGCACCGGCAACACCAATTGCGCCAGACTCGGTGGGTGTCGCAATACCTGTGATAATACTGCCCAACACTGCGGTAATCAGCAACACCGAGAACAAGCCGTCACGTCCTGTACGAAACTTTTCTTTTGGCGTCATCTCATCATGGGCATCATTGCCGATAGGAGCTTTTGAGGGATTCAGTTTGCAGCTGACGACCACATAAGTGATCAGCAATACAATGGTGATCAAAGCGGGAATCAATGCGGCGATAAACATACGCCCAACAGAGGTTTGTGTTGAAGACGCAAACATAATCATCGGCACGCTAGGCGGAATCAAAATCCCTAAACCACCGCCAGCCATGATCACACCCAAAGCCAAACGCTTGTCGTAACCACGGTCTAACATGGGTTTCAGGGCAATACTGCCAGAGGTCATAATCCCTGCGCCAATAATCCCCACCATCGCACCAATCATGGAACAGACCACAATCACGCTGATGGCTAATGAGCCTCGTATTTTACCAATCAGCATCTGACTGGCATTAAACATGGCATCACCAATACCGGAACGGGTCAGTAACTGGCCCATATAGATATACAGCGGAATCGCCAACAAGATAAAACTGAAGAAAGTTGACTCTAAGGTGGTCGGGATCACATTAAAAATGCCATCCCCCCAAGTCATGTAACCTACGATCATCGCGATACCGCCAAGGCCTAAACCCACTGGCGCACCCATCGCAAAGGTTACCAAAATACAGAGCAACAAAACGCCTGTGAGTAACTCAATTCCCATGTGTAAATTCCTCAGTATCTGGCGCGTTGGGAATTAGTTTTTTCCCTGTCACAAAGAAGTAAGCGTTCAGCAAAATGTCACTGATCAATTGCAGGCTTAGCAGGCCACAAGCCACCACCATCATCACCCAAAAATGATGCATGTGTGGCGCCCATTCACTTTGCCGTCTGTAGTTAAACTCAATGGCTTCATAGAACTTATCAATGCTCATGTAGATAATGATTAAGGCAAAGATCAACGCGATGCTGAATGACAAAATATTGAAAATACTACGGACTTTAGGTCGAACGTGGTTGTAGAGAATATCCACGTTGATATGCGCTCTTTTTTGTTGCGCATAAGCACCTGACAACGCCGAAATATAACCAAACATAAACAGTGATAAGTCGTATGCCCAAATGGTTGGACTATCAAAAAAATAGCGAGCGACCACTTCAAACACCACTACAAAGGCGAGTAGTGGCATGATGTAACCCACCGAACGACCCACAAAGTCGACCAAGTGATGTACAGCATTGCAGTAGCTCTGTATGGCTTTAGTTATCATTATAAAAACCTTTTTGCCGACAGGGGGGTAAACTGAAGGAGGCGGAACAATGTCCGCCTCCTTGGCATGTCATACGGGATGACTTATTGTTTTTTCAGAATCTCAATCAGCTGTGCGCTGTATTTGTCTGATTTTGCGTACTCATCCCACAGGCTAGCAGCTGCAGCTTTCCAAGCGGCTTTATCTTCAGCAGAAGGCTCTGGGCTCCACTTCAAGCCTTTGGCTTCCATTTCAGCCACAGCTTGTGATTCCCATAGTTTAGACTTAGTCATCTGCTCACGGGCATGAATTGTGGTGGCCGCCGAAACGATGGCTTGTAGCTCAGGTGTCAGCTTGTTCCACGCGCTACGGTTCACAACAATTGGCAATACTTGTGCACCCGCGAGTGGTAGACGGTACATATATTTTGCCACTTCAACGTGGTTACCATCACGGTGGTCGATCATGTTACTACCGATAGAACCGTCAATAACGCCTGTTGAAAGACTGGTGTAAATTTCGCTCCACGCCAGAGACACAGGAGAGGCACCCAGTTGACGTAGGAACTTACCATAAGCGCCCGGTGCACGAATTTTCAGACCTTTGAAATCGGCAACAGAGTTGATTGGCTTTTTAGTGATGATATAAACCGGTGGTTGAATGTACGGATCCAGCCAGACTAAACCTTGTGCGCCATACGCTTCTTTCAGTACTTTGTCCCAGCCTTTTTCATGGAACAAGGTGCTCAGTTCACCGACATCATCGGTGCCACCCGGCAAACCAATTTCAACTACACCCGCAGGTAGCTCACCAGCGTGCATAGATTGGAACGGCGCGCCCATCGTCACCAGACCCGATTTCACCGCACCCAAAATACCTGAGCTGCCCACCCCTTCTCCAGAGTACAGCACTTGCACTTTGATTTTGCCCGCAGACATCTGCTCAATGTTTTTGCCTAGGTTTTCATACAACTCACCGTATGCGGTACCACGGCTATATAGGTTAGCAAAGCGCCAGTTATGCTCAGCGGCAAAAGCGGTTGTTGCGCTTAGCGCACTCAAACCCAGTGCCACAGCCAGAGAACCTGTCACCAGTTTTTTCTGTACGTTCTTGATTATGTTTAGCATGTACTGCCTCTTGTCTCATTTTTTTTGGTTTTATTTAAGACGCTCTGCTCTAGAGAGAATGCCTGATGTGGATATTTTCAAAATCTACTCGCGAATTAAACCTTCACTGGCTCAAGTAAAGTTTTGAGCGGATCAAACAAAGTCTGACACATTTAATACTGAGTTCTTTTCTCAAAAATAAAGCTTAAAATCAGTGCATTATTACAAGCATTGCACAAATTTAGTGCTGCCAAAAAGAGTAAATACACTAACGCTTAAGTACAAAAATAAGTACTTTAGTACTGTTTATATTTTGAATTGACGTGTAATGATTTCTAACGCTTCTATTTGTTGATCAACAGATTGACTACTTTCTTTTATTGTCAGAGTAGCCTGATAGTTATTGTTAATTTCACCTGCGATATCGTCCATATTTTGTGCCATTATCTGAGTGGTCTGCAGCACACTTTGTATCGAAGACTCAATGTCTTCTGCTTGTGTTGAAGCCGTAGCGGTTTGGCTTTCAATTTGTTTGATCGCCTCTTCCGCTTCTAAACTGAATACACTGCCCTCTTGCACCATCTCGCGGGTTTCATGCATGGCGCTGATCACACTTTGAGTTTCACGCTGTATCAATTCAATTTTGTCAGTGATGCTACTGGTGGCTGATACCGTTTTTTCAGCCAAGGCCCGAACCTCATCGGCCACCACTGCAAATCCCCGCCCCGCTTCACCTGCCCGTGCCGCTTCAATCGCAGCGTTCAGCGCCAATAAATTGGTTTGCTCTGCAACGCTGACAATCAAATCAATGACCACATCAATCTCTTTTGAACGCTCACCCAACTGAGCAACCGCCGCGCTATTGCGGTCTACCACTTCTGCGACCTTATTGAAGGCCCCAATGGTTTTAGCAATCACCTGCGCCCCTTGATGAGCAGAACGGTAGGCCTGCTGTGTTGACTGGCTCACCTCGTTGGCATGATGCGCCAACTGCTGCGTGGTGTGTTTGATCTGCTCTGTTGACGCCACCAATACCTGACTTTTCGCACTGACTTTTTCACTGCTCAGGTTAATGCCTGAAATAGAGGCATCCATATTGGTCGACATTTGCTTAATATCAACATTACTTGTAACAATGTGCGAAATCAGTTTATTGAGGTTTTGTGTCATTCTATTGATATAGTGAGACAAACGTGAAAACTCATCATTGTCTTTATTGATCAACACTGACAGGTTATCCAAACTTAAATCGCCTTTAGATATTTGATCAACCCTTGATAAAATCAATTTAATGTTTCTAGAAATTGAAATAGAAACAGAACTACTGATAACGGTTGATATCAATATAATCACAACAGTGCCTATGATCGTATTTCGGATTGAACCCTCTTGAGAGTCTTTAAGTTGTTGTTTTGCATTGGATAGCACCGTATTTAGCAAGTAATCATTAAAGGTCTTAATCGAGCTAACCGTTTCTGCCTTGGTCTTTTTCAGCAGATGTTCTTTGGCCTCAAGCTGCTCTTTCAAACGAATCATCTCTTTTATGGCCTGTTCATAACGCTCAACATCGGCCATAAATAGATCCTCAAAGGAGAACTGCTTGATCTGCGCCTTTAAAGCCTCAATTTGGTGCAGAATTTCCACCGCTCGGGCCTGATCGCCGTAAATCAGAAAATCTTTCTCCGCCGTTCTAATCTCTTTTAAACGGCTGGCAAAGCTATCTAAGAGGCTAATTTTATCACTTAAAAGCTGAGCGTTTTTATTGACCTTTCCAACATACCCAGAAAATTCATCTATTCCTAACTGACTCTTTAGATCAATAACCTCTTTAAGATAGGTGACATAGTGGTCTACCTGCTCACTGATTTGACGATAATCAGACCTGTCACCCCACGACATCTCCGGCATACGAATCTGCTGCAAGGCCAGTATGGTATCCGCCACAGTCGCGCTAGAGAGATGCTCTATCTTGCGTTCAACGCTCAGCAGCTCGATCTGTAAACCCGCCATCTGATTCACCGAATGATTGACTTGGTTCAGTTGCTCGCTGGCATCATTGATGTGCAAAATCGCGTTAATCGAATTAAAGCCTACAATGCATAATCCCAATACAACGCTGATGATAATCGTAAGTAGTTTTTGTTTTAGGCTAAGGTGGATGCGCATAGTCGGCTTCCTTTCTGAGTGATGAGAAGGGGACAAATCACTTGAGGGCGTAAACCCAGTATTATTTTTGATAAAAAAAGACCTGGTATTGCTACCAGGCCAAGGAATCCGATCTGCAGGGTGTTCAGTGCAGCTGATCGGGTACTAGCGTACAAAAATGGTCTTCAATGTAGACAACAACTCTCAACCTCACACCGCTCGCAAAACAGCGTAAGGTTGTGCTGAAGAGCTGGCGATCACTTTACCGCTGCCATTCCAATCAAAAAATCCTGTCAAATCGACATAAAGATTTATCTGCAACAAACATTGTATGCGGCGCAGCATAAGATTCTCAGCGTAGGAATTTCTGGCCTCTGTTAAACTAAGTCCGTGACATTTTGATGATGCGAGTAACTCTAACGTGCAGGTATGACCAATGAGTCAAAAAAATTACTCTCTTGGACAAGTAGGCGACTACGAAATTAAGCAACTAAAAGTGTTTAAGACCGTTGCCGATTGTGGTGGTTTTTCAGCGGCAGAAACTGCACTGAATATCGGTCGTTCGACAATCAGCTTGCATATTTCAAACTTAGAGTCGCGTTTAAATTTGGTGTTGTGTAAACGCGGACGTTCCGGTTTTTCGCTCACAGAAGAGGGCGAAGTCATCTATCAGATGACCGAGAACCTACTGGATTCATTGGACGCTTTTCGCACAACCGTGAACAACTTAAACAGCAGTTTAACCGGACGTTTACGATTGGTATTAACCGATACCGTAAGTTTAGATCCACGCTGCAACTTTCCAGATCTGGTCAAGCAATTCATTAAAAGTGCTCCCGGTGTTGAGTTAGCAACGGATGTGGCCTCAATGGCAGAGATTGAGCGCATGATTTTAAATGATGCCGCCGATGTCGGGTTTATCCCCTATCACCGTCAGTTAGAGGGGCTGAGTTATCAACATCTTTATAGCGAAACCTGCCGTCTCTATGCCAGTGCGGATAATCCGTTGGCACAGCTCGCCTCTGATGACTTAACCGATGAGGCAATCAATCAGTTTCCAACGGTACACGCAGGTTTAAAACCCCATGAGGCCGTTGATCAGCAGCTCAACTTAATGAATTTATCAGCGAAAGCTTATTTTTATGAGGGGCGGTTGGGGATGATTTTATCTGGGCAATATATCGGCTTTTTGCCCGAGGCTTATGCGTCCTCTTATCTGGAAGCGGGACAAATTGTGGCTCTGGCACCCGAGCGGCGTTTTTATAACTTGGGCATGGCGGTGATCAGTAAAAAGACCGCGCAACCCAACAAGCCGAGAGAACTCTTTTTGGAACTGATTGAGCGCAGCTTTAATAGCGGTTCTGCACACGCCCCCTATTAATTTGCACACCAACAATCAACATAAAAAATAGCCGCATAAAAAAGAGCGCCATAAAAAAAGAGCGGCACCATGACCGCTCTTTTGATTTGCTCTCAGCTCAGTTACACCAGAGACGAGATTACCGCGTCCAGAATATCCATCCCTTCGTCAATAATCTCCATTGGTGCGGTCAACGCAGGCAGGAAGCGAATCACGTTGCCACGAATACCACAAGACAGCAGGATTAAACCGCGTTTTGCCGCCTCAGCCACAATCGCTTTGGTCAGATCAGCATCGGGCTTCGCCGCATCACCTTCTTTGACCAACTCTAGCGCAATCATCGCGCCTAGGTGACGTACAGCGCCCACGCGGTCAGGGTGATTTTGCTGCAACTGTTGTAGACGCTGACGGATACGCTCGCCAATTTGCAGGGCGCGATCTGCCAATTTCTCTTCTTCAATCACGTCTAAAACAGCCAAACCTGCGGCACAGCCGATAGGTGAACCGCCATAAGTACCGCCTAAACCACCCGGTAGAGGAGAATCCATAATCTCCGCCTTACCCACAACCGCTGCCAATGGGAAACCACCTGCAATGCCTTTCGCCATCGTCATCAGGTCAGGTTCGATATTGGAGTATTCAGTGGCAAACATTTTACCCGTACGGGCAAAGCCTGTTTGAATCTCATCTGCGATCAGTAAAATGCCGTGCTGATCACAAATCTTGCGCAGCGCTTGCATAAACTCAGCAGGCGCTTGGTAGAAGCCACCTTCGCCTTGCACTGGCTCAATGATAATGGCCGCAACTTGGCTCGCTTCGATATCACATTTGAACACCATTTCTAGCGCTTCTAGTGAACGTTCAACCGTAACACCGTGATACTCATTTGGGTAAGGTACGTGGAAAATACCCGCTGGGAATGGGCCAAAACCGGCTTTATAAGGCGCGACTTTACCTGTTAAACCCATCGTGAAATTGGTACGACCGTGGAAACCACCGTGGAAAGCAATAATGCCTGAACGGCCAGTATGGCAACGGGCGATCTTCACACAGTTTTCAACCGCTTCTGCACCCGTGGTCACAAAAATGGTTTTCTTAGGACTGTTGCCCGGTGCTGCCGCGTTCAGTTTTTCAGCCAGTTCAACCGCTGATGCATAAGGGGTTACCATCACACAGGTGTGGCTGAATTTTTCTAACTGCGCTTGTACCGCTGCTTTCACTTTTGGGTGGTTGTGACCTGTATTCACCACCGCAATACCCGCACCAAAATCGATATAGCGGTTGCCTTCGATATCCCACATTTCAGCGTTTTCAGCACGTTCAATATAAGCTTGTGCTGCGTTACCTTGCCCACGAGCGATGGCGTTGTTTTTACGTTGTTGCAAACTGTTATTCAGGCTCATCTCTACACTCACATAAACACCAGCAAGGCTGGTTGATTGACAATAAATGACTTATTAATGATTCAAAAAATCAGGCATTACAGGTGCTTAGCGAATACCGCCCATGCACAGGTATTTAATTTCCAGATATTCGTCGATACCGTACTTAGAACCTTCACGCCCCGTACCCGACTCTTTAACGCCTCCAAAAGGAGCCACTTCTGTTGAAATTAAACCTTCGTTAATCCCTACCATGCCGTATTCCAAACCTTCTGAAACACGCCAGATACGCGCTAAATCACCCGCAAAGAAATAAGCCGCCAAGCCATAAGGCGTCGCATTCGCCATCGCGATGGCTTCTTCTTCAGTTTTAAAACGGAAAAGTGGCGCAACAGGGCCGAAGATCTCTTCGTTAAAGATCGCCATATCAGCGGTCACACCCGTTAAAATGGTAGGGCTATAGAACAGCTCGCCCTGTGCCGAACGCTTACCGCCCACCAAGGCTTTAGCACCGCCTTTTAAAGCACTGCTGACCAGATGATCGACTTTTTCAACAGCAGATTTATTGATTAGAGGGCCGATATGCACACCGGGAATGGTGCCCTCACCCACTTTGAATGCATCAACACGGGCGGCTAACTTGGCAGCAAAAGCGTCATAAACACTGTCTTGCACCAGAATACGGTTAGCACAGACACAAGTTTGGCCTGCGTTGCGATATTTAGAGGCCAATGCACCTTCAACCGCTGCGTCAAGATCTGCGTCATCAAACACGATAAAAGGCGCGTTGCCGCCCAACTCCATAGAGGTGCGTTTAACGGTTTGCGCGCACTGGGCAATCAGTTTTTTGCCCACAGGAGTAGAACCCGTAAAGCTCAGTTTGCGAACAACGGTGCTAGAGGTCAGCTCACCACCAATCGCCACCGCATCCTTACCTGCCACCACGTTCAGCACACCCGCAGGAATGCCCGCACGATGCGCCAACTCAGCCAATGCCAAGGCACACAAAGGGGTTTCTTCAGAAGGTTTAATCACAATCGTGCAACCTGCGGCCAACGCAGGCGCTGCTTTACGGGTGATCATCGCAATGGGGAAGTTCCAAGGGGTAATCGCCGCGACCACGCCTACAGGTTGCTTGATGGTAAGCAAACGCTTGTCGCCACCAGTAGCGGGAATCACATCACCGTACACACGTTTGGCTTCTTCTGCGAACCACTCAATAAACGACGCGCCATACATCACCTCGCCCAAGGCTTCGTTCAGCGGCTTACCTTGCTCAAGGGTCATCAAACGCGCTAAATCGTCTTTGTGCTGTACGGTTAAATCAAACCAATTACGCAGTAACTGCGAACGCTCTTTTGCCGTTTTCGCCCGCCAGCTCACCAAAGCCTTTTCAGCCGCAGCAATGGCTTGTTTGGTTTCGCGTGCGCCAACATCGGCCACATCAATAATTTTCAAACCATTAGCAGGATTGGTTACCGCAAAAACTTTAGCGCTGGCGGCATTCACCCACTGGCCGTCAATATAGGCTTGGGTTTTCAACAACAAAGGATCGTTTAATTTTAAAAGCATGGCAGCTCCAACTTTTTGGCGAATGATGAAAATATTGCGAGCAAAATAAGTTCGCCTTGTTTTCGTCACATCCTAAGGCAGCGCCAAAGTTGGAAAAATGCAGAGCTATCGAAGCATGGTTTGATACAGATAGAACTAAAGCGGGCAGGGTTTCTCAGATCAGGCGTTAAAAGCGCAAGGTAAAGCAGTTCAGCGCCAGCTCCGTAAACTGACGAAGAACAAAGGGGGTTTTGCTAGGGGTTAATTGGGGGAGAAACGTAGCGAGGGAAGCACTTAAACCGCACCATGCTTTAAAACTGGCTGAAGTGGTTTTAACCCTCTTCTTTAATCATGCTTCGGAACAATATTTTCCATAAAACTGTTTTAATATACAGTTTATTTTGATATTTGTAGGAAATTAGGCTCGATTTGTCAGGTTTAATGCATGATTTACTGATTTAGTCACTTCGGATAGACTGCAAAATCAATACGTTAAGGAAATCGTGACCGAAATAACAGGCGCACGGTTATTGGAGATAACGCGCATGCGCGTTTAGCAGGGAAGCGGTCAGATCAGAAAATGGATTTTTCCTTTCTTATCAAAATCTTTCCTCCATTCTGGACGGTATATTGAAATCGTCAAAACGCGTATGCCTGATATTAAAAATGTAGCATTTTTGCCCGCGGCAAGATCAATTGAGAGATATAGTTTATATGGAAATTCTGAAGTTAGAGGAAGTCCAGCGATACTATGATACAGAAACTGGAGATAAACTCTCCTTATGGTTTGGTGAGTATGACTTTTTTGTTGATGAGATTTCAGTATCCGTGAGTGGAGTTCCATTACTACGCAATGAAAAAAGCGGTGAAATCCATTTTCCGGATAAAACAAAACACATGATTGCTTACTTTGTCGATGAAGCCAGAAAAAATAATAAGCCAGGTATAGTCCTTTCGCCAAAAAACTTAGAGCACAAAAGGTTCTCTTTCGCCGAGAAGTATGATTTTCTTTATTCACAAATTGATTACGAGTATATACCTGGTCTTATTAGGCCGTGGGATGAAGGTTTTCTTACTCCAGTGTTTTTTAATATATCTGTTCTAAATAAATATTCTCAACATCCAGATTACAAACTGGACTTATTTTCTGAAACGTACGGAAACATTTCATACAGCGATGAATGGATAATATCATTCGGTGTAAATAAGAATAACAAGGTTATTTTTTGGCTGGGAGATATTGATAAACTTCCTGATAATGAAAAGTACTACCTTCGCTCTGAAAATGTCGAAACGGATCATGATATACAATCCGAATTTTACGACGCGCAAATTGATGTACAGTTTTCTGATCCATCAAAGCAGAGCATCACTTTCCATTTAAGGAAAGAGCTTAATGATCGTGTAAAACAGAAGTTGTCTTTTGATCTGTACATGCTTGAAGGTGAAGTAAGTCAAGTAATCTCAAATCTACACAGGCCAATATTTTGGGAAGATAAGCATGTTGGGCCTGTCATTGAATCATTCAATAGAATTTTTGTTGAAAGCATAAACAATAAATCAATAAAGGATGATATAAAGCTAGTGAATAGCGCTGCTGACACCAAAAACAAGGGCTCCCTTAAGATTTTTCAATTGTGGCTAGAAGAAAGAGTAGGCTGTGAGAATGCAGCTGATCTAATGTGCCCTTTTTATGTGCTATATGACTTTAGAATTATAACTTGTCATTTGCAATCGTCAGAGAAAAGGTCGGAATCATTAAAATCAATAAACACTCGTTTAGGCATCAATGAGAGTAATGATGACTACGAAGTAATTTACGATGCGATTATTAGTATGTTGTCGTCTTCCTATACTGAGATATTAGAGAGAGTCTAATGCTAACAAGCGGCTGCTGTCGGACTGTTAAAAGCTCCGGCTTCGCCTCCACTTTTAACAGCCTCAGAGCCGGGCGTTCAAGGAGTTTTTGTGCAAACTAAGGTAGTGGGGTTTTGCTCTGTATCAGCATTGGTTGGCTTTGGAGCGTGGTTTTACAATGAGCCTTCATTTGAACCCGCAATTGGCTTTATTGTGAGCATTGGTGCCTTAGCTGCTAATTACTGGCCAAAGAAACCTGAAAAGCATGCTTCGAATCGCCTTAAAGGCAGGAATACTTTCGACTATAGCAATAATAATGGACGCTTTGTCATCGGGAGCAATGAGCTTCTATTTGAAACTGCATGGTCAAAAGCAAGCGATGAATCAATTCATGTATACAACGATCCTGCTTCGATTAAAGGGGTAGCTTTAGTCAAAGGAGTTTCTGCAATCAATCTTATCTCTAATGCAAAGTCCTATGACTTTTCATCGAGAAGTAGAACACCGCAAGAAGGGGATATAGTTGTATTCGAAAATTCCTATGGGAATTTTGCTGCGGTAAAAATTATCGATATCAAGGACAACACCAGAAATGATTCGATAGATGAATTAACTTTTGAATACGTCATTAACCCGGATGGCCATACGAACTTTCGGTGAAAATATAACAAGCGCAGGCACAGGGATAAATTTTCCGCTGCGCTTCAAATTTACCCGTGCTGCGGACGTTCAGGCTGTACATCGTAATCAAGCAGTAATTTTAAGATTAGTGGGTAATAATGAATAAAAATATATTTCTATCGTATTCGTGGTCAGACATGAAGATTGCTGATCAAATAGAAGAAGATTTGAGCCGCTTACAACTTAACTTACGAAGAGATGTTAGGGATTTGGCTTATAAAAACAGCATATCTGACTTTATGGAGTCAATACGTGAGTCGGACTTTGCAATTTTGTTAATTAGTGATAGTTACTTACGATCAAAAAATTGCATGAAAGAAGTCTTGCATTTGCTTAAAGACAGGAACTATGAGGATAAGATCTTACCTGTTATTGTGAAAGGAATAGGAATTTACTCAACAGCAGATAGAATTGCGTACACAAGGCACTGGTTGAAAGAACAAGAAAACCTAAAGAAAGTTATCAATACATTACCGGCTACATCTGTTGTTAGTGAAATTTCTGAGCTAAAGGTAGTCGAATCAATTACATCTCAAATTAATGATTTTTTAGCATATATCAGCGATAAGAAAAACCTAACTTTTGAAGAACTTAAAGCAGAAAGCTACTCTTCAATTTTAGATTGTTTAGGGGGCGTAAATATTACGCACCTAGTAAAGTTGCTGAATATTTCCTTCATCGGAGATGTCGATGAAAAAGAGATAGAACTAGATCAGTGGTTTGAAGATTATGAGCCAACATCTGATGCATATTCTATCAGAGCTAGTATTGCATCAGAACGAGGTAATATTAAAAAAGCGGAGTTTAACTTCAATAAAGCTCTAGAAATTAATGAGAATAATGCTTATGCCTTGAATAATTATGGCTATTTATTATATAGACTTGATATTGAACACGAAAAAGCTAAAGAACTATTTCAAAGAGCAATAGCAGTTATGCCGAATTTAACTGAAGCAAGGTTGAATTTAGGGGTTCTATTGACCAGAAATTTTGATGACTATGAGCAAGCTAAAGAGCAATATGAAACTATTATTTCTTACAACCCAGCTGAGCCGAAAGCATATGCTAATTTGGTTAATTATTATAAAGCGCGCGGTAAGAATAATAAGCAAAACAAACTTAAAATTGTAGAACTCTATAAGAAAGCTATCGAGTTAAACCCTGATTATCTTGAAGCACACTTAGCTCTTGGCAGTTACTTATCAGAGTTTTTGGGTGAGCATGACAAGGCAATTACGCATTACGATGAGATGTTGCGTATTGATCCTAAATCTAGTGAGCTTGTAACAACGTTAAAGCAAAGAGTTGACACTATCCGCAATCCGGAAGTTAGCCCGAAGCAGTCTAGAAATGACCTTTGCAACTGTGGTAGTGGCCAAAAATACAAAAAGTGTCATGGCGCATAAGTACAGCTAACAATCTGTTTAAGAGTGATTCGCAACGCGTGGCATTTTTGGTTTTATTCAGCTTAAGTGTTTATGGCACAATAGTTTAGGTTCAGTGGTCACGTTGCCCACTACTTAACGCGGCGTTATGGCTACACAAATAGAGAGTCATTATGAAGCTAGGTGTTTTACTTTTTGAAGGATTCGAGCTGTTGGATGTCTTTGGCCCGCTAGAAATGTTTGGGCAAATCGATGATTTAAATATTGATATGGTTGCAGAAGAAACCGGCGCAATAATGTCTGCTCAAGGTCCCGCCGCAATGGCTCAGGAATTACTTTCAAACAAGACTGACTATGACATCATCCTAGTTCCTGGTGGCATAGGAACGCGAAAGGAAGTGGATAATATCGAGGTCATTAATTGGATTTCAAGCCAGGCTTCAAAAGCGAAGTATATTGCCTCGGTATGTACTGGTAGTGCTTTACTTGCAAGAGCAGGGGTGCTGGATGGAAAAAAGGCAACCACGAACAAATTTGCATTTTCTTAGGTATCTTCACAGGGGTTAGATACTAAATGGATTGGTAAAGCTCGTTGGGTTCAGGATGGCAATATCTTTTCTTCAGCAGGCGTATCAGCCGGAATTGATATGTCTTTAGCTTTAATTGAAGAAATTTGGGGTAAACGTCGAGCTGAGTCAATTGCTGATTGGGCAGAATATCAATGGAACTCTAATCCAGACAACGATATTTTTGCAGTGAAGCATGGTCTATAGCAGCCATAACAAGTCAATGGTG
>NZ_FUXG01000013.1 GCF_900167095.1 Oceanospirillum multiglobuliferum
CTGACGCAGCATCAAAATCACGAGGTCAAACAGTTCATTACCCTGAGCAAGCTTTTTCACTGGTCGACAGCCTACTCTTCGAGCCTGACGGTTGGCTTGAGCCTTAGGTGCTTCGTATAGGCCATCGGCAAGCTGGTTACGACGAATCTCTCGACTGATTGTTGAGGGGCTTCGATCAAGTAGGCGAGCAATACTTCGCAGACTGAGATTGTGAAGCAGGCCAATTTGAATAGTGGCACGCTCTTCTATGTTGAGTTCTTTGTATGTCATAACAACACCTTACCCGATATTGGATTAGGTGTTGCACTCAGAATTTGCCGCTAAGCAGTAAAAGCTATGGTGAAGTTTGATAGTACTGTTGTTGTACCTTTGAAAAAAAGCCGTTATTAATAATTTGCTCTATGCTCTGATTAAACAATTGTTCTTGCTTATAAAAAGGCGATTTTTTAGAAATACCTAAGTATAGAAGCGTGCTATTTTCAGGTTCAAAAGCAGCCTTGGTGAATTGGTTGTGCCAGCGGCTCAAGCTAAGTTCATAATCTGCTTGGCAATCTGTTCCAATATAAGTGTCGATGCGTTTGGCGCTCAACAAAAACAGTAAAGTGTTTTCTTGAGTTACGATATGCTTGTTAAGTTTGGTATCGTTATCAAATTCAAAGTAGTAAGCAGAACCCCTCACCATGCCTATTCTAAGATTGTAAAGATCGCTGCTCTGTTGCAACTTTGCTTTATCTTCGTTTCGAATATAAAAGCGCGTGTTGCAGTGATAATAAGGGGGTGAAAGGTAGTGAATATATTGCGCCCGCTCTTCTCGCCAAGCGATCCCTGTCATTAAGTCTAGTTCTCCAGTCTGCATCATCAGTAAGCAGCGTGCCCAAGGGCATTGTATGTATTGTATTTTTAGCCCTTGCATTTGAGCGAGTTGGTTTAGCAGGTCGATGTCTATACCTTTAAACTCGCCTTGGGTTGCGATTCTGAATGGTTCCCACGCGCTGAATGCGACTCGAAGTACTTTGCCTATAGGATTGTTTTGTGTCGCTATCGCTAGGTTGTCACTGCTAGCGCTTGATGCAATTGAGCACAGCCAGAGTAATAATATCAGGGCAGATTTCTTTATTCCCATTGGATAATCCTGCTCACCTGTTTGATGCTACAAGTATAGCTTAGATATTTGGCGGTGCAGAAAGGTTGGGATTTTGGTGGGTTTTGTCGAGTCTATAAAGGCGGAAGCCCCCGCCAGCCACACCTCGGCACACGATCCGCTTGCTGTGGCTGCTCCCTTCCGGGCCTGACCAGGTTCACAAGTTTCCGTTGCGAGGGGACCGACGAGGGCCTCCATAATTTGCTTGTGCGCTATAGCGCTTCAAACAACGTGCGTAATCTTAACACTATCAATTAGTTAGATACAACAGTTCTTTTCTTTGGTTGCTCGTTTTTATCAGAGTGTAATTGCTTTGCTCTATTGATAGGGCGATAAATCAAAAAAACACAAACCTATAGTAACGGGTTTGTGTTTTTTGATATGCGCTAATGGCTAAATTTGGAACGGATACACCGAGCCTAAATTCAAAATGCGCGTTAGTTCGTCTAAAGCCGTGCGAGATTCAATTAGCAATTGAGGATCGGCTAGATCTGCCTCTGTTAAACGGTCGCGATAGTGACGCTCTACCCAGTTGTTTAGACTCTTAAACAGTGTCTCACTCATGCGAGTCGATTGGTTAAATGCCTGTAGTTCAGCATCATTTAACACTACGCGCAAACGCAAACAGGCAGGCCCGCCACCATTGCACATACTTTGTTTCAAGTCGAAAACCTGTAGGTCGTCAATTGGGCTGCTGCCATCACGTAGCTCGGTTAAATACTGCCAAACCGCAGGGTTTTGACGGCATTCATCTGGAATCACTAGCAAGGTGCGGCCATCGGTCAGGCTTAGCAATTGGCTGTTAAACAGATAGCTGGTGACCGCATCTTGTACTGTTACGCGGTTGTTTGGCACTTCAATGATATTAAACTGACCGCCTAACTTTTGGCTCAACTCTTGTTTAACCTGTGTTTGGTCAACAAAAGCTAGCTCATGGCAGAACAAGGTGTTGCGGTTGCCCACGGCGATTACATCATTGTGAAAAACCCCTTGGTCTATTACTTCAGGGTTTTGTTGTGCGTAAACCACTTGGTTTGCACTTAAACCATGAATGCGTGCCACGGCCTCAGAAGCTTCTAGTGTGTGACGGGCGGGATAGCGTTTTGGCGCAGGACGATTGTTGTCAAACGCACTACGGCCATAGACAAAAAACTCAACCCCTGTATCGCCATAGTTATGGCAGAAACGAGTGTGATTGGCTGCACCTTCGTCACCAAAGTGTTCTACGCTGGGTAGTGCGCCATGATGAGTAAAGTGAGCTTTGTCACTGAAGGTGGCCTGCAAAATGCGCCCCGTGGTTTCGTGCTCAATAGAGCGGTGAAACTTATTGGTAAGATTGGCAGGGGTAAAATGTACCTTACCATCTGCCGTATCTGCGCTCGGTGAAACCGTGGCTGCATTAGCCGTCCACATACTAGAGGCTGAGCAGCAAGCCGCCAAAATACGAGGGGCGTCTTTTGCTGCGCTGGCTAGCACCTCTGCATCACTGCCCGTAAAACCCAAGCGGCGCAAAGTGTTAATGTCAGGCCGCTCTTGTGGCGCTAATACCCCTTGCACTAAGCCCATGTCGTGCAGGGCTTTCATTTTGGCTAAGCCCTGCAAGGCCGCTAATTTAGGATTAGACGCCAATGCTTCGTTACTTTGTGACGCCACATTGCCAAAAGACAAGCCACTGTAGTTGTGAGTTGGGCCGACTAAACCATCAAAATTCGCTTCAAATGCTTTCATTCGCACTCTCCAATCGCTTGTCTATTAGTCTAGCGTTAGACCGGGGGCAAAAGTTTCAGGCAAGGCCAAGGCTGAGGCTTCAATACCCGCAACTGGGTAGGCGCAATAGTCTGCGGCATAATAAGCACTGGCACGATGATTACCACTGGCACCAACACCGCCAAATGGCGCAGCACTAGAGGCACCTGTTAGCTGTTTGTTCCAGTTCACGATCCCCGCACGGATGCGGTCGTAGAAATAGTTGAAGCGGGCTTCATCATCGCTGAACAAGCCTGACGACAAGCCGAACTTGGTCTTGTTGGCCAAACGGATCGCCTCATCAAAGTCACTGTAACGGGTCACTTGCAGCAGAGGGCCGAAATACTCTTCATCTGGTAGCGTTTCTGTAATCGCAGTGACATCAATTAAGCCAGGCGAAACAAAACCTCGGCCTGCTTGTAGTTTTTCTAGCGTTAATAATGAGCTAGCACCCATGTCCAGTAGGCGTTGTTGCGCGGCCACCATGCCATCGGCTGCGGCTTCAGAGATCAAGCTGCCCATAAAGGGTGCCGGCTCGTCAAACTGACCGCCAATTTTGATTTGGCTAACAGCTTGCTTCAGTTGCGCCAAATAACGGTCGCCCCACTCACCAACAGGCACATACAAGCGGCGTGCACAAGTGCAGCGTTGACCCGAAGTAATATAAGCGGATTGAATGGTTTCGTGCACGGCGGCTTTAATGTCGGCCACTTCATCAACAATCAGTGGGTTATTACCGCCCATTTCTAAGGCCAGAATTTTGCCTGGTTGACCTGCAAATTGCTCATGTAACAGATGACCTGTACGTGGGCTGCCCGTGAAGAACAAGCCGTCCAGATCAGGGTTTGCTGCTAACGCAATACCGGTTTCTTTTTCGCCTTGTACGAGGTTCAAGACACCTGCTGGCAGGCCTGCCTCATGCCAAAGCTCTACCATACGTTGTGCTATATGAGGCGTCAGTTCGCTTGGCTTTAAAACCACCGTATTACCTGCTAATAGCGCAGGTACAATATGCCCATTTGGCAAGTGTCCTGGGAAGTTATAAGGGCCAAATACTGCAACAACGCCATGCGGCTTATGACGTAACACTGCACGAGCACCCGCCATATCGCTGCTGCGTTCGCCTGTACGTTCGTTATAAGCGTTGATTGAGATCTCAATTTTGCCCATCATCGCCGCCACTTCCGTGCGGGTTTCCCATAGCGGCTTGCCCGTTTCTGTGGCGATAATAGTTGCCAGCTCTTCTTTATTGGCAGCCAATAGCTCACCGAAGCGGCGCACAATAGCGGTACGGGCTTCAAAACCCAGTAAAGCCCATTCAGTGCTGGCGCTGCGAGCCGCGTTTACTGCCCGCTCAACCTGAGCCGGAGCGGCGGCTTGACCTTGCCAAACTACTTCGCCCGTTGCAGGGTTAACTGATTGAAATGCAGGCCCTTCTCCAGCCAACCATTCGCCGTTGATAAACAAAGTCGTGGTCATTCTAAAATCTCCTTCCTGAGGATAGAGGTGCAATCCGAACGGTGGTGCCCTCAGTAATGTTAAGTGCATCCGCAACTGCTTGAGGTAGGCCAATCACATGTTTACCCACCAATTCGATAGCAGATAGGCAGCAGCGGAAGTTATTAAAGTCGGTGGTACTGATCATATACAGACCGCCTTCTGGCGCGTCGTCAATAATGCTGACTTTGACGTAATCACTTTTGCGAATGGTGCGAATATCATCGGTGCGACACTCTAAAGTAGGGCCGCCATCAAAGATGTCGATGTATCCGGTGTAGCGCATACCTTCGCTTTCTAATAGTTTGCGAGCAGGTGTGGTTGCTTCATGGGTTTTGCCGATGGCGTCCTGTGCTGCTTGAGGCAACAAGTTGGTGTAGATGGTGTTTTGCGGCATCAGCTCTGCAATAAACACTTTGTCCATTGAGGATATTTTGTCAGCTTCGGCAAAGTCTAAAGAGAAGAAATGACGGCCTAGCCCCTCCCAAAAAGGCGATACACCATTTTCATCAGAGTAACCGCGCATCTCTGCGATTAAGTGCTCGTTAAAGCGCTTAGGAAACTCTGCCATAAACATAAAGCGAGACTTCGACAGCAAAGCGCCATTGCGGCCATAACGTGCATCAGGGCTGAGAAACAGTGTGCACAGCTCAGAATAGCCCGTGTGGTCATTGGTGATTGTTAAGGTGTTGATTTTGTTATACACCTTGAGTTCACGAGAGGCGTGAACCAGTGTGCCGACACGATAGTTGTACCAAGGTTCTGTTAAACCCACCGCCGAATAAATGCCGGAGATGCCGACCACTTCTTTCGTTTCAGTGTCTTCCATGACAAAAAGGTACAGCGCCTCCTTTGGAGCCGGATTGGCCGTAAAAGCCAGCAAAGCAGTTTCCAGTTTGGCGGCCACTTGTTTGTCATTGTCTTGTAAAGAGGTGAAGCCGGGGCCTGTTTTACGCGCCAGCTCACGCAGAGCGGCATAATCATCGGCTTTAATTGGGCGAACGACCATCATTGTTGGGATCACTCCATTTTTATGCTGTTGAACACAGTCTGATTTATTTTTAGACGTAGTTAGGCGACGCCTCTACTAGGCCAGTGTTTGTATTCATCTCTTTGGATTATAGAAGTTGAGCGATGTCAGAATGGTTTATCTTATCCTGACGCCCGCTTTTATCGGTTTACAACCAAACCACCCGTACCATTGAACGCCCATCAAGTTGTAGCGCCTGTGCTTGTTCTGGTGTGAGGGTGGGTTGTGATGCATCAAGTGGTGCAATCAAACAACGGTAGTTTTCTAAACCGTCGTTACTGATCAACGCTAAAGGGGCTGTGCTGGTATCAAGAGCTGCAATTTGTACTTCAACCTGCTGGCTTTGACTAACGGTGCGTATATTATCAACGCGCGCCTCTAAGCTTGGCCCCGCATCAAAAATATCGACGTATTTGCGGTAGACAAAGCCTTCAGCTTCTAACAGATCGCTAACAGCCTGCATATCTTCACGTGGTTTACCCAATGCCGCTTGAGCCTCTTTGCTTAGTAACGGCACATAAACTGGATAGTGGGGCATAAGATCGGCAATAAAGCCTTTTGAGTTAATACCTGTCAGGTAATTAGCTTTATTGAAATCCATATTGAAAAAGTGACGACCTAGGCACTCCCAAAATGGAGACTGGTTGTTGTCGTCGGCAATTCCTTGCAGCTCAACCATCACTCTTGACGCAAAACGCTCAGGGTGAGCGGCCATAAACAACATGCGCGCACGGGATAACAAGTGCAGATTGCTTTCTTGGCGGTGTGCCTTGTCTAAAAACAAAGTACAAAGGCGTGAAGCCCCTGTGTAATCTTGGCACAAGTGTAACGCTGGAATACGGTTGTGAATTTGCAACTCGCCAGAGGCATGAACCACCTCATCAATACGATAGCTGTAAAACGGTGTTTCTAAACCAACGGCAGCTTCAACCCCTGACACGCCAATAATTTCACCTGTACTGGAGTTTTCTAGAACAAAGTGATAACTCTCTTGTGCAGGGGCTGTTACAGCCTTGCGCAAAGATTGGCGGGTGCTATTGATCAAATGGCTTAGGTGATCACGGTTATTGGGCAGCGTAGTCATGCTGCCGCCAGAGATCACAGCAAGGCGTTCTAAACCTTGCAGGTCGTTGAATGTCAAAGGGCGAAGTAGAAACATGATTAAGGCTCCAACCAGCTTAGGTCATCACTTGCCGCCAGCTTCATCAGCATAAGTGCGCTCAATTTCGCCCGCTGACTCAGACTGCTGACTTTGACATACTCATCCGCAGAGTGAATTTTGCCGCCTTGCACACCCAAAGTGTCAATATTGGGAATGCCTGCCGCAGCCAAATTATTACCATCGCAGCAACCGCCCGTAGGCAGCCATTGTAGCTGCATACCTAAGTCTTTACCGCAGGCTTGTGCCAGTTCAAATAGCTTCAAATTGGCAGGGCTTAGTACTTTGGGCTTGCGAGTAAAACCGCCGTGTAGTTCAATCAAAATCCCTTCTCGGGCATGAATACGCGCCACCAAGTCGGCCAGTTTGTTTTGACACCAGCGTTCATCTTCAGGACGTTCTAACCGAATGTTGAAACGAGAGATACACAGATCAGGCACGATATTGACCGCACCACCGCCCTCGATAAAGCCGGGGTTAATGGTGACCCCTTCACGTTTACCGTTTAGGTCATCGAGTGCAGAGATAAAATCGCACATGGCACGAATGGCATTACGACCCAAATGATGTTCACGGCCTGCGTGTGCGGCGCGGCCTTTAATCACCACACTGAAATTGCCGCTGCCTTTACGCTCACCCGCTAAATTACCATCGGGGAAACTTGGCTCGTAGATCATGCCTAAATGCACACGTTTGGCAGCATCTGCAATTAACGGCGCAGAGCCTTGAGAACCAATCTCTTCGTCAGGATTAAACAGAATCTCCCAACCGATCTTCTCCGCCCAAGGGCTACGCTCTAAAGCCGCAATGGCATTTAACATCACCATTAAACCGCCTTTTAAGTCGGCCACACCGGGGCCGTTTAATGTGTCGTCATCTAGCCATTTCACAGTTTGAAAAGGGTGATTGACGGCAAATACCGTATCCATGTGGCCGCAGAAAAATACTTGTAAAGGTGCATCGGTACGCTTACGAATACGGATCGCATCCCCTAAAGCATGGGCTTCAACCTCACCTTTGGCATTTACATTCTGGTAAGGTGCAACAGGAATAATTTCAACATCGCCGCCTAAAGGCGCAAACAACTCGATTAGCTTTTTGCCAACCTGATTCACCCCTTGCGCGTTAAAAGTGCCAGAGTTGATCTCTGCCAACGCAATCGTATTACGCAGCATTTCATCTTGCTGTCCATCAAGCCAATCTAACCAAGGGGTGAAATCTGTAGTCATGTCGCTGTCCTATTGATCTGTTGTGATCATTATTGACTAGGGGGGCAACAGATTCTGTCAACGATGCGACCTGTTTTTTCAAATGAGGACATGGGGTTATAGGGAGTGTAATTGGCTTGTTCAGAATAAGTACTTAGACTGTACCAGCCAAAACGGCCTCGAATTGAGGCCGTTTTCAGTTTTCTAGCATCAAAATCAAAGTATTAACGCAAACAGCACTTTTTATATTTTTTGCCGCTGCCACAGGTGCATGGATCGTTGCGGCCTACCGTCTTTTGTGAAGGTGGCGTGTAGTCCTTACCATGTACGAAGTACCAGCGCCCGTCTTCAAGCACAAATTCTGAGTCTTCAGAATGGTTGATAATAACGTCATTTTGACGATAGCGTGCGGTGAAGCACACGCGTGCTAGTTTAGGGTCGCTAGATTCAGATTCGGTGTGAACAGTTAGTCCTAACCACTCAGATGATTCTGCCCAGTCTTTTAAATTGGTAAAGTCATACTTAGCGCGCATGCTGGGTTGGGTGGTTTGTTCGATGTAGTCAATATTGGCCAGTGTATAAGCGGTATAGCGTGAACGCATTAATAATGCCGCTGTCTCTGGAAGTTGGTCACCTACAATATAAGGTGCACAGCATTGACCATACTCTTGTCCTGATGAGCAAGGGCAAGGCATGTTGTTTTCGATAGTTAAGGTCATAATGTCTACTCGGTTTTAATCTTCGCTGCATCATACTGGAGTTATCTCTATGTTTCATTTCGAAAAAATACAATTACCCAATGCGGAGCAAGCATTAAAAGGCAGGGCAGAGTATGACTTTGTGCTGCCTCCGCATCGGTTATTCGGTTGCGATCTAGGCCAGTTTGATCAATACCCTAAGCGTTTACTATTAGGCATGGGTTGTTTTTGGGGGGCTGAACGTTTGTTCTGGCAGCAGCAGGGGGTGGTTTATACTGCTGTTGGTTATGCTGGTGGTCATACCCCTTTTGCTACTTATGAAGAGATTTGTAGTGGGCTAACAGGACATACAGAGGTGGTTGCAGTGGCTTATGATGAACAGCAAAGCCTTGAGCAGCTGTTGGCGCTGTTTTGGCAACGTCACGACCCTACTCAAGGTATGCGCCAAGGTAATGATACTGGTACTCAATACCGCTCAGCACTTTATTTATATTCAGAGCAAGATTTGGCATTGGCAATAGCGAGCCGTGACGCTTATCAAAAACAATTAGATAGTGCAGGATTTGGCGCCATTACCACGGAAATTGCTTTGGCGGATAAATTATATTTTGCAGAGCCATATCATCAGCAATACTTAGATAAAAACCCTAACGGCTACTGCGGTTTGAAAGGCACAGGGGTGAGCTGTGCCTAAGTCAGTTTAATTAAGGTATAGCAAGATCGAACAATTAAATGTGAGTTTGCCTGAGACAGTGTATAGAATAGTTGACACATCATCCGTTGCTGTCAATTTTGCACAGTGAGTCTAAACAAAAAGAGTGGTTAAGCTACCATGCGATTAGAGATTATCTGCCAGAACCGCGTTGGCATTATGCGCGACATTCTAGAGGTGTTTGTAGAGTTCCGTATTAATGTGGTGAGAGCGGAAGCGGGCGGCGATAAATGTAGCGCTATTTATCTGTATATGCCCGGTATGCTCAATATTCAGTTGCAAAGCGTGCGTAGTCGGCTGGAGAAAATCGCAGGGGTTTATAAAGTGCGGCGTATCAATTTAATACCAAGTGAACGCCGTCACTTTGAATTGGATATTTTATTGCAGTCTCTTGATATTCCTGTGCTATCTGTTGACAGTGATGGACGTGTTGTTGTCGCGAATATTGCCGCTGGGCGGGTGCTGGGCGTGCGTGTAGATGAAGTGCCGGGTATGTCTTTAGGCAAGCGCATTAAGAATCTTGATCTTGAAACTTTATTACCTAAGTTAGAGAGCCGTTTAAATGGTGTGCGCACAGAGATAAGGGGAGACGCTTTTTTAGCGGATATCAGCCCGATTTATTTTGAAGATAAGCTGACAGGTAAAGAGCCTGCTGGCGCTGTTATTTGTTTGCACCCTGTTGAAAGCTTAGGTGCCAAGCTGTACTCCATTCATAGGCATGATGCTTACGGTTTTGATGCGTTGCAAATTCAAGCACCTAAGATGCTGAATTTAATTCGTGAAGCCAAGCGTATGGCCCCTTTAAATGCACCATTATTGATTCAGGGTGAAACAGGTACGGGCAAAGAGATGCTAGCGCGTGCCTGCCATCAGAGCAGTCCTAGAGGTCGAGCGCCTTTTATGGTGCTGAACTGTGCTGCGCTACCAGATAATTTGGCAGAGTCTGAGCTATTTGGTTATGCCTCTTGTGCTTTTGAGGGTGCTCGTGTTGAAGGTAAGCTAGGCTTGTTAGACATCACCTCCGGTGGCACTATTTTTCTAGATGAAGTGGGTGAAATGAGCCCTCATCTGCAAGTGAAGCTGCTGCGCTTTCTGCAAGATGGTTGTTTTAGGCGTGTTGGCAGTGATGATGAAATACAAGTCGATGTACGGGTGATTTGCGCAACTCAAAAGGATTTATCGGAGCTTTGTGAACAAGGTGTTTTCCGCGAAGATCTATTTCACCGTCTGAATGTTTTGGCCTTAACTATTCCTCCATTACGCAATTGTAAAGAGGGCATTATCAGTTTGGCCGCTCACTTTATAGATCGGGCATGCCAACAAATTGGTGCGGAACTACCCAAACTGAGCGAGGGTGCTCAACAGTTGCTCAAAACCTACCATTGGCCCGGTAACGTGCGCCAGCTTGAAAATGTGCTCTATCAAGCGGTTTCTATTTGTGAAGGCCGTGAGATTAAGGCTGATCACATTCGCTTGCCAGCGTTACACCAAGGGTTGAATAGTGAGGTCGATCTGACAGGTAATTGGGGCAATATTATCGACCGCGTAGAGATACAAGTGCTCAGTGCGTTATATCCTGACTACCCTAGTAGCCGTTTACTGGCCAAGCGTTTAGGGGTGTCGCATACAACAATTGCGAATAAGTTAAGAAAATATGACATAGGCCAGTCATAATCTTTCAGCAGCAGGCACAGTGCTTGATGCAGCCTATTTTTATCCTTAAGTACAGTTTTGAATTTTAGACTTATTTAATGGTTTAAAGATTGCAGTTGTAGCAGCAGAGTGTTATCTATAAGTCTATGTTTTGAATATATTTGTTCCAGTTGAGGTCAGCATGGTTAAGCTGCTTATTGTTGATGATCACCATATCGTTCGTGCTGCTGTTTCAAAAATGCTGGCTGATGAAGACTGGATTGAAATTGTCGGCGAAGTAGGAAGTGGTGAAGAAGCGGTACAGATGGTGAGAGAGATTGAGCCAGATGTTGTGCTTATGGATATTAAGATGCAGGGTATTGGTGGCCTAGAGGCAACCCGTAAAATTGTACGTATGCAGCCTGATTGCAAAGTGATTGCGCTGTCGGCACTGGTTGAAGAAACCTATGCGATGCGTGCCATGGAAGTAGGGGCATCTGGCTATCTTTCAAAAGGTACTGATCCTGCTGAAATGATACAGGCGATACGTCAGGTCAGCCGAGGCTTAAATTACATCAGCTCTGAAGTGGCACAAAAAGTGGCACTTAAACGCATGATGCCCGGTAATCAAAATCCTTTCGATGTGCTATCTGACAGGGAGCTACAGATTGCGTTGATGGTGGTGAACTGCCACAAAGTAAACGATATTTCCGATAAACTGTTTTTAAGTCCTAAAACAGTGAACACTTATCGCTATCGGATTTTTGAGAAACTGAATATCACCAGTGATGTTGAGTTAACTCATATGGCGATTCGTCATCAGCTGATTGATACAGAGTCTTTATAATTCTAGCCTGCCCATGACTGCATTTGACTCAAAAGCCTTTTTAAAAAGCTTATCCACCCATCCGGGTGTATATCGCATGTATGATGAGTCGAATCAGTTGCTCTATATTGGTAAGGCTAAGAACCTTAAGAACAGGGTTAGCAGTTACTTTCGCAGCAGCGGACTTAGCGGAAAGACTCAAGCTTTGGTTCAGCAGATTCACCATATAGAGTTCACCGTTACTAGCAGTGAAACTGAAGCGCTGCTGTTAGAGCAGACACAGATTAAAAATCATCGCCCGCCTTTCAATATTCTGATGCGCGATGACAAATCATACCCTTATATTTTTATTAGTGCTTCAGACTACCCTCAAATTGAATACAGTCGAGGTAAAAAGAAGCGTGCAGGACAGTACTACGGCCCCTATCCTAACAGTAATGCGGTTAAAGAGACTTTAAGCTTGCTGCACAAGGTTTTTAAGTTGCGCCAATGTGACGATAACTTTTTCAAAAACCGTAGTCGCCCCTGTTTACAGCATCAAATATCACGTTGCTCTGCGCCTTGCGTGGCGATTATTTCACAAGAAGACTATTTAAAAGATGTAGCCGCTGCACAAATGTTTTTACGCGGCCAAAGCTCAGAGTTACTAGAGCAGTTGCAGCAAAAGATGGATTTAGCGGCTGAAGCATTGAACTTTGAAAATGCCGCGCATTTGCGGGATCAGCTTATTCAGCTCAGAAAAATTCAAGAGCAACAATATGTTTATGGAGAGCAGGGTGATGCAGATGTCTTTGCGCTGGCCTCTCGTCCTGGTGGCATTGCAGTATCTGTGCTTTTTGTACGCGCAGGTCGGGTTTTAGGCTCGCGTCACTATTTTCCAACAGATCAGCTGTCCGATAGTCACAATGAAACTTTAGAGGCTTTTATTAGTCAGTTCTATCTTGCATCTGAAGGGCGAGAGATTCCTGCGGAATTAATCACCAATTTGGAGATTTCTGACCCTCAGCCTTTGATTGATGCAGTTCAGTTACTGCATAAAAAACGCGTAACAGTGAGCCATCAGGTACGCGCTTACCGTGCGCGTTGGTTGCAGTTAGCGATAACCAATGCCGAACAAGCGCTGATTAGCCATCTTGCTAGAAAAGGCACCTTTGAGGCGCGCTTTAAAGCATTGAAGCAAGTGCTAGGCTTGAACTTTCAGCCAGAGCGCTTAGAGTGCTTCGATATTAGCCACAGTTCAGGCGAAGCAACCGTTGCATCTTGCGTTGTAATGGGCAAAGAAGGCCCCATTAAGTCAGAGTATCGCAAGTTTAATATCGAAGGGATTCAAGCCGGTGATGACTATGCGGCTATGAAGCAGGCGCTTACCCGCCGTTACGAGCGCCTACAAAAAGGAGAGGGCAAAAAGCCAGATATATTGATTTTAGATGGTGGCAAAGGTCAGTTGAAACAGGCTCAGGAAGTTTTCAAAGCGCTAGCTGTTACAGATGTTATCTTGTTGGCGGTATCAAAAGGCACTACTCGCAAACAGGGCTTTGAAACGTTATATCTTGAAACAACAGACCAAGTATTTGATTTATCTTCAGATTCAAAAGCGCTACACCTAATAGAACAAGTGCGCGATGAGTCACACCGCTTTGCCATTATCAATCATCGTCATAAGCGAGATAAAACGCGTAGAACCTCCGGTTTCGAGTCTATCCCAGGTATAGGCCCTAAGCGTCGACAAGCGATATTGAGATTTTTTGGTGGCCAGCGAGAAGCTTTAAATGCCAGCATTCAAGAGCTCGCAAAAGTACCCGGAATTAGCGCTGCTTTAGCTGAGCAGATTTATAACCACTTACACCCAGAACAGTAGTCCGTTAAATGAAACTACCGAATATCCTTACTGCATTACGTATCGCCTGTATCCCATTAGTTGTATTGGTGTACTACTTACCCTTTGCTGATCATCTATATTACGCAGCGGGTATTTTTGCATTAGCCGCTTGGACTGATTGGTTAGATGGTTATCTGGCGCGTAAGTTAAACCAAAGTACAGCCTTTGGTGCGTTTTTAGATCCTGTGGCAGACAAACTTATGGTGTGTGTGGCGCTAGGCTTATTGATAGAGGGGCACTCTAGCTGGCTATTAACCATACCTGCACTGATTATTATTGGTCGAGAAATCGTAATCTCAGCGCTAAGAGAGTGGATGGCCGAGCTTGGTAAACGTGCCAGTATTGCTGTTTCGATGATCGGCAAGGCCAAAACCTCGTTGCAGATGCTGTCTATTTTCATCCTGTTGAGCCAAACACCGGATACAACAACTGCTTATGTTGGCTTGGTTTTGCTCTATATTTCGGTGGTGTTAACCATCTGGTCAATGGTGCAATACCTGAAAGCCGCTTGGCCGGACTTAAAGTCAGGTATGTAAGCTAAGCACATGATTTTTTTTGAAATTATTTTAAAAAAACTATTGACGCCCCCATAAGCTTGTATATAATACGCACCAAGTTCAGCGGGAATAGCTCAGTGGTAGAGCACAACCTTGCCAAGGTTGGGGTCGCGAGTTCGAGCCTCGTTTCCCGCTCCAAACTTACTAAGTGTAAGATGATGTATTAAGAGATGGCCGGGTGGCAGAGTGGTCATGCAGCGGACTGCAACTCCGTGTACGCCGGTTCGATTCCGACCTCGGCCTCCATGCTCTTAAGACAGATTGCCCGGATGGCGAAATAGGTAGACGCAAGGGACTTAAAATCCCTCGGTGGAAACACCGTGCCGGTTCGATTCCGGCTCCGGGCACCATTTGGTTGTTTCATGTTATTCCAAATGGTGCCAAAACACTTAGAAATCATATATAAAACAAGCGCTTAAGGCGCTTTTTTTGTTTCCGCTTATTCCCGCCTTGTTTTATTTCAATCTAAAGTTTTAGATATATTGATTCGTATATGTTCAGTTCGATAACGGAGCGTATAGCTAAATGATCATAATCACCAAGCCTATCATTGATCACATAGCTTCTATGTGTCGTTTTATTCGCATTATACTGGACTTTTTTAGCCGTCAGTTGGTTCCATTTTTGGGATAGATCCGTAACAGCGCAATATGGCATTTCGGCTCAGTCTTAGTCTTTAAAAGTTTAAGGTGTAGCGTGCCTATTAAGCGTTGTCGAATTGTTCTTATAAGGGCTAAAGAACGGGGGGTTGATCAGATTTGATTGATACGAGGGATGTGAGGCCTAGAAACAAACAAAGGCCAGACCGAAGTCTGACCTTTGTGGGTACGCCAGTGGTTTAAGCAAAACTTATAGTTTGCCTTCCAACTCTGGCAGTGCGCTGAATAGGTCAGCCACTAAACCATAGTCTGCCACTTGGAAAATTGGCGCTTCTTCGTCTTTGTTGATCGCAACAATGACTTTAGAGTCTTTCATACCCGCCAAGTGCTGAATCGCACCTGAGATACCTACCGCGATATACAGTTCAGGTGCAACGATTTTACCTGTTTGACCTACTTGCATATCGTTTGGTACGAAGCCTGCGTCAACCGCTGCACGAGAAGCACCCACTGCTGCGCCTAGCTTGTCAGCTACTTTGTTCAGCAGTTCAAAGTTCTCACCGTTGCCCATACCGCGACCACCAGAGATGATCACTTTAGCAGCAGTCAGTTCTGGACGATCAGATTTTGCCAGCTCTGCGCCAACAAAAGCAGACTTACCTGCATCTTGAACGCTTGCCAGTGCTTCGATGCTTGCGCTGCCATCGGCTGCTGCGGCATCAAAACCAGTAGCACGTACAGTGATCACTTTGATCGCATCTTCTGACTGGATCGTTGCAATCGCGTTACCCGCGTAGATAGGACGCTTGAAAGTATCCGCAGATTCAACTGCGATAATTTCAGAGATCTGTGCTACGTCAAGCAGTGCAGCAACGCGTGGCAAAATGTTTTTGCCGTTTGAAGTTGCTGGTGCTAGAACGTGAGTAAAATCTTTACCCAGTTCAGCGACTAATAAAGAAACGTTTTCAGCTAACAGATGCTCGTAAGCAGCGTTGTCTGCAACTAAAACTTTGCTCACACCGTTCAGTTTAGCCGCTTCTGCTGCCGCGTCTGCGCAGTTGCTTCCAGCAACCAGAACTGTGATTTCGCCGCCAATTTTCTGAGCTGCTGTAACCGTGTTAGCGGTTGCACCCAGTAGGCTTGCATTATTGTGATCAGCTACAACTAAGATACCCATTAGATCACCTTCGCTTCGTTTTTCAGTTTTTCAACTAGCTCGTCTACGCTACCCACTTTGATGCCTGCGCTGCGTGCTGCTGGCGCTTCAACTTTCAGGGTTTTTACTTTAGACGCCACATCAACACCTAAATCAGCTGGTGTTTTTACATCTAGAGGCTTTTTCTTAGCCTTCATGATGTTAGGCAGAGACGCGTAACGAGGCTCGTTCAGACGTAGGTCTGTTGTCACAATTGCAGGTAGGTTCAGTGCAACAGTTTGCAAACCACCGTCGATTTCGCGGGTTACGCTAACTTTTTCACCGTCAACCGCCACTTCAGAGGCAAAAGTACCTTGTGGCATGCCAGTTAAAGCACCCAACATTTGGCCTGTTTGGTTGTTGTCTGAATCAATAGACTGTTTGCCCATGATGACCAGACCTGGCTGTTCATCTGCAACCACTTTAGCCAAAATTTTAGCAACGCCCAGAGAGTCTACCTTGTCAGCAGTCTCAACTAGGATAGCGCGATCAGCGCCTAGAGCCAGCGCAGTACGCAATTGCTCTTGAGCTTCTTTAGGACCGATAGATACCACAACGATTTCAGTGGCAACACCCTTTTCTTTTAGACGAACCGCTTCTTCCACTGCGATTTCGCAGAATGGATTCATCGCCATTTTCACATTGGTCAGATCAACGTCAGTGTTGTCCGCTTTAACACGAATTTTGACGTTGTAGTCAATGACTCGTTTGACAGCAACTAATACCTTCATAGATTCCTCGTTCTATATATCTGGGACGAGCTATTTATTGTTGGTGCTCGCACAATCAATTCAAGCGATCGCTAAACGATTAGACTTGAGCGAACCAACATCAACTTTAGTGATAGCAGGCCTAATCGTCGATTGGGGTTGATCAATAGACCTGTTAATCAGAATTCGTTTCAAACAAGCGTTTGCTGCACCTGTCTGGAACATGATGACTATTTTTTCACTTTAGGTCAAATTCCATTCTAAACTGACCAGTCACATTTTTAAGGATATACTTGCTGCACTGCATAAAACAGAGGCTATTGTTTTATTTCGCTATTTAATTTGAAAAAAATAAGCCCTTGAAGTCTATAAACAGGGGTAAAGACAAATTAACGGTTGACCGTAAGCAAACGTCCGTTTTAAATGACCCTTGCAGAATAATTAAAAAATGCCAAAGTGCTGTTTGAGGAGAAGATCGTGGAAAGAGAATCGATGGAGTTCGACGTTGTTATCGTCGGTGCTGGCCCTGCCGGCCTTTCAGCTGCTATTCGTTTAATGCAGCAAGCCAATGACGCCAGCCAAGAGTTGACGGTCTGTGTGGTTGAGAAAGGTTCTGAAGTCGGTGCTCATATTCTATCAGGTGCCGTTATTGAACCTTCTGCCCTGAATGAACTGATACCTGACTGGAAAGCACAAGGTGCGCCCCTGCTAACTGAAGTGACTGAAGATCAGATTGTGATGCTGAAAGATGCTGAAAACAGTCAGACCTTCCCGAACGCCATTGTGCCTAAAACCATGCACAACGAAGGCAACTACATTGTTTCTCTCGGTAATGTTTGCCGTTGGCTGGCCCAGCAAGCTGAAAACTTAGGGGTAGAAGTGTTCCCCGGCTTCGCGGCCTCAGAATTGATTATTGAAGACGGCATCGTGCGCGGCATCATCACAGGTGATATGGGTGTTGCAGCGGATGGCAGCGAGAAGCATGATTTCATGCCGGGTATGGAGCTGCGCGCCAAATATACTCTGTTCTCTGAAGGTAGCCGTGGCCATTTAGGTAAGCAGTTGATCAGCCAGTTCAAACTGGATGAAGGCAAAGATGCTCAGCATTACGGTATCGGTATCAAAGAATTATGGGACATCGATCCTGCCAAACACCAAGCGGGCTTAGTGGTACACGGCTCTGGTTGGCCACTGTCTGAAAACGGTGCCAGTGGTGGTTTCTTCCTGTATCACGCAGAAAACAATCAGGTCGTAGTGGGTTTAATTACCGACCTGAACTACAGCAATCCACACCTCAGCCCATTTGATGAGTTTCAGCGTATGAAACACCATCCAGTACTGAAACAGTATCTGGAAGGCGGTAAGCGCGTGTCTTATGGTGCGCGTGCCATCACCAAAGGCGGCTACAACTGCTTGCCAAAAATGACCTTCCCGGGTGGTTTATTGATCGGTTGTGATGCGGGTACGTTGAACTTCTCAAAAATCAAAGGCACTCACACCGCCATGAAGTCTGGCATGGTAGCGGCAGAAACTATTTTCAGTGCGATTCAAGGTGGTGATGAAGGCGGCAAAGAATTAACCGCATTTACCGCAGCATGGGAAAGCACTTGGGCCTTTAAAGAGCTTTACGGCAGCCGTAACTTTGGCCCTGCGATGCACAAATTTGGCCCAATGCTGGGCGGTGCATTTAACTTTGTGGATCAAAACCTGTTCAGCATTCCAGTGACGCTACATGACACGGAAGAAGACTATGCCCAGTTGAAGCCTGCGGCATCAGTAAGTCCAATTCAGTATCCAAAACCGGATGGTGTTTTGAGTTTTGACAAACTGACCTCGGTGTTCCTGTCGAACACCAACCATGCAGAAGATCAGCCTTGTCACCTGAAGTTGAAAGACGACAGCATTCCGTTGCAAGTCAATCTGCCGAAGTGGGCAGAGCCAGCACAACGCTTCTGCCCAGCTGGGGTTTATGAAGTGGTGAAGGATGATGTAACAGGAGCTGATCGCTTCCAGATCAACTCTCAAAACTGCGTACACTGCAAAACCTGTGACATTAAAGATCCGTCACAGAACATCACTTGGGTGACACCGGAAGGCGCGGGTGGCCCGAACTATCCGAATATGTAATATTGGGTTAGTGCTTGAATCTAAAAAGAGGCCGAATGGCCTCTTTTTAGCATTTGTCACTTATGTTTTACATTAATATCAACGATATTCTGCATTCTACTTTGACTGAAGCAGCGACACTCATTTGCCCGATACCCTGTTTGGTGTCGTGATCAACTTTTCTCTTGACGCCAAACTTTGGCGCTCTAAAATGCCGCGCACCCTCTCTTTCTGAATGATGATATTCATCTTTATTTTGCGAAAAAACTCTTTTATTCCCATAAGCCTGTTACGCTATATAAATAGCCCAACGTGTTGTAATGTGACCGTGTATTTTACTAAGCACTTGTATCCGTTCGGAAATTTAATAATCGGAATCTGAGTTATGACAGAAAAGAAGGTGGTTGGCTGGCGGGAGGCGATCTGTCTGCCGGCCTTAGGCGTTGATGAAGTGATTGCCAAAGTTGACACCGGAGCGAGAACCTCTGCACTACATGCTTATTTTGTTGAGCCTTTTACGAAAGAAAATGGTGAAGAGTGGGTTCGTTTTGGTTTACATCCCATTCGCAAGCAGCAAACACCTGAGTTAATAGTTGAAGCTAAGGTTAAAGATCGTCGAAAGGTGAGTGACTCTGGTGGTCATAGCGAAGACCGCTATGTGATTGAAACTGACCTGTTACTGGGTAACCAAACTGTACGGGCAGAAATTACCTTAACAGATCGCGAAAGCATGGCTTATCGCATGCTGTTAGGGCGTACCGCGTTACGCGGACACTTTATTGTGGACTCTGATCTATCCTATGCATTGTCTAAGCCTCAGAGCCATCAGATTGATTAAATTACCTAAGGGGTAGTTATGAAAATTGGTATTTTGTCACGAAATGGAAATTTGTATTCAACTCGTCGTTTGGTCGAGGCGTGTGAGGCAAAAGGGCATACGGTACAAGTGATTGATACCTTGAAATGCTACATGGACATTACGTCATCTTCCCCTGCCGTGTGGTATCACGGTGAAAAGTTAGAAGGTTTTGATGCCATCATTCCTCGGATTGGTGCGTCGATTACCCATTACGGTTTAGCGGTGATTCGTCAGTTTGAAATGATGGGGGCTTATACGGTAACAGAGTCCATCGCTTTGGGGCGTTCTCGCGATAAGCTGCGTTCTTTGCAGTTGTTATCCCGTAAGGGTATTGGAATGCCCAAAACAGGTTTTGCCCATGATATGGATAACACAAAAGATTTGATCAACCTTGTAGGTGGTGCGCCATTGGTGATCAAACTGACCGAAGGCACCCAAGGTAAGGGTGTGGTACTGGCGGAAACACGCAAAGCTGCGGAAAGTGTGATTGATGCTTTCCGTGAGCTTGAAGCAGATATTTTGGTTCAGGAATTCATTAAAGAAGCGGGCGGTGCCGATGTACGCTGTTTTGTTGTAGGTAAAAAAGTGGTTGCTGCAATGGAGCGTGTTGCGGCTGAAGGAGAGTTTCGTTCAAACCTGCATCGTGGTGGCACTGCTCGTTTAACCAAGTTAACTGCGGCAGAACGTTCCACTGCACTAAAGGCAGCGCAGTGTATGGGTTTAAATGTGGCAGGGGTAGATCTATTACGCTCTAATCGAGGCCCATTGGTGATGGAAGTGAACTCTTCTCCAGGTTTAGAAGGGATTGAAACGGCCACTAAAAAAGATATTGCGGGCATGATTATTGAATTTATTGAGTTAAATGCTCGTCCGAACAATACTAAAACGCGTGGTAATGGCTGATATTCCAGCACATAAAGGCATCTTCGGATGCCTTTATCCTATAGGCGACCTTGAGTCGCCTGATGTATTGATTACAGAATAATAAGCCGCCCGCTGATCTTTGGATGAACAGTTAAGGGCTGGAGCAAGATGCATGAGAGCAGAACCAATCGAAATTAATGGAACCTTCATTAAACCTGGTGAGAAAAAGACCCTTAGTATTCCAGTAGCCGCAATGGTGACCAACGCCGATGTTGAACTGACAGTACAAGTAATACATGGTCGCAGACCTGGGCCAGTACTATTAGTATCGGCAGCGATTCATGGTGATGAGTTAAACGGCGTTGAGATTATTCGGCGTTTATTGAAGCTACGTCAGTTACAGTCTCTATCTGGTACATTGATTGTAGTACCTATTGTTAACGTACATGGTTTTCTGGCACATAGCCGCTATTTGCCAGATGGTCGTGATTTGAATCGCAGTTTTCCCGGCTCGCCCAAAGGCTCCTTGGCCGCGCGTTTGGCGCATACCTTTTTGGCCTCAGTGGTATCGCATGCCACTCACGGTATCGACCTTCATACGGGGGCTCGTCATCGCGCTAACTTGCCGCAAATACGTTTTGATCCTAGCGATAGTCGCAGTGAAGAGATGGCACGTGCTTTTGGTTTGCCGGTTATTCTGCACTCAGAAAGTAAAGAGGGTACTTTACGAGGTGCGGCCGCAGCCTTAGGTATTCCGATGATTCTTTATGAAGCAGGGGAAGCGCTACGATTTGATGAGGTTTGTATTCGAGCTGGGATGAATGGCATCGTCAATGTGATGCGTAAATTAGGGATGATTCGCCGAACCAAGCGTAAAACTGTACCAATGGAGCCTTCGGTTGCGTTGAACTCTTTATGGGTTCGCTCGCCTGCGAGTGGTATCTTACGTACATTGCTGCCACTGGGTGCCAAAACCAGTAAAAGTAGTGTGATTGGTGTTGTGGCAGACCCTTTAGGTGAAACAGAAGTAGAAGTAACAGCTCCTTGTGAGGGCGTTGTTATTGGGCGGGTGAATTTACCATTGGTGCATGAAGGCGAAGCGCTCTTCCACATTGCTCGTTTCAGCCAAGATGCAAATGAGGTCGTTGATCAAGTAGAGGCGTTCACGGGTGAGCTAGAGCCGGACACACCGCTGGAGCCTCCTTCACAGCCTGATTTGGCACCTATTATCAGTTGATAGTTGGTAAGGGAATTCCGTTGGAGTAGGTTCTCTGTCGTTCTAAGTATCTGGTCAACGACGCTTTGATATTTTCCGGCCTATGGCCGGAAAATATCAGAATCACTTTGCAGTAAAACCTCTGCATAAGTGCTTAGGTCATAACGTATTTACTTGAAACTAGTGTAGTGACACACTTTCGCTTTCGTCATCCTCTTCGCTCTCACCCTGATCTGGGTAAGTTAAAATCCCCATCTCTTGACAGTCTGTAACCAGCTGGCGTGTTGTCTCCATCGTAGTCAGTAGAAAGTGCCTGAACTGGCTAAAAGAGACTCCGGCACGAGTGTGCAGCGTATCCATGATGATGAGCTTGGGAAGAGACTCGTCTGTAACCTCTAAAAACAGCTTTATATGAGGAAAAGCAACATTCATGCGACTTAGCTCAATTGTCATTGGCAATAGCGCCGTCGGTCTAATTTCAAGCTCAGAGGTAATATACAGATGATCAGATTCAACAAAAATACGGCTATCAAGTACGCCGTCTAGCTGTTGCAAATCAGTTAGATGTAGGCCGTCACAGTGTTCACAGACAAAGTTAGTGGTTGAACCTTCGTTTAACCAGCGTCTTACTTGTTCAGAATCAGGTACAAAAATAGGTTCCATAACCACCCTCGTTACGCCACCGATAACGGAAAATATGATGGCGAATAGTATTACGATGGCAGGCCTTGGGGAATGCGCATCAGATCTTGGCCATTATAGCGATAGACGCAGGTAATTTATACCAATCACATCCTATGCAAGCGACCTGGGATGTTCTCTGTATCTCATCGTGAACTTTATGAACAAAATGCGCTTAAAGCATAAAAAAGCCTTTAAGTGCACAATCTTCTCGTCATTCAAAACCTTCACTAGAGTGAGCGAATGTTCTACTTGCCGTGAACTAACAAACGCAACTCAAAAAACACTCAATAACAATAAACACTGAGGTTTTGACTATGAAACTCTTCCAACAGGCTAAAAGCCAGCAGACTCGCGCTGTGTCTCGCACTCGCCGTGCCTTTATGCAACTGACCCTTGCAGTTTCTTGTGCAGGTTTACTGGGCGGGGCTTTTTCAGCGCATGCCGCACAGGTCGATAGCATTCACTTTTTAATCCCCGGTGGTGCAGGGGGCGGCTGGGATGGTACCGCTCGTGGAACAGGTGAGGCTTTAAAAAAATCAGGTTTAGTTGAAACTATTTCATTTGAAAACCTATCTGGTGGCGGTGGTGGCAAAGCGATTGCCCACCTGATTGAAACTGCTGGTCAGCAGAAAAACACCTTAATGGTTAACTCAACGCCCATCATTATTCGTTCTTTAACGGGTGTGTTTCCTCAGTCATTCCGTGACCTTGTACCTGTTGCCGCCACTGTTGCTGACTACGGTGCGTTAGTCGTGCGTAAAGATAGTCCATACCATCATTGGAGTGAAGTGGTACGCGACTTTAAAAAGAACCCTGCCAAAGTGAAATTCGCGGGTGGTTCAACCCGTGGCAGCTTAGACCACTTGATTCCTGCTGCTGCCATTAAAGAAGAAGGTTTAGATCCGCGTACCTTACGTTATGTGGCCTATGACGCAGGTGGTAAAGCGATGGCAGGTTTACTGTCAGGTGAAACGGCACTGCTATCGACTGGTTTAGGCGAAGCCTTAGAGATGAGTAAAGCTGGTCAGATTCGTATTCTAGCGATTACCGCTGAAGAGCGTGTATCTGACGCACCTGATGTGCCAACACTAAAAGAGATGGGCAATAACACTGTTTTTGCAAACTGGCGTGGTTTCTTTGCTGCACCGGGCACAAGCAGTGAAGAGGCTGAGAAATATGCCAAAGTACTGGGCGATATGTACAAAACAGACGCTTGGGAAACGGTACGTTCACGTAATGGTTGGGTCAACTTGTACAAACCTACCACTGAGTTTAGTCAATTCCTTGAGCGTCAAGAAAAACAAGTGGGCAACCTGATGCGTGAATTGGGCTTTTTGAAATAAGCCCAAGCTTAACCGCACGACGTTTTTTTATTACCGCTTGTTTGACCTTTGATACGGGAGCTTTGCTCCCGTTCTGGAGTCTGTGATGTCTACGCCCCAACGTAAATCTTTAAGCGAAGACCTAATTGGTAGCCTGCTTTTTCTAGCATTCTCCGCTGGTTACGCTTATTCGGCTACGCTGATTCCCGCTTATCCGGGAGATGAATACGAGCCTTTTACGGCTCAAACCTTGCCTTTAGCCTTATCAACAATGGGTGTTGTGCTCTCTCTGCTTTTGCTTGTGGGTACTTTAAAAACACGCAATGCACAAAACTCAGAGCAAGCGCTACAGCAGCGCGCTACCTGCATGACCGATGTGAAGCCTGACTATGATTGGAAAACCGTACTACAGCTGATCGCTTTAATGTTGTTCTATGCCGTGGGTCTAAAATGGCTCGGTTTTATTATTGCTACCACGGTGTTCTTAGCGGTGGGCTATTGGGTATTAGGTGAGCGTCGTAAAAAGATTTTATTCGGGGCCTCTTTGCCTTTTGTTCTGCTGTTTTGGTTCGCTTTAACTCAGTTGCTTGATATTTATTTAGCACCCGGCCAACTCTTCCACCTTTTAGGATAAGGAGTCATACCATGTTAGATGGCATTATGACGGGTATCAGCACCGCTGTTTTACCAATCAACCTTTTTATGGTGTTTATCGGCTGTTTCGTCGGCACTTTTATCGGCATGTTGCCAGGCTTAGGCCCTGTTTCAGCCATCGCGTTGATGATCCCGATTACCTACGGCCTTGATCCCGCATCTGGCATCATTTTGATGGCGGGGGTGTATTACGGCGCGATTTTTGGAGGTTCGACCTCTTCGATTTTGATTAACGCACCGGGCTGCTCAAGCACCGTTGTGACAGCCTTTGATGGCTACCCTATGGCGCAGAAAGGTCAGGCGGGTAAAGCATTGGCTCTGGCGGCTTATGCGTCCTTTACAGGGGGCACCATCTCAGCCATTTTCTTGCTGGTTGCTGCGCCAATGTTGGCCAGTGTGTCGCTGAGTTTCCAGTCGGCAGATTACTTTGCGTTGATGGTCTTAGGCTTAACCGCTGTGGCAGCGTTCTCGGGTAAAGGCCAAGTGCTGAAAGCGATGCTGATGACGGTATTGGGCTTGATGATCTCAACCATAGGTACTGACCGTTCCAGTGGGGTTGAGCGCTTTACCTTTGGCAATATTGATTTAATGGATGGTATCAGTTTCTTGCTGCTGGCGATGGCGACCTTTGCATTGGCTGAGGTGGTGATGGCGGTATTGAAGCGTGATCACCTGAAAGAAGAAGAGAACCAAACCGACACCTCTGCCATTGGCAGCATGAAAGTGACTGCGGAAGAGGTCAAAGAGGTTGCTCCTACGGCACTGCGTTCTTCTGTTTTAGGCTTTATCGTGGGCGTATTACCCGGTGCGGGTGCAACCATCGCGGCCTTCTTGGCTTACGGTATGGAGCGTAATCTGGCCAGTGCCAAAGAGAAGCTGAAGTTTGGTACGGGAAGCTTACGAGGTTTGGTTGCCCCTGAGTCGGCCAATAATGCCGCATCATCAGGCTCTTTTGTACCGCTATTGACCCTTGGTATTCCAGGCTCAGGTACAACGGCTATTATGTTGGGGGCTTTAATCGCTTACGGTATTCAGCCGGGGCCAAGAATGTTGGTGGATAACCCCGATGTGTTTTGGTCAGTGATTATCTCAATGTACATCGGCAATATTGTGCTGCTGATTTTGAATCTGCCACTGATCCCTTATATCTCAAAGCTGTTGATGGTGCCGCGTACGGTATTGGTGCCTATGATTCTGTTCTTTGCGATTACCGGTGTGTATCTGGTGTCATTCAACACCTTTGATATTTATATGATGGTGTTTTTCTGCATGGCGGCAATTGGTTTGCGCATGTTGAACTTTCCAATGGCGCCCTTACTACTGGGTTTTGTATTGGGTGGCTTAATGGAGGATAACCTACGCCGCGCTTTAATTATTAGTGATGGCAGTTTGTCATTCTTGTGGGAGCGTCCAATTACAGCGGTCATTATGACTTTGGCGCTGATGGTCTTATTAGCGCCAGTTTTGCGGAACTTTTTTCCGAAAAGTCGTTCCAAATCAACGAGTGTGACAAGTGCAGAGGCCAATTAAGTTTTAGCTTTTGTACTGTGTTTTCAAAATGGGTCGAGCACTGAACATGCTCGGATTTGCCGATGATGACTGATAGGAGTTGTCATCGGCTTTTTTTCGTTTCGCCCCCTCTTACTCTGCTTGAATCTCATCTTGATATTGAATTCTGATACGCTTACCCTCTGTCTTTATTAGGCTACTTAGATTAAGTGCCCTGTTTTCAAGTAATTAGAGTTTAATTATGTCTAAGCTAAGTCTGTTTTTAACCACACTGTTATTTAGTCTTGCCAGCTCAGTTAGCTATGCTGACTGCTCTCTTGAACAGACCATCTGTGAAACAAGCTGCAAGGTACGCTATCTAAATGACACTTTTGGCAAAATGGGTTGTATGACTAAATGTGCCGCAGAGCGTGGTGTTTGCTCTACTAAGTCGGGTGCTAAAACAGCTACCGAAAAAACGAAAGAATTAATAAAAGATTAATTCGCTGACAAAATGCTGCATCTGATCCAAAATAACGATATTGCTCAATCTGTTAGCACAGACAAAAGGACATCGGCATGCAGCAGTTTAAACGCCCACTGTATTTAGCCGCAGGCTGGTTGGCGCTACTTTTAGGTGCAATTGGTGTTGCGTTGCCACTGCTGCCAACTACGCCTTTTGTGATATTGGCCGCATTTTTTTTCTCTAAAGGCTCTGAACGCCTACATCAAAAGCTACTGAACCAACCTACCTTTGGCCCAATCATTAAAGCTTGGGAGAAATACCACGTGATTCCACATAAGGTGAAGCTGGTTTCAACCACTATGATGATCACGATGGTAAGCTATCCGTTGTTTTTTCGCCCTTTTGCCCTATGGCTAAAAGTGTTGGTGATTTTTACGGTGTTTTATGGTATGTGGTTTGTCTGGCGCTATCGCTCAGAGCCGGAGTTTGTCTCGGTTGCTCGTTATATGGATAAGGTTTAATAAACATACAAAAGAAGCTTTGTCGGCTATTGTTAGTAAAGTGCTAGATCTATATCGATAACCTGTGCTATTCATAAGCACGTAATAATGCTACCGCATAATAAAAAGCCTCGTTAATACACAATCATTGCCTGTAAGTGAGTGCCCGAGATGAAAATTAAAACAAGAATTGCACTGGCTACCGGAGCCTGCCTCATCTTCTCCTCTCTCACGCTTTTAACCGCGATTGCATGGAAAAATAGTGCGGTAGAAGCGAAAACAACCACTTTGGTCAGCCAAGAGCTGACTGAAAAAGCGCGGGCGCAGCTGTCGGCGTTAGCCGAAGCTCAAGCGGGGAAAACGGCCTCAGAATTGAATAAAGCGATGTATGTTGCCAAAGGTATGGCGGACACCATGACCAGCTTTATTGCTCAAAATGGTCTAGAAACCCAACGCCAACCTTTCTACGAATACACTAAGGCGATGCTGGAGCAAAATAGCAACGTCATGGGCACTTATATCGCTTGGTTACCTAATGCGGTCGATGGAAAGGATCAAGAATCGATAGGCCTCTCCCATACTTACGATAATGGTCAATTTGCGCCATATTGGTATAGAAATGCTGACGCGAGCTTAGGATATCGTGCGTTAGATTTAAAAACAGTCTATGACAATATTGCCAAAGGTAATACCGACTCCTCTTGGTACAGTTGTCCAGTCGATACGGGGAAAACCTGCCTGGCAGAGCCTTATTCTTGGGAGGCCGGAGGTCGAACCATTGTAGGTACCTCTATTACGATGCCGATTATCGTAGGCGGTCAGATCAAAGGTATGACGGGTATTGATATGGAGCTTAGTTTTTTAAGCAAGCTGGCTAAAGAAGCGGATCAGTCGCTGTACTCTGGGCAAGGTCAGGTATTACTGATCAGTCATACGGGGCTTGTCGCAGCGGACTCAGATGGTCAACAGGCTTTGGCTAAAACGTATCAAGGTGCACAGAAAGATCAAATTTTAAAATTGGTCGTCAGTGGATTACCTGAAATATTACAAGCAGATGGCCGACTGTGGGCGGTACAACCAATTACTCTTGCGGGAGTGAATACCCCTTGGGCGGCGGTCATCAATTTAGATGAAAAAGTTGTTTTAGCTGGCGCAATCAAAGCTCAGGCCTCTATGGCGGAGCAGTTCAGTGAAAGCTTAATGACGTCCATTCTTATTGGCGCCACCATTGCAGGTTTAGGCATTGTATTGCTAACGATTATTGCGCATAGCATTGCAACGCCCATCCGTCGTGCCGCGGAGATGATTAACCAATTAGCTTCTCAAGATGGTGATTTGACGCAGCGCTTAAGCTTACAGCGAGATGATGAAGTGGGCGATCTGGCTCGGGGGATTGATGCCTTTATCGAAAAGACCCACGGTATTGTGAAAGATATTGCCGCTGAAATGAGTAGTGTTGAAAGCTCAGCCTACAGAGCCACAGAGATTTCTAACAACAGTGCGATAGGCATTGAAAAGCAACGAGCTGAAGTTGATCAAATTGCGACGGCGATTAATGAGATGTCGGCCTCCGCTGGAGAGGTTGCGTTGATTGCCACTAATACGGCTAATTCATCCAGTGAGGCGAAAGCTTCTGTAGACAGCAGTGCGCAGAATGTTTACGAGAGTACTCGTTCAATTCGGGAACTGTCGGAGCAGATCAGTAATACCTCAACTTTGATGGATCTACTTTCTCAAGACAGCGACAACATCAGTCAAATTGTTGACTCTATTCAAGGCATCTCTGAACAAACTAACTTGTTGGCCCTAAATGCCGCAATTGAAGCAGCTCGTGCAGGAGAGTCTGGACGAGGCTTTGCAGTAGTGGCTGATGAGGTACGTAACCTTGCCTCCAAAACACAGAAATCTACGGAGGAAATTCAGGCTCTCATCAACAAACTGCAAGAGCGGGCAAAGAACGCGGTTGGTGCGATGAAGAAAGGCAACGAACAGTCAGGGCTTTGCTTGGAGTTGGCAGAAGAGGCATCGTTACACCTACAGCATGTTGTCACGGTGATTACTGAAATAGATAACATGACCACTCAGATGGCCAGTGTCGTTGAAGAGCAAAGAGCTGTAACAGAAGATATTACGCGCAATGTTGTGAATATCAGTGACGAAACAAATTTAGTGGCGAGTGGGGTTGTTGATGCGAATAAAGAAAGCCAGTCGCTATTGTCTCTCGTAAAAAAATTGGAAAAGCAATTGGGTCGGTTCCGTTACTAAAATTGACCACATTTTATGCTGAAAAAAATGCCTGACGATGTGTCAGGCATTTTTAATTTCAGTGATGTATTGTCCAGATTATTAAAGCTTAAAGCGTCCTACTTGATCGTGTAAACGATCTGCCAACTGATTTAACTGAGCCGCACGCTGTTTGGCTTGATCTGATTCACCAGAAAGCTGATCAGCAATATCACGAATACGCAGTGTGTTTTCAGAGATATTTTTGTTTACCAAACTCTGCTCTTCGGTTGCAGCAGCGGTTTGGGTCGACATATCACTGATGCTGGTGATGGCATCAGTGATATGTCGACCAGCTTCTCGTAGGCACGGTTGGCTTCCTCTACACTGTCACTTGCTTGTTCACGACTTCTGGACATGATTTTCACTGCATCGGCAGACGCTTTTTGCAGGCTATCAATCATACCTTGAATCTCTTCCGTGGATTGATGGGTACGTTGTGACAATACCCGCACCTCATCAGCCACTACGGCGAAGCCACGCCCTTGCTCGCCTGCACGCGCTGCTTCAATAGCTGCGTTCAGTGCAAGTAGGTTAGTTTGCTCTGCAATACCTTGAATCGTCGACAGGATAGAGTTGATCTGTTGTGCGTGCTCACTCAAACGGTCGATTACGGTTGCGGCATCTTGAATTTGACCAGCCAGACTATCAATCGAGAGGCGACTTTTCTCAACCACCTTCTGACCCTCTTGGCTGGCTGAAGCGCACTGTTGAGAGGCTGCCGCGGTATTTTCAGCATTATTGGCAATTTCATGGGTAGCGGTTGCCATCTCCTCAACAGCTGCGGCTACCATTGAGACCTCTTGCATCTGAAGCTGTACATCATCACTGGTGCGTTGTGCCACCTGTGCGCTGGCATTTGCCGTTTCGCGCAGATTAATGGCCAAGCTGGAGATGTCTTGAATGATGTGATGCATTGAGCCGACAAAGTGGTTGAAGTGCGACGCCAGTGCACCGACCTCATCGTGGCTGTGCACGGTGAGTCGTTTGGTTAGGTCGCCACCGCCTTTGGCAATCTCTTCCAGTGCAACGCCAATCTCTGTGAGAGGTTTCAGTACACGAGACACCATCATCATGCTCATAGCAGCAGCGATCACAATCAACACCAGCGACACGAGGCTGTTCACGATGAGCAGTTGTTTCACCGGAGACATCACATGACCTTGGTGTAAGGCAACCCCCACATAGAAACGAGAGTTGCCCACTTTTTGAAAGCGCATCAGGTAATCAATCCCGTTAATTTTTTCGATCAGCATCTGCTGGCTATTGGCCAAACGGGTCATAGTACCTTGGTTGAGCTCTTGGCCAATTTGGCTGAGCGGTTTCATGCGCAAAGACTGGTCAGGGTGTGCTACGACAATACCGGATTCATCCACCAACATCACGAAGCCTTTGTCACCGACATCAATGCGTTCAATCACATCCACAACTTCTGCCAAGCCCAAGTCGGCACCAACCACCCCTTTTAACTGGCCGTTTTGAATCGCTGGACTGGCAACGGAAAGAATCAGCAGACCTGAGCTGGCATCTTTATAAGGTTCGGTGAATATTGTTTTGCCAGCTTTCTGAGCCTCTAAGTACCAAGGGCGTTTGGTTGGATCAAAGCCTTCTTCATCCAGAATTTTCTGAATTTCAACATTGGAAAAGAGCGCGCGACCATCGGCCCGGCCATAATAGAACACATCAAAGCCACCCGCTTTTTCAGCTTGCTGCAAGAAAGGGAGTAAGTGGGGTTGTTCAATTGACAGTTTGGCAAAAGACTCCGCCACTAATGCCTTGTTTTTTAACCACGCGTTAATAGTGACACTGGCATCATTTACAACACGTTTGGTGTCGGTACTGACTGACTCTTCAATTTCCTTTTTTAAGTCGTTATATCCTATATATGTCAGCGTTAACGTAATCACGAGCACTGGCAACAGAACAACCGCCAATACTTTGTTTTTTAGCGTCATTGCTAGATCCTCTTCGGGGAGAAGGTTTTTTTAATTGTGTTTTTAAGTTAGCAGCATTTTGAGAGAACAAACTGGGAATTTAGAGGCTTGTTACAAAATATAGGTGCTGTAGACAAAAGTCTAATCTATGAGCGGTATTTTATATAGTCAGAAATTATGGTTGTAACAAAAATAAATATTTAGATTTGAATGAACTGTAGTTTATAGCACTAATCATTTGCTTCAAAGTGGTGGTATGCACTACTTTTGTGCTTTTGCACTGTTTTGAGTCTAGCCGAGCTGATGGGGGTGTTGTTGGCTTCAATGGCAAAAAAAAACCATTGGTGGTAGCCAATGGGTTTTGATCAAAAGGGTTTGAAGTTTAAGTGATGGTCAGTTCACCAGCTCTAACAACAGTTTGTTAAGGCGATGTACATAAGCCGCAGCGTCTTTTAGCTGGCGACCTTCTGCCAGCATTGCTTGGTCCAGCACGATGCGCGCTAAATCAGCAAAACGCTCTTCGTCCTGCTCTTGATCCAGCTTCAGGATCAGAGGGTGGCTTGGGTTAAGCTCCAGAATTGGCTTGCTTTCTGGCATTGCTTGACCTGCTGCCGCCATGATTTGGCGCATCTGCTCACCCATATCTCCCTCTGTCAATACAACGCAAGCAGGCGAGTCGGTTAAGCGGTGCGTTACGCGCACATCAGAAACTTGCTCTTTCAGCAATTCTTTAGAGCGTTCGACCATACCTTGTACCTGCTTGGCCGCCTCTTCCTGTGCTTGCTTGTCCTCTTCTGACTCGGTTTCGCCTAGGTCTAGCTCGCCCTTGGCGACATCTTGGAATGACTTGCCGTCAAACTCGGTCAGGTGGCTCATTAGCCATTCATCAATGCGGTCAGTCAGCAGTAATACTTCGATACCTTTCTTACGGAAGATCTCTAAGTGTGGGCTGTTCTTAGCGGTGTTGTAGCTATCGGCGACTAAGTAGTACAGCTTAGTTTGGCCTTCTTTCATACGCGCAACATAGTCGGCTAGGCCAACATTTTGCACATCGCTGTCGCCCTGTGTTGAGGCAAAGCGCAGCAGTTTGGCAATTTTCTCGCGGTTGGCATAGTCTTCGCCCGGTCCCTCTTTGATCACGTTACCAAACTCATTCCAGAAGGTTTGGTATTTTTCCGCGTCAGAGGTTGCCAGTTTAGACAGCATGTCTAGAACACGCTTGGTTAGCGCCCCTTTCATCGACGTGATGTTAGGGTCTTGTTGCAGAATCTCACGAGAGACGTTCAGCGACAGGTCGTTAGAGTCCACTACACCTTTAATAAAGCGCAGGTAAAGTGGTAGGAACTGCTCTGCGTCATCCATAATGAATACGCGCTGTACGTATAGTTTCAGGCCGCGAGAGGCTTCACGATGGTACAGATCAAATGGCGCACGTGACGGTAGATACAGCAAGCTGGTGTATTCCAGTTTGCCTTCAACTTTGTTGTGGCTCCACGTCAGTGGATCGGTGAAGTCATGTGCCACATGCTTGTAAAACTCTTGATACTCTTCATCTTTCACATCAGTACGGCTACGTGTCCAAAGGGCTTTGGCTTCGTTAACCGCTTCAAACTCGGGTGTTGCAGGCTTTTCTTCATCTTTGCCGTAGAAGGGTTTTTCCATCAGCACAGGCACAGCAATGTGGTCAGAGTATTTGCGAATCAGGTTGCGTAGGCGATAGTCTTCTGCAAACTCTTTTTCATCGGCTTTCAGGTGCAGAATAATGGTGGTGCCGCGTTCTGCTTTTTCAACAGTTTCAACGGTGAACTGGCCATCACCTTTAGAAACCCAGCGTACCGCTTCAGCCGTAGTACTACCTGCTTTACGAGTAATCACTTCCACTTCATCGGCCACGATAAAAGAGGAGTAGAAGCCCACGCCGAACTGGCCAATCAACTGAGAGTCTTTCTTTTGATCGCCCGTCAGTTTGCCCAAGAACTCAGCCGTACCTGATTTTGCGATGGTGCCCAGGTGATCAATCACCTCTTGGCGTGTCATACCGATACCTGAGTCGCTGATGCTCAGGGTGTTGTTGTCAGTGTCCGCAACAATCTTAACTTGTAGATCCGGTTGACCATCGTACAGGCTGTCATTTTCTAAGGCTTCATAACGCAGCTTATCGCAGGCATCAGAGGCGTTAGAGATCAACTCACGCAAGAAAATCTCTTTGTTTGAGTACAATGAATGGATCATCAGGTGCAGCAGCTGTTTTACTTCTGTCTGAAAACCAAGGGTTTCTTTCTGTGCATCAGTAGACATCGAGTCAAACTCCAATTGCGTTAAAACAGTTTCATGGATCGAATGAAAATATAAAGTGATCTGAAACAGGTCAGTTGAGCAAGTTCAGCCCAGTACGGTGCTGAACTTGCTATCTGTTTGAAAAGGTGGGGATAAAAAGAAATATTTCAAGTGTGGTAGAGGTAGTAGATTGTGCTTAAATTAGAATCTATTCCTCATCATCTAATAAAAAATGTGCCCTTGAGCTGGCAATGGGCGTTTCGCGGTTTTTTTGCCATGCCACCACATGCACATTTGCCACACGGCGACCTTGTCTGTTTAACGTGCAGGTGGCAAATGTTGGTTTCATATTACCAGAGCGCAAATAATCAACCGTGAGGTCAATAATTTTAGGCACTTGAATGACATCAAGTCGCATCATCATGTTCAGAGTGGCTGCCGTTTCCATAAAGCCTGCAATTACACCACCGTGTAGAGCGGGTAAAATGGGATTGCCAGTATTTGTAGGTAATGGCTCCATGCGAAAGATAATTTCATCACCCATGGTTTGAGCCGACAAGCCGATAAACTTTGCATAAGGGATCTTATCCAGAAGCGCCTCCCAATCCCCTTCTCTTTGAGTGCGGGTGATCAGCTCTACCATTGAGTCAACTTCATTCATGGCTCTACTCCAAATACCGCAGCATCCATTTCTACTGGGGTTTTATCAGCTCCCAATCGCATAAAGTTAGCGACGGCTCTTGCTACAGGCAGCCCCTTGTCTTGGTAAACTTCGCCCTCTGTGAACACAATCTGAGGGGTGATTTTGATCACGCGAGCTTCACAGTACAGTGCTTTGTTGGCAACGGCAGGGCGTAGATGGTCTATTCTCAGATCAAGCGTGGGACACATTTCAAATCTAGGCAGGGCGCATACCACAACCGAGCCACAGGCGGTGTCCAGAAGAGTTGAAATCACACCGCTGTGAATCAGTTGTTTGCGTGCGTTGCCAATTAAGTGTTCGGCAAAGGGGACAGTGAATACCACATGTTGATCATCGGCCTCTAATGCCGACATTTGCAGTATCTGACAGTGCGGCAGTACGGAGATAAAGCGCTGCATGCCTGCTAAATATTGTGCTTTGGGAAATCGCATAAAAGCTCTCTGTTTGATCGGTTGGGCTTAGGCTAGGATATAGAATCAGTCGCCGCCGCCGCGTAGTAGCGCATCAACTTCAAGCTGTAGATTCGTCATGTCTGTACTAAGTCGCGTAACACTGCTGATCAGCTGGCGGCGAGATGCATCTATAGAATCTAAGCGATTTTGGTGATCTTTGAGTGTACGGTCCACGTCACCATTAGAGTTTTGTGCCTTTTGTGTCTCAAGCTGACTCAGCTGCTCACTAAGTGTATTGGTGCGTTGTTGTAAATCGTTTAGTCGAGTTTCTAAAGCTGACTTTAATGCCTCGCGCAACATACCTTCTGACTCTGTTAACTGAGATAGTGCAAGTTGTTGTGCGTTTATCTGCTCTGTTAATGCGATTTGCTGATTGCCAATTTTGGTGTTGAGAAACTCTTGCTCAGTCTTCAAAGTTTGGGTTGCAATATTACGAGTCGTACTTTCATCTGTAAGTACTTGCTGCAAGCGCTTAAGTTCAGACTGTACCATTGAAAACTGCGTTTTTAAGGCTGATATCGCCTTGTCGTTGCTATCAATGTCTTTTCGATTACGTTTATTGCTCAGATCCCACAGCTTACGTATTTCAGACTCATTTGTTTGAATACGATTCTCTAAAGTGGCTCCTGACTTAGAAAGGTCTCGCCCTGTAGCCGTCAGTTCATCTTCTAGTGTTTTAATGCGACTAAGAGATTGGCTCAGTTGGATATTTTGTTTGTTTAAGGTTTGGCTCAGTTGAGTATTTTGAAAATATAGCCCTCCGAGACCGGCCGCGAGAATGATGACAAAGCCCCAAAGCAAGCCATTGCCGCTGCGGGAAGAAGGTGAAATACGATTAGGTGCCAAGCTATCGCGCTCAGGTATTATTTTCAATTCGTCGTTGTCATGCGCCATTGCTGCCTATCCAAATCTATTAATTCTGTAGAATCAAAAAGTTAATAACTAGAGCATATCGTATGCTGCTTGTTATGGGTTGTGCCTGTGAAGTTGAAAGACTATTACATTGTGCCATTAAAATAAATCGACAGATAATATCCAACCTTTTCACTCAGAAATAGAAAATCCACAATTGTAATGCTATTATCTCGGCACCTGAGCTTAATATAAGGGTGAGGCTTAAAGACTGCTACAATTGAAAAAAATCTTTAAGCCCCCACTTGATAGTCATTATGCCGAGGCGCTATTCACCGTGAAGAATAGTCGTCTCTTATTTTTAGACCTGAGTTGACTGGAGATACAACCATGGCTTTTGAATTGCCTGCACTGCCGTATGCGAAAGATGCGTTACTACCACACATTTCTGTGGAAACCTTAGAATTTCACCACGGTAAACACCACAACACATATGTAGACAAACTGAACGGCCTAGTTCCTGGCACTGAGTTTGAAGGTAAAACTCTGGAAGAGATCATCATGGCTGCGCCTGCTGGTCCAGTATTTAACAATGCTGCGCAAGTTTGGAACCACACTTTCTACTGGAACAGCTTGTCTCCAAATGGTGGCGGTGAGCCTACTGGTGCTCTGGCAGATGCTATCAATGCTAAGTGGGGTTCTTTTGACGCGTTCAAAGCTGAGTTCAACGACAAAGCAGTGAACAACTTCGCGTCTAGCTGGACTTGGTTGGTGAAAAACGCTGACGGTTCTTTAGAAATCGTTAACACCAGCAACGCTGGCACGCCAATGACTAACGGTCAGACTGCGCTGTTAACGGTTGACCTGTGGGAACACGCTTACTACATCGACTACCGCAATGTTCGCCCTAACTACCTAGGTGGTTTCTGGGCATTGGCAAATTGGGAATTCGCAGCGCAAAACTTCGCCGCTTAATTTCTTGGTTTGTATGTGAAAAGCGGGCATTTGCCCGCTTTTTTTATATCCAAATTTTCACCTTTGTAGGAGGTGCGCCAGTAACAATTGTTATATATTGTGAATAAGCCTTTCTTTTATGGTTGTTAATGGTAATTAAGGATAACCTTATGATGATTAAGCCTATTCATTCGATTACAGCGGCTCTTGTTTCTCTGTTGCTACTGACTTTTCTAATCGCAACACCACTGCAAGCGGATCAAAATATATTGACTGTAACAGGAGAGGTGACAGGATCTAATCATCACTTCTCGTTGGCAGACTTAAAGGCGATGCCGAACTATCAAGTGAAAACCGAAACGATCTGGACAGATCAAGAACATACTTATACTGCTATTTCGGTGGCGCAACTCTTGGAAAAGCTAGGTGCTAAAGGCCAAAACTTACGCTTTATTGCTTTGAATGATTATGCCATTGAGGTTCCAGTCGATATATTACTAGAGCACAACGCTTTTATTGCGTTTGAGCAGGATGGCAAACCTATGCGTATCCGAGACAAAGGCCCACTTTGGGTGCTTTATCCATTTAGTGATCAACCACAAATTAATACGCCTTTTTATCAAGCACACTGTGCATGGCAGCTGAAAACCATAGAGGTCTTCTAATTGCTATGAAAAATCTGCACCGTTATCAGCCAGTTGCACTTGCAGGAACTTTATTGATCCTAGTTTGTGTTATTGCCTTTTCCCTTTTTAAGTTGGAAAAAGAGATCGACGAGTTTGGTTTGTTCACTAAAGATGAACGTTATTGGAATAGTACTCGTGTAGAAATGGAGTTGTTACGGTTAATCAATCAGCTGAATTTTTTTGTGATTACGGAAACTGATGAAAGCCGTGCAGCAATTGATATTCGCAAAGAAATTCTTTGGAGTAGAGTCAATATCATCACCCAAGGTAGTACAAAGGAGCTAATTGAGCAGATTGACCAAAGCTCATTGGAAACCGCTTATCGTTTGATTGGATTATTAGAAAAGTTAGATCGCGATATTGCCAGCTTAACGCCCAATAAAGCCAAACACTACAGTGCTCAATTTGAAGATTTTGTAGCGCTGTATATGCAAGCCTCCCGCACGGTGGCTTCTGCAATATCTGAGGTTGAGAGTACTTTCGCAATTAAAGTGCAGCATAACTACAGATTAATGGCGATGTTGCTGCTATTGGTTCTAATGATAGGTAGTCTTTTTACTTGGGTAAATTACCGAGAGTTACGGCGTAATCAACGGCTTGCTCGTGAAGCAGCTGCTGCAAATCAGGCTAAAAGTGAGTTTCTGTCTAACATGAGTCATGAAATTCGAACGCCACTTAACGGTATTATTGGTTCTTTACAGTTGATGCGATTAGAGCAGTTGCCACCGACGTTAACACCTTTGATCCAAGACATGAATGCCTGTAGTCAGAATCTTTTACAGCTTTTAAACTCAATTTTGGATTTATCACGTTTACAGCAGCAAAAACTACAGTTGGAATATCAAGCATTTAGTTTGCATCAAGCTGTAGAGGATGTGGTTAGAGTCGTTAACGGTAGTATTCAAAGCAAGAAACTACAGCTCAATATACGTAAAGATCCAGCACTGCCTAGCATTATCATGGGCGATCACTTTAGGTTGCAGCAGGTTTTAATAAACCTGCTCAGCAATGCGGCAAAATTCACTTCAGAGGGGCATGTCACTCTTCGTCTTTTACTCAATAGACAGTTAGATGAGCAGCACTATGAGATTAAAATTGAAGTATCAGATACGGGTATAGGTATTTCTCCAGAAGCTCAACAGCAGATATTTTCACCTTTCACTCAGGCCGATAGTTCAACCACAAGGCGCTTTGGTGGTAGTGGTTTAGGCTTGTCGCTGTGCAAGGAAATTATCAGTTCTATGGGCGGAGAAATCGGTGTTCGAAGCCAAATTGGTCAAGGCTCAACTTTTTGGATTTTACTAAATGTTGAAGTTGCAGACTCTACAGCTGTAATCACCAATATGGAATCTGCCATACCTGATGTTCAAGCGACTGCTTTGGTTTCTGCTTCAAATCATCATCAGGCTAAAAATAGTGATAGTGACAGACCTGCACTTATATTGGTTGTCGAAGACAATGTGATTAACGCTAATCTTGCAGGGGCTATATTAAAGAAATTAGGCTATCAATGTGAGTTTGCAGAAAATGGTCAGATTGCATTTGAGATGTGTCAGCAGCAGCAGTATCAATTGATATTGATGGATTGCCAGATGCCTGTTATGGACGGTTTAGCTTGTACGTTCAAGTTGCGTGCTGAGTCTAATCTGAATCAGTCAACCCCCATAGTAGCGCTTACCGCTAATGCTATGTTAGAAGATCAGCAACGTTGTATAGAAGTTGGTATGAATGCATTTATTGCTAAACCTGTCAGTATTCAGCGTTTGCAAGGCGTCTTAGAACAGTATATTGCAGAACTTAAATAGACTTGGGTTAATGCCATTGCGTCGTGATTCGCGAGCTCAATGTTACTACTGAATGTAGGTTAACAAAGGCGCAATATGCGCCTTTGTTAACTTGTGTATTATTAACTTTTAGCCGCAGCCAGCCGAGCAGACTCATCTAGTATATGAGCAGTACGGTCTGAAAATTTAAGCCAAACAATCAACAATGTACCCAAGGCAACAAAACCACCTGCCAGCCATAAACCAATATCATAGTACCCTGTCTGCTCTGCAATCATGCCTGTTAGCGCTGGGGCTATCACTTGTGCAGCACCGTAAGACAGTGTCATTTTGCCCATTAGTTTAGCAGGCTTGGTCGGGTATAAACGCCCAGCCATGGTTAGGACTAAACTAACGCAGCCGACAAATGTTCCGCCAAAGAGCAAGGCACTGAACAGAGCTACTTCAAGGCTGTGATAAAACGTCGGTAAAACAATCCCCGCGATTTGTAGGCTATAGGCCAAAATTAATGCATTGAGGTAACCCAATTTACGCGCGATTAAATCCCAGTTCATCACCGCTGGCGCTGCGGCCAAACCCACTACTGCAAAGGTTAAAGCGCCCATACCAGACAAGGCGGGAATACGCTCCACAATGGTGACAATAAAGGTTGCACTGATCACATATCCATAGCCTGCACAAAAGTAAGCCGCCAACATCAAACGCATAAACTTCTTGGTAGGAGGATTGTCCTGTAGCGCTTGGCCTGTGGAGGTTGTAGGTGCAGTGTCTGGTTTTGGTAACCAAAGCCAAGCGGGAATCGCCAATATCACAGCAATTAGCGAAAACCATAACCACTGTTCAGACCAGCTTAATGACCAGCGCAACATTAACTCCACCGCAATGGCGGCTACCACAATGCCGATACCCACCCCCGAAAAGTGAATACCCAATTCACTTCGGTGATGATGACGAATCAGCCAGTTAAGGATTAAGCCAGAAGCAATCAACATTGACCCTGCACTGCTAAGGCCAGATAAAAAGCGTAATATCGACCACAACAACATATTATCGGTAAAAGCCATAGCGGCTGTCGTCACAATCGCAGTCACTAAACCAAAGCGGTACAAGGTATCTTTCAGTTTAAGATCGCTGACAGATGCTGCAATTAAAGCACCCAACATATAGCCTACGTAGTTAATGGCCGCTAACCAGCCTCCTTCCGCGTCACCCATCCAAGTTTGATCTTGCATCACAGGTAATAAAGGTGTGTAAGCAAAACGCGCAATACCCACGCATAAAATCTGGCTGAAAAGCCCTGCCAGCAGCACTTTTATTCGGGTAGTCGAGTGATTCATCTCTCATCTTATCCTTTTGATTATTCTTATAATTTAAGCCATAGACAAAGCTTTTCAATGATCGTCAGCTTAATGCTTCTATTAGATCAGGGATAATGATTAATTAAGATAGCCTTCATCTGTTTTTGTGATGAGGCTACAGTTGGGCTGATGATCATGTTGGCAGGCTAAAATTTGAGAAGTGCTATTTGGCAAACAAAGCATTACAGGGATGGGGTCGTTTTTCTATAGACTTATTGCCACTCAGTATGTCTATACTATTCAATAAGTTAAGCCGTCAGGTCTCAGAGAAAGGTACTATAGATGTTCACACTACACTCTCGCTTAGAGCAAGACACTATTCCCGTGGCAGATCTAGGTGTTAGCCGTTTATGTATGATGAATGATGCTCGATACCCTTGGTTTATTTTAATTCCTAGAGTTGGGGGTATTACAGAGCTTTACGAGTTAGAGCAAGAGGTGCTTGTACAAGTGATGAAAGAGTCTTGTGCTTTAGCTGAAGCGATGATGCAAGCCTTTCATGGACAAAAGATGAATGTCGCAGCTCTTGGTAATATTGTGCCACAGCTGCATATTCATCATGTAGTGCGAGCAGAGGGCGACGCTGCTTGGCCTGCCCCCGTTTGGGGTGTTGGACAAACAGAACCCATGGGTACCGCACAGGCACGCGCCCGTATTCAGGTTTTACTTCCAGAGCTTATTACTCGCTTACCAGACTTAGCTGTCGCTTAATCGGATTGAGGAGGCTTTATGCAACTGCGAGTACTGCAGCAACTTAGCGAGTTAAGTCCTTCTCAATGGTCACAACTGCAACTTACTGGTAATCCTTTTTTAAACCCAGTTTTTTTAACCGCACTAGAGCACACAAGTGTTGTGGGTGGGGATACTGGCTGGCAACCTTGTCATCTATTGTTAGAAGATGCGCAAGGTATAGCGGCGTTAATGCCCACATATGTTAAGTACCACTCTTATGGTGAATATGTTTTTGACTGGGTTTGGGCTGAGGCCTATGAAAGCCAGCATTTAGAATATTACCCCAAGCTAGTCAGTGCGATTCCTTACACGCCCAGCGAAGGCAGCAGAGTGTTACTGAGAATAGATTATAGTTTTGAGCAAGTACTACCGCACTTTTTAGCAGGTATTCAGCAATTGGTACGACAATATAAGCTCTCCAGCTGGCATCTACTGTTCCCTGACCAGCACAGCTACCAACAAGGCTTAAAGCAAAATTTATTAGGGCGTACAAGTTGTCAATATCATTGGCAGAATACTGAAGGCTGGCAAGATTTTGAGCAGTTTCTGAATAGTTTTAGTGCTAAGAAAAGGAAAAATGTTCGACAGGAACGGCGTAAAATTGTAGATCAAGGTATTAAACTAAGACGTGTGCGGGGAGCAGAAATAAGTCAGTCTCAGCTGAGACATTTTTATCAGTGCTACCAAACAACTTACCAGCAACGTGGCCGGCAAGGATATCTAAACATGGATTTTTTCCAGTATCTAGTAGAGCAGATGCCTGAGAAAATTATGTTGGTAGAAGCTTACATCAAGGACGAATTGGAACAAAATTGCAGTATTGCCGCCGCGCTGTTTTTTTATGATCAGTCTCGCCTTTATGGTCGATATTGGGGAAGTCGAGCTGATGTTGATTGTCTGCACTTTGAGGTTTGTTATTACCAAGGTATAGAGTTCTGTTTAGAACAGGGTTTAACCCACTTCGACCCCGGCACACAGGGTGAGCATAAGGTTGCCAGAGGTTTTTCGCCTTATTTGACACATTCAAACCATTGGATTGCAGAACCCTTATTTTCACAGACTATTCAGCAGTGGCTTAAGTCGGAACAGCAACAAATAGAGGCCTATGCTCAAGCGATAGACTTAAAAACTCCGTTCAGAAAATAGATAAATTAGAGCCGCACTTCCAAAAACTGAATAACTGCCTTACTCTTTGTTTGTAAAGAAAAACTTTATTATTGATCTTTGTCCAAGTCATAGATGCATGTGTTTGACATGTAGAATGATTAAGTATTGACTATCAACAAGTTACTCCCTCACTAAAGCATATTTGCTCAAGCATGAGCATTAACAATAAGATTGTTCAGTATGAAAAAATTATTAGTCGTGGAAGACAGTGCCCTTTTTGCCAAAATGCTGAGTAAGCAACTTGCAGAAAATAATCTTTTTGAAGTGCACATGGCATACAGTCATAAAGAAGCAGAGGTGCTACTCAGTCGACATGACTTCTTTGCTGCAATTACCGACTTAGTGTTACCAGATGCTGGCGAGGGGCAAATCGTTGGTACTGTTGTGAAGAAAAATATCCCCGTAATTGCATTAACAGGCTCAATGAGTGATGAATTGCAAAAGCAGATCTCATCCATGCCTATTGTTGACTATGTAATTAAAGAAGGGAAAAGCGATCTTTGCTATGCCGTTCGCTTAGCTGAGTTGCTATTAGACACTAAAGGTGTTGATATATTAGTAGTTGATGATTCAAGGGTTGCACTTGCCAGTGTAATAAGTTTACTAGAGCCATTACTGTTTAATATTCATACGGCTAGCTCTGGTAAGGAAGCTTTGGAAATTTTGAAAGCCAATCCAAAAATCTCACTTATGGTAACCGATCATGAAATGCCTGAGATGACAGGATTAGAGCTATCCCGTGAAGTTCGCCGACACCATGACGAACTTACTTTACCGATTATTGCGGTAACAGGTATGCGAGAGCCAAAGTTAGAAGCTCGTTTTCTTAAAAGTGGCGTAAACGACTTTTTGATTAAGCCGTTCTCCCGCGAAGAGTTTATCAGTCGTATTGTCACGTTAGTCAGCGCCCGTGAGCGCTATAAACAGATTCAGCGCTATGCCGATACCGTTGATCGTTATGTGATTTCATCCAGCACTGATGAACACGGTATTATTCGGGCCGTTAGCCAAGCTTTCTGTGATATTTCAGGCTATAGTCGAGAAGAGCTGTTGGGGCGGAATCACAATATTGTGCGTCACCCTGATATGCCAAATTCACTCTATCAGTCGTTATGGCAGACAGTTAAGTCAGGCAAGAGCTGGCGTGGCGAAGTTAAGAACAGTAAGAAAGATGGGAGCTATTACTGGGTTGACGTTAATATCGAACCTCAGTTTGATTCTCAAGGCCAAATTAATGGCTTTACCGCCATTCGACAAGACATCACCAATAAAAAATATGTTGAAGAGCTTTCTATCACCGATCCTATGACAGGGCTATATAATCGTCGTTACTTTTCTGACCAGTTTCCAGTTTATGCTGAGAAGGCTGAAGAAAAGGGCGATTTGCTTGCCTTTTTGATGTTTGACGTTGATAAATTCAAGCAATATAACGATAACTATGGCCACCAAGCAGGCGACCACGTATTGATTGAATGTGCTAAGGCCTTTAAAACTTTAGCTAAAGAGATAGAGGCTTTACCTTTCCGTTTAGGTGGAGAGGAGTTTGCTTTACTCTTTACAACAGACTCTGCCGACCTCGCACAAACAAGGGCTGAAATTGCACGAAAAGCGATTCAAGACCTTGCCATTCCTCACGCTTATAATACCGCTGCTGAAGTGATCACTGCTTCTTTTGGACTATGTTTGATTAAACATAATGCCGACATCGAAGAGACCTATAAAAAAGCAGACGACGCACTGTATGAAGCCAAAGAGCAAGGCCGTAACCGTGTAATTACGTTGCACTTGTAGGCTTAGAATATACTTTCAAAACTAGGGAAAGCTAAGTGCTGCGCGCCAAGGTGGCGTCATATTAAGCACATGCAGTGCTTTTCTGATCAAAATAAAAGGATATGGACATGACTGAATCTGTCGCTCGTTTTGAGCTTATAGAACAAGAGCTTAATCGTGTGGATGGTTATGCTCCATCGCAAGGTCACCCTAAGCACCTCAAAATGGCAAATAATCCATTTGTATTTCTGAGAGGTTCAGCACAACTTTTTTATGCTGACTTAGCTTCTGGCGTTATCAAGCTACCGCCCTCACTTTATAAGCTGCCGCTCACCACAATTATGGGGGATTGTCACAGCGCTAACTTTGGCTTTTTAAGTGAAGAGGGTTCTCATGGTGACAGCATTATTTTTTGTCCCAATGATTTTGATGACGCTTGTATCGGTCATGCGGCATGGGACTTACTACGCTTCGCTGTTAGTTTGGCGCTAGCAGTTGACTACGCCCAAGGTATTCAGCAAGGTCTGTATACGACAGAATATGAGGTGAAAGACAAACCTGCTGTAAGCAGTGCTGAGACTCGGGCTGCAATCGAAGCCTTTTTGGAAGCTTATACCGATATTTGTCATGAAGGTTTGTCTGATCCTCAAAGCCGTTTATTTGCGATATCTGGCTTCCACTCGGGGCATATTTTGTCAAAGCGCTACCAAAAAGCTTTAGGTCGAACTTGTGGCGGTGAGGCTTTTACCGAAAAAAGCTCTCTTGCTAAAGCGGTTGATCTAAATGTTTTACCGCTACGTTTTAAAGCATTGCCAGAGCGCTTTAATGCAATTAGTGCACTATTGTATCAAGAGATAGAGGAAACTTTTGCCCCTTATGTTGACGATAGCATTATTGATATTGTTCAGCGTGTTAATGCTGGCACTGGTTCTGTCAATATGGCGCGCTACTACCTGCTAGTGGGGCCTAAAACTCAAGAGGGCATAACGCCAGATTTGGCTTTGTACCACATCGTTGAGGTTAAGAAACAACGTCATGCCGCGCCTTTATTCCATTTTCCCAGCTTGAGCCCTGTTAATCAATTAAACCCTGCACACCTGACTGTTAACTGCCAACTCAGAATGCAACGTCGACCAGATTTGGTATTAGATGAAGCGGAATGGCAAGGTGCACATTGGCTTATTCGCTCTCGCCATCACGCCCGAGTGGGTATTGATCCAGAGCAGATTACCTTTGGCAAAAAAGCAGTTAAAGGTGGATTCATTGATTATGCTGCAACCTGTGGTGAGGCTTTGGCGCTTGCACATTGTCGCGGAGATCGTCGTTCCACTCAGTTTGAAGCTGCGGTATCTGAGTTATTACCTGATCAAGTTCAAAGTTTGATCAATTGTGCTCTAGATTATGCAGAGCAGGTTAAACAAGATTGCAAAGTGCTAAGGCAGATGCTGGCGGGGTAATCTTAACTGATAGCTTAAGGTGAAGCTTATTTAATTAAGCCTCACCTTAAATAGTATCGATTAACTGCGGTGTACCGCATTGGCAGTTTCGTTACTGACAATGGTTTGTCCCACAGGTGCAAAGGAAATTATCGCCAGCTTAATATGTTGGATAGCGAATGGTATACCAATAATGGTGACCGCACACATCACCGCTGAGGTGAGATGTCCAATAGCAAGCCAGATACCTGCAAACAAAATCCAGAGAACATTACCAATGAAGCCTAATGTACCAGTGCCAATATCTTTTTTACCTGTTAGCTTTTCTCTGCTAATGGCCTGTTTGCCGAAAGGAAAAAAAGAAAACTGAGCAATGACAAAGCAAGAGCGCCCCCACGGAATGCCGATAATGGTACAGAATGCTAGAATGCCAAATAAAAACCACGCTAGCCCCATAAATACGCCGCCAAATAAAAACCATATGATATTGCCGATCAAACGCATTGCTTTACCTTGGCCTTTCGAGCCGTAACTTGAGAAGTTTGCTAGACTACAGTTATGAGCTCTTGATATTCAAGGACTAATTTCGGAGGTTCTTTACACCTCCGAGCTATCCGCACTAGGTATTTGTTATATTGAAGCAGAGTCTTTGGTCAGCCTGATTATTTTGGTGTCTGCATTGCCCAATCGTTTAATGCGCGCTCTAGGTATTGCTCCATTCTACCCTCTTCGGCAAATTGTATTAGGGTTTGCTCTAACTTGTGCTTAAACGCTTGATTATTACAGGCAGACTTCTGCGACATGGTTAAAAATAGCGCTTGCTCTGTAATTGGTGTGGTGCTGGTTTCAATATTATTGATGTCCAGTTGTTTTGCGTAGGCTTTTGCAGGGTTCTCTTCGTAGACTAGATAGTCGACCCGTTGAGCATTTAACATCCGCAAAGCTTGCTCTAGGCTGGCAACATAACTGATATTCAGATCAGACTTAGCATACTCATCAAACTCTTGCCCAAAACTATTATTGATTACAGTCATGCCTTGTAAGCTTTTTAAATCTGACCATTCAGAATAAGCAATAGGATGCTCAGTGTTAAACCAAACGGAAGTCTGTGTTTTTTGAAAGGCAGGATATAAATAGTCCATGTATAAAGTTCTGGGCTGAGTAAAAAAAGCCCCTGCTATCATGTCTACTCGCCCAGCAGCCGTCTCTTGCTGCACCCTACCCCAAGGACCGCTATATATTAAGCTAATCTTAGTGGAGGTCTCTTTGGCAAGATCATCAATAAGGTATCGAATAGCACCCACTAATTGCCTAGGATCCTTTGGTGATCGCCAAAGGTAAGGGGGATACTCAGCGTTGCCACTGGCAGTTAGGCCTGAACATGAACTGTCAGCTTTTAGCTGAGAGGTAAAACCAACACTTGTCAGGGCCAGCATCATTACAACTGTTTTGATCAATGGCATAGTCTTTACTCCTATAAGTAGACCCGCCTTTAAAATTTTATTGTAGAACAATATTATTAAAAAGAGATATTAAAAGGCTAAGGTAATCCCCCTGAAAAATAGCGGTACTCAAAAGTAGAGTTTTCTCGTAGTCTACATGCAGGATATTCAACATGAAAAAGTCATGTTATACCGATAGCCAAATCATGGTGACTTTGAAACAGACCGAAGCAGGCTCGCTTGTTCCTGAGCTTTGCTGCAAGAATGATATTAGTTCAGCCAGATGTTATAAAAGATGAGCTAAATATGGTTATGGCATTGTTACTCATATTGGTGGACAAAATCAGCGCGCTTCTTTCTTCTTTATGCTCTAATGCTGACCCCCAAATTTTGAAGGGATATTACGATGTCTAATGCTAAATCATCTCTATCCGCAGGGCAGGCCAGTGGTGTGCAAGTGACAACAGGCTTATTGTTGATGTTATCGGCACTGACGGCTTTAGCACCTCTGGGAACTGATATTTATCTTGCGGCAGTGCCAAGTATGGCGCTCGATTTTTCCGTCGCAATTCATGATGTAGAAGCCTCTATTAGCTACTTTCTAGTAGGTTTGAGTTTAGGCCAGCTATTGGGAGGGCCATTATCGGATCGCTTTGGCCGCCGTAAATTAGTTATCAGTGGACTGGGGCTTTTCGCCTTGTCTAGTTTGGGTATTCTCTTTTCAGAGGGCTTAATTCAACTGTGGCTATTTCGCTTTATTCAAGCTTTAGGTGGGGGGCTTGCAATGGTGAATAGCTCAGCGATTATCCGAGACCTCAGCTCGGGAAAAGCAGGGGCTGCAAATATCATTCGAGTAATGCAAGTGATGATGATTGCGCCTTTGGCTGCTCCGATCATCGGTATGTTGATCTTACAAATTAGTAACTGGAATAACATCTTTGTATTTTTAATGCTTTATAGCCTGATTTTGATGCTACTGTTCTACCGTTATTTACCAGAAACCAGTCCAATGCAAGCAAGCGGTAATTGGTTTAGTAATTACTTTGCAGTGATTCGAGAGTATCGGGTTTGGGGGTTTATCGCATCGACTTGTGCAGCCTATGCAGGACTCTTGGGCTTTATTACAGCATCTCCTGGAGTATTGATGGGTTACTTCGGGCTATCTGAAACCCTTTACCCTTTTGTATTCGGTTTCAATGTCTTGATGATGGTGTTGATGAGTCGAGCTAACTTACGGTTGCTAGGTCGGTTTGAATCATCGCAGCTGATCTCAATTGGACAAGGCATGCAGCTGTTATCCAGCAGTCTTATGTTGGCTTATATTCTGCTTTCTGAGCAGCATACACTCTATATCTTGATTCCATTAACAATGCTGTTTATGGGAAGCCACAGTTTTGTTGTTGCTAACAGTATCGCTTGTACAACAGAACTATTTCCGCAACGCGCAGGCACTGCTACCGCTTTAATAGCTGCGCTAGGTTTCTTCTCTGGCGGTCTATCAGGCGGCATTATCGGCTATTTTTCTGATGGTACACCGCTACCTATGGTCAGTGTTCTATTTGTAGCTTGTCTAACGGGCATCGGTATTCGTTGGATTACTCGATGTTCAGGTTGCAAAAAAATTAGCTCCATCACCTGAGCGATTTCTGCTAGAAGCTCGTTGGCTGTAAAAACACAATGTGGATGCTGATATAGTAAATAAGGAATCCTAGAAATCGAGGTTATCTCAATCTCAAAATATCGTTGAGCTACTTAAGGTTAACTCAGGCCAAAAGTTTAACGCCCGTCAAATTGAGAAAAACGGTCTAGAAATTCGCGTGGTAATGGCGGTAATCAATGGTTGCACCCTGATATTGTGGCGATGCAGCTAGTAGATAAAGAATGGAATGATCTAATAAGAGCTTGCGTAAAGCAGGGAGCAGGGCAAAGCGTTCGCCTATGGTCTTTTGAGGTAAGAAAAGAGCTCTCAGGCTCAAATGCGAGGAAAAGCTTCTTCCAAGCCGTTAGTAATTCTGGCTGGGCAAACGAGGGTTATCTAGTTGTAACATCAATATCTGACTTAAGCGTAGAGCAAGAGTTAAGAATGCTATCAGCACCTCATGGTATTGGCGTGATTTTATTAAATCCTGAAAATCTAAGTGAAAGTGAAATGATGCTGCCAGCAAGGTCAAGAGCTGAAGTTGACTGGCAATCAGTCAATCGAATTCTAGTGGAGAACGAAGATTTTAAAGATTACATAGAGTTTGTTTCTACTTATTATCAAACAGGTAGAGTGAGAGCTAGAGACTGGAATAAAGTTTAACTTCACTTATTTTTACATGAACAAAAAATTCTACTGCTCTTTGAAACTGGAAGTGGTAACTATGGTTGGATGAGCCGAACCTCTTCATAATAGGCGGCTCATTTTTAATAGCGCGGGGTTTCTCAGGCTAGCTTAGGATGCTCTTTTAGTGCTGATATCATCGCTTCCATCTCTTGGCGCGTACCGATTGTGATCCGTAAGAAGTTCTCAATACTTGGCTTAGTAAAATGACGCACTAAAATATTGCGACTGCGCAGGTGTGTCATGAGCTCTGCGCCACTGATCTCTGGATGGCTGGCAAAAATAAAGTTTGTGCTTGAAGGTAGGGCATTGAAGCCTAATGCAGTCAGTTGCTCATCTGTCCATTGACGATCTGCTATGATCTGTTGAGTGGTCTGCTCAAAGTAGCGTTGATCCTCTATGGCTGCACTGGCCGCTGCAATGGCCAGCATGTCTAATGGGTAGGAGTTAAACGAGTTTTTAACGCGCTCTAGTCCTGCAATAAGCTCTGGGCTTCCAATGGCAAAGCCAACCCGCATACCTGCTAAGCTGCGAGACTTGGACAGTGTTTGAATCACCAGCAGATTGGGGTACTGGTTCACCAGTGTCACTGCACTTTCAGCTCCAAAATCCACATAAGCCTCATCGACAACCACAACAGTTTCGGTGTTTTCTTGCAATAAAGCTTCAATATCTGTTAACGGCAAAGCAACGCCTGTTGGCGCATTTGGGTTTGCAAAAATAATGCCGCCGTTTGGTTGAGCATAGTCAGCTAGGTTGATTCTATAGTCTGTCGTTAAGGGCACATGCTGTGTTTTGATCTGATAAAGATCGCAATACACATCATAGAAACTATAGGTTGTGCTAGGCAGTAGTAGCGGTAAGGGTTGGCGGAAGAATGCCATAAATGTGTGAGCAAGTACTTCATCTGAGCCGTTACCGACAAAAACCTGATCGTAATCCACATGGAAATGCTGAGCGAGGGTTTGCTTCAGTTGTGTTGAGTCAGGATCTGAGTACAAACGCAGACGCTCTTTAGGGAAGTGCGTAAGTACTTCTACCACCTTAGGAGATGGTGGATAAGGGTTTTCGTTGGTGTTGAGCTTAATAATATTGCCCTGCTTGGGTTGTTCACCTGGCACGTAGGGCTGAAGGGATAAGATCGCCTCACTCCAAAACTTACTCATTTGCTACAAACTCTTCTGTTAGCGATAACGCATGGGTCAAAGGTGTCTAGCGTAGCATTGCGCCAGTTTTTCAGCTACGGACATTTCTGATTTGGTGGAGATTCAGTTTTTTCAAAGGGAGGTCGAGCGGCTTTGTAAAAATAATTTTACAGTAGTATGTTCTGGTTATTTGTTTTTATATAGTTGAAAAAGCTGGTTTAATTGGTTTTGTGATAGTATTGATGTTGAAGAATCGATTCTTTATCAGAGAATCGATCTGACCTATGGATGAGTGGCCGATCATATCCTGTTTTTGTGCCATTTGTTCCGCGCTCCAATAACAATAATTTTGCGACATCTTCTCAGCCCTATCGGGCTTTGGGTCAGAAGCGTCACTCTGTCGATTGATCTGGACAGAGCCGTTCCGCTTAGGTCAAAAGCCGAAGCGGTCATTGTGTCTATCAATCCTCTACCGAAGATTGGTTTAAAGTTATTGGAGCGTTATCAATGAAAGAACATGCCACTCACTGGCTCTCTATTTTAGAAGCTTGTCTACTGGTCGCACTGGGTGTGCAGATGATTAATGCCGCAGGCCTGTTAGTCGGCGGTACGGCAGGCTTAGGTCTGATAGCACAACAAATGCTACCGAATCTCTCTTTTGGACAGCTTTTCTTTGTGATTAACTTGCCTTTTTATGCGGTCGCAATCCGCTATATGGGGACAACCTTCACCCTGCGCACCTTTGGCGCGGTGACGCTGTTATCTTTACTCTCTGATTTGATTGAAAACACCATTAGTTTGCAGTTGGCGCATCCATTAATCGCTTCTATTTTAGGGGGGCTGTTAATTGGTTTTGGTTTGACGATTCTGATTCGCCACAATGCGTCGATTGGAGGTATTACGATTATGGCGGTTTTTTTAGAGCGAAGAATGAATATCAATGCTGCTAAAACAACGCTGTGTACTGATGTGTCAATTTTATTGCTGGGTTTGGCGTTTTTCGATTTGATGACAGTGGGCTACTCCTTAGTGGCATTTGTGGCGGTGAGCTCGGTGTTGGGGCGCTATCGCCAGCCGAAGGTGGTGCTACCCGCAGTGGTACTCAACCCTAATGTTGTGGCCGCCAAAGGTTAAGACATTAATATGGTTGATATAAACCAAGTTTAAAGCGCCTACATTTAAATCTGATGTTGAGTTAAATAAATAGATGAGCGCTTTAGGTGGCTAATCGGCTAAAGCCAGGTCTTGTATGGCCTGTATCGAATGAAATGCAGTTGAAACGACTTTTTTTCAATATTTATGATAATAATGCATTTATTTAGTAGCTTGTTTCTAAAGCCTTGTTATACTGCTCCTCGTTCGGTGATGAAGCTAACGCGAAGTAACCGACACCCGGAGAGGTCTTATGGCTGTCCTCAGGCTCGGGATTGTAGAGTCTGATGAGTAAAACCTGTCACTTGAGTGATAGGGCATTAAGAAAGGCCAGTAAGCTGGCAATAGAAGTTAAGAGAATGTTATGTCAAATTTAGTTCAAGGTACTGTTAAGTGGTTCAATGACGAGAAAGGCTTCGGCTTCATTGAGCAGGAAGGTGGTAAAGACGTATTCGTACACCACAGTGCAATTAACGGTAACGGCCGTAAGACCCTTCACGAAGGCCAACAAGTAACAATGCAAGTTGTTGCTGGTCAGAAAGGTCCACAAGCTGAGAACGTAACTCCGGTTTAAGTTCTAGTTTGAAGCAAAGCCCAGTCATTGTACTGGGCTTTGTTGTTTCTGCTCTATTACTTTATTGATCAGATTCATCTCGTTTGTTCTGTTTTATCCCATTCTTATATCTTTCCCTCTGCTTTCATAGCTTTAGAATAAAGTAGTGCTATCTGCTTGTTTGTCTTAGGTTTACACTGCGCTTAGATCTCTTCTTTTGCCATATTGGGTGATAAAAATGGCCAATAATAAAAAACTTTTGCATCAGGTTCGCCAGTTGTCTGACAAAATGGTTGAGCTACAAGCACCTATTCGTGTGTTAGATGCAGTGAACTGGGATAAAAGTGTAAAGCAGGAGTTTTTTAAGTATAAGGCAGAGCGCCTGCCCAATATTACCCGTGATACTTATCTGCAACGAGATTTAGGCTTTGACCCAGAAAACTTGCGCCATGCCTTCAGTACCTTGGAGCAAGAGATCAGCCGCACCATCGGGCAGTTAAACCCTATGGCCCGTTTGATGAAGCGGATGTGTACTGAGTACCGTCAAGTGTTGCGTATGATTGAGTCACGGGGAACGCCGGACTTTCATTACTATTCCGTTGAGCTTTACGGTCATCCGCATGATGTTTTCCATGCGGGCGACCCAACGCTTGCTGAACTGGCCATTATGTTGGAAGAGCCGTTGGTTCGTCTGATGGATCACAGTATCTTACCGGATGACCCTAAAGATATTCCAGCAGAACAGGCCCTTTCTTACCTTGATAGTGTATTGAATAAAAGCATGCCGGGGCTGAATGCGCGCGTGATTCTGTCTGACGGTATTGTCAGTGACGCAGCGGCAGGTAGTGATTACATTAAACTCAATAAAGAAGTGATGTTTTCTCAGAGAGAGCTTGATCTGCTAGAGGCTCATGAAGGCTGGATTCATGTGGGAACCACTCAAAATGGTTTGGCCCAACCTTATCTGACCTGTTTAGCAAAAGGTACGCCTAGCTCAACAGTGACCCAAGAAGGCTTAGCGGTATTAACTGAGATCATTACGCTACGCTCTACTCCAAGGCGGTTATCTAAACTGATTAATCGAATTCGGGCGGTTACTTTAGCAACGGATGGCGCAGATTTTATAGAGGTGTTCCGTTATCTGCGTGACAAGGGTTTGAGTGAAGAGGATAGCTATACTATTGCCAGTCGCACTTTTCGTGGCAGCTTGCCGGATGGTTTGCCCTTCACTAAAGATTTGGCTTATATCAAAGGCTTTGTGCTGACGTATAACTTCTTCCGAGTTGCGGTGCAAAAGGGTCGGATTGATCTGTTACCTCTGCTTTTGGTGGGCAAAATCAACCTTGATGATTTCCGCTTGATCAGTGAGTTGCATGAGCAAGGCATTGTGGTGGCACCTAAGTTCTTACCGCCACACTTTCAAGATCTGCGCGGCTTAGTGACTTGGTTAAGTTTTGGCCGCTTTATTGGCTCGTTGAAGTTTGACCAATTGGAAAAAGATTACAGCCCATTATTTTAGGTTGAAACTGATTGATGCTATTTCCCCTTAATTGATCTCTTTGATTGCGAGGCAGCTTGTGAAACGTCGGGAATTTTTACAATTGGGTGCATTATCAACAGCAGGTTTGTGTTTACCTCGCTGGTCTTTAGCTCAGGTGAATGCTGTGCAGCCTTATCATTACCGACTGACAGCAGAATTGGCTGAGGCAGAGCTGGTTACAGGTATTAAAACGCCTGTGATGGCTTTTAATGGTCAAACACCAGCACCCATTATTCGAGCCAAACAGGGGCAGCCGATTCGTATTGAGTTTGAAAATAAACTCAACGAACCCACGACTATTCATTGGCATGGGCTGCGTATTCCAATTGAAATGGATGGTGTGCCTTTTCTAAGCCAACCACCTGTCATGCCTGGCGAAACTTTTGTCTACGAGTTTACACCTCCTGATGGGGGTACTTTTTGGTACCACCCCCATATGAACAGTGTTGAACAGTTAGGTCGCGGTTTGGTTGGCGCATTAGTGGTTGAAGAGGCCGTTAAACCGAGCTTCGATATCGACGAAACTTTGATCTTAAAGCACTGGCATATTAATGATCAGGGCGAGTGGCAAGTGTTGAGCCAGCCCCGTTATGCAGCGCGTATGGGAACACCGGGCGAGTGGGGGACAGTGAATGGTCTCAAACAGCCTCAATATCGCTATCCAGCTGGCAGTTTAGTACGGTTGCGGGTTGTAAATGTCGATAATACCATGACCTATCACTTGCGTTTGAAAGGTGTTGAGGCACAAGTCATCGCCATTGATGGCAATCCAATTTCAGAGCCTTACCCTCTTATGCAACATAAAATGGGGCCGGGGATGCGTTTGGATGTGGCGTTTATTATGCCGAATACTGCCAAGCCTTTTGTGTTAGAGCATATGCGAGGAAAATTTGGTTTTCCTATGGCCAGCTTTGCCCGTAATGAACAGGTTGTGGCGCACCAAAAAAGAACCCTGCCAAAGTTGCCTCTTAACCCTATTCCTGTGCCTGATCTGACCAATGCCGAAACGGTGAACTTCATTTTTGAGTGGGAAGGGGCGATCAGTCCTAGCGATCAATCCGGACAGGCGCACCCCACATTCTGGTTGATCAATCGTCGCCCTTGGCAAGGTATGGGGCCGGGTAATATCCCAGAGCCAGTGGCAAATTTAAAGCTGGGTAAAAGCTATATATTTGATCTGCGCAACAACACTCAATACCACCATCCCATTCACCTGCATGGGCATACGTTCTGGGTGCTAGAAATGGATGGCGAGCCTGTAAAACCTTTTCATACCGATACGATCTTGTTGGGTAAGAATGGTCGAGCTAAGGCTGCTTTTGTGGCTGACAATCCGGGGCGATGGATGTACCACTGCCATGTAATTGAGCATATGAAAACAGGTTTGATGGGCTATATTCAGGTCAGTTAGTAATAAGGGCAAGCGGCTATTCAGCGGCTTGCCCTTTATGAACTATTGATTAAGTCGGTTGATAAACATTAATTGCTTGCATCATACCCAGGTCTTCATGGGTCAAATTATGGCAATGGAAAACAAAAGTACCTGTGTAATCTTTAAAGCGTGTTCTGAAACGAAGACGCTGGAAAGGCTCCAAGTTGACAGTGTCTAACCAAATACCGGACTTTACGCCACCACCAGAAATCATCTGAAATGGATTCACATGAATATGGAAGGGGTGTGACTCTGCGGTGTGGTTATAAACCTCCCACTCTTCCACGGCATTCAGTGGAATCTGCCAAGCATTGCTACAAGAGAAAGGCTCGCCATTGATGGTGTATTTTGGCCCTGTAGGGTCACCGGATAGACCAAACTCTAAACGCCGACCGAAGGTTACCTCATCATCTTTAATGTTATCCAATGAAGCTGGGCGTGGTAATTTACCGCTATATAGTGGCATATCTTGGCTATCGCCTGTGACTTCAAGGTAGGCGACAACTTCATTCTCAACCCCTTCTGCGCCACTGTGTATTGGGTATAGGCCCGGTTTTTTAGCTTTGATCAATAGATCCGCACGGTTGCCTGGAATCAATACCAGCTGGTCGATCGCTTCTGTTTTTTCTAGTGGATTGCCGTCGAAACAAAGCGCAGTCATTTGGTGCTCTTCAATGCTCAGCTTCATATTCGCCATATGACTGGCGTTTACCATGCGCCAGTACTGAACTTCACCCGAGCGCATCGTAATGGTTGGCTTTAGCTGGCCATTGATATAGATGTCGCCATAGGTGTTCAGCAAGTCGTAGTTTTCACAGACGCCGATTGAGCTGCCGAGTAAGCTTTTGCTCCACTCTGTTTCAAAGCGCTGAGTTTGAAAGCAGATCACCTGCTCTTTTGCGGCTGCAATTTCTGGAATGCTGTTAAGCCCCTCTTCTCCTTCACTTTCAATGATCAGCGCCCCCGCCATGCCACTAGCAACTTGTAGTGATACTGAGCCATGAAAATGGGCATGATAGAAATAAGTACCCGGTGGATGATCTTTGGGGATTTGATAAACGTAGTGTTCGCTTTGCTGATAACTCACCAATAATAAAATATTGTCTGAAGGGCTATTCGGTGAAACATGAACACCATGCACGTGCATATTGGTGACGTTAAAACCACGGGGCTTGTTATCACTATCATCTGGAATGGCGGTACAAAGATCCTGCAATGGGTCGTAGGGTAGCTTGTTGTGTAGGCTTAAACGAATGGTGTCCCCTGCTTTTACTCGTAAAGTTCTACCAATAGGCAGGCCATCGTAGCAGCGCAACATGACGGGCTGTCCACCAAGATCGAACCTGCCGTACTGTGCGTCAATACTGACTTGCAGCAGGCCATTTTTAGCTACCTCTTCTTTTGGATTGATCAATTTAGGTGACGGACCAAGGCGCGCCATTGAGCGATTAATGGCAGGCATTGCACAGCCAATGCTACCGCCCAAAATGCCACTAGCGGCTGTGACGCCTAAACCTTTCAATAAGGTTCTGCGATTCAATTGAGTCGAGTGTAATAAGCTTTTATCTTTTTTCATGCCGACGCTCCCTGTGTTGGCTGGAAGAACTGACTGAGAATATGTTCAGCACTGCGCAATCCTAAGGCTGCAGCAGTAAGAGAAGGTGATGCGCTACCAACGCTTAGATAATTAGCGGTGCCTACGACATATAAGTTAGGGTTATCAAAACTCTGGCAGAATCGATTCACAACGGCATTGCTGGGGTTGTCGCCCATACATACAGTACCTGCGATTACCGCATCGCCAGAACTTAGGCTAAGTTTGTACTCTTTGGCATAATCTCCACGAATAAAAGCCTCCCAGTCCTGATCGCTATCCGTTGGCATTGGGTCATCGGTTATGGTTCTAATACCTAGCTTATGGAAAACACTCATGTGCCAATTCCATGCGGTACGGCAGCCCTTGAGGGTGTATTCATCTAGTTTAAAGTTAACCTCTGGGCGAGGTAACCCTAGTGGATCAAGCTTGTCAGATAAGGTGATACGGTTATCGGCATGCGGTAAAACTTCAATGGTGCTGTGTAGGTTAATCTGGCGAGCAGTACGGTTATCAATATACTGGCGTAACTCATCACCATATAAGCCCTGTGCGATACCGCTTTTAGCCTCATCAAGTGGGCCATTAGCAAAACGAAAAGCAGCATTGATAATAAAAGGCGCGATAGAGGCATAGTCTTTACGAAACTCACCATCACGCCATTGGCCAAAAGCACCTGTCGCGCTGACAGGACCTCTGTAAGGGTAAACGGGCATGCTTTCAGGTGCATAGCCAATGGTATTGACGTTGGCAAATCCCATTAAGTTGCGACCTACTTGGTCGGAAGAGTTAGATAAACCTGCTTTAGGTACATTGTGCTTACCTGCTGATAACAGCATCAAACGAGCACTTTCAACGGCATGGGCAGCTAAAACATAAACCTTTGCCCTAGCAACACCAATAGGGCCAGTTTTAGGATCAGCATCAAAATTACGGTAGTAAATACCCGAAACTTCACCTTTATTATCTAACGCAACTTGGTAAGCCACACGGTTTGGTAGCACTCTGGTTCCTAGTTGTTCTGCCTTGTGAACGTGCACGCTGGCATCGTATTTTGCTCCAATAGGGCAAATCGGTAAGCAACTTGAATTGCCACAACATTGAGGCCGATTATCTCTAGGAATGGAGTTACGGCAGTGAGGGATAGGTTGGCTGTCTGGGCCAAGGTTATTATCTGCAACACCTGCGCCTAGCGTTCTATCCAAATAGGAACGAGGTACAACAGGCATTGGATAACCTTTGTCTCTTGGTGGTGCTATACAGCTAGCGTCCCCTGCAACTCCCCACGCATCTTCAACCTGATTGTAGTAAGGCTGAATCTCGTTGTAATTGATAGGCCAATTTTTACCTACGTTATACGAGGTTTTCATTGTAAAGTCATTTGGGAATAGGCGCTCTGCATGGCCTGTCCAATGCCAAGAGGTTCCACCCACCAAGCGCATAAAAAAGCCTTCAAAAGCCATCTGTTTTAAAGGCTCTTGTGGCGCACCTTCAGGGGGTAAGTTAGGCTGCACATAGTAGCTTAGAGGGTCATCATCATCCGGGACAGGTGCCCAGGGCATCATTTCGTAAGGCGAGTTTGCACCTTTATCTACACTGCTCTTAAAACGATTAATGGCATTGACCCGATCAACTCTTGCACCTGCATCTAAGATCACAACATTTAAACCTTGCTGTGACAGTTTCCAAGCCATCATACCGCCGACAACGCCAGCCCCAATAATGACGACATCGGCATCAATGGTTTCCTGTGGGTTTGACTCACTGTATCTTGTTTGTTCCGACATTATTGCACTCCATTTTTGATCTAGAGAATTCCGTTATGAGACAAAGCTTAAGCTTTTGTTGCAGGAGGATTTGCCCAGTACCCAAATGGGCCTCCGCAAGTCGCTGATGGTTTAGTAAAATCACAGGCTTGCCAAACCAATGCTTCGTCATAACTGATCATCGCAGTGATAGAGCCATTGGCATTTAAGAGAGGCTTGGGGTTAGTGTGCCCACGTAAATTGCTACAAATACGTTGCACATTGGCATTGGTTAAATACTTAGGGCTGATCTCTATTTGCCCTAAATACCATGCAGTTAGCGTGCGATGTGCTAGCTTGTTCCACACAGAACTAAAAGGATCGAATGTACGGTTGTGCTTAATCTCAGCAGAGAGTTGACGTATGTGGTAGGGGTTGAAATCGGTTAGAAATAGCAGTTGCAATATATCGTGACCCAATTGCATATAAGAACGATCAAGTTCAATCCCTGTTAAGAATGAACTGATCTCTAAAAAATCAATAACAAGATCTTGATCTTGAGTCGAGGCAAATACAGAGGATAAAGGCGTGGCAGCAAGGGCAGCTGCAACCGCTATTTGTTTGAGTATATTGCGCCGCTCAAGAGAGTCTGGCTGATTGTTGAGGACTTTATCGCGATAATCAAGTTTAGGATTGGATAGATGTTTCATCATATAATTCCACTTTTTAGACAAAATAACTGCCTATTTTAAAGGTTAAACATAGTTTATTTGTCACTTGCTAGACTGGGGGTTGATTACAAGCGCTTAAAAACATATTGCACTCAAACTGCATGCACTTCGAGAATATATCAATTGCTAGTTGTTGATTCATTTCATTCGCATGTGCATTGATAAAATCTGCCATACTTTTAGGTGCGTCAACTACTTGATTGGCTTTAATCCAGCTACTGTATAAATTCTGCGGTGTTGCATAGTGGTTCAAACTAACTCCAATGTAAGTCCATAATGAGATACAAGGCGTCATGGCGACAATAAAATAGAGGGGGTCAAGTTCTTCTGCTACATAGCGTTCAAAGCTAGCATATTGTTGGGCGATGCTTGTGAGTTTTATCCCTGCGGGGTCTTTAATGTGCCAACCTGCGAAAACTTCAGCGTTATAGTTTTCATAGTCTTTCTGACGCGCCTCACAGAAACTCTTGATCTCTGGGTTTTGGGCTTTTGGGATCACTATGTCGTAATCTGCCACCGAATAACTACAGTATGCTGCATCTAACACAGTAAATTGGCCATATTGGTCAGGGTCTAATGTGCAGTGTGCAATGCCTTGTATAAAGTCAGAGTGTAGTGCTGTTTGTTGATACAAAGTGGTTGCAGCCCACATTTGGTCATATAAGGAGGATGGGCTGGCGTCAGTTTGTAGTTGTGGTCGGAGGTTGATGCTTTTTAATGGAGTCTTTGAGCGAGGAGAACGGCTCAATAAAGAGTTAAACATGCTTCTATCCTTGAGAGTTAAGCTAAGGTTTTAGTTACTAACCAATATTCGGCTATAGCAGGCTAGTGCTCTATTGCTTGCATGTTTTTATAATATAGGCGGTATTCTTTTAGTGCTAGAAAATTTTATTAATATCGGATTGATATCATTTTTATATCCCTCTTGTTAATTATGATATAGGACTGGCGAACTTTGCTTGTCTTGTTTCAAGTATAAGGGGTTTGTGTGAATTTTAGGTTTTTACTTATTAGCTAAATGAGGGTGGCAAGCTCTCTTTACAGATGCTTGGTGTTAAGTAGGGGGGAGTCTGTGCGCATGGTCTTGGCAGAATGAGTGTCTATATATTGCTAGAGTTTGGATTTTTCAGAGCGCTAAATAGGGTGGTGAGCTCTCGTTTGAGATCGTCTATATATCGTGTGGTTTTTCTAGGGTCAAAAACCAGGACGAACCAATTGATATTGGGCAATGAAATAATTAAAAGGATTAAAGCTTTGTTAGAAATTGTTATTTTTTGTAGTATGATCAACGAGTTCTCTGGGTGATAGGTTTTCGATTGCAGTGTTGCGCTCGTTTGGTTTTATGGAGGTGGTTGTGGGTGTAGTCAAAAAGGTGATATATAGGGATGATTCGGCACTTAGCAGTCCACGTCACAGAAATCTCTTTTTAGACATGGAAGAGAATATTCATATTCACTATCGCGACCTTAGAATTGAGCTGAGCCGAGCCGAGTTCGAAGAGTTCTCTGCTGCATTCAACAGCCAGTCAAAAGAATTGCTACAGATTATTACGGATAAAAACTATCAGGATGGAGTTTTAGCAAATGCTAATCAAGAGGATGTCAGGATTTGGACTGAGTCAAGGCTTAGCACTGATGTCAAATACCACCCTCGTCGGATCTCATTAGAAGATTGTGGTGATGGATACCACTTGCACTATCGCCAATATAAAATTCTGTTAGATGATATTGATTTTCGTGAGCTTACTAGAATATTTAGTAGCGTGGATATTGATGCTCCTTATGCCAGAAGCTATGACGAGGTGTTACAGCTAATTAAAGATAACGATGTTGACTTTACACTAGATGCCTCAAATGTACCTGGGAAAATTCTGGGATTAAAAGTTGCGAAATACCATTTACCTAAAGTACGCGATATTTTTCAATATATAGGTTTTAACACAACTTCTGAAAACAATATTCGAGTTTATGAAGGTGAAGTTTTAAAGGTTTTTGTAACTCATGATGAGTTTAAGGTGCCTGCAGACTACAAAAAAATCCGAGAGTACTCTGACTCCTATAGGTTGTTTGACTTTATCTCTAAGAATAAAAACAGTATTTCAGTTGATGATATAAATTTAATAAAAAGTCAGGTTGTTGATCTTTATTATACGGTTAAGTCAGGGACTGTTGTTAATGTCGAGTCTGATCCCGAGTGTTGGTTGTATCTACCTGCTACAAAAAAAGTGATTTACCCATATTCTTCCAGTGGCCTTTCAGGGGCGAAGGATGCAGATGCTCTCTATAAAAAATGGTCGGCATTAGTAGCTTTGTATGACATTGGTTTCATTAAGCCGACTAAAAAGTCTTTTGATAAGAAGTATCAAAATGAGCTGTATGAAAAGATTTTGTCTACAATAAAGAATAATGTGGCAACGAAATCTGCTGTTGAAAGAGTCTGGATTATGGGCTCTGCTGCGAGAAAAGACATGGGTACATATAATGCACCCTTTGTACATGGCAGAATGCTGAAGTTAGGCTCTGATATAGATATACTTATTGAAATTGATCCGACAAGAGAAGCGGATGTGCCAAAAGATTGGCATTTGATTAACACCATGTCCTCAAATAAGTGTGCCGTTTACCATTTGGAACAGATACCGATTATTAGCGATATCGGTTACTGGGAAAATCTGCTGCCACACACACCGCTAACACAGCACTTGATAGATGCTTATGTTTACTTTCCATCTAGAGGGTTCTCAAAAGAGCGAGATGCCTTTCTCAATAGGTTTAAAGCAATTTGCATATATGACCGATCTAAAGAGGGTGTAATACATTCTAGCGGTAAGCTTGGAGAGTTATCCAGAATTGTAGCTGAACACTATCCTTTAGATGATGTTATTGTTGAGGCTATGAATGTCTCAACAGAGAATGAGGTGTACAAAGTTTATAGTAAGCAAGGTATATATTTGTTAAAGCTTTTCAAGGTCTCAGGGAATTACCCTCAAAGCCGAGTAGAGGAACATGTTTTTTATGAGTTTGATCTGATTGCTCGATTAGTTGATTTAGGTGTTAAAACGGCGAAGATAGTACCTGTGAAAACAGGGGGTGTTTTGAAAGTCAATGATCATCCTGCCCTGTTATTTGAATTTCTTCCAGGTGTTATAAATAAAAAACCAGAATATGATATTGATGCATATTCAAGGTCGCTGTCTAGCTTACATCTTGCTCAGATTAATAACGAAATTGAACTGCCAGAGCTTTTTACTTTTAAAGATACGGCTAAAATATGGTTGGATGCATATCCTGGATATTTAGAATTAGCTGATAGAAGCGAGTCGCTGAAGCTTAGTTTTGATATTATGAATAGAGTTTATGACTCTGTATCAGACTTAGAAAAGCTTGCAAAGAATAGCAAGGGTGTAGAAATTTTACATAATCATGGTGATGTCGCATCAAAAAATATCATGATTGATAATGGTGAGGCTGTTTTTTTCGACTTTAACAATGCTTTTTATGGGCCTAGAATTATTGATGTTTTAGATGGCGCTTTTGAGCTTTCCATGGCAGAAAAGTATATGGATGAAATTGATTTCTCTAGATTTCATGTTTTTGTTGATAGTTATAGAGCATATGCGCCTTTTAATAAGGCCGAAGAGAAAAATATACATTATTGGGTGGTTTTATTGGGTTTGATTAAATTCACTAAAGAAATTAGAGTAATGGTTAGCGGGGATAAGAGCGGCTTGAGGGAAAAAAGAGCTCATGCAATTGCAAATTTCATTTCATCACTAAATTAATAAAAAATGTTTATAGTAGAATCTTCTAAAATTGAAAAATTTAGTCTGAAAAAATATGGCCTTCAGATATTGAAGACCGCAAGTATTTTATTGTTGCTGTCAGCTTGTAGTGTTTCTGATGGAAAGAACAGTGATGATATTGTTACTTTGCCTGAAATTGGCGATCAAGTTGATAGTATTAATGCAGTATCTGCTAATGACGAAAAAAAGGTTGGCTACTCCAGGGGCGTGATGCCTAGTGATATTGGCTTCGACTTATGGTGGCGCTTTGTAGGTAGTGATGAGCTTGAGATGCTTATAGATCGAGCTGTTGTTAACAGTCAGACACTGCAAATTTCAGCTCAAAGAGTTGTTCAAGCGAAAGCCTTGTCAATACAAGCAGACGCATCATCATTGCCAGATGTGAACGCCAAAGCAGGGTATAGCATCAATGCTCCTAAAAGCGGTGTGGATTCAACTGCAAAAGGGGGTTCACCTAAAGCGAATAGTGGCACTTACAATATAGGATTGGATGCGACCTATACTGTTGATCTATGGGGGCAAAGAGAGAACTTGTCCCGGTCATCGGACTTGAAGCTAAAGCAAGCGATCTATCAGTATGATGCTGAGCTTCTTAATTTAGTGACCGAACTTTCTAAAAGATATTTGGAATATTTATCTTTGAATGACCGTATTGCTAATGCAAAAGAAAGCGAACAAGCTTTAGCCTCTATGTTAACTTCTATGGAGGCATTGTATGAGCAGGGTGATGCAACCGCTGTAGAGATGCAGATGCAACGTTCTTCGGTTTATAATTCAAAAATACTATTGCCATCATTATTATTACAGCAAAAGAAGCTTGAGCATCAAATTGCCCGTCTTGTTGGTGTAGCACCCGGTGAACTTGCTTTATCTAATAACGGACTGTCTTCGGTTCGCTTGCCTGCAGATGTAAGATCAATATCATCAAGCTATATTTTAAGGCGACCTGATGTTCGTGCGATTGAAGCCGCTATGCTGGCTGCTGATGCTGACTTGCATGTCGCCCGAGCAGCACTATTACCATCGTTAACACTCTCATCAGGCGTTGGCTTTGGTAGTTCAAACTTTGATGAGCTATTTCAGCCTCATACATTAATGTGGAATTTTATTTCCAGCTTAACAGCGACTATTTTTGACGGTGGTAAAAAAGAGCAGCAGGTTAAATACTCTCAGGCGGTTAGAGCAGAGCTTGTAGAGTCTTATGTGTTTACATTATATGCAGGCTTGCAGAGTGCGAAAGATGCGCTGGCAAGCTTAGAATATTCTGAGGATAGGCTTGAGATACAGCGTGTCTCAACAGAGGCTTCTAAAATTGCATATGAATTTGGCTTTGAGTCGTATCAAGTTGGTGGAATTGACTTTCTAACATTTTTGGATTCGGCCCATTCTTATCAAAAAAGGAAAGATGAGTTATTTGTATTTGATTTAGAATATTATCAGTCTTTTGTTGATTTTTACTCTGCACTGGGTGGAGGTATTTTATATAGAGGCTCTGATAAGCCAAGGTATAATCAGAAGACTATATTGTCTTCACAGGTGATTAAGCGTCGCTCATATACTGAGGGTGGCTGGCTAGATAAGGCAGTGAGGGTTGAAAGAGATGATTGGTTAGTAAGGTTGTCTGGCGTATATGATCAGTTTTCGGTTGAAGCTGTATTGAGAGACTTGCCAAGGCGGTATTCTAATTTGAAGCCTGTAAAGGAAATTTTGGCAGAAAAAATTGGGTTTAATAAAGAAGATAGAAACAATGGCGTATCTTGGTATGCGCTATCTGCTATAGGCTTTGCATCAAAAGAAGAGGCTGTTTCTTGGTGTGATATGCTAAGAAAAACCCAGCAACGCTGTATAGTGTATAAAATGAAGGACTCTTTTGAAGTTGAGGGTAAATTCACGCTGAAAGCAGCTGATGGCATACACTCTTTAGAGCATATGTACGCTATAAATGAAGAAAAGAAGAGATCCCAAGAGGTTGGCTTTGAAGCTGATAACAAGAAATTTAACAATAAATATGGACGAGTTTATTCGCTTCTAAGCATTAATGATAACGAGGCTTGGTTGATAGGTAATAGCTCTTATCGTGTATGGAAATTTTCTGCCGGTGATCAGCTTCATTATTCTGGAAATGTAAGGTCTGTGGATAAAGAAAGTGTAATAGTTAGTTTTGATGGTAGTGATTATTTGTTGAAACCAATTTATTACTTGGAAAAAGTCGAATCCAATAGTGCTGGCAGTCTCGTTGCAAAAGTTCGCTGGGGAGGGCGCTCAGGTAAAGTATTTTTCTACAGAGTGGGTGATAAAGTTTATGGGAATGGCACTGTAGAAGAAATAAATAGCAATGCTGTTGTTATAAACTGGAAAGGATATCGAATATCCTTAGCCCTAAATCAATGACCAAGGTATGTAGCATGAGTCAGGGTGAAGCAAAAATCTCTATATCTGGGTCTACTTTAACAAAGCGTCAGCTTGAAATATTGCTGCTTATTAAAGATGGAAAAACAAATAAAGAGATAGCCTCTAGCTTAGATATTAACCTTGGTACTGTTAAGCAGCATATTGCTGTGCTATTTAAGAAGTTAGATATACATAATAGGTCCATGGCTGTGGCAATTGCCGATAAATTTATTGTAAACAAAAAAAGAGATATTTTTTCAATACGGTCTCCTTATCTTTTTGCTCGAAGACCAGCTGTAGTTGTAAGTTTAAAATTCGGTTTTTCTAGTGCAAAAATCCGCCGTAAAATTAATACTGTTTTGTCAGATATTGCATTTGATTTTCATGGTCATCACGTTAATCACTCGCCCTATAGTGCAGATATCGTTTTTGGACTTAAGCGCTCCTCTGAGCAAGATATTATTGCAGCGCTTATTGCAATTAATAAAGTTCATAATTTATTTTTAGAGCTAGGGTTGGCGAGTGCTCAAGATGATTATTATTTGTCAGCGGCCATAGCGGTAGGTTTTATATTAGTTAGTCAGCACCGCTATGGAGGATGGTCAGGTGAGACCGTTGCGGGCCCAGTTATAGCAGAAGCTCATAAACTATTAGTGGGCGTAGAGCCGAATTCTGTTTGTTTGAGTCAAGAAACTCGGGAAATGTTGTTGTCATTTGATATTGACTTGCACAAAAAAACAACATGTTCATTTGAACAGGTTAGCGAAAGTTTATGCTGGCAGCGGCAAATTAATTTGCCATTAATAGGTCGTAATGATTTGGTCAAGCGTTTGATTAACAGTTTCTCATCGAGTCCAATTTGCATTGGTATCTTTGGTGAAAGTGGTATGGGTAAGTCTCGCTTATGCCGAGAGTTGGCTTTTCTACTATCTGAGAAGAACTTTATCGTAGAGTATTTCAAAATTGTTCCCTCAGGATGTTTAGATATGGTCAGAGGGCGCTATATTGAATTCTTTAGTAGAGTCTCAAGGGTATTGTCAACTGTTAAATCGAGTAATCGAGTCATTATAATTGATGATATACATCTGCTGCCTGATGATGAAAGAAGTATTTTCTTAGAGATTGTTAAAAATCTTGTGCAAACTGAAAGAGTGTTAATTTCTGGTCGCTATGCTATTGAGCCAATCCTAAAAATTATTACTACACCAGTTAGATTAAGTCGACTAGATGATAATGATGCTTTTGATCTAATATCTAAATTAGGCGTTACCTATGATGCTAAAAGTAAGGTTTTTAACTTATCTAGAAATATACCGCTTTTTATTAAAGAGCTATCGAAGAATGAAGATAAAATTTCTATAGCGCTAATGACTGTTGTTGCTTCAAGGCTAGATATGTTTAATCTTGACTGGAAGCTACTGTATCTACTATCTAAGTCATCAGGGAAAGCTTGCTCAGAGATACTTGCTATTGATGAGGATTTTTATGAATCCCTTGACGCTGCAATTAATGCAGGGGTTTTAGTTGATGATAATGGTTATATTAGGTATAAAAATCCTCTTGTTGAAAAAGTTATTGAATCATTTTTTTTGGTAGAGTCAGGGGATTAGTAGAGATTTCTATGTTTAATTTTTTAAAGACTTCAGATACGCTTGCCTCTTTTAAGAAGGTGCTATCATCACCAGATTTGAGGAAGCTACTTCCTATTATATTATTGTCATCTTTATTATCTAATTTGTTTGCACTAGCCCTTCCTCTCGGGATATTACAAATATTTGATAGAATTCTGAAAAATCAATCCCAAGACACATTATTTTTTGTAGTGTTTGGCATTATTCTGATTTTGATTTTAGAAGAATTCCTGAAGATGATTAATGGAACAGTAACTAATTGGCTAGGTGCTAGATTTAGGCATAAATCTGGAATGAAAGTATTAGAAAAATACTTTTATATGCCGTTTAGGTTGTACGCGAAGGAAGAGGCAGGAGCTTATGCAGAAAAAATACAAACAGTTGGTAAGGTTGCAGATGTTTATTCGGGGAGTGCATTACTAGTTCTAGTTGATCTTCCATTTGTATTTGTTTTTATATTTGCGATTTACTTAATTGCTGGTAATTTAGTTTTTATTCCGCTATTTATCATCTTTTTATTTTCTTTAGCAACAATTTTATTTGGTCGATGGATGTACTCACAAATTGAGCAGCGAGACTTAAACGATGAGCGGAGAATTAGTTTCTTAACGGAGGTTTTAGCAGGTATTCTTTCTGTAAAAACTATGTCTGTAGAAAACATTATGTTACGGCGTTACGAACGACTAAAAGAGACGAGCGCAACGCAAGGAGAGCGTTTGTTTTTTGGTAATACGTTATCGAGCAACCTTGGCTCAGTAATGTCCCAGCTTATGATTGTTCTCGTGATTTTTTTCGGCTCAATTCTAGTTGTCAAAGGTGATATAACATCTGGAGCTCTAGCAGCATGTATGATGCTTTCTGTGCGCTCATTGCAACCATTAAGAAAAGGATTAAGCACATGGATGCGCTATCAAACATTTATTGCTGGAGATAAAAGGCTGACAGAGGTTTTTAAGCAACCAGGATCACCAGACACTACACTACCAGCGTTAAATGAAGTTACAAAATCCATAGAAATGGCAAATGTTACTTTGGATTATGGTTCTCGCGGCAATAAGCCACTGTTCAAAGAATTAAACTTTTTAATCCCTGTAAATAGCTGTATTGCAATTCGAGGCGATAGTGGTAGTGGGAAAAGCAGCCTATTGTCATTACTTAATGGCTTTGAATACCCTGACACAGGTACTGTTCTAATTGATGGGGTTCCTATATCTGATTATAGTTCAGAGTCTGTACGAAAGAGGATAGCTCTGCTCCCACAAGTAGGGGCAGTTTTCGCAGGCTCTATCCTTGAAAATCTAACTTTGTTTAACCCAGCTCTTGAGGCTAGAGCTTTGGAACTTTCCGAAGAGCTAGGCTTAGATATTTTAGTTGCAGGTATGACGCAGGGGTATCAAACACCTCTCGGAGAAGGCTCAAATGAAAGCGTGCCAATGGGAGTTAGGCAGCTAATAGCGATTGTGCGTGCTCTGGTGAGTGATCCAGATGTTATTTTAGTTGATGAAGCAAATAGCTCCTTAGATTTTGAGGGTGATAAAAAATTACGACTACTGCTAGAGAAGCGTAAAGGTACAGCAACAATTATTTTAGTTACTAGCAGACCATCACTCCTTAAACTGGCAGATGCGGTCTATAAAATAGATGATTATGGGCTTAAGGAGGATGTACGCTCTAGTTTCTTTGGCTCAAGTAATATTGTATCTGAGGAGATAGATAAACCAGTAGAGAATACCAATATGAATGATGTTATTGGTACCCGTGTTTTTAACTATACAGATTTGTCTGCTTGCCTTATTCCTCTTTTAAATCAGCTTGGATGGCAGGCCAATACACGTGCGTTTGCAGAAGCACTGCCGCATTTAGCTGATCATGTGGATGTGTCATATTTCTTTAGTACGGTTGCAAATTTAGGCTATAAGTCAAGCTATTTTGGTTCTAGTTTTCGTCATTTTGATGATCGGTTACTGCCTTGCCTATTTTTAGAGAAAGGTAAGCCTGCCGTCGTTATTAAATCAAAGAACACAAATGACCAGTATGTTGTATTTAATAGTCAAACAGGTCTGGATGAGTGCTGGGGTGATTTGTCTAAAAGAACTGGTGATATATATGTTTTCAAAGGAATTGAGCCTGAGGTTCTTTCTGGTAAAAAGCCATGGGTAAATGAATTGTTTTGGAAATTTAAGAGTCATGTTTTTTTAATATTCTTTATTACCCTGCTTAGTACGATAATGGCTATCGCTCCCTCTTTGTTTGTTCGTTCAGTTTTTGATACTGTGTTGCCAACAGGAGATATAAAGATGGGAGGGTTTATGCTTGTCGGGGTATTTCTTGCGATTTCTTTAGGCTGGTTTTTGAATGTTTTGAGAGGAAAGTTGTTGGCTTATGTTGGTGGTCGGATAGAATATGTTTTAGGTTCAACTATTTTTGAAAAAATAATAAGGCTAAATACTTCCTCTCTGAATAGTGCATCAGTGAGTCGGCAAATAAGCCGGATAAAAAGCCTTGAAAAGTTGAGGGATTTATTTTTAGGTCCTCTTGTATTAATAGTGTTCGATTTACCAGCAAGTGTGATATTACTTGTAGTTGTATTCATTATTAATCCATGGGCAGGATTGATTGTATCAATATCAATTATTTGCTTTTTATTACTTTTATTTATCACTAGGCCTTTCTCAGATAGGGTTTCTGATGAGTCGTCATCAAAAATTGGTAAAAAAGTAGAGCTTGTTGATGAAACATTGAGCAGTATGAAGTCTATTAGATTAGTTGGTGCAAGTGGTGTTTGGTTGTCTCGCCTAAGGGTGCTGAGCGGGCAAGCTGCTTATGCCAATTTCAATGAGCAACAAGGACAGATGAAAATTAGTACAACTGCGAATGTGATTGGTAGTCTGACCGCTATTATTGTATTGGCTATATCAACACTTATGGTTATTAAAGGGCAAATAACCTCTGGTACTATTATGGCAACGATGATTTTAACTTGGCGCCTAGTTGCACCATTACAGAATCTATTTTTGGCAATGATGAGCTGGTCCAGAATATCGACTAATATTAATCAGGTGAATCAACTGATGAAGCTAGGAGGTGAGTCAGAATCTGGTAATAGCAAAACCAATCGATTTATTTCTAATGGCGCAATATCTTTTTCTCGTGTGTCATTCAGGTATACCGCAAGCTCAGACCCCGTTTTATTAGGTATATCATTTAATGCACTGTCGAAGAAAGTTTTGGGTATTACAGGGCCTGATGGTGCTGGAAAGTCTACTTTGCTTGCAATGATTAGCCGTATTTATTTTCCTCAAGCTGGTGCGATTAAAATTGATACTATAGATACTCGGCAAATTTCAGCAGAATACCTACGATCAATAGTTAGCTTTATGCCTCAACGGTGTGATGTTTTTTATGGCACGGTGTCTCAAAATTTACGTTTGGTTCACCCTGCGGCAACAATGGAAGAGCTTGAATGGGCTGCAAAAATGTCAGGTTTATTTAAAGATATTGAGCAGCTTGATCGCGGCTTTGAAACGCGAATCTCAAATAGCTTTGCAGATCAACTTTCTAATGGCTTTAGACAAAGGTTGTCTCTGGCTCGAACGATGTTAAAGCCTGCTTCAATAGTCTTGTTAGATGAGCCAGGAAATGGCATGGATGAAGAGGGTGAACAAGCATTGGTGCGTTGTATTAACTGGTTAAGAGGGCGCTCTACCTTGATTATTGTTACACCTAGACCTAGCCACTTAAAATTAACAGATCATATTCTGTATCTAGAAGCTGGTACTATTACAGCAAGAGGCTCTTATAAAGAAGTTGAAGAGAAAATTATGGCAGGTCTGAGCTGATGAGTAATGCAAATAAGGACGAACTATTAAAAGAGTCAGGTCCAGACGTAACTATGGGTGTACGGCAGCGTAGATTACTGTCAGAAACTGTACGTATAGAGGATGAACTAATACCAGCTTACACTAAGCCAATTGCCTATTTGGTTTTGCTAATGTTGGTTCTGTTTATCTCTTGGTCTGCGATTACAGAGTTGTCTGAGGTGACTTCTGCACCTGGTGAAATTGTTCCTGCTGGTCAGATTAAGGTAGTACAGCATCTGAGTGGTGGAACTGTATCTGATGTTTTAGTGCAGGAACGTCAATATGTTAAAGCTGGAGACCTATTAGTAAAGCTTGATGATGGTAGGATCTTATCTGATATGAGGCAAATGGCCTCAAGATTAGCGTCTCTAAAGCTGAGAGCGGAACGCCAGTCTGCATTTATTTTAAACAGAGAACCTGACTTCGGCATATTTGAAGAAACTGAGCCAGTAATGGTGGATGTTCAGCGCCAACAGCTTGCGAACCAAATTAAGGTTCGAGACTCAACACTGGCTGTTTTGAATGAGCAGATAAAGCAGAGAGAATCTCGCCTAGCTCAACTTAAAGAGTCTTTAACTTCAGCAATGAAACATCAAGAATTGACGTCTGATATGTTGGCAATGCGGCAAAAAATGGCCGAGAAACGCCTAATCACACGTATAACATTAATTGAAACTGAGCGTGCAGCTGTGACTGCAACAAGTGAGGTTGAGCGAGTTGTAAAAGAGATTCGATATACAGAAAATGAATTATCTGAGGCTAAAAATAAGTTTTTTGAAACTCGAAATCAGTTGCTGCAAGACCCATTAAACCAGCTAGATCGTTTGAAAGGTGAAATAGCAGAAACCGAAGAGGAGCTTCTACGGGTAGAAAATAGCGCAAAAGATTTATTGGTTCGTGCTCCAGCGGATGGGTTGGTATTTAATTTAGAGGTTCTTAATAAAGGGCAGGTGATTCAGCCAGGCTCTGTATTACTGCAAATTGTACCCGCTAATGCTGAATTAGATGCTGAGGTCCGAATATCTCCTGACGACATAGGCTTTGTACAGATTGGTCAAGAAGTTAATGTAAAGGTGAGTAGCTATGACTTTTCACGTTTTGGATATGCTTCAGGAAAGTTAGATCGGATCTCAGCATTTAGCTCACTGGATAACACTGGTCAGCCCTACTTTAAGGGGTGGGTTAAGCTAAATGAAAACTATCTTGGTACCGATACACAGCGTTACCCTTTACTTCCAGGTATGACCGTAACAGCTGAAATATTGACTGGCTATAAGACGCTGCTGGCTTATCTGAGCGACCCTATTACCAAAGGGCTTGCAAATGGTTTCCGTGAGCGCTAAAGGTGTTGAGATTGAAGCTATTGAGCCGAGAGTTTCTCGGCTCAATTATTTTAAGAGCACTATCTCTTGATGTTGCCTCAGGTTAAGAAAATTGCTCGTCGCTGATAAAACGCAGTGCCATGCAATCACTATTTTTACCAATAATCATGCTTGAATCTACTCTAACACCGCTTCCCGCATAGCTTCCAGCTGCGGTAAAAGTTGAAACTTGCACATAATATTGATCTATTTTAGGCAGTGGAAAAAGTTGTTGGTAAACGCCGTTTTGAGTTGAGAACTGCCCCTCGGTTTCTGCTAATACGTTATCTTCTGCAGAGACTAGCTGAATATTTGCACCACACCGACCAACTATAGGTTTAGTCACATAGCCGCTAGTTTGAAGCGCCTCAGTCAAACAAAAGTCAGTGTTTAGCAGGAATGGATGATTGGGAAATAGGCTCCATAATACTGCTAAAATAGCTTTGTTGCTTGGAATAAGCGTCCATAAAGGCTCAAACACCATAATATCTGGGTGCAGCAATACGTCTGCCAATCTTGGCTGTTCTCCTACATTACCTTGAGGCTGAAAGTCATCAGCATTTTGTGCATCGCACTCTGCTCTAATTTGGTCAAGCGCACTTTCCCAAGACCATGTTTTCCAAACCCAGCGAACAGGATCACCTTCAGTGTCTACGATACTATTGTCACTTTGCCATATTAGTTGGTTAAAATCGGAGATGATCCGTGATTCAATACCTGCAGCTTTTAGGCTTTGTTGCATAAATAGGGCATGATATAGCTCTTCCGGATCATCATCATGTAGGATGTGTAGAAGCCCTTTTACCTTGCTTTTACGCCATGCTTTTACCAGCTCGTTGAATAAAGAACCTCCTGCATCTATACCCTCTTTTACGCCAAAGTGCTTAGCCCATTTACCCTGCACTTTGCCACTCTCCATATAGCAAGACGCAGAGTCGCAATTATATTCATACACTTTTAAGCCTGATGCTGTCATCGCAAAATCAAAGCGGCTGGTAATCAATTGGTTAAGGCGGTTATCCCAAGATTGACGAATTTTAGGCAAGATAGCTTCAGGTAAATTGAACTGTACTAAAAGTTCAGGGTGATCTAAGACGTAGTCGGTGGCATGCATAAACAAACCATGAAGCTCATTAGTGGCATGCTCAAGCTGTTCTTGAGCGGTGATTGATAGACAGTAGTAGCGGTATTGATCGGAGTCGACACTAGTAAGTTTGTGGCCATGCATCATTTTGACATAAGCTGCTTCATCACTATTGGCGATGTTTAGCCAAGGTTTGGTGCTTTGCCCTATGTTTTTCACTTCACGGCTTTTAAGCTCAAATAGTGTTCGGTCAAATTTTGGAGTATCTTCTCCGTGAGGGTTAGCCTCATTTTGCAGCATCCAACCTAGTATTGATGCATCATTATAAGAGCACTCTAACCAGTAGTCGCCATCTATGCCGATTTTAGCCGGAAGCTCACGACAATAAGATTGCCCTTCAGGCCAAAGTTGGTGACCGACATTTTGCTCTGCAATACGCAAACGATCAGGAAGGACTTCCATTACAATGGCAACGTGTCCAGTGCCCTCAAACTCACCGCCCTCATCCCATATTAGCAATGCCCCTGGTTCAGGGTGCTGTTGAGAGCCATTTCGGAATGCTTGCAGTGGTAGCCTCGTATTGCTGGCAATATCTCTTACAGAACGTAGATCAAAAATATCATATGCCATCGCAACATCGTCAAAGATATAGCCTTTATTTAGGTATAGCCAACGACGGGCGAACTCAACGCATTGCCACTTATAGCCCATGTAAATGCCATCAACATAGCTGCGAAATGCACTACGTTTAGGGTATTCATGATCATTGGCACTATCATAGTCAGACGAATAGGCGGCAACGCCTGATGCATAACCTAAAAGTGTTCCGAAAGGCTCAGGCATGTTCGAACGAGGAGTGTTCACGGGGTCTTCCTTGCTAAGAAGCGAAATTGGTCGTTGGGTTGATGCTTGGTATGTTTTATTGGGGATAAAAAGCTTGAATTGCAAACCGCATATTAATATAACGCTAGATAGCTTGTAAGTGCTCTTTTTCGGGATTCGCCCTAAGTCATTATCTTTTTATGGTTACGAAAAAAAGCCACCTATCATAATAGGTGGCAATCAGAGCGACACAACAATCTAAGCCAATATCCTTGCTGCTTAGGGTTTAACATAGCGACATGGCACGCCTCTATTACTTATTTATTGATGTTAATGGTTTGCGACTGGGTGTATTCCAATAAACCAGCCAAACCAAACTCAACCCCAAAGCCCGACATTTTGCAGCCACCAAAAGGGGCGTGTGGTAGTACTTCTGCATGGCCATTTACCCAAGCTGTGCCGCACTCTAAACGCTGTGCAATTTGCTGAGCCTGCTCTAGATTACTAGACCAAACGGATCCACCTAAGCCTTCAGCGCTGGCATTGGCACGGTCGATCACATCTTCAATATCACTATAACGAATCACGGGTAGAACAGGGCCAAACTGTTCTTCATCCACCAAACGCACACCATCGCTGATTTCAGACACAATGGTGGGCGGATAGAAATAACCATTGCCTTCTACCGCTTTACCGCCACAGAGTACTTTTGCACCCTGTTCACGGGCATCGTTCACTAAAGCTTCAACATATTGCAGTTGTTTTTTATTCTGCACAGGGCCAAAGGTAGTACCTGCCTCTAGGCCATCACCTAGTGTTTGTGCCTGTGCAATTTCGACTAGTTTTTTACAAAGACCATCATATAGGCTGTCATGCACATATAAGCGTTTCAATGCGGCACAGGTCTGTCCCATGTTTAAAAATGCAGTTTGGAAAATCGCTTCGGCAATTTTCTCTATATTCGCATCAGGCAACACAATACCTGCATCATTACCGCCTAGCTCTAATGTTAGGCGTTTTAAGTTAGATGAGGCGTTACGCATAATTTTTTGTCCCACAGGTGTAGAGCCTGTGAAGATCACTTTACTGATACCCGTATGTTCTGTCATTAAATCACCAATGACCGAACTACCCAGAACGATATTTACAACACCAGCTGGTAGCTGTTCGTTCATCAGTTCAAAGAGTTTTAAAGTGCTTAATGGCGTTAAAGATGAAGGCTTACAGACAATGGTATTACCTGCTCGTAGGGCAGGCATGATGTGCCAAATCGCAATCATCAACGGCCAGTTCCAAGGTGTAATCGAACCCACCACACCTAGTGGCTTGTGATGTACCTCAATACGCTTGTGCTCACTGTCTTCAACTACTTCAACAGGAATATCTAACTCTGCGGCATAACGAGTCCAAGCGACTGCACCACCTACCTCTGCTTGCGCTAGGAACATCGGTTTACCTTGTTCTTGTACCACTAGCGTGGCCAGTGTTTCGGCGTGAGCCTCAATACTGTCAGCAATGCGGTGTAGTGCTTGTTTTCGCTCAGCATCACTACTGTATTGCCACCTTTTAAATGCAGTTTGTGCGGCTGCAACGGCATCGTTTAGTTGTTCCGCTGATGCGGCGTTACAGTTAACAATCACAGATTCTGTGGCAGGGTTTAGAACGTCAAAACCCTGCTCGGTACCGATAACTTGTCGGCCATTAATCAACATTGCAAAGTCTGCTTTCATTATTGTTTTCCCAAGCTTATGAATGTGCCTGATCTTTTGTTAGCTTGTGACAACTTAAGATCAATACCTACAATCCGTAGCATAAGCTTGGGATGTAAATCAGTTGCTTGTCATATGTGCAGAGTTGTACTGCTTCGTAACAGTTTGTAAAACTCGACTTAATCCCCCATTGCCGTACCTTCTCGACGCGGATCAACACCGCCAATAAGAATGTTATTTTTGAACTGAATGGCATGAAGCCCAGAATTTAGCGGCTTAATTGCCACTTTAAAGCCCATTGCCTCAAGTGGGGCTTTCAATTGTTCAGCATGAGTGCCTTGTTCAAGCTCATAAGTACTGAAGCGATTGATCAAGTGCGGCATATTGATTGCGGTTTGAATGGGCATGTCCCAATCTAAATGGGCAATTAGAGTAGAAGCCACATAACCGATGATGCTTGAACCACCGGGCGAGCCAATCGCCAAATAAGGTTTACCCTCTTTCATCACAATTGTGGGGGCCATAGAAGAGCGGGGGCGTTTGCCCGGTTCAACGCGATTGGCAATCGGGTGGCCATCTTGGTCGCTGGCAAAAGAAAAATCGGTTAATTCGTTATTCAGCAGAAAACCGTTACTCATTACCCGTGAGCCAAAACCATTTTCAATGGTGCTGGTCATCGAGACGATATTACCCGCTTGATCGGCAATCACCATGTGCGTTGTGGAAGGCAGTTCTATTGACTGATCATCGGCTTGGGTGACCTGTTCGGCCTTAGGCCAACGCGGTTCTCCCGCTGGCGAGGACTCTAACGCTTTGCCAACGTTGATCAGTTTAGTCCGTTGCGCCAAATACTCTGCATCTAACAAACCTTCAGGCATCGGCACAAAGTCGGTATCCGCCATGTAGCGCCCTCGGTCTGCAAAGGCTAATCGTGAGGCATCACCAATAATTTGCCACGCTTGAGGGCTATTTGCTCCCATCGACTTGAGGTCAAAGTGGCTGACAATACCTAAAATCTGGCCTACGGTTAGCGCTCCAGAGCTTGGAGGCCCCATGCCACAAACTTCATATTGACGATAAGGCGCACAAACGGCAGGTCGCTCTTTAATGCGGTAATTTGACAGGTCTTGCTGTGTTAATCGTCCGGGATTGTCGGCAATGCTTTGAACTTTTTTCACAATCGCTTCACCTATAGCGCCTTCATAGAAAACATCAACCCCTTTTGAAGCAATCTGGGCAAGTGTATTGGCATGCTCAGGATTTTCGAGTTGATAGCCCTCTGGTAAAGGCTCACCTTCTGCGGTGAAGAAATAAGCACGGGTGTCGGGATTATTGGCTCAGGCGCTGTTGGTCATTTGCAATGGCTCCTGCAAGCCGTGCTGAAACCATAAAGCCGTTCTCTGCCATTGTTTGAGCGGGCTTAAGCAGCGCAGACCATGCCTGAGTGCCGTAACGACGGTGCAGGTCAGACATCAGTTTTAAAGTACCCGGCGTTCCGACAGAGCGCCCACCGACGACTGCTTCATAAAACTTTAAAGGCGCTCCTTTCTCATCTTGAAATAACGCTGGGGTTACCGCCATTGGTGCGGTTTCTCGACCATCAAATGTTGTGATCTTGTTAGACTTGGCATCAAAGTAAACGAGAAATGCGCCACCCCCAAGGCCAGAGGATTGAGGTTCGACTAACCCCAGCATCGCCTGTACCGCTACCATCGCATCAATGGCACTGCCCCCTGAAGCCAATACCTCATAGCCAACCTTTACTGCCAAAGGATTGGCCGCCGCAACCATATAACGATGAGCTGTTAAACTTTGTTTTGCTGTGAAGCCGCTGGCGATTTCAGGGGCGACAGCATCAGTGGCCTGAGCCGCATAAAGGTTAAATGACAGAAGTGCACCAACAGCCACTAATAATGATTTTTTCAACAACATAAAAGGCATCCTTTTTTGTTCTAATTAAGAGACAAATAGAAGTGGCACTTGCTGAGTACTGATTAACCTGTGCTTGAATAAGCACCTATCATGCAAAACGCTCAAACTCTAAATGTTTGTCGCCATACGGTGGGCGATACGCCAAACACCTGACGAAAGTGCTGACGCATCGACACAACTGAGCCAAATCCTGCATGGCTGGCAATACTTTCAATGGGTTGGTCGGTGCGCTCTAGTAGCTGCTGGCATAACCCCAAACGCTGATGCAGTAACCAATTACCAAAAGTGGTGCCCGTAGCCGCACGAAAGTGCCGTGTGAAGGTGCGACGGCTCATCAAGGCTTTGTTTGCTAAATAATCAATACTATATTCGGCACTGAGATCCGACCGTACCCAAGCTAACAATGCATTTAGGCGATTGTCTTGTGCGTTAGTAGGTAGTGGGCGATCAATATATTGTCTTTGACCACCTTGGCGATGTGGGGGAACAACCAAGCGACGTGCTACACGGTTGGCTCGGTCGGCACCCAGTTGTTGGCGTAGCATCTGCAAGCAGCAATCAATACCTGCGGCGGTGCCAGCAGAGGTCATAATACCTTGGTATTCAACATATAAAATATCGGCATTCAGTTGTACCTCAGGATAACGCACAGAAAAATCATCGGCATAAGCCCAGTGTGTTGTAGCTTTCCTTCCCGTCAATAATCCTGCTTCAGCCAATACATAAGCCCCTAAGCATAAACCTACAATGGTGGCACCCCGTTGATACGCTTTGTTTAAGGCCGCTAGCAATGCTTCGGGTGGGCGTTCATTTGGATTACGCCAGCTGGGCACAATAATGATCTGCGCCTGTTTTAATGGCTGTAAATCATATTGTAAAACAAGACTGTAACCTGCACTGGTGGTTAAACATAAGTCGTTGTCGGCAGAGCAAACTTTCAGTGCAAAAACAGGCTCTCCCTGTAAAGCCTCACCAAACACCACCGAGGGTACAGATAGATGAAAAGGGCTGATCTGATTAAAAGCCACCACTGCAATTTGAATAAGATCAGTATCGGGTAGAGACAAAATAAGTACTCCGAAACAGAGGTCGATATTGACCCAATATAAGCGCTATCTGTCTATTAGGCCACTCACCCTAGTATTGATGCTCAAGTCACAATGATGACTTAAGGTTGTTTAACGACATTTCAAATTACAGAAGGAGTTCATCATGTCACAAGCTGAAAACACGGCACTGGTCATTATTGATATTCAAAATGACTACTTCCCAGATGGGCGCTATCCGTTATGGAATACTGAGACGGTACTCAACAATATCGAGGTGGCCGTTCAACAGGCTCAGGCGAAAGGGATGCCCGTAGTATTGATTCAACACATTGCGCGGCCAGCGGTGGGTTTAGCACCATTTTTTAATGCTGAAACTGAAGGTGTTAAGCTTCACGCCAATCTATTGGCAGAAGCTCCCAATGCCCCCGTTGTAATTAAATCTTATGCCGATAGCTTTTTAGACACAGAGTTAACAGAAGTGTTAACCAAATTAGCGGTTTCTAAGCTATTAATTTGCGGCATGATGACGCAAAACTGCGTGACCCATACCGCAATTTCACCTGCTGCGGCACCTTATCAGGTCAGTATTTTGTCAGATTGCTGTACCAGCGTAGACAATATGATTCATCAAATTGCGCTGAATGGTGTGGCTCCACGGGTGCCATTGGTAAAACTTGAAGACGTGTTTTCTTGATCAGCTAGGCAAATGCCTTGTTGTCCCCGCCTTTGCCAGTGCTTTGGCACTGCTCAGGAGGGGAGGATGTCAAACAGACATAGGGATGCGTGCAAGGTAGGGTGTGTCGTAAGTGGTAACACGTCCAATCACCTCATCATGAGCGACATGTTGAATTAAAACCGCCTGCGTAACACCTGCTTGAGCCAAAGCCTGACGGGCTTGGTCTAAGCTTCTGAAAATCAATGGACGATTACGCCAATTAGTCAGCTTATGCTCGTCACCTTGAGTTTTGATTCGAATGCCGTACTGGCTATGGGTGGCATGAGTAACAATTTCCACCTCAACCTCAGTATCACTATGGATCAGATTTTTAAGTTCTTTAATCTTCATTATTAGACTCCTTCAGTTTAATCATAGTCCTATTTTGCTTTGTTATACGTTGGATAAGACCATTTGGACTAAAGAGAAGTTCAGGGCTTTGCAAGATCAATCACAAAAAACTCATTTTGACATGTCTGTCGGCGTGTTTATAAAGACCCCATGCCCCATGAAAAAGCGATCTCGATTATAGAAGAGTGTCAAGGTACTCATCTTGCCTCTGCCATAGTTGATCACTTTTTATCCATACACGATACTTTACAGTCTATTGCCTCTTGTTTTGCTGTTGTAGCGCCGCGTGATTTTTACGAATCATCGGCGCGATAAATGATCTTCAGATGCCTTCCGATATACAAAACAACGTTTCAGTTATTTTGCTGGCATTCCGGCTACAACTTGGACTATCCCCATCCTCCATGTACACCAATAATTTGCACGCTATAGGGCAGAGCCAGTACAACGAGTGCCGTAGAGAGTAATAGGGACAGGACAACAGCAGTTGCCAGAAAAATGATGATCTTCATGCTCGACCTCCTCAGAAACGATTTAACTGAGAAAATACCAGAGTCGATCAGCTGAACGGTTGAGATGGAATTTTATTGTGATTTCGGTTTATTTGTTTATGTTCGCGTCGTGCTCACCAGGGTAGAGGGTTTCGATTAGCATTGCTCTGGATGCAATATCAGACTCAGCTTTCAGTGCCAGCTCTTTTAATTTTAACAACCGATTTACAGTCTCTCGTTCTTTCAGATAGCGCTCTGGACTCATTAAGGAGTATTCCGCCCAATGGTGGTTCCAGTGATCAAAGCGCATTTCTTTTAGGAACATCGCGGCCAAACGCCAATCCTCAAAACCAGGGTTGTTTCTTACAGATCTTCCTTCAACAAGAACTTTGTGTTCAGGTGTAAAACAGACAACCCCGCGATTTCTAATCTCTTCATTATTGGCCAACTCATTCCGAACCAGTATTCCAATCGACTTTATTCTATGCTGCTTATCTCTCCATGGTAGAAACAAAGCAACACCTACAGCCCCAACAGTTCCCAGTGCTGCAATCACAGCCCATGACAAATGGCCTGCAAGCGTGAGCCCTGCTAGAAAGCTGATCAGCATTAAAACGATACTGGACAAGCAATGATCAACATTACGCAGATTATCCATTTTTTTGAGTCTCTCCATTGATTTGAATGCGTAGTTTAGCCCGCTCCAAATCCGCTTGATATGCTTTTTTGCAGTGGTCTTCTTCCCAAGGACTGAACAGACAATCCACAAACTTACGCATCTGCGACCAACCCTTGTGACCACTCAGAACCCCCTGACGGTAAGATCGGCCTGAGGTGGATTCATCTGGGGTTCCGCCAAGTAGGATTGTATTGAGCGCCTGACTGGCTAAATCGCCAACACGGACCAAGTAGGGGCGGTTATCTATCACAGTTTCGCTCCTTTGATAAAAAGTTGATCAAGCTGGTCATCGGTTAGACCCAGCGCATCGGCAATCGCCAGTAACTGCGGATGGGTGCGCTCAAACTCCATACGGTTATCCCAGTCGTTTTGAGCCAGTGCCCGTTGCAGCGGGTCTTCGATTGCATCCAGTGCGGGTTGTACATGATCAATCAAACCAGCCAAAATCAAAGCACCGCGAGCTTGCGCACGGGAGAGTTTTTGCGGGATAGGCTCCGGCTGAAACTCAGGCTCGACATAATCTGCAACACTGCCTGACTCTATAATCGCGGTAAAAACATCACGACCATGCTGCTCAGAATCATTGTATGACGCAGTGAACGGCAGCCAACCACCGCTGCTGATCTGAATCTCACAGTTGATTGCTGTTTGCGCGGCATTCGCAAACTCAGCATTTTTGATGCCTGTAATCTGCATTATGCGACCCTCAAAAATAATGTAACGTGTCCGTACACGTTAGAAACTGTTTCACCCATTGCCCGCCAAGTACCAGCCAAAGAAGGATTGCTAGGTCCAACCCCTCCACGGGTAAAATAAATATATTGAGTCGATGGATAGGCGCTTGTGCCACTATTAATATCAGCATACTGCGCAGAAAAACCTGCTGCGAGCAGCTGACTACCTGAGTAAAGCGCACCCCGATTCACGGTAACTGAGCACTGAGCAAAAACATAAGTACCAACTGCACCAAAAGCTGCTGTAGCATACTGTGACAGCACCTCCGCAGCAGTAGTCGCTATTGCAATGTTTCCACTACCCAAAATGCTCTGGCCGTTAACTGTTTTAATGTTGGAGCCGCTGACGAGCTGTTGCTGCTTACCATTCAAAGCCTGTTTATCAGCAGCGCTCATCAATCCTGCCTGCGTCGTCGTTGCCGCTGGCACTGCAACATCATCACCTGTGCTGCTATGGATCGTCAGGGTATCTGCTGTGCGGGTTTGACTCAGATGAGTTGGCCCTGCTTCAATGGCCGATTGTGCCGCTTCCTGAGCTTTATCGGTGGCTACCTGTGCGGCTTGTTCCGCTGCTTGGCGCTCTTCTGCCGCGGCGATCAGGTGTTGACTGGCCGTCATTGCCGCTTGTTCAGCAGCATTGGCATCCTGACTGGTTTGCATCGCAATCTGCTGTATCGCATGTAGATCGCTTGCAGTTTGACTTACGGCTTGCTCAGCAGATAGACGATATTGAAGAACGGCCTGTGCGACGGGGTTCAGAACCCCAATTACTGTATTCAGATCCTGCATCAGCCCGTATTGAGAATACAGGTACGCTTCTGCCTCCTGATCAAATGTCGTCGGGCGACCCAATGATGGTGGCTGTGTGATATTTTGCAGCGTAGGAATAGTGGGTAATACGTCACTCATTACACGAGACCTTCTACTTCAATGGACATTTTTGATAGCACGGTTCCTGAGCGTGAGATACGCCATTTGCCGTAACCGTACACGATATAAGCGCTGTGGTGCTGGATACCTAACCAAACCAGCGGGGTGTCCTTCAGCTTAACCAGCCAGGCATAGATAAAGTCGAGCCGATCCGTATCGATATAGACCTCCGTGGAGATCTCCTTGGCGTAGTTGCGCGCCTGTTGGCTGAGACGTCCCCATTGGTCGATTTCACGGAGGGAGTAATCCTCAATACCGGTTTCCGCATCGTTTTCGGTATCACCGATATTCAACAGCAGCCCAGGGCGACACACCCCACACTCTGCTGGGCCGCCGGTATTGATGATGGTGATATGCAGTACCGCATTCAGATACTTCGGTAGATCGATCACGGCGGTATCCACCATGCCCTGCACAATGTAAAAGTCTTGCTGATAGAGAGGTTCTGTAAAAAAGCCCAGCCAAGTACCGCTCGACTGACGGTTAACCAAGTTGGCTGACGCTGAAAACTCCTCAACTTCATCAACGACTAAACGCACTTCGATAGAGGTGGCACGCAAACCTAATAAAGCAACTGCATCGATACGACCTGCCGTAATCGACAGCTCAATCACACCACTGGGGGCGATGGTTTTAGTATTCACCTCTTCATCGAGCATTGCGAAGCGATTGGTCGGCCCAATGCGCTGCCATCGGGTATCGGTTTGGCTGGGCGGGGTATCGGTGGTATGAGCGGTTAAGACCTCCCACACGGCATCCTCATGTGTCACAAATGCACCTGCCGAGACAGGTTGATCGTCATCCCATTCAGGATATTCCAGTGGGATATTGGACTGATACGACAACAGACCAGCAGGGCGGATCACATCCATTACAGGCTCTCCATAATATAAACCGGCTGACCTCGGGACAGAGCTTTAGCCGTACTGGCACTGTCTTTGGTGTGTTTACTGATCCGAGCCAGCAGGGCTTTGTTATCTGACCGAAGCCCAGCAACCTCTGCTGCCAGGGCTTTAAACTGCTTGGAGGTTTCTGCGGTTCGCAGGTAGTCTGACTGCTGGGCAGGCACCACCATTTCACCTTTATGTAAAAAGGCCAAGTAGTTATCGAAGGGAACTTCATCCAAGCCATTGGCATGGCTGCCATGGATCTGATAAGCCGATTGCACATCTGACACCGACCAACCAGTAACTCGAGCCATCTGCTGCACCGTTATCCCAAAGGAGTCCATCGCATCTGCAATTTGCGTCAGAGTTGCACCGCTGTTCTGGGCTAGCCAAGCCTGCACCTCGGCATCTGAGACATCACCGTCTTGTGTCGGTGCTGGTTGTGTTGCAGGCTGCGCTATTGCTTCCTGGCGGCCATCCACATAGAGTTGATCCGGCGTGCGACCTTGGCCATCGGCCAGCCCCAGATAAGCCGCTTCAACCGCTTCCAGGCTCCAGCCTGAAACACGAGCCATCTGCTCCAGAGTGACGCCAAACTCCCGCATGGCATCGGCTACCTGCGCCAGAGTGGCACCGCCGTTCTGATTCAACCAGGTCTCAACATTGGTATCGGATAGACCCGCATCAGTCGGCAGATGCGCTTTATCCAATACCTGTTCCGGCACAGTAGCCATATAACGCTGCTGTACCTCGATGACGGTCATATTCAACAACTCTGCCAAACGCTCGATACTGACACCCCAGATTCGCATTGCAGATGCCACTTCATCATCTGATGCGTTGGGGTTAGCATTCAACCACTGCCGGATCGACTGCTCGGTGGTGTTGAAGTTATCCGTTGGTGTCAGATCCAGAGCATCGGCCACCTGAGAACCGGTGACACCGGCTTGCTGCATCGCACTGACGATATCGTCAACGGTTAGCTGGGCACCGGCGTTTATTTCTAACCAGGCACGGATATCATCGTTGGTCACGCCAATGTTCTGCCATGCCTCACGAAGGGCGTCTTTTAACTTCTGGATAGCATCTTCGACAGAGAGCACGGCATCATCAACACCATTGATGGCATCGATCTCCTGCTGCCAAAATTCCCGTGCTACCTCAAGCGCGGACACCGACTGATCATAGGCACGTTCTTCCAGCGTTAACGTGTTCTGCAAGGTTTGCAGGGTTTGATCCTCAACACTCAGCTGAGAACTGGCGAGCGCTTTAGCATCTGCCAGGGCGTTGGCGGTGATCTTTTTATCGCGCTCATAATCCACAGCACTGGCATACCAATCAGCATTGATATTGCCCAAATGGCCCAAAACGTCCTGATAATTACCTGGATCAGTCCATGTCACCTGGCTCTGATTCAGCCAATCAAACGCCTGCTGTTGAGCGTCGATAAAGTCTTGCTGCGTGGTGGCCTGCAACTGACTGAGCGTATTGCTTAACGCATCAATAAACGTCTGAATGGCCGAGGTTGATTGAGATACAGCTTGTATCTCATCATTCAGTGCCTGCTGACGATCTGACCAAGCACTGTTCAATACATCAAGCTCGTCATCGATGGTCTGAGAGAGCTTGCTAAATGCGGAGGCCGCCTGAGACGTTAGTAGCACCTCAAGATCAGCCTCATCCTGTAGCATCCAGATACGCAGTTGCAGCGCTCTGTTTGATTCATCCAAAGCCGCCAGCTCAGCTTCACGAGTGATCTTTAGAGCAGCAGCCGAATTGCCTTCCAGTTCGTAAATTTGACGCATTAAGCCTGAGCGCTCATTTGCAATAGCCAAGCGCTCAGACGCCTGTGATGCCAATAAGTCATCTTCTTCAGCCTCATCCTGTAGAGTCCAGATACGCAGTTGCAACGCTCGGTTTGATTCATCCAAAGCCGCCAGCTCAGCTTCACGAGTGATCTTCAGTGCCGCTACTGGATCTCCTTCTAATTCATAGATCTGCCGCATCAGACCAGAGCGTTCACGGGCAACCGCCAGCCGTTCATCTTCCCGGTCTTCCAACCGGGAGTAGTATTCGTCGGCGGCATCACTTAGCTCAAACAGTTTGGCGATGTTTCTGGCACCGGATTCAGTCGCCGCATCCTGGGCCTGTACCAAAGCCAGATAGTCAGCACGAGTCGCAGGTAGGAGCGCATCGTATTGCTCAAAGACACTTTGTAGCTGATCACGCGCATTGCTGAATTGCTGCTCTTCATCTAAAAAGGCATCCGAAAAGCTGCTGTAGGCACTCACGAATGTCTCTAAACCGCCCAGCACAGAAACCAGATTAGTTTTAGCCCTCAATTGATCATCAACGGTGCTAAAAGTCAGCCCCAGCATAGATACAACGTTATCAACCGCTGAGGTCTCTGTTACCAGTCGGGACAGGGTTTCACCCAGACCTTCACCGGCCTGCTGGAACTCAGTCAACCAGGGCATGACGTGACCCGAGAGATCATCAAAAATCATGCTGAACACGGCCTGCAGCTCTGCCTGCTGCTCCTCTCCGGTCAAGTCTTTCAGACTGATTAAGGTGCGCTCCAATGCGAAGGACTGAACCGCCTGGTCAATGGCATCGGCTGACAGACCCAACTGATCCGCGCCGGTACTTACGCTGTCGGCAATGCCTGCCATTACTAAGCGCAGCTGCTGCGTGATCTGAGGATCAAGGGCGGTGTAGCTCCAATCTCTATCATAGTCATCAAGCCAGTTATCACGTTCTTCCCAGGTCGTATAGGATTGAGCGGTTAATTGATCAGGGCTAGCGGCTTCCAGCACCAAACCTGAGTCTTCACCCCTAATACTGGCACCAATCGCAGCGGCAAAAACCTCGCCGAGATCCACAATATCCAAAGCTTCAGAAATAGAACTTAATAATCCCGATACAGCAGAAGTACTGCCCAATTCAGCGATGCCGGGGACTATAACGCTATCGTCCCAACGGCGTGTAATTTGCAGTGCAGCCCCATTGATGGATACTTCCAGTGAAAGTAAGGCATCGAGCATCGAGCGATTGATACCCACAATCTGTTCTACAGCTTCAGCAATGGTTTCATTGGATCTTAGTATGGATTCGCTTTTGGCCGCGCTATCACCCAGAACCGTGCCCGTCCCCTGACTGGCCTGACGACGCTCAGCCGTATCAGACGATCCCACGCCGTTAATAGACACACCCAGCTGAGCAACAGCGGCAGCCATCGCCGCCATCCGTGCAAAAGCCGTGTAGGGATCACTTGACGCCTGATTAATGACCGCGTAAACAGCCTGAGCGGCAGTCACTGCCGCTAGACTGATCTCCATCGCTTTGTAACCTTCAGAGCCAGACTCAAACATCGACTGCAGCGACGACATGCCCGCCGCCAATCCATTGGTCATGTTGTCGAATTTTATGGCGCTGATACGGTCTTGAATTTTATCGGTCGCATCAATGAAATCCTCTTTCATTTTGTCGGTGATACCCTCGACGCTCATGGCCTCTTGTAGCTGATCCTGAATGCTTTCCAGACCTTCAATCTCACCGAGATTACCGTCTTGCAGGAAGCGTTTAGCGGCAGTGTTAGCATCCTCCAGCTGTTTCTTAAAAGCCTCTTGCTCATCTGCCGCTTCTTTCTGAGCAGCAGCGGCATCATAAAGCGCGGCGGCTAGGCGTTTAACTTCGGCCACTTCCTCACCCGTCGCCTGCGCGCTTAACTTGCGAGCCTGTGTTTCAACCGCGAGGTCTCGACCTTTAAGACTGATCAGTTCACGCTCTTCCTTTAATGCATCAAGAAGTTTCTGATCTCCACGCTTTGCGTCTGCCGCATCTTTTTCAGCTTTCTGGCGGGTTTTCAAGCTCTCGATATAGTCATACTGAGCCAACAAGGTTTGGCGCATTGGCTCAGTCATCTCCTCTTGACTGAGCTTGTATTCATACTGAGCACGGGCACCCAGCTCAAGGGCAATGATCTGTGCGTTATGACTGATTGCTAATTTGGAAAAGCTTTTCAATACGTCTTCAGAAACGGGACGATCACCCAATGGCTTTTGGCTGCTGGTTTGCTGTAAGCGTTTGAGCAACGCCTCTAACTCAGCTAGCTTTTGGTTGTACTGGGCAACGGTTTGATTGGCTGTATCAAATTCACCCTCTGCTTCAATCAGCTCACGTTGCCAAGCATCCATTTGATCTGCACCGACATTTAGCATGCTCAGATTCTTTTTTAATGACTCGATCTGATTAGCATACTGACGCGCAGCGCTTTGGGCTTGTTGATAGGGTTCTTCCATTTGCTGTAAGCGTTGGCGAGTCTGAGCAGCTGTCAGACCCTCAACACTTTTGGCGAGTAGTTCTGTACCCGAAATAGCCGATTGAGTGCTGTCGCCCCAGTCGATAAACGCAGCAGCGGTAAGACCCGCAGTAACTGCCAAGCCCACGGGGCCACCGAGTACACCTAATAGCGCACGGCCTGCACCACTGGTGGCCGCCTGAGCAAGAGCGAGGCGCTTTAATGCCATTTCATGAGCAATAGCGGCCTGCGCAGCGGCATGATGACCAGCACCAAGGGCGGCTTGCACTTGGGCATTACGCAATGCGGCAGCTGTCGAGAGGGCTTGCGCCTGTGCCAGTTTCAACTCCTCTGCAACTGCGGCGCGTTTAGCAAGAGTATCTTGCAAGGTGGCAGCGGTGCTTACGGCTAGACTTGCCGCAGCACGGGTAGTGGCAGTAACAATGGTGACACCTAAAACAGTGGCCAGCTCTTCCGTGTGCTTAGTAACCCATTGCGTTCCCGTACTGACGCCATCCAATACAGCCCCTAAATAGTTTCCCACTGGTTTTTCCAGTTCACGCGCCAGTAGGATATAGCTGTTTTTTACATCGGTGAATTTGGCACTGAGGTTGTCTGCGGTGGCGGCAGCGGCTCCTTCATAATCTTGAAAGGCGACTATCAGAATGTCTCTGAACATATCAGAAGTCACTTTGCCATCGTTCACCATTTTACGAAAACCACCTGCGGCTTGGCCGCTGGCTCTATCCAATGCTTGCAATAAGCCAGGCAGGGGTTCTGTGATTTGGTTTAACTCTTCAGCCCGCAACGTGCCCGCAGATAAACCCTGAGCCAAGCCATACAGCGACTGCTCTAACTGAACATTAGACGCGCCCAGTTTGCTACTGGCGTTTGACAAGCCTTTTAAGATTTCACGGCCCTGCTCACGATTGATAATCTGAGACTCTTCAAGTGCCAATATGCGGCTGTAACCATCTCCCAGCGTCAGTAGGTTTTTATGGTGTTCTGCGGATAGATCAATCAGATATTGTTCATTTTCAGCAAAGGCGGCTGCACTGGTAGACAGTCCCTCTAACTTGGTGGTCATATCTTGATAGCTGGCAACGGTTTGTACCATCTGCTGACCAGCACTGAGTGCTTGGCTGAGACCAATAAAGGTTAGCAGGTGATTCTGTGCATTTTGCAACTGCTCTGATATAGACTGCACACCTGCACGGGTTCTACCAAATGCTTGGGCGCTGGTTTGCGCAGCTTGCTCACTACGCTCACCAAACTGCTGCACTTCACCTGTGGCCGTTTTTAAGGTGCCAGAGAGCTGGCGACCATCTGCCGATAGTGTTAATTTAAGTTGCAGATTACCCGACATGGAATAAACCCTATGCTTGCAAAAATGACCTTCTTAGGTCTTGGTATGGCCTTAAGTGGCTTAATTATCAGTCCAACTCTATTAATCATCGGATGCCTGATGGTAGGTGTGGCGGTAGTCGGCACCGTTATTTCCATTTTTAGCTGAGACCACCATTCATCGGTTAATCTCCTGGATAAAGTGATGCTCCAACACCTGAAACCGCCGGAAGTCTTCGCGTTCCACCGGCAGGTCAAACGCGCGCTCAATCACCACATCAACCGCTTTGTAATCCATGCCTAGCAGCTGACCCATCGCGCTGTATTGCCAGCAGGATTTGCACTGCATCAACAGCATCGTTGCAACCCAGTTTTCCGGCAGTACCCAACAGTCCTTATCAGGTTTTTGATTATTGGTACGTTCTTCCTTAATGCGGTTTGCCACCGCTTCGGGCAGTAGCGCATCCAGCTCCTCGTTACTGGCTGGGGCACCTTTTTTAGAGGTGCCCGCCAGATAAACGGCGACTTCAGCTAGATTCGCTTGCAAGCCTTTTTTGCAAGCCCTTGGTTATAGGCTTCAAGCATGGCGTTAGCGAGGGTAGGATCAGCCTTAGCGGCTTCCAGCAACTTGCCAGCTTTCAGCACTTCGCTATCAGCCCCCACCAGCTCCAGCTCATCGTCATTGATGCTGACCAGCACCAGATCCAGCATACGTTTTTCAGAGTTACTTTCGTCCATCAGCTCCGTTGTCGGCATCACTTTAAAGACTGCGCCAAAGGTGCCTTTTTGGACTTTACCTGCATCGTCCAGAAAATCGACGATGACTTGTGCAGGAAAAGTACGGTGTGTATTCAGACGTAAAGCCATGGGTTTTCTCCAATGGGTAAATAAAAGTTGTAGATCGGATAAGCGCAGTGCCATCCGACACGGTTAATCAATCGGGTTAATGGAAGAACAGGTAAAACTCGTTATCGGATCGCCCGGTTACATCAAAGGGCAGTTCGTAAACGTCGTCACCGGCACGCTCTTTATCGGAAACGGCGGTGAACTGAGAGGCAGGCAGCACGATAGAAACCTGCTCACCAGCGGTATCACCTAGGGTGGCGAAAATCGCCGCTTTATTGCCGTCTTCCCAATACTGAAACGGGTTAAACTCGTTCAATGCCAGGGACGCAGGGTCAATGGAACCGGTGGGTTTGCGATCCGAGATGCGATAGCTATTGCGGCCACTGGGGCTGTTAACGTCCGGCACGGCCACAATCTCATTGCCCATTGAGAAGCTCAGCTTCTCAATGGTGCCTTTCTTGGTGGGATAATCGTCCAGCGTCATACCAGCCGATTCGACAATCGGCGGAAACAGATCACTAAAGATGGCATCTGGCATCGGTTGATCTTCGGGGCGGGCATAGTTGCCTTTCAGGGTAAAGTTTGCCGTAACCGATTTACCGGCAGACCAATCAAAGCCAATGTCCGCTACCGCGTGTGTTGAGATACGGCGCTGACCATCGAAATGTGCGTGTAGCGTCACCTTTTTAAACTCAGCCCGTTTTGAGGTTGGCCGGTAGACCAGGGCATCATCAACACTCACCACAGTCGCCGTAGCCGTGCCCAGAGTGAGTTCATCACCCACAGCAGGCTCATTCTCAATGATCACGAACAGTGCGGATTCGGTATCCATCACCGCATGGATCAGCTGGCCGGTTGTGTTCGCTGCCGTGGTGTTGCCAATGGTGTCCTGAAACGCGAAACCAGCGGTCAAACCGCTAACGCGGATCACTTTTGCAGCCTCCAATACCAGGCCGCAGGCCAACAGTACCGAATGCAGCTCCGGCGGCTGAACGACACCGGCCTCTGCACCGCCGCCTTTCAGCTCCATCGGTAGCGTGATATCCCAGTTTTTAGCCCCCACCATGCTGCCGGTCTTCGACAGAGAGGGACGCACAATATCGCGGGTAATGGTGTCGCCCACGGCCTTCATGGCAAAACCGGATAGCGTTTCAATCACCTGCATCGGGCCTGTGACAGCTCCGGTATCATCTTCCAGGCCGATCAGAACCAATCGGCGGTTGCTGCTATTACTCATAAAAACTCCTGCTCAAAAAAAGACGCCTACTGTTTTTATCAGGCCGCCGCACGGCGCTGAATCTGGGTCTGGTATCGATCCATCCACCAGATCACGTTGTTTTCCATCCGGATCAGGCCGCTGGTACTCAGCAGGTATGGAGCGGTAGTGCCCTCAGCCTGCCAGCCAAATAAAGCCTGGCGTACCGCATCGCGGGCGGTTTCCAGTTTCTGGGAACCGCGTTCACCGTCCGGATCGTTCAGGGTGCGAATGGCAAACACCACACCCACGGTGACCAGCACCTTCTGCACGGCAGGGCCGGAGACCCGCTGATTCTTCTCGGGCTGTTCCGCCACCGGCACCACAAAACAGCTCACACCATTAACCGGCGGACGCTCCATGGCTGTCGCCAAGCTGACCGCTGACCCCACGTTGTCTAAAAGGCTATCTGCGATTGCCTCAAGGCGAGCTTCCGTTTCCATCAACAGCATCAGATGAACCCTGTCGTGTTTTTACGGCTAAAGACATGGCCGTCTGACTGCATCTCTGCGGTGTCCAGGCTTTCCGGTTCAGCAGCCAAGGCAACGCCCAACGTTGCTTTACCTGTACTCAGTGCCTCTAGGTACTTGATGGCATCATTCTTACGAGCAATCACCGCATCTGATGGGTTGTTATCCAATTCGTAGCGAACCAGGGCTAGCGCCTGATTGGCTAATACCGCTGGCACATTGGCCAGCGGTAATGGGTAACGCCCACCGACGTAGCTATCAATCAAGCTGGATGCACCCGCAACCGCTGCATCGACTGCACCAGGGCGGCCATACTCCAGATCGGCAATATCAGAACGGCCAAAACGGTTCTCAAGATCAGCGCGGGTGCAATAAGCCATGATTATTCTTCTGCCTCTTGGCTTTCTGCAGACTCAGCAACCAAACTCTGGTACGCGGCCCAAGCAGCATCACGCTCATCAGCGGACGTGCCTGAAGGCATCGCCGATGTTTTAGGCGCACCATTAGTCATCCACAGTTCGGCATCCTTGCTATCCAGCTCAGAAATATGAGCAACTAAATCTGCCAACTCATCGCCGGACATTAAATCGCCTGCCAGCTTCTCATCATCCAGCACCCCTTCCGTTTCAGGCTCAGGACTTGATTGAGGCGGCTCTTCAGAGGAGGTGTCCGTCGAGTCTGAAACAGGCACCTGTTTCGCTTCTGCTTTATCCAATACCCGGACTGCCAGGCGTGGCTCTGATCGCATTTGCTTAACTTGCTCAAGAGTGAAGTGACCGGCTTTATACTCAGTCGGCCCCCCAGGGTGGCTAATGCCTGCCCGACGGAAACCAGGGACCGAGCAAGTGATTTCAATGCGGCTGTCAAACAACTGAACTTCAGACATTGCATAGTTCTCTCTTTGTCAGAAGGGGGTTAACCCAAAACGAAAATGGAGCATTAACGTGATGTCAAAGGGCCGGACGTTATTCCAGCCAAGGGACAACCAGCACTTCCACGGCCTTGTAGTTAATGTTGCTTTCGCCCTGTGCTTTGTTTTCCGCTTCGATAACCGCTTTAGCTTTTGCTCGATTTTTAGGGCCAACAACCAACAGATCCGGCATATTGCCCAGGGGGCGACCTTTGTCAGACTTGAAGCTGCTCAGCGTTTCATAAGCGCTGTTGAAGTTGGCTTCATTAAGGTCAGCCTTTGAGGCAAATGCCTGCTGCCAGAAACCAAAACCCCAGCTACCACGGGCATCAACGCCGTACAGGTACTCATCGCTCATAAAGACACGATCTGAATTACCGGCATCGGTTTTAGCCTGCAGCTTGTAATCCTTACGGCGCTGATAAATCAGCGGCTTCAATGGACGGCGGGTATCCAGCAGGAACCAGGCGGGACTAGCACCAGCCTGCATATTGCTTACCGACTGAACGTCATCACCGCCCCCAACCGGGTGATCCGTATCGAAGAAGTTCTGACCGTCGTAGCAAAGGGTTGAGAAACCCGCTGCCAACAGGTCAAAAATCATCTCATCCGGATGGGTTGCTGCGGCATAACCCATATCCTGAAATTTTGGTGCCAATACACCATAGGTATCATCTTCAATACGTTCAGAAGGGATGCCTTCAGTGGCTTCAAACTTGCGGTTTTTCAGTGAATAACCGTGCAGCTTCATGCGGTTGATCTGGCGATCACCGATCCACTCCCGCAGGCGACTGAACTCACCGAGCCATTCATAGTTTTCAGTGGCGGTATTGGATGGCACTAGCGTGGCAATCCGGGGCCAAAGTGGGGTGTAGCTACCGCGCCCCTGTTGGAATGAGGTGTTCACAGCGGCATAAAGTGCACGCAATGCGTTTGGTGTAATATCCATGTTAATTACCTGTGTTCAGTGGATTAAACGCCGACAGAAACCCAGACGCCGTTGACATCGACCTGAGTGATTTTTCCTGCTGCATTACGGGTCGCGGTGTCATCTGAGATCGATACCTGGCCATCCGTCACGAAATAGGCGGTTTGCCCTACATGGGCGATGGTGATATCACCGGCATTACTGAACTTGTGTTCACCCGTAACAACTTCTGCCCGCGCGGCACCATCAGCGCCCAGGCTGTTATCCACTTCAAAAGTGGTCACACCTGCGGCTATGCCCGTCAGCACATCAACCGTGGTCAGATAGCCACTCACCAAAACTGCTGGGGTATTCGGCGCAATGACAGCACCGGCTTTAACCGGGTAATCGCGTTTGCGACCTTCGCGTTCTGCTAGAGCACTCATATCAGTTCAGCTCCTGTTTGGATTTCAGGAAGTCTTCCTTACTGATGCCGGTCGCTTTCAGCACGGCCAGATCCTCAGCAGACAGTTCTTGATCAGCACCTTCGCCTTTTTTAGGTGGGGCGGTATCTTGGGTCTGCTGACCTTTCAGCGCAGCCACAGCAGGGCGAGTAGCCAACATACCTTTCAGTTCGGCCACGCCTTGTTGCTCTCCAAACTGAGTCAGATACTCTTCCTCTGCTGCGAAGACACGACCTTCCTGCTTAGCATCGGCAATGACTTGTTTGATGCTTTTTTCATGGCCATTGGCTTTCAACTGAGCCAGTTCAACCACTGCAGCCTGATAGGTTGCAACCGGCACAAACTTGGATAGGTCAACATCATCCGAACCCTTGGCCTTGAGTGCGGCCAACGCCTGATTCGCTGAATCTGCATCATCAGCCTTAGTCTTCAGCGCACTCAATGCGGCCATAGCAGACTGCATCTGTGCTTCGGTTGGTTGCTGGCCTTCATCGACATTGACGCCGAGCTTGGCCAGTAACGCCTTCAGTTTTTCATCCATCGGGGAATCCTCGCTGTGGTTGGATGATGTTTGATACTGAGCACACAACGCAGCCACCGCTTTCATGCCATCAATACCGGGTCGGTTCACCAGAGCCGCACTGTGCAAAGACAGGGGTTCGCCGGTTTCTTTGGAGTAGGGAAAAACAGCAGATAAGAAACGGTATTCGCCGTTTTTGATGAACTCAGCCGCACGGCTAGTCCAATTGGGCTTGATCCAAAGGCCGGAGCCATCACGCCACTCAACATCTTTAAACCAACCGGCAGCGGGCGCGGGCTGACCATTTTCATCCGCGTTAAGGGTTTGGTGTTCGTAGTCGATCACCAGGTCATTCACCGATGCTGATAATTGAGCAATGAGGCGCTGAGCAATGGAGTCATCAATAAACCACTTCCCGCCAGGCACATCGAAAGGACGACCATCGATAGCAGTAAAGTGGCCTGCAGGTAACAGCTGTTGCCAGCCATCACCGGAAGACTCCGATAATGCTAACGAGGCCCAACCGATATTTCCGGTGGTTGCGGCCAGAACAGCCAAGGCGGTTTGTGATTGCGTATGTGTTTTCATAGCCCCAGATTAGGGGGAGAACGAGAACAGCGGGTTCTAATGTGAATTGGGGGTTTTGGCGTAAAAAGGGAAGGATTTTAGAAACGCCTTAAAACACAGGGCAAACCTATAACCGAATGCGCTTTAGAAACAGGTCAGAAACAGCCTAAAAGCCGCGAAAAGGTAAAAGCAGGGGCAATATACCATATCAGATAGAAAAGCCCGCTACGGGGCTTATTTTAAAGACAGGGTTTATTGCGAACCGCCAACCGATAGAAAGTCCTGCAGGATGCCGATGATCTCATCCTCATCATCAGCACTCAGGCCCAGAAACGGGCGGGCGGGGATATCGCCCCACAAGTGCGGGAAGTCTGCCTTTTTACCGCCGAAGTGCATCATGGCGGCGTATTCCATGGTGCTACCCAGCTCTAATCCTTCGTTGCTGGGTTGATAATGGATCTCCTTTGCCAGCGCACCACTTTCACCTTCCAGCTGCCGGTTATGGCCTTTGCGTTCTTTGGTGATGCCGGATAACTCGGCCCAGGCATTGCCCTCCGGGTCTTGCCGATCCTGAAAGCGACGATGGGTAGACGACACCAAGGCTTCACCAATGGATTTATAGGCGGGCTCCAGATTCTGGGTGCGGGAGAGTGCATCATTCAAAGCCCTGAGCACCTGATCGGTATTCGCGTTGATTTCAATCATTAGGATTCCTATACTCAGTAGTGTGTTGATCATCGTAACGCTTACGAACCCTTTCCTTCGGGATTGATGAGGTCTAGCGGGGAGCGCGTGCCCCGTGTTCAACACTATCGAATGGCCTGTCATCGGTATGGCTACCGACCCCTTCGCTTCGGCGTTGATGAGGGCTAGCGTGGGTGCCTCCCACGCGGCAGGCCATCCCTTCTTCGTTTTACCGCTACCTCACTTTTACCGCTTCTGGTGGTGGATTCTCTGTCTTAACCCTGAATAGCGTCAGAAAATAGTTCTTCCGACCATCTGCTGTTTTCTTTAATGCCGCTCGGTAAAGTACCTGATCCAAGGTGATATAGATCAGTCGCTCATGACGACCAGGCATCTGATAAACAGCCCCGTTATCCAACAGCTGCTGGATCTTACGGTAATCCTCAAGACCTATTTCAGGGTGCTTAGCAATGTGAGCAGCCAAACTCTCTTGCGACAGCAAGACCACCTGTGATTCAGCCCCCAGAACTTTCTGATCTTCCGGCTTGAGCACCGCCACGGGGAATTCACCTTTAATCTCACCCGAAAAGAACCGCTGAAAGATTGGCGCAGCAACCAACACACCAACATTCTGACGCGCCAAGGTATTATCAAAGGTTTCCAACCGACTCTGGCGTGCAGCAATGGCCTTCTGGGCAGCACTGGCTCCCGGTGCATAATCCCAACCCGGTTGAATCCCTTTAGGGGTTTGGGTGATTTCGCCCGTGGCGTCGTTGATATGCTCCTGCATCGGGCTGGCCGGTGCCTTTAGCTCTGCAGGCGTTAAACCGAGTCGCTTCAGATCCCGCTCTGAAAGCGACTCAACGCCACAGTTACAGCCAAAGCCGTTAGGGGGCCAGTGCGCCTTAAACCACGAATGCCCAGCGGGTAACACGGTGCCATGCCAGCGCTTGTGATCTGCTCTTGGGTTTTCAACGGTACGATGCACATAACGCCAATAGGGCCGCAGCTTAACCACATCGGGGTCGGTCATTTGCTGCCAACGCCCCGCCATATAGCTGGTGTCCATATTGGTTTTGTAGATGACTCGGGTACGCCAGGCGGTGCCTGCTTTTGATCCTTCACCTTTCCAGCCCGTCCAACCACGACGGGCGACAATTTCCCGAAACTCCTTACGGAAAGCTTCCAGGCTTTTGCCTTCGCTGATCGCTTTATCAACAGCGGCCCGAAGATCCGCCAGCAGATCCGCCTTCATGGCTCCCGCTACCACAAAGCCGTGATCATGCTCTGCGCCTTTCAGGTCGTCCCAGCGCTCACTGGGCAGGTTCAGTTTCTGGCGGAAAAACTGCACCTGTTTTGCGAACGGCTTTTTAAAGACTACCTTAATGGCAACAGCATCCGTCATATGTCGTCCTTAACGCCATTTCGCCCGGCCAGCTCCGCCGATAGAAACGCCGAACCCAGCAGGTCTGCCAGATCCGCCTCATCCAGATCCGGGTACGTCTCGGCCAGCGTTTGCTGTACATCCGCCAGATCCAGCCCCTGTTGCTCGGCATCCTGTAGCAGGGTCTCCAGCTGATCTACCCAGGCATCGATCACCGGCTGTGCCTCACCCTCTAACCGCTGCATGACTGCTGCAGAGTAGTGGCCGGGCATGGCTTCCGGAGATGAGATCTCTGGCTGAGCTTTCAAAGCCGCTAATCTTTTTAGCCCCTGTAAACCAGGTGCTTGTGTTTGCACGGTAAAAACAGGTTCTCCCTCTTTAGCTTCGGGGATCTGCAGTTTTTCATGCCCCCAGCTTTTCGGGATCTCCATTCCAATGCCAACCAGCTTGGGTAAATGCTCTGCCAGGGCTGCGATATCTTCCGGTTCGGTGATATCAAACTCAAAGCGCGGAATGCGGCGTGGGCTGCTGAAGCTTTTACCATTCAATGCATACATGGGATAAACAATATCCCGAGTAATTGTATTGGCCAGGGCTTTCAGATCCGCATTACGGATCTCCTGCCGTACTTCATTGTGGACATTACCCAGGGCGTTGGTCGATGACTTACCATCCGCCTGACTGGTGAGCGTACCGCCCAGAATCGCTTTGGACTGGCTCTTCTCGCACCAATTGATCTGAGCCATATACGCATCAGAACCACCCTTAGCCGCTTCGTGAAATTCAATATCCATACCTTTAGGGATCACGCCACCGGCATTGTGGCCAATGCTCATCACTGCGCGCATCAGCGTGGCTTTTTCCTTGGGGCTGGCCCCTGAAGGATATTTACCCAAGCGTGTTGGCAGGCCGTAGATCTCCAGAAATTCGGCTAAGTCACGGGCGGCATAGTTCTTAAACAGATACGGCCAGGCGAGTACACGAACCAGCCCCCGGCGCGACAGGTAGCCTGACTTAGCTTTTGCCTGATGGCTGAGCCAGCCGAAAGGCTGCAACGCCAGCCCCTCATGGCTACCATCCCGAATGCGCAACTGGTTACGATCATCCGGATGCGTTTTAAACCATGCGGGATCACGCCACTCAGCACCGGCGATATAGTGGGTTTTATCAGCGTATTGCCATTTCAGTTCAAGGTTGGCAAAGCTCTTTAGAATGGCATCTGCCGCATCAAATATGGCATCGTCTAACCAGGTAGCATCCCGCAGAATCTCTTCGATCATCTCGGTATCGCGCTTTTCCGCGTCAGTCGCATTCTTAGGAGGGATCATATTCCAATCGACCCCGAGAAGAGCCAGCTTTCGCTTACCCAGTTCGCTCTGAATATGAGGGTCTTTTTCTTCCATATCCTCAGCCAGTTCGCACTGATCAATAAGATCCCCGTGCTCACCATCCAACAAGATCTTTGCGATCTTTGCGATCGTTAACCCCTTTGATGGATGGTTGCTGTAGTGGCTGCGTAATGGTGATAGCTTTGCATCACCTAAGGTTTGCTGTTCTTCAAGGTCAGGCAACTCAAAGGGGTTACCATTCATATCTACAATTGTTGATGCCGCCATTACCAGGCTCCCTCGCCATCATAACTATCTAAATAATCATCATCGTCACTGTCTGGGTCTGACTGCTTGCCGGGTAACGCGGTGAACTCAATCACGCCACCGTCCATCCAGCTGGCCCGGATCGCCATCGCCAGTGACACGGCAAAGTCACCATGGCGCTTACCTTTGCCAGATTTACTTTCCAGATCTTTCTGACGACCTTTATCAATCTGTGGCACACCATTAATGACTTTGATCTGCAACAGATCATCCATCACGCTCTGATGACGGGGCAGCTGCAGGTTATGGCTCTCAAACTCGGCCTTTAGCTTAGGCATCCATTCGCCATACCAATTCTGGGACAGATGCACCTGGTCAACGCTGTCGGTGCCGTACCTTAGTGCCGCTGCTTCAGCCAGATAGCCACCGTTACCCGTTGCATCAAACGCCGCACCACACAGCCGGGGCAGACGATCCATAATGAAGAACATGATCTGCTTCTGCTGGTCGTACGTGAGATGGCTTAATTCAACGACAAAGGGTGCGCGCTTGGTTAAGTTCGGGTTGATGGCTAAGGGCGTAAATACCGTTAAATCGCCTTTACGGGCAAAATCCTCACCGAAGGCATGCTGGCAATCAGGGCTTAACGTTTCCAACAGGGGCAACAGGTGCTCTTTGCCCCAGGCATCAACCTCAGATTCGCGCTGGTGTTCTGACCAGGTTTCAAAACCTTCCGGGGCTTCATAGCGTAGGATCGGAATGGTGTGATCCTGAACCATAGCCAGTTCAATCGACATACGTGTCAGATACGCACCGCCTGACTTCTTCGGAATACAGCCGTATTCCTCATCGGCACTTTCTCGGTTAGGTGCGTTTTTGTAGAGATCATCACGCCATTTTTTTTCAGCGGCAGGCGACCACTCCTGACCGGTGACATAGCAGATGCGCTGGTATAACCCTTCGGCAATCGCATCATCCAGCGTGATCCGGTGAATGGAATAGTCTTTCTTACCCTCGCGGGCTTCTTGGATATACTGATTAAAAAGATTGTCTACGCCATTATGGGTACTAATCAGGCGAACTCGATTACCCCACATGGTCAATGCCAATGCCGCTTTAAGTAACTCTTCTAATGCTTCGTGGAATGCAGCCTCATCAATAACCACATCACCTTGTAGACCACGTAAGTTAGAGGGGCGGGAAGATAGAGCCTGAATCTTAAACCCACTGTTAGGAAAGCGGATCATATAGGTCAGAATCTCTTCCTTCTTCCCTGTATCCCAGAATGTTTGCTCATAAACATCAGCCTCGGCCAGTTGGTTGAAGGCTTTGGCAAACAGGGCACAGGCGGCGATATACTCTAATGCCATCTCTTGCTTAGAACCGACATAGAAAGTATTGCAGCCTCTTCGCTTTCTTGGTTTCGCAGCATTAATTACGTTGCGTCCAGACTCAGCCCAAGTAAGACCAGTACGCCTTGATTTCTCACCAAACATGATTTGGCTTTCATCTTCAAACCAGCGTTGCTGATAACCCAGAAAAACAGCTTCTCCACCCGGTATGGCATCCTCAATTTCCTGAGGTACAACAACCCCGTGGATTTCCATTTCTTCGGCAAGGTTGATCTTGCGAGGCCGATTGATAGGCTTTAGTGGCATCAGGCTTTACCTAGCAGAACTTTACGAATTCGGGCTTCCAACTGTTCAGACATGCCATCTTGGCCTCGAAGCTCTTCGCTAACGGCATTAGCAGCTTCTTCTGCAAAGGCTTTGCGGATCTCTTTCTCTCGTTTAATACCCATCATGGACGCTTGCTCAATACGCTGAGACACCAATGCCAATTGCCCCAATACTTTAGGTTCAACTGGGGTGCTTTCATCACTGGTATTGAGCATATGGGCACTGGTTTCAAATGCCATTGTGGTGACCGCTTCACGCAACAGTTTGCCCGCATCACTGGTGGGCTTGTCGCCTAGTTTGGCTGTCCAAACCTCTGCAATTTCACGGCCTTGGCGAATACGCGCCGCCGCCGCTTCCATACGACTGGCATAACGACTTAGACCGCTACGGGTAAGCTTGTCATCTTCTGCCAAGCCTTGGTCTTCAATGCGTTGGTTGATGAGGTCTAATATTTCAATTTGCTGAAGACGACCATCTCGCAGCATCGCATCTAGCTGTGCTTTAAGTTCTTCTGGCAGTAGCTGCACTTTTGAACGCCGCCCGCGTTTTTGCTTACGGTCTGTCATGGCTTAACTCCGACGAGAGCGTTTAATACCGGGAACCGTGCAGCGGCCTTCTACTACGTCATAACCGCGCTCGGTTAAGGTGGCAATTTGGCAGCCCGCTAAATCCTCAAGGCTTAGCACCCCTTGCTCTTCCAACCAAGCCAAATGTGTACGCACTGCATCACGACTAATGGCATGGCCATAGGCATCTAAGCAGTCTTGCACCACCGACTCATTGGCAGTGCCACCGCAATCATTGAGTGACCGCAGCAAGCATAAGCGCTGGTCTTCTGCTAATAATTTTTGAATCGCCATTTAGGCTCTCTCCTTGAGTTCGTTTTCAAGTAACAGGTCAGACATGTGTTGCACGCGGTCTAATCGGGGTGACAGCTCTTTTAAGTCACCGCGTAAGTTGGCAATTTCTAAGTGCAGATCATGCAGCTCTGAACGGGTGGGCAGGTCATTCATACGGCCATTTAAGTGATCCATCTTTCGCTGCATCTCTTCCACCACCTCTTTTTTGGCATAGGTTTTACCCAGCAAAATCATAATTAAGGTGATGGCGGTGCTCACAAGCGCCCAGATCGGTGCCCAATACTTGGCAATAATGTCATCCATCAGCATTTCCCCCGCTCGCGCAGGCTTTGGCAATCAATGCAATAGGCGGCATTGGGTTTGGCTTGCAAACGGGCATAACCCACAGGTTCCCCGCAGGCCAAACACAGCACTTGGCCCTGAATGCGCTTTTGTGCGGGTTCTGCTTTACGCCGTTCATGCTGAGCCAGCGCCCAATCACGCTGTTGGCACTCTAGGGCTTGGGCTTTGTCTAAAATATCGGTCATAGTTTTTGCCTATCCTTTTCTTTAGATCCCTGACTTGAACCGAACCAGAACTGTAAAATCATTGGAATGGCCGCAGTGAGCACCCCAATAACCGTATTGAGAATGCCAAACACTCGATCATTAATGGTGAGGTCTGCGTAATGCACCAACAGCCCCATAATGGCGAAGTAGCCCAGAATAAAGAGCGCTGAGAGCATGATTTGCGGCCAAATGTTGACTTTAAAAAGCTCACGCGCATTTTGTCTGTCTGCGATCTCTTGCCTGAATACATCAATGTCTAATTCACGCATCCGAATTGCGAACTGTTGATCAAGCTGTTTCAGTTGCAGCAACTGTTCGTGAGACGCGGAACCAATAAACTTTGCCACCTCATTTTCAGAGGCTTCTGAGTCACCCAGCAGTTGGTCGGCCAGAAACTTCACCGCCATACCGCCCGCAGGGCCGCCTAAAGCTGCGCCTATTGTGGGCGCGACTGACTTAACTAAAGATTGCCATGTGCTCATACCGGATATGCCTTCCAACAGAGTTCAAAATGGGGGCCGTCGGTAAAGGGCGTTTCACCCGCTTTTTGCTTGCGGCGAAGGTAGGCGTGATAGGCTTGTTCGGCGTTATCGTAATGATCCAGATAATCCCAACAGCCGCCCCAACGAATGGGGACTTTTAAAAATTCAGCCGCTGTTTTAATGGCATCGGCAATCACAAAATAGTGCATCCAATCCCATGCCACCGTGCCGTTAACCCATGCGCCTAAATCGACGGCATGAGCCACCGCGCCTAGGGTTGGGTTGGCCTTGGGGATTTTGGGCAGATGGCGAGAATTAAGGGTTTTAGACTTGCCCTGACTGACACGTAATTGCTGATGAGAGGGGCTGCGAGTGGTTTCTAATACCGTGAAGTCTGTCGTTGTGAGCTGAATCGCCAGATCGACCACTTCAACCAAGTCTGGATGGCACGACAAAAGGCGCTGTTTAGAACGCGCACCTAGTACATATCCATTGCCTTGTGACATAAAAAATCCCCCGTAATATGCTTTTCAGCAGATTACGGGGGATAGTATGGAATCTGGTTCTAATGCGGGTTAGGGCTAATGCTTCTTTCTTTATGACTTAAACAAACAAGGTTGTATTTTCTGTTGGTGCAGCCTGCGCTGCTCTTTGATAATACTATAAATTGCTTGTTCGCTCAGATCGTATTGGCGAATGAGCGTACTTATCTGTACGTTAGCCGCCCACTCGTCATGAATACGTTTATGCAGCAAGGATGTTTTTACAGCATCTGCCTTTGGCAGATAAAAACCTCGACCCCCAGATCTGAAGCAAAGTGCGATAAGCACCTTCTCTGTTAAAAGGTGTTTTTCTTCTGAAGTAATGCCACTGGCGTTGAGTTCAGCATGGATAAAATCGGCCATCTCGATCAGGTCTTTGGGCCACTTTCTACGATCTACCATCACATCATCATCTAAGTGCTGACTGATGGGCTGGGTCATATCCAGCCCGAATAGATCTAGTTCAGGTGAGCTTGCTTGCGGGTGGTTGAGTGTTGTCATTGCACAGCCTTTTTTGCCAAAGTTTCAAACTTTCCAAAACGCGTGCCGCCATCTGTTGATCTTTTTGTAGCCACTCCAGGCTATCTACCCCTACGCCGCCATTCATACGGCTTGTTTGGTGCTTGACCCATGAAATCAAGGCACGTTCAGAACCCTCTTTTAGGTGTCCTGCTTTGTGCATCTCGATCCAGATTGCTCGCAGCTTATCAATCATTTGATTGCGTGACCGAGGACTATACTCACCTCTACGACTCGTTGCACCTGCTTTATTAGACGCTTTAAAATTACGACTCGCCTTAAAACCATGTGTTTCGAAATGATGGATAACCGCATAAAGCTCTGACAGACTAAGACCTTTGCAACTGTCTTTGCCAACAGCAGACTTTAGCGCAGCACGATAGGTCTCGTCGTCTAATCCAAGCTGTTTTTTTGCGATATGAATTTGGGCGATCAATCTATGCTTGGGCGCTTTTGTCATCTTTTTTTCTCCTTGACGGCTGCCCTAAACGGGCAATTAATTCGGCAATGCGGACAAGATTTTTTTGTTTTTGTTCGGGCGTCAGTTCTGGGGCAGGTAAAGCCATAACAGGTGGTCGATCAGGCATTGATTGAATTAAATCAGCGGGTTTCGGCCAAGTACGCTGACTGAGCAGCAACTGATTAAAACCTACCCTTAACCGTTTGCTGTCTAATGACTCGACCCAGCTTCGACTATTCCAAAGTAAATCAACCCACACCTCAACAACGGCTGGAAAAGTATCGTTGGATGGGCTGTACTCCAGTCGAAGCAAGTACAACCGTGACAACTCTTCAGACACCAATCGACCAAACCAAGGGGCAACAGGTGTTTTCATTCCACAGACACCGCCCTTTCAAACTTAATCAGTCGGTGTCTGTTTGGATCTGTACAGCCATATTCTTTTACCTGATAGTAAGCTGGCCTGTATTCGTAGATACCCTTGATGATGCCCTCTTTAATTTTTGTACCGATAGGAAAAGGCGGCTGAATATCGTTACTTTCAAACCATTCTTTTTCAGCCGCTTGATGCTGATCATCAATAATGCCTTCCATCTCATCCAGTAGCTCCATATCGTCTCGACTGACATCCCAGAAGCACTCACGCTCTAGCCGCTTTGCTAATTCATAACCATCCATTGGGTGGCAGTAAGCCTCCACAATACTTCCAACATCTCCCTTCACTTTTTGCGCGACAACCTCAGCAGCATGTCGAATCATCTCATCGGTTACGTCAGGTCTTTTCATTGCATTGTCTTTAGTCGAGATCATGGTTTGAGTTCTCCGGTTCTTGCCAGCGGTTTAATACTTGGCTAATCGTACTTCGAGTGGCACTTTTATTGGTCTGTACTGCCACAGGCTGTATAGGTGTGCTGAGCTGTGTGGTCTTCATAGGCGTAGCCTCTCGATTCTCCAATACACGCTTTAAGTAGTTATGGCCTGTGAGTGGCTGCCAACCACCTTGCTGCTGTTTGGCTCGCAGTGATTCCACCGTTTCAGAGAGTGCCGCCCCCAGCTGAGCACCGTCACGACTGAGATCCACTACCTCGCGACACAAACGTAACGCACGCTCCCAAGCTAGCGCACGGCTCTTAGATCGAAACAAACCCAGATAAGCCACCAATGGGCGTGAGATCTCTTTGGGTAGATCTCCCATCAACGCCATTAACTCGCGAGCGGCCTCATCATTCACCACTTGTTCTAGGCTGTGGGCAACATGGCAGCTAGGGCAACGGAGCATCATGCGGCAGACTCCGTATCAACTGGCGCGCTGTATCCACAAGATTTAAGCGATAAACCCTCTAACTTTTTATACTGTCGCACCAGTGCTGCGGCAGAGGTAAATACAGGGTCGTACCATTCAATCTTGTCATCCAGTTTAGGAAAGTGCTTTTTAGCCCTGCGCACACCAATCTCTTTGATCAGCTTTTGTTTTTCAGCAGGTTTGAAAATTGATTTGCTGCGCTGACGCCAAAGCAGCTTAACCTGAGGATCAAAAACCTCTCCGTCAGGCCAGCCCCAGCCAAGCACTATGTTGCCATCCAGATAAACCGCTAAGTCCAACCTAGACTCACCTGTTCTGATTCGTTCAACACTGATTGCTTGACCTTGATAATCAAACACGACTTTGCAGCGTAAGGTCTTCAGCTCTTCTTCTATTTCCTGCCACTGGGACTTAGTGATGCTCACAATGCACCCCCTTAAAACTGACTAATTCTTTAAAGCGTGACGGGTCACGTTCTACCAACTCGTGCAGGTTATGAACCAACACCGTAATAAGCTCACTGGGTTCAAGCTCGCTGGCTTTACACAGCACTTGGAGCGCCTGATCTGTACCTTGATAAATCTCAAAGCTCAGTGTTTTAGCGCCCACAAGCGCCTTATGCTCACGCTGTCGCGCCCTTTGGCGGCGTTTACGGTTACGGGCAAGAAGCCGTTGCCGATCTTGTCGAGTTTCTTCCATCTGAGATCCTTAGGCTGCTCATCAGTACCCAGTCACCACGCTGGGCAGACACGGCCTAAGCCGTGTTTCGCTTATCGAACTAAACCCCCGCTAAATCTAAACTAATGACTTGATACCGATCAGAAGCCCCCACCCGCTCATACAAACGGACATAGCTTTTGCTGCCCGTAACTTGGCAAGCCTCACTGATCGCCTGCATCGCCTTTTGCCACCGCCCATCGCTGATCTCTAAACGACGCAGCGCAAGCACCCGCGCGGTACGAATCTCACCCTTGGTGTCCACTCGAAACGCCTCACCAATAATGGCGCGAATCTCAGGGCCAGTGTTCTCCGTCCAGTCATGCAAACACTGATCAATCAGCGACTTAGCCGCCTGCAAGCGCTCATCAAACGTGATGCTCTCTTGAATGGCGCGTACAACCTTGTAACGACCATCAAAGCTGAGCAAACTCACATTGCCCTTCTTACCGCCCAGCTTTACGCCATATTCTTCGGCTGACATCTCTACAAAAGCTTCAATGTCGCCAAACGCAGTTGCTTTATACTGAATCAGTCCGGTTTGTAGGGTTTTAGCCTTAGCCACCAACTCAAGCACCAGTTCGTCACGGGCTTTGTCGATGGGCTTAATCAAATCCTCAGGCACTAAACGACCCTGAGCATCTTTACGGTAGCCCTCAGGCGTTGTGTCAGATGATGTATTAGTGTGTTGCTGTGCGTTCATGTTGTTCCTGTTCCTTTGCTTGAATTGCTTGTTGAGCCATCAGGGTATTTTCTTTCAGCAGGTGCGGCAGTAGCTGTGTTGCCAGTTGCTTGGCTGTTGCCCTTGCACAGAGATAAGCCAGTTTAGAGTCCGCTTTCTGATCTGAATGAAATTCAACTTCTGTAACAATCACCCCATCTTTTTCTGAAATACTGATCTTGATCTCAGCCATGTTGTGTCGCTCCTTCTCGTTTCGCCAATAACAACTGGTGCGTGTGTTTTAAGGCCCCGCTGGCTAACTCTGTTAGCAACACAACTGGGGCTTGGTGTTGTGCCACTGCACTGGCCAAGATGGCCATGTGCCTACGGCCATTGTCGTAATACTCTAAATCTGCATTCACACGGGCTTCGCTGTAGCGTCCAGCTTCATCTAAATTGAACGTCACCCCTTGGTGCTCAGGGCGAAGAAACGCCACGCAAGCACTGTGAATGCAGGTGTGTTCCAGCGAGACAATCAAGTAATCAGTCTCAGATACAGCAAGATCAAACATTGGCTTTGCACTCATGCGGCACACTCCTGTTTTGGCGCTAAAAGTTCTTCACGTAATATAGAGATCGCTTTGTTGGCACTAATGCCTAACGTGATGCGTCGCCCGCGCACTCTCAGAATCTTCACTTCAATTTGCCCCTCAAATGACACTCGTTTTTCCTCACGAGCCATCGTCATTGGTCGAGTGGTATGAGAGAACAACATCACGCGCCCATCAGGCCGGAACTGACACCACACCTGAATCTCGTCACCAATCTGCACTTTTTGAAACGGCTTGCGGTTAAGCACTAACATCCGCTATCTCCTTTCTCATATTTCTCGCCGCAGAAAGGGCAAAAAGAGTGCGAGATAGACATCTCATGGCGTTTCTTCTGCCCCTCTAACTCAACTTCAAGAAAGTTGCAGGTCACCATCCCAATGTTTAAACGGTCGGTGAGCGGGTAAACAATGCCTTTCATCCGCACCTCACGAACAGGTTTCTTAAAGCTTGAGCTTTGCTGTAATTTGGCCGTTGCTTGCTTTTCAATATCAGTGATGCAATCACACATGATCTATCCCCTTTTACTGCCAAGCAGCTTGCTGCCAGAACACTTGGCATTCGTTTAACGTGGCGCACTTCTCAACCATGCGCTGTCCTGCTTTTTGCGTATAACAACTGGTTGTCCCCTTCAGATCGTGACAGCCCTTGCCAGCCTGCACACCAATGCGCGGCATGGCATGATTCAGGTCGATCTCAAGTACCGTTAAGTTCAAGCGCTCTAGGCTGTTTAGAGCTGCGGCAACTAAGTTCAAACTGTTCTTCATGTGCTGGTTAGGCTTAATACGGTGTTGTGCGGCCATTACATTGCTCCTAGTTCTGTCCATGCGGCTTTGATGTAGTCGGTACTTAGGCGGTCGTCTGCCCCTTTGGCAAACATGCTGGCAAGGCGCAAGGCTTTGGTAACCCCCCTTAAAGCGCCCGGCTTGGCGGCAATCTCTTTTAATAGGTGGGTCTCTTTAGCGCCTACTCCCCATGCCGACGCTAATGATTCAACGTCTGCTTGGCTGGGTACGGTCAGCTTGACCCGCTTACCAATTCGGCTGAACAACTGAGCAAACTCTGCCACTCGACTGCCACCTGTCAGTTGTGCGTAAACTTGATCATTACCCACCAACGCTAACCCCACGCCTGCCATTTCAGTGAGTCGACGTACAGTTTCCAATGCGCGGGTGTTTAAAAACTGCGCTTCGTCTAAAATCAATAAGCCGCCTGTGTTGCGCATTTGATCTCGTATTTGAATCTCTAAAAGATCGGCTCGGCCTGCTACGGTTCTTAATCCTAGTGCGTAAGCAATAGCGCGTAGACAGCCCCCTACGGTAGCGGTAGTGGGCGTGCAATCTACCACCCATGCATTTTTCTCCGTTTCGCTGTAGTGCTGTAGCGTTTGGGTTTTGCCTACCCCTGCTCCACCAAAAATAACGGCCATGTCGGTGGCAAGCTGGGCGTAAGTCAGCGCGTCTAAAATGCGATTAGCCGTTGGTGTGGCAATAAAAGACGGTGCTGTTGGCAGTTCACGCCTTTGTTTGCGGTTCTCTAGCCAACGCTCCAAAGCATTGGCAATTGCATCAACGTCTGCAAAGCTGTACGCGTTCATAAACTTGCTGAACGTGCTTTTATGTACACCTGCTTCACGCGCAATTTGGTTTTGGCTCAAACCTTCAGCCTGTTGTACCACGCGAATTTGCTGCCTTACGGCCTCAAGTTGTGTGTCGGTTTTTTGAAGTTGTACCACTGCACTCATCTGCCTATACTCCGTGTCGTTTGAGTTTGTGTGTTAAATCTCTTGCGCTTTTTTGTCTTGATGCAGTTGGCGGACTGCGCGATGAAATAAGCCTTCGTATCGGTTAGTCTCTGGCACTATCTGCGCGTCGCTTTCCGGCTCTAACTCAACCACCCTTACCGTATTACCTTGGCTAACATGACCAAAGCGCGGCTGAATGACCTTTGGCTCAGGTAGTGCTGGAGCCTCTTCTAGCGGTAACTGTTGCGCCGCTTCTAGTGCAGTCATACGCACCTGCAATTTGGCCTGTTCTTTGGTGGCTTTGATCATGGCGGTACGGGCGCGTTTGTGTTCTCGTGCAAGGCTGTTGTCTCTGAAACCTACTGCGTGAACACATTCAGCCTGTCCGATGTAACGTCCGTCTAAGCTGTAAACAAACACCGCTGCGTGTAGGTCGTAAGGGTCAAACCGCACTACCAACTGTTGCCCGATATGGTTGAAAAGCTCTGCGCCGTGGTAACGGTTTTTGCCAACGCCAACCGCACCACCTGCTTCTAGTATGATTGAGGCATCTTTTTGTACTCGAACGCCTTCAGCCATTAACATCCAAAGCCTGCGCTGCTCAGCGGTTGCTTTACGAATCGGGGCATTGGCGTAAGAATCCTCAAACACTTGGTTAAAGCTTTTATGGCCTGCGGCCATTTGGGTGTTGCGCTTCTCTCTGGCGTTCCATGCCAAAATTTCCTGATTGAGCACCTTTGTAAACGTGTCTAGTGGTACGGCCTTAGAACCGTAGTTCTCGGGCTTATCCATTGGACTGCTACCCGTCCAAGCCCCTGCGAAGGCGGGATGCTTGTCGACATATTCACCCAAACCACCCACACCAAAAGCGCGCTCAATGGGCTTGGCTTGGCCGTGACCCTGACCGTTTAGCACTGATGTCCAATGCACTTGCACACCTAGCATGGGGAAGATGCCCACGGGGTCTTCTTCCTTCACTTTAAAGCGGTAACGATTGGCAACACCTCCGGTTAAGCATTTGTTCGCGGCTGCGCGGGTGTTATCAATGGTCACATGGCTGGGTATGCCAAACTGCTCAACGACATCGCCAAAGCTCAGTCGAATCATCTCTTTGTTTTCAGTAAAGTCGGTACGCCACCCCAGTATTCGACGGCTGTATACGTCTTGCCAAAACCAAGTTTTCATCCGCACTGGGTTGTCTAAACCCTCAACTTGCACCCATACGTTGTGCATATAACCGTCACCGTTGATATGCTCCATTGCGTGCATTGTGGAGACATCCCGCTGCTGACTTGGGTACAGGCGCATCAAGGCGTGTTCACCTTCTCGCATCAGTACCTGTGTTGGAAATGCCACCTCTTTATCCATGCGCCTACGAAACGAGTCGATACTGGGCACTTGCCAACCTTTGCTTTCGCCTGCGCGCTTCACGCGTTCGTAACAGGATTGGCGGCTTGGCGCTTCAAGTCGTAAATAGTCTGCTTTAAAAAAGTCCCACGCCTCAGGGCTACAGTCTGCAAACTCTCTTTGGCCGCTATGGCCACTCACTAGCGCCGCCAGCCAGTCACCGCGTTGAAAGTGCTGCACACCTTTTTTGCCACCTGCTCCGAAGTACCAACCTTTTATGGTGGCAGCAGACTTACCTGTTTCTTGCGCCACGTAGTGCATGGCTTTTTTCAAGGTGATGCCCTTGTCAACCAGTGCCATCATTCGGTTTAAAACCAGCAATTTGGCTTTGGCGGTTTCTTTTTGGTGCTCTTTTTTACGCTCAAAGTTGGCCCACAGGGCGTCTCTGTCGTAGGTCACGTCTTTGCGTACCTGCTGTTGTAGCTCTAACGAGGTGCTGACTTGTTGCAGCAGCAACCTAGCCTGAGCCGCTTCCGGCAGGTTATGCAGGTGGTACTCGTAGCCACCACCGCGACCGATACGCTGCTGAGCCTCCCAGCCTTCGCGCTTCGCCTTTAGCTGAACAGCACGCTCTGTGGTCGGCAGCTCCGGCAAACCCGCGATCTCTTGTGCGGTAAACCACTGTTTCATGGTCTTACTCCTTACCCGGCTTATCCGCAGTGGGGTAAGCTTTGGGTACACCACGGGAAATCTCATGTACCGCCAATGAAAAAGGGGACAACAATGTTGGACAAATACGAGAAAGATGCCGCAGCAATGGCAGAGGAGCTTTCAGAATCACTCGACGAATCCGAAATTGAAATTCTGCGCGCAGTGTTTGAAACCACCGCTCCAGAAGACTGGCTGCAATGGAAGGCTCATCGCGCTGCAGACGTTGTTGCATTTGTTCAAGCGACACCTTCCCAGCGACGCAAAAAAGTTCGCTGGAAAGAGGAGTACCCGTTTTATGCGTATGCGGGGTATCTGCATTGTGTGAAGGCTTATGCGCTTTTGCGCGCCCTATCCCGTTACAACCTTTCTCCCGGCGGTTCTTTCCGAAGAGTGGTTGCTGATGCAGGGCTGGTTTACGATCACGCTGCAGATCTTGAGCTTCAGATAACCTGTTGGCCGTGGGAGAACCCGCCAAAGAACTGGCTTGAGTCATCGAATCAAATTGACGCGTCATGACGCACCTCCCAGCAGCAGCTCAGGCTGTTTGTACTGGTCAAGGTTACGGCGCTGTTTCTCCAGATCTTCCATCAGGCATTTCAGAGCGTCGCTCACATCATGGGCGCTCTCTTCGCCATCAAAAAAGCGCATCAGCTGACCAAAGGTCTGGTTGGCGTTAATCACCAGGTTGGCGATGTCGTGGTTCTGGGCGCGTTTTCCGGTGGGCATCTCTACCAGCAGTTTGTCTTGCCCGTGGGCCAAAAAGCGGGTGATTAAATTGATGCCGGTGGCATGTTCAAAGGCAGGCACCATCATCAGCGGCATCCGGCCAGACGACAGCCAGCCATACAGGGTGTTTTGGCTGCTAACGCCCATCAGGTCAGCAATGCGCTGAATGCTCAGGTTCTTTTTCTCTCGGCCATGATCAACGCTCAGTTGCAGAGCCTGAGGAATATCGTTGGGGGTAATTCGGTTCCAAGGTTGCTTAGCCATTTTTTGCTACTCGATATTTATCCAGTTCAAAATAAAGTGCGGTTTTTTGTCTTTTTTGGCGGGTTCCTGCGATATACGCTTTAGAAAACTCGCAAATAAGGGAGACGCAAATGTTCTCGCACCACATGCAAAAAGTTCGTAAACTAAGCGGCAATACGTGCCGGATAACGGGAGGGCCAGATCTCTTCCGGGGCCAAACCCAAATAGTCCGCAATGATTTTTTGCATCTTTGGGTAGTTCACGTTGAACACGTTGTAGACCGTTTTAGAATTGGTATAACCGTGTTGGCGTCCCAGCTCTGCCAAGTTGGAACCCTTTTTGCGCACGGCGGCCAGTACATCTTGGCGATGCCAATCCTGCGGTTCAGATGAGTGAGTCTTAATAGTCTTGCTCATTTTTTTTCGCTCCGTTCTTGTTACTAATCTTTATAAGTTAAGCTGAACACTTGCCCTAAAGATTAGCGATAACTTGCCATGTTGCAAAGCGGGAAGTTGCGGTTCGGAGTTAATTTCTTGCTATGTAGTATAGCAATAAACTGCAACTCTTTGTTTTTAAAGGGTTTATGGTCTTTGTATGTCTGAAAAAAAAGAACCTCGAAATGATTTCGGAGTAACTACCGATAACTCCGAACCACTAAAGCTGCTATCTAATCGAATTAGACAGTGTGCAGAGATAGCAGGAAGTGGCGATGCGCTTTCGCGACTTACTGCCATACCTAGAAGAACGCTTGAAATGTATCTGTCAGGAGATGCCGAGCCAAAGGCTGTCAGAATAGGGCTTATAGCAAAGGCCGCAGGTGTCTCCGGCCACTGGCTACTTACTGGTGAGGGTGAGATATTCGAGAGTGATAAGACTGGAGCCTCAGAACTGGAAGAAGAGTTTGCCCTAGTGCCAGGCTATAACATTCAGGTATCGGCGGGGCATGGTGCCTTCCCAGATGCCTTTGAAACCCCAACCCGTAAGCTGGCCTTTCGCCACAAATGGCTGAGGTTTCGCGGCCTGCACGTCAAAGACCTGGTACTGGTATTCGCTAAGGGGGATTCAATGGAACCCACCATCAGCGACAACAACACCCTGTTGATCGACACCAGCCAACGAGATCTGCAAGATGGTAATATCTACGTTATCCGCACAGACGGCCATCTGATCGTTAAGCGCGTGCAGCAGCTTTGGAATAAAGGCATACTTCTAATCAGCGACAATGCCTCTTATAAAGAACAGCAGTTATCACCTGAAGAAGTTAAAGAGTTGCAGGTTGTTGGTAAGGTCGTGTGGATCGGTAAAGACCTTTGATCTGAAACAGCTCAGAAACACCTTGGCAACACCAAGACCATCAAAAGGCATGTTTCTTAAATCAAGTGCGTAAATCCACTGCGTTGGCTGAAAGTTCGTAAAAACAATTTCAGCTATAAAAAAGGGGCTGCATCACTACAGCCCCCGTGTTTACTGCGTTGCACGTAATCCCGTTTAGTTTTACCTAATCCCAATATAATTCTTAAAGTTAGAGCTTAAATACAGCTGTTTCATCCGCCTTTGTCAGCGATTTACCTAGCTCAGGTGGAAGGATTCTCAACCGACATCGCCATAAGGGCAGATGTATCGCCAATCTAAATCACTTCTTTCGTGTTATTTGCTGCCGTGCTGCAAAATTGTAATATAACTGTAACATTGCAGGTGTTTTCCTCCATTACTTTTAGATTGTAGGTAACGGATTTTAACTGTTCTGTAAACGGTATCATTAGATCTACAAATTAAGAGAGCATGCTATGCAAATCAAACATAAGCTTATTTTAAACGCTTGCGTAGTTATCTTGTCGATGACCGCGATGTTTTCGCTATTCAGCTACACCCTACGCATAGCCGAGGATTTAGAAACAGGCAAAGCCTTAGTTATGCAGTTAGAAAGCGATATGTTGAATTTACGTAAAGATGAGAAAGATTTTCTGGCACGCAATGATCTCAAATATGTGGCTGCCTTTGATAAACGTATTCAGCACATCCAAGAAGATATTAAGTCAATTCAGTCTCTTGCGACAGAGTACCAAATAGAAGTTCAAGATCTCAGCCTTATCGGTGAGCGGTTTCAAAGCTACCAGCAAAGTTTTCAACAGATTGTAACCGTTTCAGAAAAGATAGGTCTTAGTCACGAGCAGGGTTTGTCAGGAGAGCTGCGCGCAGCGGTGCATGATATTGAGTCTGCACTTAATGCTGTTAATGCTGACTCTATTCTAGTAACGATGTTGCAGCTACGCCGTGCTGAAAAAGACTTTATGCTGCGTCGTCAACTGAAATATCAAGAGAAGCTGGAAGAGCTGCACAATATTTTTATAAAACAGCTTAAAGGGGTGGACTTAGGTGCACAGGAGAAAGAGAAGCTTCTCGAAAAAGCCAATCTTTACCTTGTCAAATTCAACGCCTATGTTCAGGGCCTTGGACAGCTAGGCTTAACCAGTGACAGTGGCCTACAAAAAGAGATGCGCAATACCATACAAAGCACAGAAACGATGCTCGCAGAGCTGATTAAAACTGTGGATACGGCACTATATAATAAAATCCACCAACTAGAATCTTTGGCGCTATATATCTTTTTGCTGATACTGGTGCTTACCAGCGCATTGACTTGGTTGGTTGGCCGTTCAATTTTTCAGCCTATTCAAACAATGTCTCAAGTTGTGCATCGGATCCATGAGACCAAAGATCTTTCTTTAAGAGCAAATGAAACTGGGAAAGATGAATTGGCATGGATGGCTAAGTCTCTAAATACAATGTTATCTGGATTCCAGAGCCTTATTCAGGGTGTTAATCAAGCTATAGACACTATGAATAGTACGACTCAGGTTTTGTCTGAAAATGCTGGCACCACGTCTAACGATATCAATCGTCAAAGAGTAGAAACTGATTTAGTGGCAACAGCGGTGACAGAGATGGTGAGCACCATTGAGGAAATTGCTCGTACCACTGAGCAAACTGCCTTTAAAGCCAATATTACACATCAAAATGCATTAAAAGGTCAGCAGCAAGTGAGTGATGCTATCAGTGGTATTCGTCATTTATCTCAGCAGCTTGAGAGCTCTGTATCAACGGTGGCCGAGCTGGCTAAAGAAAGTGAAACCATAGGCACTGTGCTAAGCGTGATTCAAGGTATCGCGGAACAGACCAATCTATTAGCTTTAAACGCTGCAATTGAAGCGGCACGTGCTGGTGAACAAGGACGAGGATTTGCGGTTGTTGCTGATGAGGTGAGGGCATTAGCGGGGCGTACCCAAGATGCAACTCATGAAATTTCAGGGATTATAGAGACGTTACAAGACAAAACTCACAATATCGTACAGCTGATTCATACCTGTCGCCAAGAAGGTATTGATAGTCGAGACCAAGCTGAGAAGGCAGAGTTAGCTCTGCAGGAAATCACTCAAGAAGTGACAGAGATTTCTAACATGAGTACTCAAATTGCGGCTGCAATTGAAGAGCAAAGCAGTGTCGCAAATGAGGTTGGACAAAATGTACTCACTATTAGGGATATTTCAGAAGATGCAGCGCAGGCTGTAGAGCGTAACTCTAAAGCCAGTCAAGACATTGCTACTCAGGCTAATGCTTTACATCATGCAGTTTCTGTTTTTAAAGTTTGATTATGTCGAGTTAACTATCATGGGGCTATCACTAGCCCCATGTACTGTCAAAGATTTCAATATTTATGGTAATTCCCTAATCAGCTTGCGGGCATATGTAATGAGAAAGCGTGTGTTGTAGTGGTAACACGCCCAATCGCCCTGTCATGAGCGACATGCTTAATCATATCCTATCTTGCGTTGTTATATGTTGGATAAGACCATTTGGAACAAAGAGAAGTTCAGGGGTTTGTGTCGGACAACAATCAATCAGATCAAGTTAAGAAATGGCTAAATAAGCAGCTCTCTGCTGATGAGTCAGCCAAGATACAGTAGCATGCTCTACCGAGTGATTCTGTTTATGTAATGATATTGTATTTAGATCTATACATACTCATACAAAGTGAGCCTGCCCAACGATTTGCGTACAAGTCATAATCTTCTATCAAGAAAAAGGCAGGTGGTGTTCAGGAGTGAAGTTGTGCATCAAATCCTGCTGGTTGAGGATGATAAGAAGTTATCCAACATTTTATGTCGATATTTTGAGCGAAATGGTTTTAAGGTCCAAGCTGCATTAACGGGTGAAGACGCGATTAGTCTGCTACCTGACGCTGAACCCGATATTATTATTCTGGATCTGATGTTACCGGGTATGGATGGTTTAAGTATCTGTCGTCAGATACGCCCTATTTTCCACGGTAAAATTCTGTTTTTAACGGCCAGTGATGATGATATGGATCAGGTGGCTGCTTTGGAGATGGGGGCGGATGATTACGTCTGCAAGCCTCTTCAGCCAAGGGTTTTGTTAGCTCGAATTAGGATGTTGTTGCGCCGTTTGGAAGATGAGCAGACCAAAGCCGACTCAATGATTGAAACTTCCGATAGGCACCCGCTACTAGAGGGCTTAAACCAGCTGACATTTGGTGCATTGAAATTAAAACAGACCGTAAAACTCTGTCAGTTGAATGGTCATGATATCGACCTGACCAGTAGTGAGTTTGATCTATTGTGGCTACTGGCCAGTCATGCTAATCAACCTCTGCCACGAGATGAACTAGTGCGTAAAACCCGTGGAATTGAATACGACGGTCTAGATCGAACCGTGGATAATCGTATCGTCAGTTTACGTAAGAAGCTGGGCGATACCTCTTCACCTTCCCGCCATATTATTACTATCAGAGGTAAAGGCTATTTATTTGCCTCCGATGGCTGGTAAACAGCAAAAGAGGAAACCTTTGTGGCCCGTATTTTCTTTACTCTTTATGCCGGAATTATTGCTGCCGTTTTGCTGTTCTGGAACAGTGTGATCTATCTCTATGGAGAGAGAGATATGATCGAGTCACAGCGTATCCTACAGGGGTATACCGCATTATCTGGCATGATCTATGAGCTAGAGGGAAGAGAGGCTTGGCTTAAAGCGCTTAAGACAGCCGCAGACATCAATCTGATGATTATTGAGCCTGTTGATCCGGCACAACACTTAAGCGCACAAGAAATGACCCTGCTCAAGCAACATGGCGGTTATTTTCGCGCTCAGCTTGGTACCCCTTGGGATGAATATTTCCTCTATGAAAAGGCACCCAATGAGGTGGTGTGGGTACAATACGACTCTAGCAAAGAGTATTGGCATCAGTCTGAATTTGTCATGCAAGTATTTAAGCTGGGGTTTTTCAGTATTATTGCTTTAGCGCTAGCGCTGTGGATCTGGAGTTTTCATCGGAAATTATCCCGTCTTGAGCAGGCTGCGCTACAGCTCTCCCGTGGCGAGTTCTCAGGCCGTGCGCCTATCGGCTTCTTCCAGGAAGTGGGTGGTTTAAACAAGGCGTTTAACCACATGGTAGAGCGTCTGGAGCAATTGGTCTCCAGTCATAAACGTCTGACCAATGCGGTGGCTCATGAGTTAAGAACACCGATTTTTAGATTACGCTGTCAGTTGGAACTGTTATTGCCGGAGATGTCTCGACAGGAACTGGATGAGTATATTCACAGTATGGATGAGGATCTGGTAGAGCTGGATACGTTAGTAGATGAGCTGCTCAGCTACGCCCGAATGGAGTCTGGTCGGGAAAACTTCTCTCCTTCTCAAACCCAGCTTGATTCTTGGCTTAATCAGCAGCAGGATCTGACTCGAGGCTGTCAGCATTCAGTGAGCTTTGATCTCGGAGATCAGGCTAATGTTAATAGTCCAAACAGTAAGGGTGTTAATGCTGAATTTGATTCTAATCTAATCCGTAGAGCATTAAGCAACTTGATTCGTAATGCCGATGTCTATGCTGAAACGGAGATTGTCGTGGGCTATGAGGTGAAAGGGGACTCTGTTTTGATCTATGTTGAGGATGATGGCTCCGGTATTCCTGAGCAGGACAGAGAACGGATCCTTCAGCCTTTTGAGCGCCTGGATGTGTCCCGCAACCGCTCTTCTGGAGGCTATGGTTTGGGTCTGTCGATTTGCCGAGAGATCGCTCATTTACATAAGGGGCAGATCGTGATTTCGGATTCACAGCTAGGCGGCGCCCGTATCGCCCTCGAATTGCCGCTTTTAACACCTAACCGTTCCCTACATTTATAATGGCTCTCATTACTCTACTTCCTGTGACAACTGTTCAGTGACCAGATTCGTTGGTTTAAAACGTTGGTTAATATCCCTAGCGCTTAACTGACGCGGTAATATTGCAGTGATTTGTAAGGAGATCACATACAAAGCCATACACTTCAGAGCTTTTATTCTATTTGCTAAGATTGCAGACTTCTCCAACTAGATTTAAGGGACATCTTTGCCTCTATCTGAAAGATGGAGGCAGAGTATGCGGGTTAAAGAAGTTAGAAGAGCTAAGATCATGAAAAATTCATTGCTTTACACTGCATTACTAAGTTCTGCTCTGACGTTACCCTCAGCTACAGCCTATGCGGGTCAATGGACTCTGGGCTTAGGGGCTATTGGTATGGAAGAGATCTACCACGGCCAGAATGAAAGCTATACTTTATTTCCTGTCATTACATATGAGACTGAAAACCTCAGTGTCGGTGTAGAGGGGGCTTTTTATCAGTTTTATGGTGACGAAAACTCGCCTCTAGGTTTATATACAGGCATAGGCATTTCAGGTAATGGCTATGACAGTGGCGATGCGACCATTTTGAAAGGAATGAAAACACGCCATGACGGTGTTGACCTTAGTCTTGGTAGTGAATTTGATCTGGGGGTGGCAAGCCTATCAGCGGCTGTTGCAGGCGATATTTCCGGTCACCACAATGGTTTTAAAATGAGTATTGGGTTGGAAAGTAGTCTCCCTGTTAATCGTTACCTGATTGTGGCTCCTTCTATTAAAATGGAGGCTCTTAGCAAGGATTATGTGGACTACTACTTTGGTGTGAACGATAGTGAAGCTACGGTGGCAAGGTCTGCATACAAAGGCAAAGATACTGTTAATACCTCTGCCTCCTTGGGTTTTATTACTCCTCTTACCGAAGAGTGGCTCATAGTCAATCAACTGGCGTACACTTGGTTGGGTGATGCAATCAGTGATTCTCCATTGATCAAGCGGGATAAGGTGTTCAGTGGCACCATTATGACGACTTATACTTTCTAGTTTGAGCCTTTGAACTGAGCAGCTTAATCTATAACCTAGGCATTCAGTTAGACAAAATGGAGCGGGAATAAATAGCCTGCTTCGTCATCTGTTTCTGCGCTTGCCAAGTATCGTAGTTATCCTGCATAGCCATCCCGAAATCAATCATCATCCTGCATCGGTATCACATATTTACCGGAGTGTAAGCCTGATAACCGCTCAGCAATACAGGCTACTTCCAAATTGGATAACACCACAGACTCATTCTCGGGATAAAATACATAGCGATCTTGATTCCCCTCGAATATGATCGACCCAACAATATTACCGTTATCACTCACACAGTTAAGCTCTTGTTGTACAGGTAGAAATAGCACCGCTTATACTCTCTGTTATCAAAGTAACTTGGTCACTTAAAGCCCCGATCAGTTCCTGAGTCGACACTTTTTCCATTTTACCTTGTTTATCACCAATCACAGCATCCTCGCCCCTTTTATTTCAGCCTATACTGGCTGACCACAACTTAAAGCTACTGCTTGAACATAGGGGAGTGGTTTACCCCTTATACAAGTAAAGATTGCTGCCTACCTCATACAGCGTACGGTCTTGTAGTGGTCAGCTGTTTTCTTGACCTGTGTCAGAATGTATAGGAATAGTCTTGTAACTATAACCTTTGGCCTGCTGTTCACTTTCTGCTTTAGCCTGTAGTCTTTAAAATAAGAGTTAGATGAACTACATGTTTAAAAAAATTAGATGCGGAGGCGTTTAAGATGGCAGGCTCCAATGATGGCGAGAACAATAAACCTCAAGATTCAGCATCAACAACTAATGATGATGCTCTTCTTTTTGATGAAGCGACTGTTTTAAGTCGTGCTGATGAGGCTCAAAAAGAAGATGACGACATTGATTTTTCTGAAGGTGTTGGCAATGCAGAAGATTCAGGTAACGAAAATATTCAAGCGTCTTTAGGTGATGAGCAAAATATTCGACACCAACAGTTTGGAGCAGGCCAGCTTTCACCGGAAGATATTGATGTTGTGCGCCAATCTATTGATGAAGGTGGCGTAGGCATTGATTCATCAAGTGATACAAGTTTAGGGTTGCAACAAGGTGCACCGTCTGAGACTACAGGTCGACCTGATAATGGTAGTAGTTCGGTAGGGTTTGATGGACAGGCTACAGGTTCATCTGAAGCCGATATTGACGCAGAAGTCAGCTCGATAGAGCCAACGGATAATCTTAATCTTTCAGATGTATCCAGACAGTCCGCACAGGCTTCCGTGGAGAATCCAACTAGCCCAACTAGCCCAACTACGGCGACCACGGTTACCAGTCCAACGACTGCGACTACAGCAACCAGCCCAACTACGGCGACCACGGTTACCAGTCCAACGACTGC
>NZ_FUXG01000019.1 GCF_900167095.1 Oceanospirillum multiglobuliferum
ATGCCCCATTGAAGTAATTAGTGAAGTGATGGCGAAAGAATATAATACCACCACATTAGTTCAGTAGCGTGTTGCACTCAGCGTCTGCAACCGCCACTGGAAAGATACATTAATAGTATCACTTGAGTTTGCAAGCGAGCCTCCCGGAATTATTAGCAAAAAACTAGGCGCTAGCGTATTTAAAATTTGATAGTTTTTATACCAAAAAAATGGAGAAATAATACCTAAAATAAAACCTGCTGCAGCACCTAAAAATATTGCAGTTGTAGATAATTTAAAAGCAAAAACTATAGTAACTAATGCAAAGAAACTTACTGTTACAATCCACGCTGACTTTTCAATAAATTTTAAGTTTAATTGTGCTAAATGTGCTTTGTTCATATTGCTATGCTATAAAAGTCTTATAACTATTAAGCCGCCATACAAATGGCGACGCCATGGCGATAACCCTTTGTTGAACAGCCGCAGGATGCTAGGGGATTTGCTTTTTAATATGATGTTTTCCCTGTCAACCTGTGGCTTATCTGCGAGCTATTTTCTGGGCTATTCCGCGCCTAAATCGCTCGCTTGGTTCACTATTTGTTTCTAATAAGGCTCTCTTGTACCTGTTTTCTGATGTGCTGGCAATAATCACCCATTCGCCTAATCCGAGTCAGGCTTTACTGATACCATCTCATTACGAGAGGCGATGATAGATCGGCTCAATAAAATTACAGGCACAATGCCCACCAATACAATGACTAAGGCTGCTAAAGCTGAGGCTTCTAGCATTTCGTCAGACGCATACTGATAAACGTGGGTTGCCAGTGTATCGAAGTTGAACGGGCGTAAAACCAATGTGGCGGGTAGCTCTTTCATGCAATCAACGAACACGACCAATGCCGCGGTGAGTACCCCCGGTTTGATCATGGGTAGATGGACTTTTCGTAAGATCTCCGCAGTTGAATAGCCCAGAGACCGTGCAGCCATGTCCATACTAGGGGTGACTTTCTCTAAGCTTGATTCTATAGAGCCAGACGCAACGGCCAAGAAGCGCACGATATAGGCAAAAATAATGGCAAATAAAGTGCCACTGAGTAATAAGCCCGTAGAAACACCAAGCCATTCTCGGGCTAAATGATCAACCGCATTGTCGAAGGCTGCCAATGGCATGATCACACCCACCGCCAATACGGCGCCCGGCATGGCATAGCCTAAACCCGCTAAACGCACGGCTTTTTGCACGCTGCCACGTTTTACCAAGCGATTACCGTAAGCCAAAATCAGGCCGAGTATAATTGTACAAATTGCGGCAATGGATGACAGCATGAAGCTGTTCCAGCTCATGTGGAAAAAGTCAGTGGTCCAAGAATCCTCAAAATACACTACAGCGTGACGGAATAAAGCTGCAACAGGCACAATAAAGCCTAGTAGCAAAGGTAGCGCGCAGATTAGCCAGCAGGCCAATGCTTTGCGGCCTTTTAATCTCACTCTCTGGAAGGTTTTAAAGCTGTCGCCACGGGAAAACTGCTTTTGGCGACGACGGGAATAGCGCTCAAAGCCGATTAATACCAAAATAAAAATCATCATCACGCTGGCAATTTGTGCAGCTCCGCCAATGTTGCCCATATTCATCCAAACATCGTAGATACCCGCTGTTAGGGTGCGCACGGCAAAGTAGTCAACGGTGCCAAAATCATTCAATGTTTCCATCAATACCAATGCTAAACCTACAGCTAAAGCAGGTCGTGCGGTTGGTAGGGATACGCGCCAAAAGACTTCTCTTCGGTTGCAGCCTAAGGTTCTGGCTGCATCTCTTAATGATGCAGATTGTTCGATAAAAGTCGCGCGCACCATCATAAAAATATAAGGATAGAGCACCAAAGAGAGCATTAAAATCGCGCCCCCTAAGCTGCGAATATGCGGAAACCAATAGTCTCTTGCCGACTCCCAGCCAAACAGGCCGCGCAAACCTGTTTGTACCCAACCGGAGTACTCCAGCATATCGGTATAAACATAGGCAATTACATAGGCGGGTACAGCAAAGGGCAGCAGCAGCGCCCATTCAAATATTCGTCGTCCTGGGAAATCATACATGGTGCTCACCCATGCCGTTGAAATGCCGATCCATGAGGAGAGTAGGCCAACGCCTAACATGAGCAACAAGGTGCTAGATAGGTAATTGGGCAATACAGTATCGAGTAAATGTGGCCAGATGTTTTCTTCTGGAAAAAAAGTCAGCCATAACACCGCAATAATAGGCAGAAGCACAATGGCTGCAATCAACCAAACACTCCACTGCCATTGCGCAGGTACAGTTTGGATGTTGTGACTTGGTGTGAAAACGCGTTCAAACCAACGGGGTGCTTTGCTTTTTTGCAGGCTATTCACAGTCATTGTTTTTCAGAACACCTTTATATTCGACCTAGCTAGAACGCCAAAGGGTAGCACATGGCTACCCTAGTTTTATCAATGATTAAGGTCGCATTATATTAATTGTCAAAGCCTACTTCATTGACCAGTTTGGCAGCTTGCTTACGATATTTATCAACTTCAGCTAGTGACACTTTGTCTGCTTTGAAGTCACCCCAATGTGCGACTAGCTTACTTGCGCTAACGCCTGCTTTGATTGGGAACTCGTAGTTTTCTTCAGCGTATATCTTTTGTGCTTTGTTTTCGGTTAGGAAACGCATCAATTGTAACGCTTCTGCACGGTGTGGAGCAGCTTTAGTCAGCGCCATACCACTGATATTAACGTGCGCGCCACGATCAGCTTGGTTTGGATAGACAATGTTAACAGACTCTGCCCATGCACGTTGCTCTTCATTGGCTAGCATATGGCCGTAGTAATAAGTGTTGCCAATGGCGATGTCACAAACGCCTTCTTTTACAGCTTTCACTTGTGCACGGTCATTGCCTTGTGGTTTTTGTGCTAGGTTGGCTTTAACGCCTTCTAGCCAAGATTTTGCACCTGCTTCACCGTGGGCGGCAATCATAGATGCGATTAACGCGATGTTGTAAGTATCGCCACCTTTACGGGTGCAGATACGGCCTTTGAATTTTGGATCAGCTAGATCTTCATAACGCTGGAACTCACCCTCTTTAACTCGAGTTTTAGAGGCGTAAATAACACGCGCACGGGTCGTTAGGCCAAACCATTGACCATTAGGATCGCGGTACTGAGCTGGTACATTGCTGTTGATGGTTTTGTCGTTAACAGACTGTGTAACACCTGCGTCAACAGCTCTGCTCAGGTTGCTTACGTTAGAGGTTAACAGTAGGTCTGCTGGGCTGTTCGCACCTTCATTTTTTAAGCGCTCAATGATGCCTTTTTTGGCAAAAACTACATTAACTTTAATGCCGGTTTCTTTGGTGAATGCATCTAAAATAGGCTGCATTAAAAATGCTTGGCGATCGGAGTAAATGTTAATTTCATTTGCAGCTTGCACACTGACTGCAACGGTAGAGCCTGCAACTAATACTAAACCTGCAATTGCTTTTTTTAGAGCATGAGCTTGTGACATTTTTAACTCCAGCACCACATAGATATTAAGAAAATTACGCAGTTATGCGCTTAATCAAAATGAGAATAATTGTATTTAACAGCAAAAAAACCTCAAATGCAATATCTGTTGAGAATCATTTTCATTTAATGATCTGAGTCAATTTCTTTACACTGTGTGCGTTTTTTATTCGAAGTCATAGGCTTATTACGCTGTTAAAAAAACGCTACAATCCGCGCCTGTTTTTTCTTAGTGCTGAAATGGCAAAGGGAAAATCGTGCTATTTGCGTGTTTTAAGCGTATTGGATTTCTCATTTCTTCTGCTTCAGGCCATTAAATATTATGCATCACTCATCAAGTTCAGTTGTTGAGGTTAAAAAGCTGTTGGCAATTGCCTTGCCTATTATGGGTGCCCAAATTGCGCAGTCGAGCATGAGTGTGGCTGATACCTTAATGGTGGGGCGTCTAGGTGCTGATCCTCTTGCTGCGATTGCATTAGGTACGAGCATTTGGATGCCTTTATATCTGTTTCTAGCGGGTTGTTTACTCGGTATCACACCGTTTGTCGCGCAATGGACAGGGGCAAAAGAGAGCGCAAAGATTGGCGCTTTCACCTTCCAAGGTATTTGGTTTGGCAGCATTATCGCACTGGTTAGCATATTGCTGATGTACCACAGCCAATGGTTGTTATTTTGGCTTGAGGTGCCAGAGCATTTGCATCCTATGATTGCTGATTACCTCATTGGTATTATGTTGGGCTTTCCTGCGTTGGCCGTTTATCAAACCTTACGCAGTTATACCGAGGGCTTAGGCTTTACTCAGCCTGTCTTGGTGATCAGCCTGATTTGTTTGGTCATAGATGTAATTGCAAATGCAATTTTAATTTATGGTTTTGGCCCTATTCCTGCGCTTGGGGTGTTAGGTTGCGGTTTAGGTACTGCAATTGCGATGTGGTCATCGGTAGGGTTGATGTGGCTGAATATTCGTTATCGCCGTCGTTATAAGGACAGCTCACCGCTTGATCATTTTGCACGTCCAGACTGGCAGTCAATATCTGAAATTGCAAAAGTAGGTACGCCCATCGGTATTGCGATTTTTTTTGAAGTCGGCTTGTTCACAACCATTGCGCTTTTTATTGCGCGCTTAGGCTCAACAGAAGTTGCGGCACACCAAATTGCGTTGAATGTTACCTCTGTCACTTTTATGGTGCCCTTAAGCTTGGCAATGGCGCTAACCGTACGTGTTGGGCATGGTCTAGGTGAGTCAGGTTATTTGCAGGCTAAAATGGCTGCGAAAGTTGGCGTGCTCTGCACGGTAGGAGCGTCATTCGTTATCTCTGCGATGATATGGTTATTGGCGTCTTCAATTGCAGGCTTATATACGCCTGATCAAGGGGTGGTTGAGCTTGCGGTTGCGCTGTTGTACTTCGCAGCAATCTTTCAACTTTCAGATGCGCTTCAAGTAAGTGCTAGCGGTGCATTAAGAGGTTACAAAGATACTAAAATCATAATGCCGATTACCTTGTTCTCTTACTGGGGCGTTGGAATGGGGCTAGGTTATGTGCTGGCATTAACTGACTGGTTGATAGCACCAGTTGGTGTAAAGGGCTTTTGGATAGGGCTAATAGCTGGCTTAAGTTGCGCGGCGCTGCTGTTGTGTTGGCGTTTGTATAAAACAAGTGAATCGGAGCCGTTGGTTCCAGCTCGTACGGTTAAATCTGAGTAAAATAGTAAGAAATACTTGTCTTTCATTTTCAAATCACGATTCTTGCATTATCTTTAAACGATAGGGAATAGATTTATTGAGCCAGAAACAGCTGTTTTTAAAATGCTTTTAAAACAGCTAAAAGCCTGAACGCAGGGTAAGCGGATGCTTACTTCTGTGAAAAGGAGGATCAGTTATGAATACCGCCCCCCTACATCATGGTAATAAAAATAACGTGATTGACCTGTTCAGTCGCAGTCCTGTTCATGATCCAAAACAGAAAGCTTTTGTACGTATAGCGCCAGAGCTTGATGGTTTAGCAATGGTGTACAGCCACCCTAGTGATCCTCATGCTTTGTTTGCGCTTCGGTTAATTGGCTGGGGATTGCAACGCAACGGCAAGGTTGTCGGCATTGTGCCTTGGCTGGAGAATATTATCCCTGCAACAGATGCTGAAGACCCTAGGGGCGGGCGGTGGCAGGGCTATTATGATCTAGAATCAGATACGGTGTTTACTGAGCCTCCTGAGCATAAAGTGCTTGAGCTACGTAGTGCTTATGAGGCTTACGAGTATAGTAGTGACCTTAATCCAGAATCCTTTATATTGCAGGAAATGCCTGATTCGACAGGTACTCATATTGTTTCTCTGTTGAATGAGTCAGACCGGTTTCAAGTGATGGAGATTTTCAGTTGGCGACTATTCGGCGATGGCCGTATTGAAGCGATGCTGATAGATGAAACGCAAGTTGTGAATACCCCCGTGTTACTTGGAGATGACTGTTTATTTCCTGCCAGTGAAGTAGAGGGCACTAATTTTTACTTTCAATACCAAATTGCCAATCAAATCAAACGGCAAGAGCCTGAAGCGATGCAAGCATTGATACGCATGATGTACGCGAAACGGCATGCAGCTTCTGTTTGATTAGCACAAAGCCACCCGCAGGAGAAATTCTGTGGGTGGTGTTTGATGTCATAGTACGGTCTATTTTTTCTCAATATAATAGATGAAGATGTCATCTTGCTGCTCTTGTGCCAGCAATGGAAAGCTTAGAAACTGGCAAAACTTTGGGATGTCTCGCGTGGTTGAAGGATCTGTTGCGACTACTCTTAAAATGTCACCAGTGGTTAACTCTTTGACCTTGCCATGTAACATCATTACAGGCTCTGGGCACAGCAGGCCTGAAGTGTCTAGTTCGTGAGTAAACTGAATCTCTGGCATAGCATCTTATTCCTAAGCAACAAAATTTTGGGCAGTTTAACAGAGCCTTTCGCCACAAGAAATTTCCACATTTAACTTGCAGAATTCGCAGCGCTTTCTCAGTATAAAAATATAAATCAGTAAAAGAGGGATTTATCATGATTAAAGTAATGATCGAACGTGTCATCATTCCTGGCTTAGAACCTGAATATGAAGAGTTCTCTCGACGCATTCTACAACAGGCGATGCATGCGGGTGGCTATATTTCAGGTGAATCATTAAAAGATGCTGAGCACCCTAATCACCGTTTCATTTTTACACTGTGGCGAGACCAGAGTGCTTGGCACAATTGGTACAAATCTGATGCCCGTATACAAATTTCGGGCACAATGGCTGCAATGCTTGGGCGAGAAGAGAAAGTGACAGTTTTAGAACACTTATAAGCACGGCATTAAAACGTCATATTGTTTTTACAGGATTTTAGGCTTGCTATAAGGCTATGCCAAGGATGGCAAATTTAAATTATAAATTTGGGCAATTTGTTATAGTGATCAGCGTTAAAAACTATTTAATTATTAAGGACTTAATTGTAATGCAAAAGCTTACCACAGGAATTTTTGCTGGAGCCATTGTTATAGGTGCTGCGAGCGCAGCTTATATTCCTGTGCAGGTTGGTTATCAAGTTGAAGCACAATTACAGCAAGTGGTTAATGTACAAAATGCCAAAGTTAACTCAGGCTTTCAGATCGAGCTGCTTAATTATCAGCGCTTTGCATACAGTACAACCTTTCTGAGTCGCATCACTTTGGCGGATATTGATGCTCAGCAAAATGGTCGGCCACTGCTGTCTTTAGATATCCAACATCAGCTACAGCATGGCTTTGGCAAAGTGCGCTTTGTATCTGAGTTAGCACCAGAGCAGCAAGGTAACAAGTTCTTAAAAGATTACTTCAATGATCAATCACCTTTGCGCTTGAAAGGTGAGTTTGATCATAACAGTTTAAATTTAGATGCCTATTTAGATGGTTTTACCCTTAAGCCTCAAGGACAAGAGGGGACTATTTATGTTCAGCCTGCTGTCGCACAATTGTTTTATCAGCAAGGTGAAGTGGTAGAAGGTATTGCACAAAATCATTATCGGTTAAACACCGTGTGGAATGGCGCAGACCTTATCGCGGGACGTGATTATCTAAAGCTGCGCCCAGCAAGTTTTAAAGTGACAGGTAGCCAAGCAACCGATTATTTATGGCGCTATCAGAGCCAGCTAGGCTTAACAGGCATGGAGTTTGGTAATCAAGGTTTTGTGCTAAAGGCGGGGGCGTTACTGCTACAGGATCAGTTTTCATTGACGGCTCAAGAGGATAAAACACCCTCTAGCATTCACTATCAAAGTCAATTAAAACTACAGGGGTTAACTGGCGAGCAGTTTGGGCAAACAGCGCTGAAAATTAACAGTGCTTCTCTGGCATATCAAATTTCAGGCCCAACAGTTGCGAATACAGAGGCATTGATATCGGCCAGTCAACAGATAGATCCTGAGCAAATGAGCAACGAACAAGCGCAGCAGATATTACCGTTGCTGATAGAGTTCTTACAGGCGCTTAACGTACAAATAGACTCACTTAACGTTTCCACTCCAGAGGGTAGTCTAGACAGTAACCTGCAGCTGCAAGTTGATGCCTCTCAAGACGAGCTTATACAAGCCTTGAGTGCTCCTATGTTGTTAACTCGCCTACTGGACGCTAATGCTAATTTATTGGTTGATAAAACCCTTGTGCAAAGCACAATGCCACTTCAAATGTTAGCCATGCAATTATATGGAGCAGGTGCTTACGAAGAAAAAGAGGACAAAATGAGTGTGATGGCTGAGCTTAAGCAAGGGCGCTTGACTATCAATGGTGTCGCCACAGAGTAACAGCTGCACCACTTAAAGCGGTATTGGGGTGGCCTGTTGTCTAGAGTTGCCCTGATACTGTTTGTTTTTTGCAGTAGGGTTTCTTCAGGCGTAAAAAAAGGGCTGCTTGTTTAAGCAGCCCTTTCAAATAATGGCGGAGGGATAGGGATTTGAACCCTAGAAAGGCTATTAACCTTTGCCGGTTTTCAAGACCGGTGCATTCAACCGCTCTGCCATCCCTCCAGCTGGTGCGCATTCTAGCAGCTGGGATTTATTCGTCAATACTTAGTTTCTTGTTTTTTATAAAAATATCTATTTTTTTGTTTAGGAACTAATTTCAGTTCGGTTACTCTAATGACAGTAAAATAACCGACATGTAAATCGTGTTATTTTGGCCTTTGATCATGACGGGCAATTGTGCATTACTCAGGAGGACACAATGGCATTTGAACATAGCGATAAAGTGAACACTTTACACAGCAGCGCGGCACACAGCGTTGAAGTGAACAAGGTGATTCGCAATACTTTTATGCTGTTAGGCATAACACTGGGTTTTAGTGCGCTAACCGCAGTGGCCGCAGTGGCAATGGGTCTGGAGCGGATGAATATATTTGTCTTCTTGATCGGTGCTTTTGGCCTGCTGTTTTTAACGCACAAACTACAAGATAGCATTTGGGGTTTACCCGCTGCATTTGCCTTTACAGGTTTCATGGGCTTAACACTAGGCCCGTTGGTATCTAATTATCTGTCACTGCCTAATGGTGGTCAGATTGTGATGACCGCATTATCGGCAACCGCTCTAATTTTTGTGGGACTGTCAGGTTATGCTCTAACCTCGAAAAAAGATTTCAGCTTTTTAAGCGGCTTCTTATTCGCTGGCTTTATCATTCTGATGGGTGCAGTTGTGGTGAGCTTGTTCACTGAAATTGCAGGCCTACAGTTGATGATTTCAGCAGGTTTTGCATTATTCGCGTCTGCCGCGATTTTGTTTGAAACCAGTCAGATTGTGCATGGTGGTCAGCGTAACTATATCGTTGCCACTGTTAGCCTATATGTTTCAATCTATAACCTGTTTACTAGCCTACTGCACTTAACAGGCTTTTTAAGCAGTGATGACTGATTGAAACCTGTGCTGTAAATTAGGGTATACTCAATACCCTTGCAAACGCCCTGTTAATGCAGGGCGTTTTTGTTTGTGAGTAGAGCGGTGTCTGACACTGAAACCTGTGAAAAGAAAAAATGAACTATAGCATTGCGATCTATGGCGGCCCTTATGGTCATCAGGCCAGCCACTCGGCCTATCACTTTGCCCAAGCTGTGCTGGCGAAAGGTCATCACATTCAACGGGTGTTTTTTTATCATGACGGTGTTTATAACGCGTCGGCGCTAGTCTCCCCGCCACAAGATGAGGTTAATTTGCCACAGCAATGGCAGCAGTTGGCAAACACTCATCAGTTTGAATTGACGGTCTGTATTGCTGCTGCTGTACGCCGTGGCGTACTGGATGCGAATGAGGCTCGTCGCTACCAAAAGCCCGCAGCTAACTTGGCTGAGGGCTATCAACTTTCAGGTCTTGGACAGTTGATAGATGCCAGTTTAGAGTCAGATCGTTTAATCAGCTTTGGGCCATAACCATGTCAGATCTTGAAACCTCTCAACAAGATAATCAGATTCTTGTGATTTTTCGAAAAGCACCTGCGGGTAGTGCTTGGGCTAGAGAAGCCTTAGACCTTGCCTTGGTCGGCGCAGCGTTTGGGCAAAAGGTGAGTCTGCTATTTATGGGAGATGGTGTGTTTCAGCTTCTTGAACAGCAAAACCCTAAGTTAATCGGACAAAAAGGTACGCAAGCGATGATGCAGGCGTTGCCCATGTATGAAATCGACAACCTTTATGTTGAGGGGCATAGTCTGGTCGAGCGTGGTCTTGATTTAGAACAGTTAGCGGTGAACTGCCAAGTTTTAAATGCAGATGAGATGCCTAAGCTTTTACAACAACATCAACAAGTTTTTAATTTTTAATATGATGCTACATACCGTTAATAAATCTGGCTTTTCTAGCAAGTTATTAGAAGAGTGTTTGCGTACTGTACAGGCTGATGACGCTATTTTATTGATCGAAGATGGTGTTTATAACGCGCTAAAAACAGCCCGCACATTTACTGATCAGCAGGCTCAGTGCACTTGGTATGTGCTGATGGAGGATGCCAAAGCCCGAGGTTTACAGGCAGAACACTGTCACCCAGAGATTCAATGGGTTGATTATAGTGGCTTTGTTGAGCTAACCGAGCAGCATGCTTCTATCTGTAGTTGGTTTTAGGAGTTTAAGTGATGATCACAGTTGCCACTGATGATGAAGGTTATCTGCTGAATCTTGATGACTGGAGCGAGGCGGTTGCCCTGCAAATTGCACAATCAGAGCAACTTGGGTTGACTGATGCGCACTGGGAGGTGATTCATCTACTGCGTGAGTTTTATCAAACTTTTGAGCTTTCTCCGGCTATGCGCCCTTTGGTGAAATACTTAAGTCAGCATTTAAGCCCCGAAAAAGCTCGTAGTATCTATTTGATGCAGCTGTTTGGTGAAAGCCCCGCAAAAATGGCCAGCAAAATTGCAGGGTTGCCTAAGCCGACCAACTGCTTGTAACAGTATTAAGTTTTAATCGGTAATAGAAGGTCGGTTCAGAGCTAAAAACATTCGTCCAAAGGGCTAACGGCCAAAAGTATCAAGCTTTAGCTCTGTATCTTCTGCAATAAAAACAATATTCTACCTATAACAAGATAAGTTGCATTAATGCATCAGACTCATAAAAGCTAACATAGGATTTTTCAGATGCCTGAAACACGTCTGAGCGATATCAATGTGGTGTCACAAGATATCCTGATTACGCCTGAACAACTCAAAAAAGAGATTCCTTTAACTGAAACTGCTCGTCAGTCAGTGGTTGAAGGCCGTGAAACCATCAAGGCTATTTTAGATCGCAAAGACCACCGCCTGTTTGTTGTGGTTGGTCCTTGCTCGATTCATGACGTTGAAGCGGCCAAAGATTATGCCCAACGCCTGAAAGCTTTATCTGAAAAAGTAAGCGATACCCTATATATCGTCATGCGCGTTTACTTTGAAAAGCCACGTACTACCGTGGGTTGGAAAGGTTTAATCAACGACCCTCATCTAGATGATAGCTTCCAGCTAGAAGAAGGCTTACACATTGGCCGTAAGCTGCTGGTTGATTTGGCTGAGATGGGCCTGCCGTTGGCAACAGAAGCTCTAGACCCTATTTCACCTCAGTACCTGCAAGATGTCATTGCATGGTCTGCCATTGGTGCGCGTACTACAGAATCACAAACACACCGTGAGATGACCAGTGGTTTATCTATGCCGATCGGCTTTAAGAACGGCACCGATGGTAGTTTAGAAGTTGCCACCAACGCGCTGAAATCTGCCTCGCACCCACACAGCTTCTTGGGTATTAACCAAGCAGGTCAAGTGGCGGTAATTCGTACTAAAGGCAATCAATATGGCCACGTGGTATTGCGTGGTGGTAATGGCAAGCCTAACTACGATTCTGTTAGTGTTGCGCTGTGTGAAAAAGACCTAGAAAAAGCTAAGCTCAGCCCGAATATTATGATCGACTGTAGCCATGCAAACTCTAACAAAGACCCAGCTCTGCAGCCTTTGGTAATGGAGAATGTTTCCAACCAAATTCTAGAAGGCAACGGCTCAATCGTAAGCTTAATGATTGAAAGTAACATTGGCTGGGGTAATCAAAATATCACAGCGGATAAATCTGAGCTGAAATACGGCGTATCGGTAACAGATGCTTGCATCGATTGGGCAACAACCAAAGAAACGCTACTGAAAATGGCAGAAAAACTGCGTGATGTGCTGCCTAAGCGTATCGCTTAATTCAGTATTATCCTCAGTGCAAAACAAAGGCAGGCCTAGCGCCTGCCTTTGTTTTTTTGAGTTAAAAATATTAGATCTTAGACTAAAGGTTGAAAAAAACTTGAAAACTGCTTCCAATAGACGCCCTTAATGGAGGCAGGCATGCACAATATTGAAACCAAATGGCTTGAAGACTTTATCGCGCTTGCACAAAGCCAAAGCTTTTCTCGTGCAGCTCAGCTTCGTCATGTTACTCAACCTGCATTTAGTCGACGTATAAAAGTGCTAGAGCAAGCGGTGGGAGTGCAGTTGGTAGACCGTGATGCCCAGCCTGTGCGCTTAACTGAGTCAGGATTGCAATTTCTACCAGTGGCAAGAAAAGTCCTTTCTCAGCTGCAAGGTGGCATTAAACAGCTATCTCAAGCGGGCGCTTATTTGCCTAGAATTAATTTCTGTGCGGCTCATGCGTTATCTTTTACCTTGATGCCTGAACTGGTGCAGTGGATTCGTCGACAAGAGCCAGGCTTTATGGCGCGCACAGAAGCGGCTAATGTTGATGTAGGCTTGAGTGCGTTACGCAAGGGTGAATGTGATTTTCTTCTGGCATTTCATGACCCTCAATCTTGGGTCAAGTTAGATGCTAATCTATTTCCAAGCTGTCAACTGGGTTGGACAAGATTAATGCCTGTTTGCAAAGCCACTCGTCACGGTAAGCCAATTTACCAGCTGGGGGTTGATCAAGATGTGCCTTATTTGGCTTATACGGCAGAGGCCATGTTAGGTCAGGCTGTGCGAGAGCGCCTACGTAGTCAAGTCGGTCGCCTGAGTTTGAAGAAGGTTTATGAAACCGCAATGGCTCAGGGTTTAAAAGAGATGGTGTTGGCGGGAGAGGGGGTGGCTTGGTTGCCTGAGTTGACCATTAAGCATGAGCTGGAATCAGGGCAAATTGTGCTTTGCGGCACTGAGCAATGGGTTGCGCCGCTTTCAATCTGCTTATATCGTGCTGCATCTATTGAAAAGCCAATGGTTGAAAAGGTTTGGCAGTTAATTTGCCAACGCTATCAGTGAGCAATTCGTGCTTATGCGTCACTGCGGTGGAGTTGATCGAATCTCAGGTATATAATGCTGCGCTTTTGATAATCGAAATTTAGTTTTTAAAGGTATCTGCTTATGCCTATTTATGAATATCAGTGTCAGGCATGTGATCATCAGATGGAAGCGTTGCAAAAAATGAGTGACGCACCTTTGACCGACTGCCCTAAATGCGCAAAGCCTGAACTAAGAAAAGTGTTGTCTGCACCAGGTTTTCGTTTGGCAGGTGGTGGTTGGTATGAAACTGACTTTAAAACTGGTAGTAAAAAGAATCTTGCAGACAACGGTGGTTCAGGTAATTAAACCGTTGCAAGCACAAGTTTGAGACGTCGTTCTCAGGCTGATTAATAGACTGGGATATGATTGTTTCATATCGGTTTTACGAATTAAGACACTAGAAACAGGATAAGACTATGCGCAGCCATTATTGCGGCGAGCTGAAAGAAACTCATATTGGCCAAGAAGTTACGCTGTGCGGCTGGGTACACCGTCGTCGTGACCACGGTGGCGTGATCTTCCTTGATCTGCGTGACCGTGATGGTTTAACTCAAGTGGTCGTTGACCCTGATACTCAAGAGGCATTTGCCACCGCTGACAAATGCCGTAGCGAATATGTGCTACAGATTAAAGGCTTGGTACGCGCGCGCCCAGAAGGCACAACTAATGCGAACCTGCCAACAGGTATGATCGAAGTACTAGGCAAAGAAGTAACGGTATTAAACGCGTCTGAAACGCCGCCATTCCCACTGGATGAGCACGTTAAGGTTGGTGAAGATATTCGCCTGAAATATCGTTATGTTGATCTGCGCCGTCCAGAGATGCTGGAAAAGCTGCGTCTGCGTTCGCGTATCACGCACTCGATTCGCCACTATTTAGAAGAAAAAGGTTTCCTAGATATTGAAACCCCAATTCTGACTCGTGCGACACCAGAAGGTGCGCGTGACTATTTGGTGCCTAGCCGCACTCATGCAGGTAGCTTCTTTGCATTGCCACAGTCGCCTCAGCTGTTCAAGCAGCTGCTGATGGTGGCAGGTATGGACCGTTATTACCAGATCGCGAAATGTTTCCGTGATGAAGATCTGCGTGCAGATCGTCAGCCAGAATTCACTCAGATCGATATCGAAGCGTCTTTTGTACGCGACGAAGACATTATGAATCTGGCTGAAGGCATGGCCAAACAACTGTTCAAAGAAGTGCTGAACGTTGAGTTTGATACATTACCACGTATGCCATTCGCTGAAGCGATGAGCCGCTATGGTAGCGACAAGCCAGACTTGCGTATTCCGCTAGAGATCGTCGATATGGGCGATTTAATGGCGCAGGTTGATTTTAAAGTCTTCTCTGGCCCAGCCACTGATCCTAAGGGCCGTGTTGCTGCGCTACGTGTACCGGGCGGTGCTGAGTTATCTCGTAAGCAGATTGATGACTACACCAAGTTTGTAGGTATCTACGGCGCTAAAGGCTTGGCTTGGATCAAGGTTAACGACCGTAAAGCAGGTTTAGAAGGCTTACAGTCTCCAATTGTGAAGTTTATGGAGTCTGTGATCGATCAAGTGCTAGACCGTGTTGACGCACAAGATGGCGATATCATCTTCTTCGGTGCTGATAAAGCGAAGATTGTTAACGAAGCGTTAGGTGCATTGCGTTGCAAGCTGGGTGCTGATCTGAATCTGTATACCGCTGAGTGGGCGCCTTTGTGGGTTGTCGACTTCCCAATGTTTGAAGAGAACGATGATGGCAGCCTGTCTGCACTACACCATCCGTTCACTTCACCTAAGTGTTCAGCTGAAGAGTTGGAAGCAAACCCAGCGGCAGCGCTGTCAGTGGCTTATGACTTAGTGTTGAACGGTACTGAGTTGGGTGGTGGTTCTATCCGTATTCACGATCAGGCAATGCAGCAAGCTGTATTCCGTGTATTGGGTATTAGTGAAGAAGAACAGCGTGAGAAGTTCGGCTTCCTATTAGATGCACTGAAATTCGGTGCGCCACCACACGGTGGTTTAGCATTTGGTCTGGATCGCTTGGTGATGCTGATGACCGGTGCCCAATCGATTCGTGAAGTGATCGCATTCCCTAAAACGCAAAGTGCGGGTTGTGTGATGACGGCGGCACCGGGTGAAGTCAGCCCAGAGCAGTTGAAAGAGCTGAACATTCGTTTACGCCAGAAAATCTCTGCTGAGGGTCTAGCAGAAGGTGCTGAAGGCGCAGCTGACGCTTAAGCTCAGTCGGCAAGACCTGATCAGGCAGAGCCAAAAGCTCTGCCTGATTTGTTTCTGACAAGGGTATTTTGCGTATAAGCGCTGAGAGAGGGCGTACATGAGTATTATCTTAGGTATTGACCCCGGCAGTCGAAAAACAGGTTATGGTGTGATTCGACAAGAGGGGCACCGTACTCTGTATGTTGCCAGCGGTTTTATCAGCATCACAGGCGATACTTTGGCCGATAAGCTACAGCAAGTTTATGCAGGGGTATCTGAGGTGATTGCTCAGTATCAGCCGACAGAGTTTGCCATTGAACAGGTCTTTATGGCGAAAAATGCGGATTCAGCGTTGAAGTTGGGGCAGGCCAGAGGGGTTGCAATTGTGGCCGCAGCCAATCAAGGCCTACCTGTGAGTGAATATGCGGCTCGTTTAGTTAAGCAAGCGGTTGTAGGCAGTGGCGCTGCGGATAAGCGACAAGTTCAGCAGATGGTTGCCGCATTATTAAAGCTGTCTGCACTACCTCAAGCCGATGCCGCAGATGCATTAGCCATTGCGATTTGTCATGCCAATACCTCATTGGGATTGGTGGCAAAAGCAGGTTCTAAAAGTAAAACTAAAGCCAGTAGTTGGCGACAGTTCCGTCCGGAGTAAAGCGTAAATGACGCTGTTTGATGTTCCTTTTATTTATTATCTTGATATTTTTGGCACCATCGTTTTTGCCATTACGGGTGTGTTAGCCGCTAGTGAAAAGCGTTTGGATCTTTTTGGTATCATCGTGATTGGTATGGTGACTGCCATTGGTGGGGGTACTATTCGAGATCTTGTGCTAGGGCGAACCCCCGTTTTTTGGGTGGTTGAGCCATTGTATGTCTGGATTATTGTAAGCACGACCGTTGTGACTTTTGTGGTGGCACGATTTCACCCGTTTCCTCGACGCACACTATTGGTGTCTGACGCGGTTGGTTTAGGCGTCTTTACCGTAATTGGTGCCAAAGTAGCCCTCAATCTTGGGCACCCTCCAGTCATCGCCGTGATGATGGGTATTATGACCGGAGTGTTTGGCGGCGTGGTGCGAGATGTGCTGACAGGCGAAATCCCAATGATCTTCCGCAAAGAGATCTATGCAACCGCAGCAATGGCTGGTGCGGTTGTTTTTGTGAATTTACAGTGGTTTATGCCGTCGGGTATGGAGGCGATTAATGCTATCATCACCATGATTGTGGTGATTGGCCTACGTCTAGCGGCCATCCATTGGCATTTGCAGTTGCCCGTATTTTTACTGAGCACCCCATCTGAGCGCAAGTGATTGACTAACCCCTGAATATTAACGGAAAAGGTAAACAGTATGATTGGTCGACTACGTGGGGTGTTGCTAGAGAAGTCTCCGCCGCAGCTTGTCGTGGATATTAATGGCATTGGCTATGAAGTCGAAGCGCCTATGAGTACCTTTTATCATCTTCCTGCGGTAGGGCAATCTGTTGATCTGTTTACGCACTTTATTGTGCGTGAAGATGCTCAGTTACTGTATGGTTTTATTGATCGTAACGAGCGACGCTTGTTCCGAGATCTAATCAAGGTTAATGGAGTAGGGCCAAAACTGGCGCTCACCATCTTATCGGGTATTGAAGCCTCACAGTTTGTGCAATATGTGCATAACGGTGACAGCGATGCATTGGTAAAACTACCCGGTGTGGGTAAGAAAACGGCTGAGCGTCTGGTTATTGAGATGAAAGACCGCCTTAAAGACTGGGGCACATTACCAGAAACCTTTACACTCACTGCACCAGAGTCAGGTTTACCAATCACCGCAATTACTGATGGCCGAGAAGATGCCGAGCAAGCGTTGATTGCCCTAGGCTATAAACCTGCTCAAGCCAGCAAAGCGGTTAACAGTGCTTATCACGATGGCATCAGTACAGAAGAATTAATCCGTAGCGCCTTAAAAGGGATGATGTAGACCATGATCGAGCCTGATCGCTTAGTTTCTGCCAGTCATAAAGAGCGTGACGAATTTCATGATCGTGCCATGCGTCCGCGTCTATTAGCTGACTATGTGGGGCAGCCCGAAGTGCGCAAGCAGATGGATATTTTCATCTCAGCCGCACGGAATCGAAATGATGCGCTAGATCACACCTTGGTATTTGGCCCACCGGGTTTAGGTAAGACCACATTGGCCAATATTATTGCCAGTGAAATGGGGGTTGCCATTAAGAGCACCTCTGGCCCTGTGCTAGAAAAAGCGGGAGATGTAGCGGCATTACTGACCAACTTAGAAGAGGGGGATGTGCTCTTTATTGATGAGATTCATCGTTTGAGCCCTGCGGTGGAGGAGGTGCTCTATCCAGCGATGGAAGACTATCAGTTGGACATTATGATCGGTGAGGGGCCTGCTGCGCGCTCAATCAAAATTGACCTTCCGCCTTTTACTTTAGTCGGCGCTACAACTCGTGCGGGGTTGCTCACCTCTCCCCTGCGTGAACGTTTTGGCATTGTACAGCGCTTAGAGTTTTACAATGTTGAGGACTTAAGTTTTATTGTGACCCGATCTGCACAGCTGATGGGGATGGAGATTGAGCCGCATGGGGCGGTTGAGATTGCGCGTCGAGCAAGAGGGACCCCCCGTATTGCCAATCGTTTGCTCAGACGGGTGCGAGATTATGCACAAGTGAAAGGTGATGGCATCATCACGGGCGATATTGCAGATCAAGCCTTGAATATGCTGAATGTCGATACTCATGGTTTTGATCACATGGATCGTCGCTTATTGCTGACGATGATTGAAAAGTTTGCTGGCGGCCCTGTAGGCGTCGATAACTTATCGGCTGCCATTGGTGAAGAGCGCGATACCATTGAAGATGTGTTAGAACCCTATCTCATTCAGCAAGGGTTTATTATGCGCACCCCAAGAGGCCGTGTTGTCACACAGTCAGCTTATTTACACTTTGGCATGACAATGCCTGAATGAGATCAATTTGATCGCTTGTTCTCGTGATCACTCTAACCCTCAAGGTAGCCATGTATGAATCAGCGTTATCCCTTTCAATGGCCAGTGCGCGTCTATTACGAAGATACAGACGCCGGAGGCGTTGTCTTTTATGCGAACTATTTAAAGTTCTATGAACGTGCCCGTACTGAAGCTTTGCGCTCACTGGGATTTCAGCAAGAGCAGCTACGCACTGAGGCTAAGCTGTTATTTGTGGTCAGCTCTATTAATGTGAGCTACAAACGACCCGCTAAGCTAGACGATGAGTTAACGGTATTGGTGCGTATTGAAAAAATTGCACGGACTTATCTGGTCTTTCAACAGCAGATTTTCTGTGATGATAAGCTCTTGAGCGAGGCTGAAGTCAAGGTTGCGGCAGTCAGTGAGCAACAAATGAAGCCTCTGGCTATCCCAGTCGAGATGCGTAGCGCACTTGAGCAGTTGGCTGAAAATAGTTCTGTTTAAACCAAATCACTGAACTTTCATTAAACAATCGGTCTGATTGTCTGAGAGTGGTTTTAAATTTGATCCTAACCTGATATTTTTCAAGCACTAAAACGGCTTGGCTTCAAACATAATATTCTTAAAAGGGGCTTTTGTGGACGATAAACTTTCATTGCTGGGTTTGATTTTAAATGCCAGCGTGGTCGTACAGCTGGTGATGGCCGCATTGCTTCTGGCATCACTGTTATCATGGATGTTTATTTTACAGCGTGCGGCAGTTATTGGTCATGCTAGAAAAATGTTGGAGTCTTTTGAAGAGCGATTTTGGTCTGGTATGGACCTTAGCCAGCTTTATCGAGAAATTAGCTCTGAAGGTAGTGGGGTGGGAGCTGAGAATATTTTTCGAGCAGGTTTTAAAGAATTCTCTCGTCTACGCCAGAAGGGTAGCCCCGACTCTGAGGCGGTTATGGATGGGGTTCAGCGTGCAATGCGTGTAGCTCTAGCACGAGAAGAGGAACACTTAGCTGATCACTTACCCTTCCTAGCTACAGTTGGCTCGACTAGTCCTTATATTGGCTTGTTTGGTACTGTTTGGGGCATCATGAATTCGTTTCGAGATCTTGCCCATGTTCAGCAAGCGACACTTGCTGTCGTCGCTCCGTCAATTTCTGAGGCGTTGATCGCAACGGCAATGGGGCTTTTTGCCGCGATCCCAGCGGTGATTGCCTATAACCGTTACTCAGCTAAAACAGAATTACTAATGGTGCGCTATGAAACCTTTGCTGATGAGTTCTCCAGTATTTTGCATCGTAATGTACACAGTCAAAATATAGGCTAGGTTATGTCTCGCTACCGCTATCGTAAACGCAAGCAACTGGTTGCTGAGATCAATGTAGTCCCTTACATCGACGTGATGTTGGTGTTGCTGGTGATTTTTATGGTGACAGCCCCTATTTTAACCCAAGGAGTTAAAGTAGATCTGCCTGAGGCCGTGTCTGCACCTTTAGATATCAAAGAGGATGATCTGCCTCTAATTGTGGCTGTTAAAAAGACGGGAGAGTACTTTCTAGAAATCGGCGTTGATAAAGAACAAGCAATTAAAGCATCAGAGCTCTCATTGAAGGTCAGCAAAATCACTCGGCAGAATCCGAACGTCCAAGTATTGGTGCGTGGAGATAAATCCGCCAGCTATGGTGCTGTTGTGCAGTTAATGGGCATTTTGCAGCAGGCAGGCGCTAAAAATATCGGCCTTCTTTCGCAGCCGCCAGAAAAATGAGACCTGATATGCAACGGCATAAAAGCGGATTCTTTTTTCCGTTCTTAATCACGCTGACCTGTCATGCTTTGTTGGCTTGGTTGCTTTGGTATGGTTGGCATCAATCGACACAAATTCATAAACAGCGTCAGCCTGTGATGCAGATTGGTGAGTTAATTATGGCCAATACCGTCACGCATGATCCTATTGAGGCATTACGACAAAAACAGGCGGCAGAGAAGGCGCGCCAAGCAGCTGAGCTTGCACAGAAAAAGCAGGCTGAAAAAGCAAAGCAGGAAATGTTGGCTAAGCAAGCACTGATTCGTAAACAGCAAGAAGAGCTAAAGCAAAAGCAGTTGGCTGAAAAAAGGGCTGAAGAGAAAAAGCAGCGAGAGCTGGCACAAAAAGCGGCAGAGGAAGCCAAGCGTCAGGCTGAGCTGAAAAAACAAGCGGAGTTGGCTAAGCAAGCGAAGCTACGTGAGCAAGCCTTGTTGAAGGCAGAACAAGCCAAGAAAAAAGAAGCGCAAGAAAAAGAGGCACAAGCCCAAAAAGAAGAACTTGACCGTCGACAAGCACAGCTCGCTGCGGCCCAGCAACAAAAAGAAGCTTTAGCTAAAGCGGAGGCTGAGAAAAAGCGGCAGGCAACACTTGACGCCGAAAAAAGAGCTTTTGAAGCAGCACTTGAATCAGAGGAACAGTTCTTAGGCGAGCTTGAGGATCAAGCTAAGTTAGGTTCAATGCAGGCTTTGATCAAAACTTATGTTGAGCAAAAGTGGTCACGTCCACCAAGTGCTAAATCAGGCATGCAAGCATTACTCAAAATCACACTTCTTTCTACTGGAGAGGTGGCAGGTGTTAGAGTGATGCAGTCAAGTGGTAACTCATCTTTTGATCGGTCAGCAGAACAAGCTGTACATAAAGCAGGTCCGTTTCGCGAACTGATGGACTTGAAACCCCATCAGCGCGAAGCATTCAGAGAATTCAACATGCTATTCAAGCCAGAGGATATCTAATATGCGCTTATCCCGATGGATAAAAGCGGCTGCAATATTGCTACTATTCAGTTATCAGCAAGCAGGGGCAGACCTCACCATTGAAATTACACAAGGTAATGACCGCGCAACTCCTGTAGCCATTGTGCCTTTTGCATGGTCTGGTGAAGGTGTGCTAACAGAAGATATTGCACAAATTGTTTCAGATGACCTTGAGCGTAGTGGTTTATTAAAGCCTCTATCCCGTACGGAGATGCTCAGTCTACCCAGTAAAAAAGCAGAGGTTTTTTTCCGTGATTGGTCATTATTGAAGCAAGAGTATCTGTTGATAGGGCAAGTTTCACAGAAAACTCCTGCAGGGCCGCTTTCAATTCGTTACGAACTATATGATGTTGTACGTCAAGAGCGTGTGTTAGGTGAAATTATTTCAGGCACCAGCAAAGAGTTACGCTCGCGGGCTCATTATATTAGTGATCAAGTTTTTGAGCATTTAACAGGGTTGGCAGGCGCATTTTCAACACGAATCGCTTACATTACGGCAAGGCGCGATGAACTTAAGCAAACCAAATATGAGTTGAAAATCTCTGACGCAGATGGCCGCAGAGAAAAAACAATTTTAGAATCCTATGAGCCTGTGCTCTCCCCTTCATGGTCGCCGGATGCTCAATATTTGGCGTATGTTTCTTTTGAAACTGGGCGTCCAGGTATTTACTTGCAAAATGTCTTCACCGGTAAGCGGCGTCAGCTAACGGCCTTCAAAGGTTTAAATGGTGCGCCTAGTTGGTCGCCAGATGGTTCAAAATTGGCTGTGGTTTTATCCAAAGATGGGAACCCTGAGATCTATTCAATTAATTTAACCACTTATAAAATTACGCGCTTAACCAACCATTACGGTATTGACACTGAGCCAGATTGGTCGCCAGATGGTAAGAAGATGATTTTTACCTCTAGCAGAAGCGGCGGGCCACAAATTTATGAGTTAGACCTTGCAACAGGAGAAACCCAGCGTTTAACTTTCGAGGGGAGCTATAACGCTAGGGCGCGATACTCACCTAATGGCTCAGAGATCTATTTTGTGCACCAAAATGAAGGCATATTTCATATTGCAGCACAAGACCTTAATGGAAATCGGCTAAGAATACTGACGCAGACACCATTAGATGAATCCCCTAGTGTTTCTCCTAATGGAAGTATGTTAATTTATGCAACACAAGAAGGTTTGCGAGGATATCTGGGCGCTGTGTCTGTAGATGGGCAAGTTCAGTATCGTCTTCCCTCTCAGTTGGGGGATGTACGTGAGCCAGCATGGTCACCTTTTTTAAACAAATAATGAAAAAACCGGATTGCTTCAGGAGCCCGATATGGAATTAAAAAAATATAGCAAGTCCCTATTTTTTGGTGCAACGCTAGCTGTACTAGCAGGTTGTGGTGGTAACGCTGCTACTCAAGAGCAAACAGAAGGCACCACTGCTGCAAATGATAACCAGCAAGTAGCTGTTGCTCCAACAGTTACTAGTGATGGTGCAACGGGTTCAGGCACAGATAGCGATAGCGCTGTGTCGGGTCAGCAGCTGGGTGCAGATACACAAGCTGCAATGCAAGACGATATGAATCAAAAAATGGCAGCAATGCCTGATGTTGGCACGATTTACTTCGACTTTGATCAATCCTCTATCCGTGCAGATAGCCGTGAAGTTCTAGACTTACACGTTGCTTATCTACGTGCGAACCCAATGGCTAAAGTAACTTTAGAAGGCCATGCTGATGAGCGTGGTACTCGTGAGTACAATATGGCGCTAGGCCTACGTCGTGGTAATGCTGTAAAAAGCTATTTCCAAGTACAAGGCGTGAGTGCTAGCCAGATTGAAGTGACCAGCTACGGTGAAGAGCGTCCAGCAGTGATTGGCCATAACCAATCTGCATGGTCTAAAAACCGTCGTGTAGAAATTAACTACTAAGTTAATTGGGGGTAAGGATGCGTTTCCCTTTACCTTCCCGACTGTGGGTGCTGTCATTTCTGACAGCATCTACTGTACAAGCTGCAGACCTTACGTCTCAATCATCAGTGCCCTTAGGCACGGCATCTTCAGTCCCAGCCCCAGTTTATATTGATCAACGACAGGGGAATACTGAGTTGCTTATGCAGGTGCAACAGCTGCAAACCGAGATGCAAGCCTTAAGGGATCAGCTTGAACAACAGGGACAAGTGATTCGACAGCTTCAAAAAGATAGCCGAGATAGATATATTGACGTTGATCGTCGATTACTCTCTGTTAGCAGTGACGTTAATACCTTGAAAAAAGGTCGCGTAGCTGCGCCAGAAGCAAACACCACAAGCGCAGGTGGAATCAACAACAGCGCAGTTTCTACACCTGTATCAGGTTCTGCCAAAGATGCGTATCAGAATGCCTATGCTCTTGTGCGCAGTAAACAGTTCGACCAAGCTATTACCGCTTATCAAGCCTTTATTAAAAACTATCCCGACTCAGCACTCTTGCCTAATGCCTATTATTGGTTAGGTGAACTGTATATGGTGAAAAACCTGACACAGGAAGCGGAGCGTGTTTTTAATTCGGTTGTTGAACAATATCCAAAAAGCCGAAAAACTCCAGATGCACGTTATAAGCTAGGTCTTGTCTATGCCCGCTATGGTCAACAAGACAAAGCTCGTAAACAGATGGAGTCGGTAAAGTCTTTTCACCCTGATAGCACTGCTGCAAAATTAGCCGATCAGTTCTTAGAATCTACCGCAAAGTAGCTTCGAAATAACAGATAGTGATTATTTATCATTATTTCGGTATAGGGATAAACGGCGCTTTCCGTTACAATGCGCCGTTTGTTTTTCCCTAAGATGCAGCTTAATGTCTAACTCTACTCTCCGTATCACAGAAATTTTCTACTCCTTACAAGGCGAAACTCGCACGGTAGGTCTACCGACAGTTTTTATTCGACTCACGGGCTGTCCTATGCGTTGTGTCTATTGCGACACTAGTTATGCGTTCTCCGGTGGCGAAACAGTTAGTATCGACAGCATTATGTCGCAGACAGAGCAGTATAAAGCTCGCTATGTCACGGTTACAGGCGGAGAGCCTCTGGCGCAAAAAAACTGTGCCAAGTTACTTACACGACTTTGCGATGCTGGCTATCAAGTTTCTGTAGAAACTGGTGGCGCTATCGATATTGCTTCTGTTGATCCTAGAGCCTGCGTAGTTTTGGATATAAAAACCCCTGCATCAGGTGAGCTAGGCAAAAATCTTTGGAGCAATATTGCCCTCCTAAAAAAAGATGATCAGGTTAAATTTGTCATTTGCAATCGCAGTGACTACGAGTGGGTACGCTTCAAAATTAATGAGCTAGACTTAAATTCGCGTGTGAGTGAAATCTTATTTTCACCTAGCCACCATGAATTAAGCGCGAAGACTCTAGCAGAATGGATCATTGAGGATCGTCTACAAGTACGCTTGCAAGTCCAGCTACACAAAATTCTTTGGAACGATGAACCCGGCCACTAATGCCCTGTGCCGATCGCTTAGGTATTAAATTGAATATGAGTGCAACAAATAAAAAAGCAGTAGTATTGGTTTCTGGCGGTTTAGATTCAGCCACGGTGTTAGCCACCGCAAAGGCACAGGGATATGAGTGCTACGCTTTAAGCTTTGATTATGGTCAGCGCCAAATTTCTGAATTAAATGCCGCTCGTGCAGTTGCACTGGCGCATGGTGCTGTTGATCACAAAGTTGTGCGCTTAAGCCTAAATGATTTTGGAGGTTCAGCACTTACCGATCACAGTATCGATGTCCCCGAAACCCTTGAAGAAGGGATACCAATTACTTACGTACCTGCTCGTAATACTGTGTTTTTATCCTTAGCTTTAGGTTGGGCTGAAGTGCTGTCTGCCAATGAGGTTTTTATTGGTGTAAATGCTGTTGACTATTCAGGTTACCCCGACTGTCGCCCTGAGTTTATTCAAGCCTTTGAGTCCATGGCAAACTTAGCAACTAAAGCAGGGGTTGAAGGTCATAAGCTGAGTATTCGCACACCATTAATGCAACTTACCAAGGCAGAGATTATCCGTATGGGCATTGCTGCAGGTGTTGACTACAGCTTAACGGTATCTTGCTATCAAGCAGATGAAGAGGGTAAAGCCTGTGGCCGTTGTGACAGTTGTCGTTTACGCGCCAAAGGTTTTGCTGATGCTGGCGTTGTCGATCCAACACGTTATCAATAATTGTTGCTGAATCAGATTAAGAGAGAATTTTATGCTGTGTAAATTTGACTATCAGGCAGCACCAGACTTGCTAAAAGGCCGGATTATTTTGGTAACAGGTGCAGGTGATGGTATAGGGAAAGCGGCTGCAAAAGCCTATGCTGCCCACGGTGCAACAGTTATTTTAGTGGGTAGAACCATTAAGAAGCTTGAGGCGGTTTATGATGAAATTGAAGCAGCAGGCGGTGCTCAGCCTGCTATTTTTCCACTAAACTTTGAAAGTGCCACCTACAAAGATTATGGCGAAATGGCCACTCTACTTGAAGAAGAGTTTGGTCGCCTAGATGGTATCTTGCACAATGCGGGTATTTTAGGCTCTATCACACCTGTGGAGGCATATAATCCACAGATGTGGGAGCAGGTGATGCAAGTTAACTTCAACTCAGCTTTATTAATGACGCAAGCACTATTGTCTTTGTTGCAGAAGTCTGAGGACGCTAGCTTGATCTTCACCTCTTCAAGTGTAGGTCGAAAAGGCCGTGCGTTTTGGGGTGCTTATAGCATCTCTAAGTTTGCCACTGAAGGTTTGGTTGAGATTTTGGCTGATGAGCTTGAGAACGTCAGTGCTATTCGAGTTAACAGCCTAAACCCTGGTGCAACGCGTACAGCAATGCGCCAGCTGGCATTCCCAGGTGAAGATCCGCGTACATTGAGAACAGCAGAAGAGATTATGGGTACTTATCTGTATTTGATGGGGCCTGATAGTAAAGGTGTGAGTGGTCAGAAATTGAATGCTCAACCTATCTAGTAAGTAAGGCGGTCAAGGCGGTTGTAGTGCATACCGCCTTGACCATCAGCCTTAGAGTGTTTGCTATTTAGGCGGCTTGGTTAGCAGCTTGGTTGGCAAGATACTCATCATAAGTACCGTGAAAATCGATCAAACGATTGCCTTTGATTTCAATAATACGGGTTGCCAAAGATGAGACAAACTCACGGTCATGGCTGACAAAGATCAGTGTGCCATCATAGTTTTCCAGCGCTTTGTTCAGAGCTTCAATAGCCTCCATGTCCATATGGTTGGTTGGCTCATCCAACACCAGTACGTTATTGTCAGTCATCATAAGCTTGCCAAAGAGTAAGCGGTTTTTCTCACCACCGGAGCAAACCTTAGCTTTTTTATTGGCATCGTCTTCTGTGAATAGTAAGCGGCCTAACATACCCCGTACCATCAAGTCATTGTGCTTAGGTGTACGCCATTGTGACATCCAGTCAAAAATAGTCAGGTCTGAGTCAAAATCAGCACTAGAGTCTTGTGGGCAATAACCAATAGAGGCATTCTCTGACCACTTCACAGCGCCCTCATTGGCCTGGATTTCATTCATTAAGCAGCGTAGTAAAGTGGTTTTGCCGACACCATTCTCACCAATAATAGCTAAGCGTGCGCCAGCCTCTAAGATCAGATTACCATTGCTAAATAAAGGCAGGTTCTCATAACCATGAGCTAGGTCTTCTAAAATGAGAGCCTGGCGATGTAGTTTTTTGCTTTGCTTAAAACTAATAGATGGCGTAATTCGGCTGGATGCCTTGACTTCATCCAGTTTGATTTTATCCATCTTTTTAGCGCGAGAGCTGGCCAACTTCGCTTTTGAGGCGTTTGCCGAGAAGCGGTTTACAAACTGTTGAAGCTCTTCAAGCTCAGCGCTTTTCTTCGCATTTTCAGTCAATAGCTGCTCACGAATTAAACTTGAAGCCGCCATAAAGTATTCATAGTTACCTGGGTAAATCCGCAGTTCACCATAGTCAATATCAGCCATATGTGTACAGACCGAGTTTAAAAAATGGCGGTCGTGCGAGATGATAATCATCGTAGACTTACGTTGGTTTAAAACCCCTGCTAGCCAGTTAATGGTATGAATATCCAGGTTGTTGGTAGGCTCGTCTAATAGCAAAACATCTGGATCAGCAAATAAAGCCTGTGCAAGTAATACCCGTACCTTCCAGCCTGGGGCTACTTGTTTCATTAGTCCATAGTGCAGTTCTTCTGCAATGCCTGCTTCTAACAGAATCTCTCCTGCACGGCTTTCGGCGCTATAGCCATCCATTTCGGCAAACTCAGTTTCAAGATGCGCCACACGCATCCCATCTTCTTCAGACATTTCAGGGTTAGCATAAATTGCGTCGCGCTCTTGCTTTATTGCCCAAAGTGCCGTGTCCCCCATGATCACCGTATCAATAACGCTGAACTCTTCAAAGGCAAACTGATCTTGCTTCAGCGTACCAAGCTTGCAGTTTTCAGATATTGAAACGTTGCCTGAAGTTGGTGTTAACTCACCACTTAAAATCTTCATGAAGGTTGATTTACCACAACCGTTGGCTCCAATCAGGCCGTAGCGATTGCCGCCGCCAAATTTAGCGGAAATATTTTCAAATAGTGGCTCAGAGCCAAATTGCATGGTGATATTAGCAGTGGTGATCAAAGACGTATTCCTGAGCGCTGTCAAAAAAGAGGGGTATTTATGCCTTTGTTGGGCAAAGATAATGGAGGCGCACTGTAAAGATTTCAGCGCTAAATGTCGAGTGTAGGGCTTATGATGTAGATGAAATCAGCTGATTTCATCTACCTTCTAGCTGTATATGGCTTAATCAAGGGGTTATCAGCGCAGTTAATTCTGCGCCATGTTGCACAATATGGTCAGCCTGCCAAAGCTGAATATTATCTTCGGCCTCTATATAGCCATAAGCGGCTGCAACAGTGCGCATACCTGCCGCTCTGCCCGCTTGGATATCACGAATGTGATCACCAACGTATACGGCGTTTGCAGGGTCTGCCTGAACCTGAGTACATGCGTGCAGCAGCGGTCTAGGGTCGGGTTTTGCAACCCCTAAGTCGTCAGGGCACACCACGACATCTACCTGTTGGTCAATCCCCATCGCGTTCAACAATAAGTCGGTATAAAGCCGAGGCTTATTGGTGACAATACCCCAAGGGATGCCTGTCTGTTTCAGTTTGTGTGTAAAAGCTTCTAAACCGTCGAACCAACAACTGTGCTGAGCAATATTCTCTGCGTAGTGTTGTAGAAGGCGGTTACGGTAGCTGAGTGCTAACTGTTCATCCAGATCATGACCAAAAGCCAGCTTAATCATAGCGTTTGCGCCATTGGACACTTGTGTGCGAATCAGTGCATGGGGCAAGTGCGCTAAGCTCTCCTCTGCTAACAAGCGATTCAAACAGGCGGCCAAATCATCAGCGGTATCGATCAGCGTGCCATCAAGGTCAAACAAAACGGCAGAGGGTTTTGATAACATTTTTCAGGCCTCTATTAACAACACAGGCCCCTCTCTTAAAGTAATAAAAGGGATGGCCTGTGTAGAATGTGATGCAGGATGGAAAGCTACGCGTCTGGTTTTAAGCACTGTAGCAGGTAGTTTACGCTGACATCTTTTGAGTCTAGTTTATATTGCTTAGTCAACGGGTTGTAAGTCATCCCCGTTAGGTCTGCATTTTTCAGGCCTGCATTACGACACCAGTTACCTAGCTCTGACGGACGAATAAACTTGCTGAAGTCATGAGTGCCTTTAGGCAGCATCTTCATCACATACTCAGCGCCTACAATCGCAAATAAATAGGCTTTAGGATTGCGGTTGATTGTTGAGAAAAAAACTTGTCCGCCGGGTTTTACTAAGCGTGCACAAGCGGCAATAACACCCGCAGGATTAGGCACGTGCTCTAGCATTTCTAAACAAGTTACCACGTCATATTGTGCAGGCTCTTGCTCAGCCAGTTCTTCGGCCGTAATGCGGCGATAGTTGATTTGCAAACCGCTTTCCAGTTGATGCAACTTAGCTACAGACAAGGGGGCTTCACCCATGTCGATACCTGATACATCGGCACCACGCAGCGCCATACTTTCTGAAAGAATGCCGCCGCCACAACCAACATCTAATACTTTTTTGCCTGCAAGACCAACACGCTCATCAATAAAGTTTAAGCGCAGTGGGTTAATATCATGCAGCGGCTTAAATTCACTTTCACGATCCCACCAGCGTGACGCTAAGGCTTCAAATTTGGCCACTTCTGAAAAGTCGACATTTTGCGCTGAACTATTCTCAGTCATCGGTTTTTCCTGCACGAATTTTCTCCCCCCATTGCTGGGCTTTTAACTTTAATTGCTCAGTATCGATCTGTGTCAATTGGCCCTCTCGAACCAAGTGTTCTCCTTGCACCCAAACATGGCTAACTTTATCCGCCATGCGTGTGTAAGCGACTTGAGAAACAGGTTGGTAAACCGGAAGGGTTTCTAGTGTATTGAAGTTGAGGGCGATGATGTCTGCCGCTTTACCTACTTCAAGACTACCCGTGATTGTCTCTATGCCTAATGCTTTTGCCCCGTTAATCGTTGCCATTGCAATCGCTTCATAGGCAGGAACTGCGGCAGCATTGCCAGAGACCGCTTTGGCAAGATGAGCCGCAGTTTGCAGCTCGCCAAACAGATCTAAATCATTATTGCTGGCAGCGCCATCCGTACCCAGTGCAACATTAATACCTGCTTGTTGTAACTGGTCAACTGGGCAGAAGCCGCTGGCCAATTTGAGGTTAGACTCTGGACAGTGGATCACGCTGGCTTGGTATTGGCTCAGCAGAGCCAAGTCTTCGGCATTGACTTGTGTGACGTGTACAGCCTGAAATTGAGGGCCAAGCAATCCGAGTTGTTCTAAACGAGCAATTGGGCGCAGCCCTGTATTTTTCTCAGCCTCAGCCACTTCAAAAGCCGTTTCATGTACATGCATCTGTACCGGAATTTGTAGCTCTTCCTGATAAACCGCGATTTTTTTCAAGGGTTCATCTGACACGGTATAAGGTGCATGTGGTCCAAAAGCAATTTGAATCAGCGGGTTATGTCTGAAAGTTGAGTTAACTTCGATTGCTTTATGAATGCCTTCTTCTGCGTTAGCTGCCCAAGGGGTTGGAAAGTCTAAGATTGGACAACAGACTTGAGCGCGAATTTTTAACTCGCTGGCCACTTGTGCACAGATGTCGGGAAAGAAATACATGTCACTGAAGCAGGTGGTGCCTGACAGTAGCATCTCAGCAATCGCCAGTTTAGTGCCATCTCGGACAAAATCAGGACTTACCCATTGTGCTTCAGCTGGCCAAATATGCTCTTGCAGCCAAGTCATAAGCGGTAGGTCATCTGCTAGGCCGCGAAACAGGCTCATTGCAGCATGGCCATGACTGTTGATTAAGCCTGGCATGAGCAATTGATTTGCCAGATGCAGCTCTGTTTGGCCTGTGTAGGTGCTTTCGGTTTGGGCGGTTGGTAAGATTGCAACAATCTTACCTTGGTGAATCGCCACGCTGTGGTGTTCTAAAACAGAACGTGCTGTATCGACCGGTAGCACCCAGCGGGCATGCAACAAAGTATCGACTTGTGTTGACATGGCAGAAAATCCAGATAAATAACAAAAACTTCCGCACAGTATATGCACTTTTTGTCGAGCTGGCACTGTCGATTTTGGCGCTCATCGTTATAATAGCCGCCTTTGTTTATTCTCTGTTTTATCAACTCAAGTATCGGTGACCTCCACATGACCACCTCAAACCCAAAAAGCGTAGAAGCGATCATCTGGCGCGATGGCCGTTTATTACTTCTGGATCAACGTATTTTGCCTGAACAAGAGGTTTATTTAACCTACGACTCGGCAGAAGGTGTTGCTGGGGCGATCAAAGATATGGTGGTGCGTGGTGCGCCTGCAATTGGTATCAGTGCAGCCTATGGTGTGGTGCTGGCTGCCAGAGCCTGTTTTGCAGCCGATGGGGATCAGTGGAAAACTACAATTGCCGATAAAATTCAGGTGCTAGCAGACTCTCGGCCAACAGCGGTGAATCTGTTTTGGGCATTGGATAATATGCAAAAAGCGATTAACCACTTGTCAGATCAGAATGACCCTGAAGCGGTACTGCTGGTTGAGGCGATCCGTATTCATGAGTCTGATATTGCAGCGAACCGTACCATGGGCGAGTTTGGGGCAGAGATTATCGCACAAAGCAATGATGCAGGACGTTCAGTGATGACCCACTGCAATACTGGCGCCCTAGCAACTGGCGGTGTAGGCACGGCACTGGGTGTTATTCGCACAGCATTTGAAAAGGGCTATATCGATCACGTACACGCTGATGAGACCCGCCCTTGGTTTCAAGGCTCGCGTTTAACGGCTTGGGAGCTGATGCGTGAAGGTATTCCGGTTTCTTTAAATGTTGAGGGTGCTGCGGCTCATGTGATGCGTACTCAAGATATCTCTTGGGTGATTGTCGGTGCAGATCGCATTACAGCCAATGGCGATGTAGCTAATAAGATTGGCACTTATAACTTGGCTGTTTTGGCCATGCATCATGGGGTGCGTTTTATGGTGGTTGCACCGACCAGTACCATTGATATGTCGCTGGCTTGTGGTGAGGATATTGTGATTGAAGAGCGAGATCCTGAAGAAGTGGTTTGCTACAAAGGGCTACGTGTAGCGCCTGAAGGGGTTGAGGTCTTTAATCCGGTATTTGACGTGACGCCTGCGGACTTAATTGATGTGATTGTGACTGAAAAAGGTATAGTCGAACGCCCAGATGCTGAAAAAATGCGTGCTCTAATGAGTAAAGATCGCTTGCACTGATTCATGGAAAGAGTTGGCGAAGCAATCAATAAGAAGCAGCCAATAAAAAGCCGTAGTCTGATTGGGCTACGGCTTTTTATTTTTGAGCTAAAACTATAAAAGGTTAAGCTGACTTGGTTGGTTTTAAACCTAAGCGCTCTAATACAGCGTTAGCTAATTCGTTAGCATCAAACTTTGGAATAAAGTCATCTGCACCTACTTTTTCAACCATAGCCTTGTTGAAAACACCGCTCAAAGAGGTGTGTAGTAATACATAGAGTCCCTTCATCTCCGCATTCTCTTTTACACGTCGAGTTAGGGTGTAACCGTCCATTTCGGGCATCTCAATATCTGAAATCATCATCAGATATTCATCTGTTGGACTTCTCCCCTCTAGCGTCATGTTCTCAAGAAACTGATAAGCCTCTAAGCCATTCTTTAAGAGAGTGCAGTTAAACCCAACCGCTTCTAAACAGCGTTTGATCTGATTGCGAGCAACCACTGAGTCATCAACAACCAATACATTTTTATTAGGTACTGTACCTGAGCTTTCTTGCTGCTGCTCAAATGCGTCATCCAATGCTTGCGACATTGGGGCATCTACCTGCTCATTAAACGGCATGATTTCAGCAATAATTTTTTCAACATCAATAATTTCAATAATTTCATTATTGTGTTTTGAAATTGCTGTCAGGTAGTGGTCTCGACCTACACCGCGTGGTGGTGGATGAATCTCACTCCATTGAATGTTGATAATATGTTCAACTTTATCAACCAAAAAGCCCTGCATTTTGCGGTTATACTCAGCAACTATTACGCTTTTGCCGCGAACGTTGTTTGAGTTGCCGTGTCCAATTGCGAGCTTTAGATCCAAAATTGGCAAAGGGCCATCCATCGTGTTGGCAACACCTAAAGTGATGGCGTGACGATGTGGCATTGCCGTTAACGCGGGGCAAGTGATGATTTTTTTAACTTTAAAAACATTGATGCCATAAAGTTGTTTGTCTTCAAGACGGAACAGCAATAACTCAAGCCGGTTTTCACCCGCCAGCTGTGTACGCTGGTTAACACTGTTCAGAAGCTTACTCATACATTCAGCACTCCTGTGACTCAACCGCAGCGATTAAGCTCTGTTGTAACGCGGTTGCCCATCGACTCGCTTCCAAATAAGCCGTATGAGCGATCTCCTTTTCAAACTGGCTATCCTCAATTTTTTGCCAGTCTACCAGTTCATAATTGATTGCACATTGTAGTGCTGCACCTGTTCTACCCTCAAAGTGTAGTACAGCATTTTTAATAGCTGAACTTAGAGGTAGCTCCGATAATATCATTGACATCGGAATTTCCAGTAGCACATCCAATAATGAAATCAGTCCCGCATTAAAATACATCGATTCATTTGCCCAACCACTTGCTATAGCTAAGTGTTCACACATTTTGGCTCGGGTAAGAGCCAAATAAAACAGATCAGGAGAGCGTGTGGTGGACTCAGCAAGTGCTATCACCAAGGTGATACTTCTTAGTGTGTTCAGCCCGAGATAGATCAGCGCTTCCTTGATACTGTTAATTTTTCGGTTGAAATTATAATACGCAGAATTAATGAATCTTAACAGTTTATAATACAACTGTAAGTCTTGAACAATTAAAGATTCGAGCTCTTCTAGCGAGACGTTGACATCTCCCAATAAACTGAGGATTTGCAGTGCAATCAATTTGTTACTGGGGATACGCTTAATTTCTGCAACTTCTGGCCTTGGCAGGTAACGACCCTGCAAGGCTTTGATATCGAGTTGCTGTAACTGATTAAAAAGCGTTGCGTCGTCTATGCCATGGGCAATACTCAGCCAGTGAGGGGCAATAACTTCAACCTGCAAACGCCCTTGCAGCACCTTTATTGGCGCTCTAAAAAAAGCAATCTGATTAGACCAGTTCTCATCAAGCTCTGGCATTGGCAGCTGTGAGAGCTGAATACCAAAGCGAGCACCACGTTTTATCAGCTTTTTAATTAAATTTAGATCAAGCCCGTGAAGCTCTTCTGCTGCGATCATCAGCCAGAAATCGGTTAAGGGGAAGCTAAGGTCTTGATGGAGTTGAGCTAAAACACTGGCCTTTGTTAACAGCAGTGCAGGTTTGCCATTGAGCAAACCTTTGACACGAGGATCGGTCAGTACAGCGGTTATGACTTCTGATAAAGATGAGGACTGGGGTTGCGGTGTAGCGCCTGCAATTAATTCATATGCAAGAACATTGAACTCTCGGTCACACACGGGAACTCGTGCCAAGGGCATTGATGATGTGTGATTGTTATCCATAGCCACTGAAACCTATTAAGTTCAAATTCTGCTCATACTACACTATTTTAGTGCAACATCAGTTTTAGTGAAGTGTCGCAAGTTAAATAAAAAAACTGTTGACGCTCAGTAAGATAGCTGTATAATGCGCGACATCTCTTAGAGAGATCCCTGATAGCTCAGTCGGTAGAGCAGTAGACTGTTAATCTATTGGTCGCAGGTTCAAGTCCTGCTCGGGGAGCCAAATTTAAAAGCCAGCTTTTTTCCAAAAGCTGGCTTTTTTATGCCTGCCAAAAAAATCTGTATAAAAAAATGAGCGCAATAAGCGCCCATTTTTTAGTGATCACTGCACAATTCGCGCATTACAGCTCAATGGGAGAAAACTCTACCAGCGGGCTTACATCGGCTGCGTAATCAACGCCTTCTAAGCCAAAGCCAAATAACTTCAGGAACTCATCTTTGTATAACTGATAGTCTGTTACATCAAACAGGTTCTCGGTGGTTACTTGTGGCCATAGTTCACGACAAGCTTGCTGAACTGATTCGCGTAACTCCCAATCATCCAAGCGTAGGCGGTTTTGATCATCTAATGTTGGCGCAGCACCATCGTCCTGGAATAATTGGGTGCGGAACATGCGGTCGATTTGCTGCATGCAGCCTTCATGCAGACCTTGAGCGCGCATGATCTTAAACACCATAGCAAGGTATAGCGGCATAACAGGGATTGCAGAGCTTGCCTGAGTCACTACTGACTTCAATACAGCGACGTTAGCACTGCCGCCGCCTGCTTGTAACTTAGCATTCAATGCTTGTGCAGCTCGATCCAAGTCTTCTTTTGCCTTACCTAATGCACCATGCCAGTAAATTGGCCAAGTGATGTCAGTACCGATATAAGAGTATGCAACGGTTTTGCAGTTTGGAGTCAGTACACCTGCGTCGTTGAGTGCGTTGATCCAAAGCTCCCAATCTTCACCACCCATTACAGTAATAGTGTCTGCAACTTCTTGCTCAGTTGCAGGCTCAATTGATGCTTCAATGATGACATCTTTGTTAGTGTCAATTGCTGTAGAACGGTATGGCTCACCGATAGGCTTTAAGCTTGAGCGAACCACCTCACCTGTTGTTGGTAGTTTGCGTACAGGTGATGCTAACGAGTACACCACCATATCAATAGTGCCTAAATCGGCTTTGATCAGCTCAATAACTTTATCGCGTGCTTCATTAGAGAATGCATCGCCATTGATGCTTTTTGCATACAAGCCAGCTTCGTGAGCAAACTTTTCAAATGCAGCCGCATTGTACCAGCCTGCCGTGCCTGTTTTTTTCTCGTTAGCTGGCTTTTCAAAAAATACGCCAATAGTAGCCGCGTCAGAGCCAAAAGCTGCTGCAATGCGCGAAGATAGGCCATAGCCGCTAGATGAACCAATTACTAAAACACGTTTAGGGCCATTGGTAACTTTGCCTTGAGCTTTAGTGTAAGCAATTTGCTCAGCCACATTGGCCTCACAGCCTGTTGGGTGAGTGGTTGTACAGATAAAGCCGCGAATCTTTGGAGTAATAATCATAATGCATCTACAACTGTATGATCTTTTGTGGAGCGGAAATCTTGCTAATCAAATACTTTGATTGAGCTTTGGATTTCCAGTTTTGCTAATCATACCGTACTCATAAGATTAGGTCTTGCCTCTGCGCTTTAATTACAGGTCGACACTGAAGCTTGTTTAGGATTAAGCGGCATTAAGCTTGCGTGCCCTCTTTTGCATCTGAGCCGTGCAGGCTCGACACTGTTCTAAATAGCGTCTCTCTGAAGGTAGGTAAAACTCTGATCTAGCCAATCGACGGTAACAGCCTTGGCAGAAAAAACCAGAAAAGTGACCGGAATAGTGCATATGGCGAATCATAATGTCCTCTCTTGCTGAGGCTTGTCTTGTATGGATTGCCTATACTTTCCTCTCTTGATATGACAAGGCTATGACATTTTTTCAGTATTTTTGTGATGATGCTAACTGTTGAATTGGTAAGACCTTTGCCTCTTTTATCTTATTTTATTTATTTAATATAATCGCCATGCTTCAATTCAGACCTAAATCAAATTTGATGTAAGGTGATTTATGCTATTTGGCCTACTGATTCTATTGAGCTGTCAGTTTATCGGTGAACTGATTGTGCGTTATTTTGAGTTACCTTTTCCTAGCCCAGTTGTAGGCATGGTACTGTTGTTGACCGCTTTGATTGTCAATAAGGGCGTACCTAGTGGTGTACGACAGGCCAGTGAGGGGTTGCTATCCTACTTGGCTTTACTGTTTGTTCCAGCAGGTGTTGGCTTGATGGTGCACTATCAATTGATTGCCAAGGATGGTCTGACCATTTTAACAGCACTGATTCTGAGTACTGCAATCACATTGCTCGTTACAGGTGGTATGTTAAACAAGCTAGTTAAGAAAAAGCAGGTAGAGGATGGCCTACATGACTGAGTTATCAGCACTTTGGGTTTATTTATCTGCCAGTCCTATTTTGAGTATTGTGATCACAATTGCAGGTTTTTTAATTGCTAGTCGCATCAATAAGCTGGCAGGCGGCAGTGCTTTTTTACATCCTGTTATTGTTGCGATCGCATTGATTGTGGCTTTTCTTAGCCTAGTAGGTACTAGCTATAATCAGTACTTTGAGGGTGCGCAGTTTATCCACTTTCTACTAGGGCCTGCGACCGTCGCACTCGCCGTACCGTTATATGATCATTTAGAGCGGGTGAAGCAGATGTTTTGGCCGCTCATTATCGCTTGTATTTCAGGCATACTCACGGCTGCTCTTTCCACTATTGCGATTGTAATGATGATGGGTGGTAGTAGAGAAACTGTTTTATCTCTCACGCCTAAGTCAGTTACTTCACCTATTGCGATGGGAATTGCTGAAAAGATTGGTGGTTATCCTTCCTTAACAGCAGGTTTGGTACTAGTCACTGGTGCAATTGGTTGTGTGATTGGTCCAATATTGTTTAAAGCGTTGAAAATCACAGATCACAGTGTACAAGGTTTTACCATGGGGCTTGCAGCGCATGGCTTTGGTACAGCGCAAAGCTTCACTGTTAGCTCTCTGGCTGGTGCTTTTGCAGGTCTAGCTATGGGGTTAACGGGTATGCTAAGCGCTTTTATATTGCCATTATTAGTACGCTTTTTAGGCGTTTAACACTCGATATCTAAGTGAGGCTTTATGGTGTTAGAAGATTGGCGTACAGGAATTTGACTAAGTGCCAGTCCAGCTATCACCATCAAGCTGGCCAATATTTGGCCTTGTGTAAAGCGCTCGCCCAAAATAATAAAAGCTAAAATCACAGTGAATACAGGAATCAAGTTGGTAAAGGCGCTGGCTTGGGTGGCAGGGATTTTTTGTACAGCCCAATTATATAAACCATAAGCCCCCAGCGTAATAAACACACCTAAGTATAGAACCGCACCGACACCCTCAGCAGAGAGGGTCGGTACTGCTGAGCTCATTAGTGCCAAAGGCAGGAAAAACAAGGTGCCAAAGAAGGCTTGAAAAGCAGTAATAAACCAAGTGTTGTAACTGCCAGAAAGCTTTTTCAGCAGTAGGGTGTAGGCTGCCGCACAAATCATTGCCATCAGTTCCATCATATTGCCAAAAATAGGGTTTGGTGCGCTGGCGCTGGACTCACTACTGATGCTGAGCAATGCCGCACCTCCAATCGCCAAGGCAAAGCCAATCATTGTGAGTTTAGTTACCCGCTCGTTTAACCATATTGCGGCACCAATAGCCACAAGCATGGGTAATAATGAAGTGATCATTCCTGCTTGAGAGGCGCTCGTATTCGCCAGTGCCAAACTTTCAAAAATAAAGTACAACCCGGGCTCAGCTAAACCCAGTAGTAAAAACCAGTAGCAATCAGCTTTGCTAATTTTCTTAGGCGCAAGTCTAGTGATAAAAGGTAAAAAGCAGATTGCAGCTACTAACATTCGGCCAAAAATCACCCATTCAGGCGAGCTGTATTCAAAAGCAAATTTTAGGGCAATAAAAGAGCTTGCCCATAATAGCATTGCCACTAAAAGCGCTGCTTGAGCTGGAGAAAATAAACGCATTTTAGTTAACCTGTGCTAGAAAGCAGATGAAGTAAGGTGGGCGAGACTACTAAAGCGGCAATTTTTTGTGAATGTAATTAAATTAATCAATGATAAATTATTTTGTAAACAGCTTATGTTGGAAGGCTTTTTGATGAACAGCAACAACTTAGGTATGAATACAATTCAATTTCTGTTGAGAAATGCGCGCTTGACTACTTCAATCAGCTCTATAAGATGCGGCCTTCATTTCAGATTGGGGAATTAGGTTAAAAGCCTAAGCTGCCCCCGCAACGGTAAGCAACAGAGAGACTTTGTTGTAAGCCCGATTACCAGTCTGAATCGAAATTATCATTAAACGGTGTTGCGGAGGGCGACACCAGTGTGACCCCGCCTTGCCTATTGGCCTTGCAGACGTTACGCCTGCCCTCCCTCTACGCTAAGCTACTGCGCCGAGGAAAAAAGTGAAGAAAATTATTTTAGCCACAGCTATTTCTGCTGTTGTATCTCCTGTTGTTTATGCAGCCGACCCCGTAACTATTGTGATTACGGCAAGCCGTACAGAACAGGCTTTAAGCCAGTCTATTACACCAACAACGGTAATCACTCATCAACAGCTACAACAAACACAACCAAAAAGTGTGGCTCAAGCTTTAGAGCAAAGCGCTGGAGTGCAAGTGCTTAATAGTGGTGGGTATGGCCAAAACTCTACGCTATATCTGCGTGGTTTAGATCAAAAACGCATGCTGGTTCTGGTCGATGGTGTACAAATTGGTAGCGCAACCTTAGGTTATGCCAGTTTAGAGCATTTTCCTGTCGAGCAGATTGAGCGCATCGAAATTGTTCGTGGAGCACGCTCTAGTCTCTATGGTGCTAATGCAATTGCTGGCGTCATTCAAATTATTACCAAGAAAAAGCATCTACAGTCTAATTATGCAGTGATTGAAGCAGGTGTTGGCAGTCGAAATACTCAACAACTGTCATTAAGCGGTGGTTTTGGCAATGAGAATACTCGATTAACTGCCGCAGTGAGTCGATTCTCAACAGAGGGTTTTGATGTTTACAGTGCAGGTGGCGAAGATAAAGATGGCTACCTTAACCAAGCACTTAATTTAACTGCAGAGCATCAATATAGTAGCGGCCTGATCTTGTTTGGTGGCTATCAGCGTGCACAAGGTCACAATGACTATGATCAGTGCTCTAAACCCGATTGGTCAAAGAGTAATGACTGTGAGTCGTTATTTGTTAATGACGGTTTACAGTTAGGCTTAGCGCAACGTGCAAACCAAAAGTTAGGTTGGGAAATAAAAGCAAGTCAGCATAATGATAGTAGTCAACAGAAAGTTGAGGGTATTAAAGCTGATAAGTTTGTGACACAAACCCGCATGCTTAACTTACAAGGTGAGTACCAGCTTTCAGAGCAGCAGCTGCTATTAGCGGGGATTGATTATAAAAAGGATGAAGTCAGCGGCAGTGGTGTTGATAACTACCAAGAAAAAACACGGGACAATAAAGCGCTGTTTGCACTTTGGCAATGGCAGCAGAAAGGGCTAAGTGCTGCTATTTCTGGTCGTGCTGACCGTAACCAAGCTTTTGGTACTTTTAATACCTATGGTGTTGAGCTAGGCGTAGAGTTACTCGCTGATTTAGAGCTAACCTTAGGTCGTGCAACTGCGTTCACAGCCCCTACATTTAATGATTTGTACTATCCAGCATTAGGCAATCCTGATCTGAAGCCGGAGACCTCTAGCACCAATAGCTTGGGGCTAAATTACCAACCTAGTTCAAGCGTTTATTTAACCGCTAACCTATACCAAACTGAGGTTGAAGATTTGGTCGCTTGGGCACCTATCAGCCCTGGCTCTTTCACTTGGACGCCTCAGAATGTTGATAATGTCAGTATCAAAGGTGTTGAGCTGACGGGACAATGGCTGTTCGGCAATACACAGTTGGATGCACACTTAGAGTGGTTAGAGCCAAAAGACAAAGCAACTGGCAATATTTTAATTTATCGTGCTCAGAAAAGCTCAGGACTACGTATCAGCCAACAGTTAGATCAACTAACCTTAGGCATAAGTGCGGCTTATACAGGTAGTCGTTACACGGATAAAGCTAATACCGATCGCTTGGATGCATATACGCTAGTACATTTTGATGCTCAATATGCCGTAAGCCGTGCATTAGTTACTAAACTGAGCGTTAAAAACCTAACCGACAAATCCTATGTCAGTAAAAAAGGCTATGAGACTGAAAGTCGTAGCTTGTTTGCTAGCGTCAGCTATACATTCTAGCAAGCTGAATCACTGCAATTATTTGGAGTCTTTATGACTGATCGTGACACCCGACATAAAAAAGCGATGCAAAAACGCAAAGAGCTGGTTGATGCAAAAATTGCTCAGGCAACAGAAGAGCGTGGCATTGTCATTGTCATTACTGGTAATGGTAAAGGTAAAACCACTTCAGGCTGGGGGACTGTCGCCCGTAGTTTAGGTTATGGCTATAAAGTGGGTGTCACGCAGTTTATCAAAGGGACTTGGGAGTGTGGTGAGCGTGAGGTTTTTAAAGAAAACCCTAACTTAACGGTACACATTATGGGAACAGGGTTTACATGGGAAACCCAAGACCGTGCTGTTGATACTGCTGCTTGTCGAGCCGTATGGGAAAAAACCTTACCTATGCTGCAAGATCCTAATATTCACTTGGTGTTATTGGATGAGCTAACCTACATGCTCAAGTTTGGCTACCTTGAAATTGATGAGGTACTGAATGCTCTGAAAAATCGCCCCATAGATCAAAGTGTGATTATTACAGGGCGTAATGCCCACCGTGATCTATTGGAGTATGCTGATACGGTCTCTGAGGTGCAGGATACTAAGCATGCCTTCAATAGTGGTATTAAAGCTCGCCGCGGTATTGACTGGTAAATTTGCTTTTTGAGCGCATAAGCGCCTGTGCAGTTTGATTTGCACAGGCGCTTTTCTATCGTGCTTATGGCGTTAAGGTTTGTAGTCCATAAACTGCTTAGTTTTGCCTTCAAATAGTAACTGTTGCTGAACCGCGGTAAATGCCAATGCACGTTGGCGCATATTTTCTGTTGGCTCTGAGCAGGCAATCTCTTGGGTTTGTTTAGGGTCCAGACGCCAATTATAGCAGCGTACCCCATCCCCCTGAGTAGACTGTTCTACTAACCAATCACCTTCAATCCAACCTACAACACCCCCATGGTAATAGTCTGCAAAAGCTGAGGCTTCATTATTGGCGATGGATATTAGGTTCTGCCCACTAAACCAAGGTGCATCTAATCCAATCAAGTGTGCAATTGTTGGTGCTAAATCTCGTTGCGAAACCGCATCATGAATTAACTTTGGCTGAATAAAGCCTGGGACATAAATTGCAAATGGGATTCTGTAATGGTTAAGCCTTGAGTCTATAAGTCCCGCGGTGTGATCAGCGACAAAAATATAAGCTATAGGTTTATCTAGCGTTTTACTTTGCATTTGAGCCATAAAGCCTGCAATGGCGCTATCGGCAAAAGATAATACACTGAACTCTTTTTGCTGCTCTGTTTCAAAGCCAAAGCGTGCTTCAACACCTTTAGGGAGTTTAAGGTCATGGGTGGTGTTGGTGTTGATGCCGATAATAAATGGCTCTGGTAGGCTTTCTATTGAGTTAACAACAAAGCGATACAGATCTTGGTCGTAGTACCCCCAACTGTTTTGCTCATATTGCGCTTGGTCAGAGCTTATATCTTCTTTACCGTAGCTATGCTCAAAACCTGTAGTTTGCGCAAAAGCGCCTGTGCCACTGGTGTTTTTATAAGAACCTTGGAAAAAAGCACTGCTCCAGCCCTGCTCGCGTAGCAGCTGAGGTAAACAGCCGTAAGGCATGTTTTGTAACTGTGTTTTAGCGATTGTTTTGCCTAATGGATTTTGGCCGCTACAAAATATGCTATAGATGCCTTCGGTGGTGCGGTGCCCACTTGCAATCATGGTTTCTGCCGATAATGACTGCGCCTGCAAGGCAGAAAAAACAGGTGTGACTTGTTCCCCACTTTCTGTTGTCATCCGCACAATTGGCCAGCTCTCAAGCAAAACAAAAACAAGGTTAAACTGTTCTAAGTTGGTATTTTCTAAGGGTTGCTCTTTTGGCATATAAAGAGAGCGAACAAGTTGCTCTCTATTTTCTGGTGCTGCAATACTGCTAGCCTGAATACCATCGTTACTGCGAAGTAGACCATAAAGCGCACTATACGCTCCATTCAGTGCAATAGGGGCTAAGCGAACATCGCCAATGTTATAGGCGCTTGCAGGGTCAAGTGGTAAGCCTTTTACACCACCTCTTGCCATTATTGCGGCAACTAGTAGCGTAATAAAAATTTGTGAGGGAAAAAGAAATAGCACTTTTGCCCAAGAGTAAGGCTTATTAAAACGTCCTAGCTTAAAAGGGATTCGGCTAAAAATAAGCAGTGTGATAGGTAGCACTAGCACAAGCCAGCCTAGTTGGCCTATGCCTTGAGAGATCAAGCTAATAGGGGTCGCAAAAAAATCTTTGGATTCATAGGATATATGCCGACCAGCATCTTTAAAGTAGGCCATATCACCCAGCTGTAACATAACCAGCAAGGTAATGGCAGGCAATAGCCATTTTATTGTACGAGGGCCTTTGCCAAAGCCAAAGAGATAGGCCGTCAATAAATTAAAGAAACTCAAAACACCTACAATGGCTAAGTCAAAACGTAACCCCCAAAGCAATGCATGAGTAATTTCAGAAGATGAGAGGCCTGTCGCCACTTCTGGTGTATACAGCAGCAAGCTTGCCCTCAAGGCAAAGGTGATTATCAGTAATAAAAATGAGAGTTTTATAAAATCGGTTATAAAACTGATCTGCTTGCTCATACAGGCTCACTTAGCGTGTGTTAAATGTAAAAAGAGACTGATAACAGTCTCTTTAAGTGTATTTAGAAAAGCTTGCACTAATCAGTTACCGTTGCGGGCGGCTTTTAAGCTATCAGCAATTAAGAAGGCTAGCTCTAAAGACTGATCTGCATTAAGCCTAGGGTCACAAAAAGTATGATAGCGATTGCCGAGGTCTTCTTCGGTAATCTGGAATCGACCGCCAATGCATTCTGTGACATTCCGGCCTGTCATCTCTAAATGTACACCACCTGCATGAGTGCCTTCCGCTTGATGGATGGCAAAGAACTGACGAACCTCTTGCAGAACAGAGTCAACGGGGCGTGTTTTGTAACCTGTTGAGGCTTTAATTGTATTGCCGTGCATAGGATCGCTGCTCCAAACAACGGAGCGGCCTTCTGATTCAATTCGGCGAATTAGCGCGGGTAGATACTGCTCAACCTTGTTTGCTCCCATTCGCACAATCACATTCATCCGTCCCGCCTTATTATCTGGATTAATGCGATCAATTAGACGTAAGAGATCTTCAGGGTCTGTAGTTGGGCCTGCCTTGACACCGATTGGGTTATTCACACCTCGGCAGTATTCAACATGTGCACCATCCAGTTGGCGGGTACGATCACCAATCCAAAGCATATGTGCAGAGCAGCCAAACCAATCACCAGTCAAACTGTCTTGACGTGTGAGTGCTTGTTCATAAGGTAATAATAGCGCTTCATGAGCGGTGTAAAATCGGGTTTCATGAATGCTTGGCGTGTTATCAGGGTGAATACCGCAAGCACTCATAAAGGCTAAAGTTTCGCTGATGCGGTCAGCTAAGTCGTGATAGCGCTCTGATACAGGGCTTTTTTCAACAAAGTTCAAGTTCCACTGATGTACTTGATGTAAGTCGGCCATTCCGCCACGGGAGAATGCCCGTAATAGATTTAGGGTTGAAGTTGACTGATGGTATGCCTGAATCATACGTTCAGGGTCTGGGGTTCGAGCCTCTGCCGTAAATGCATTATCATTAATAATATCGCCACGGTAAGAGGGCAAGGTTACGCCATTAATGGTTTCAGTATCAGCCGAGCGTGGTTTTGCAAACTGCCCTGCCATACGTCCTACTTTTACCACAGGGCTTTGGCCGCCGAAGGTCAACACCACTGCCATTTGCAGCAGTACCATAAAGGTGTCTTTTATATGATTGGCAGAGAATTCGTCGAAACTTTCCGCACAGTCACCACCTTGCAGAAGAAAAGCTTTACCCTTCGCCACTTCGGCTAACTGTGCTTCTAGGCGGCGGGCTTCGCCAGCAAATACTAATGGTGGTAGTCCTCCTAGCTTTTGCTCTACCGCTTGTAATTGATCTGTATTAGGGTAGGTCGGTAACTGTAATGCTGTTTTCTCCCTCCAAGAGGACGGAGACCAAGTTTGATTGCCCATAAAATATCCATTTTGTTCAATGTGCGCCAAATCTAATGCTGGCGTTATATTTAGCGCTTGCTAACAATATGATTATTCTACTGAATCCCTTCAGCTTTACTAGCCGAAATCTATGAGTGCCAATGTGCTAATGAATGACAGCAAAAATGCTAGAATCTTGGCTATTGAGTTGTTTGATAGTGACAATAAATAAGAGAGAAATGCATGTCGTTAGAGAATTGGTCGATGCAAGACAGTTTGAAAAGTCTAACTATTGGTTCTAGCAAGCCTGATGCCTGCATTATTTGGCTACATGGCTTAGGTGCAGGTGCTGATGACTTTATTCCAGCGGTGCCTTATCTGAGGCTGGCTGAAACACTCAATATTAAATTTTTATTTCCACAGGCACCTACAATACCTGTCACCATCAATGGTGGCTGGGAGATGCCTGCATGGTATGACATTTTAAAAATGCTGCCTGAGCGTGAGATTGTACCAGCACATCTACAGTATTCAGCTCAAGAGCTACACAGACTAACCCATGAGCAAATTACGTTGGGAATTCCCGCAGATAAAATCATCTGGATTGGCTTCTCACAAGGTGGTGCAGTGGTGCTAGAAGCTGCATTGAACTCACAACGTTACAGTAATTGTTCGTTACCTAGTGCGGTTATGGCGCTTTCTACCTATCAAGCCCTACCGAGCGATGCGGTAAACAAGCTATCAGTTGATTTTTGGCACGGACATGGCCTGTATGATGATGTAGTACCGTTTGCAATGGGTAAAAAAGCCTATGAGAAAAGTGCCGATCAAGGTCGTAAAAGCACTTGGAATAGCTACCCAATGGGGCATGAGGTTTGTGTTAAACAGCTTGAAGAGATGGGGGGCTACATAGCAAATTGTCTGGCGAGGTAAGTCATTGATGTGTGTCAAAACTTAAATTAAGAATAGCTAATAATATTGATCTTGATCAGGGTTTATAAACCTTTTGACTGATAGCCTGTAGCCAGTGATTTGATTTTTCTTGGTGGAGTAATAACCATGTATGTAGATGATGCTGTAATCGCAGGTTTATTGGTTGTTGGTGGTGCAATTGCATTCTTTATCGGCTTTGGCATCTTCATTGTGAAGGATAAACCTAAAAAATAATATCATTTCAAGTGGCTTGTTAGCTGTTAGAAATGAGAAAAAGCGTCTATATTGAACCCATGCCTATGCCAGTTGTCTTACTGATATTCGTATGGGTTTAGTGCTTTTTAGACCTCACTCTTTATTTGCAGATGTTAACCAGCCTTAGCGGGGGTGCTTTATGTTAGAGTCCAGTGTATCGCAAGCGACCTTAATCAACCGTCAGCTGTCGGGCACTAATAATCAGGCTCAACAGAAAATTGATGCCAGCAGCAGCTCTAAACAAGAAGAGGCGGGGTCTTCGCAACCCACTTCTAGCAATGGCGTTAATGGTGCCAACGTTTTGCAGGATCGCGTTGCAATTAGTTCAGCTCCTTCAGATCAAGTCAACAGAGCGGCTGAGACAACTGAACAGCCTGCAACTTACAACGCGGTGCATGATCAGTCTAATGATCTAGCACGCAAACAAGCAGAAGGCAGAACAGATCAAGCCGCTTTAGGTAACTTGCTTGATATCAAATCTTAATCTAGTTGTTGATACAGTACCAATTACCCAAAGCCTCGCTATTAATATGCGGGGCTTTTTGTTTATGATGGGCGTCTTTACCAATAATTAAAGGATTTGGTTATGCCTCTACTATTTTCATACGGTACATTGCAACAACCTGAGGTGCAAATCTCCACATTTGGTAGGCTTCTATCAGGGCAGCATGATCAGTTATTAGGTTTCTCTCAAACGATGGTTGCAATTGATGATCCAGAGGTTGTGGCGACTAGTGGCAAAAGCCATCATCCTATTGTAAAGCACACGGGTGATATGGAAGAGCGGGTTGCAGGCATGGTGTTTGAAATAACGGATGCTGAACTTGCGAATGCTGATCAATATGAGGTGTCTGCTTACAAGCGTATTTCTGCAAATCTTGCATCAGGGCTAACTGCTTGGGTTTATGTGGATGCACGGTTTACAGATTAGACTTGAGCGGTAAACAGTTTATTCCGTTTGAATTGCCCCGGAGGCGTACCTATTGTGCGTCTAAACGCGCGACGAAACGCCGTCTCACTTTGGTAACCTAGCTGCGAGCCTATTTCGTCAATACTAAGCCTTCCATTTTGCAGCTGTTGACGTGCGATTTGCATTCGCCAATAGGTGAGGTAATCCATTGGCGTTAAACCGACCACTACTTTAAAGCCTTGGCTGAAACTTGTCCGTGACATACCTGCTTGTTGTGCAAGTGAACCTAAAGTCCAAGCTTGGGCTGGGTTTTGGTGCATGGCGGTTATAGCTTTGGCTAGTTTTGGATCGCTCAGTCCACCCAGAAGACCTGTCTCAACCTGTTTAGACGACATAAGGTGGCGTAGCGCTTTGATTAGTAAAACTTCAGCAAGCCTATTTAACACCGCATTATGACCACACCTCTGTGCTTGAGCCTCTTTTAACATCATCTGAAAAAAAGTGTGAAGCTCAGACTCGTCCTTGTCAGGTGTAATGGATACAGCTGGCGGTAAGGCTTGAAGCAACGGGTTCTCAATGATATCCCCAAATGAGATTTCAATTTGTGTCAGTGTGATGGCCTGCTCCGTGATAATGTCATGCGAGCAGCCTTGTGGTAGCCAAATTAAAGTTTGCTCATGGATAGGGTAAACAGATTGCTCGATTTGTACGGCCGCTGATCCCGTAGTGATATTGTCGACTAAATATAAGACATTAAGTTGAGCCGATACTGTAATAGCTGTACGTCCTGTTAGTGCAAGGGAGCGTACTCTTTTTGCTTCTGGTTGGAATATTGCCAATAGAGAAGATAAGCGGTCCAATAGCTGGCTTCCTTGTATGTTGAAAAAGACATTCTGTACGATCTGCTATGATAAATGCAATATTTGTGTATGGTAAGTACTTATTTTTGGCTAAGCTATCAGTAGTTTTTGAGCTAACTACATATTGGAGCACTAAGTATGCAACCGTTGTATCCACGTCAATCTGTACCAGAACTGAATATTGAGACGCTGGCAGGCCATTGGTCATTGTCAAGCCAACAGCCTGAAAACTTCACCTTGTTAGTCTTTTATCGTGGCTATCACTGTCCAATTTGTCGTAGCTATTTAACTGAGCTGAACCGATTGAGTGCAGATTTTGCTGAGCGAGGCATTACACTTTTAGCTTTAAGCAGTGATAATCAGGCGCGTGCTGAACTCTCGAAAGGAGAATGGTCGCTTGATAAATTAAATATAGGTTATGGACTTAGCCAAGAACAGGCTGAAGCATGGGGTTTATATCGTTCAGCTGGGAAAGGAAAAACTTCAATTGGAGTTGAAGAGCCTGCTGAGTTTAGTGAACCTGCACTGTATCTTATTCGCCCAGATGGTACGCTCTATTGGGGATCTGTGAGTACAATGCCATTTGCACGACCTAACTTTAAAGAGATGTTAGGCGCTGTTGATTTTGTATTAAAAAATGACTATCCGGCGCGTGGTGAATTGCGCTAACTGCACACTTTAATATCAACGCACCTGCGCTTGAAGCGTTAATTAAGATTTAGCGCTTCAAGCCGAGGCCAGAATTCATAGTCTTGGATCAGTTTCCGTCACCATTGGTTTATCCATTGCGCTGGTCTTAAATGCGTTAAGGGCAGGGTAAGCTGCAAGGTCATGCAGTTCTCTAAATAAAGTCCAATCTAATAAAGAGAACAAACAAATAGCAGGGTAATGCCAATGGTCAAAATCACCATTCTGGGCAGCCTGTTCTAATTCTGCAAAAGTATTATTAATACGCTCATGTTGTAGTTTGATAATTAATTTGTCATCGTTAAGTTCAAAGCCTGAGCGCTTAGATAGCAATATTGTGACGAGAGAGTCATTGGCATTGTCTATGAGCGTCAATAAATTCTCATCATGCCAAGTTAGAGTTTCTCTTTGTAGCTTGTTATTCAGATATCGAAATATCACCCTAGAATCAAAAATAGGTTGATCGCCATCCAAAAGCATTGGAACTTTCATGGCAGGGTTATAGCTCTGTAAAACTTTACGCTCTTCAGCATCAAATATATTTAGATTGATAAACTCATAATTTTCATTTGCAAGCCATAAACGAGTACGACGAACATAAGGCGATGTAGTAGAACCCACTAACTTCATTAGCACTTTCCTTCTCCGTTAGAGCAATGCTTAGCAGTGTACGCTGTTAACCATGGGAAATGGAAGTGGAGCCAACGTGATAAGGCGCGCTGGAGTTCTTTTTTTCTGCTACGTTACTTTGGGTCACTTTATTACGCAGTAGATCAATATCGGCTTGTTTAACAAGGTCTTGTGGTGTCTTATCTGCAAAAGGCGTCATTTGAGCATACCCAAAGCAGAGGGATATATGAGCGCTGCCACTGTAGTCTGGAAGCGCCAGCTCAACAAGGCGGTCAGATATTTCATTGGCAATGAACGAAGCTTTGTCAATAGAAAGCTGTGGCAATATAACCGCGAATTTTCCTCCAGCAAAGCGAGAGCAAAGACGCGCCTCTGAGAATGGAATCAGGTCAGTTACAACGCTTTCGATAACATCTGCAACTTGAATAAGGCACTGGTCTCCAGCAGGATAACCGTAGCTTTGATTGTAATTGGTAAAATGATTGATATCGCAGAACAACAAACAAATGCTATCACCTTCCTGCCATAGTGTGCTGAGATGTTGATCAAAGTGCTGACGGCTATTCAGAAAGGTTACATTATCTTTTGCCGACAGCCGATCAAGATGTTGGTTTGCTCTACTAAGCGCTATTGCTTGATTGTCAATGAGCTGCCTTAGATGCTGGCTGTTCTCGTGCTCACTATGTACCTGTTGTTGCTGTTTGGATAACTTAGTTTCTTGCAGTACTTTAATTTTATAAGCCAGCGCAAAAGAAAACAGTGTCAGCTCAATCAACGAACCTGCTAAGTAGGCATGGCGCATAAAAGGACTGTAGCTGATAAATCCGGTATTAACCGCAGTTATGGTAAACAATCCAATAAGATGCCAGCTGGAGCCGATCAGATAGAATTTTGATAGCACGACTTTTTGGGTAAGTGCTTTCACACCAACGGCTAGTAGCAATACACTTGTTGGCATGACAAGCATGAGCAGAAAGCGATGATTTCTTACATCAAGTAAGATCAAGAGTGCAATTAAAAAGAAAAGCGACGAGCATAGCAGTAGAAGAATGTCGACTTTAGGCATGTTTGACCTTGTATCCAACATTTCTCTAGCAAATATAATTAAAAAAGCCATTGCTAAAGCAATAGAGGTGGTTGCCATGTAGTGTATGGTTTCACTTGTACCCAAATATAAGTCAAAGTTGCTATATAAGAATACAAAAACAAAGAAACTGATGCCCTGATAAAAATAGTATAGGTAAAGCTTTTCTTTAATCGATAGGTATAAAAATAGATTGTAAATTAGTATGGTTAATGCGGCTCCTAAGTAGGCTGCATATATTAATAGGTTGGCTTGTTCTTTTTTATAGAATTGCGCCATAGGTTCAATATGTATTCCAGCGGTTAAGTTGTAATAGTGCGAGTTTAACTTTAAATAAATTACTTTTGTTTCAAATGGGGCTAGCTCAATAAGGAAACTAGGGTGTAAGCTTTTAACTTTACGATCTTCTAAAGGGATTTGCAGACCATTAAGTTCAGTATTCCACTGATCATTACGTAGAAAAAAAAGCGACGCTTCAGAAAAATAACCCTCATCTATACGCAGCATTCTCTCAATATAGCTATCACTATTATTTTCAACCCTGACAATAAACCAGTGGTCAGCATCAACTGACGGTATATAAAATCGAGATGAACGAATGCTGTATTTAGGTTTTAGCTTGGCTATATCTGCTGGCAGCATCTCTTTTCTGGGAGCTTGTATGTAAGCGAGCTCAAACTGTTCTTGAAGTTGCTGATTATCGGCAATGTTGTAGCTTGGAATTTCTGTGGCATAGGCTTTTGCTACTAACAGTGTGGACAGCAAGATCAATATTAATGTAAGTCTAGCCTTTATCGGCATCAAAATTACCAATTCAAATAGATGTGTGACATATATATTCAATTTGGATCCACCTTCCATGGATAAATATCCAGCACTGGGAGCTTAAAAAAGGTGTGATCACTTTAACTGCTGCTATTTTGTGCAGCAGTTCTAGACCATTTAACGGCCCATTATACAATCTGAAGGCTGTTTGATGTTACTGGGGTTTTCCCTAGTTTTTACCCCTAAATTAACTATTTCGGTTAGTTTTGTGTGTGTGCTCGTTACTTTTTAAGGCTGCTTTTTCGAACTATCTCTTCTACTACTAGCGGCTTAATTTGTACATCTATAGTACCAATAAACAGCACTTTTTAATGACTGTTGTACGACTAAAACTGTTCAGTGGTTGTATTGTTGCTATGGCCGCCCTGCTTTCAAATGACTATGCCAAACAACTATGCCAAGCAATCCAATAAGAAAGGCGTACACAGGAGACAGTCATGTTAACAAATGGTTTGGGCAAAAAGTCGCTAATGGCGACTGCTCTAGTATCAGCGATGATGGTCGCAGGTACTGCATCTGCAAAAGTAACCGATGCAGATATCAATAATGATCACCTGACAACAGGTGATGTGGTAACCAACGGTCTTGGTCTACAAGGTCAGCGTTTCTCCCCTCTAACCAAAGTCAATGCCAATACAGTAAAAGACTTGCGCCCAGTATGGTCGTTCTCTTTTGGTGGTGAAAAGCAGCGTGGTCAAGAATCTCAGCCGTTGGTAAAAGATGGTGTGATGTTCGTGACAGGTTCTTACTCTCGCTTGTTTGCAGTTGATGCGACTACAGGTGATGAGCTGTGGCAGTACGATGCACGTCTACCAGACGGCATTATGCCTTGCTGTGACGTGATTAACCGTGGTGCTGCGCTGTATGACGATCTAGTTGTATTTGCAACGTTGGACGCTAAGCTAGTCGCGTTAGATCAGAAAACGGGTAAAGTGCGTTGGAAAAAAACCGTTGCAGACTATAAAGCAGGCTACTCAATCTCTGCTGCGCCACTGGTTGTAAACGGCAAGATCATCACTGGTGTATCGGGTGGTGAGTTTGGTGTGGTAGGTAAAGTAGAAGCTTACGATGCTAAGAATGGTACTTTGCTGTGGACACGTCCAACAGTTGAAGGCCATATGGGTTATACCTATAAAAATGGCAAAAAAGTTGAAGCCGGTATTTCAGGTGGTGAAGCGGGTAAAACTTGGCCGGGTGATCTGTGGAAGTCAGGCGGTGCGGCCACTTGGTTAGGCGGTACTTATGACGCTGAAACTAACCTGTTGTTCTTCGGTACGGGTAACCCTGCGCCTTGGAACTCTCACTTACGTCCAGGTGATAACCTGTTCTCTTCTTCTCGTTTAGCGATTAATCCTGATAACGGTAAAATCGTTTGGCACTTCCAAACCACGCCACATGATGGCTGGGATTACGATGGTGTGAACGAGCTGATTTCGTTCAACTACAAAGAGAACGGTAAAACAGTAAAAGCGGCTGCAACGGCTGACCGTAACGGTTTCTTCTACGTATTGAACCGTGAAAACGGTGACTTTATCCGTGGTTTCCCATTTGTTGATAAAATCACTTGGGCAGAAGGTTTAGACAAAAACGGCCGCCCAATTTACGCCGCTAATGGTCGTCCAGGTGATCCACGTAAGAGTGCTGATGGTAAAAAAGGTGAGCCTGTTGTTGCAATTCCTTCTTTCCTAGGTGGTAAGAACTGGATGCCGATGGCATACAGCCAAGATACCGAGCTGTTCTATGTGCCATCAAACGAATGGGCGATGGACATTTGGAATGAGCCAACCGCTTATAAGAAAGGCGCTGCCTATTTAGGTGCAGGCTTCACCATTAAGCCGCTACACGATGATTACATCGGTGTACTGCGCGCGATTGACCCGAAAACCGGTGAAGAAAAATGGCGTTACAAAAACTACGCACCTCTATGGGGTGGCGTATTAACCACCAAAGGTAACTTGGTGTTTATGGGTAACCCAGAAGGCTATTTGATGGCATTTGACGCTAAGTCAGGTGAAATCAAGTACAAGTTCAATACAGGCTCAGGCATCGTAGGTTCTCCAATCACTTGGGAACAAGACGGTGAGCAGTATGTGTCAGTTGTATCAGGTTGGGGCGGCGCAGTACCTCTATGGGGTGGTGAGGTGGCCAAACGTGTTAAAAACCTGAACCAAGGTGGTTCGGTTTGGACATTCAAACTGCCTAAAGAATACGAGTAAATACTGATTTAAACATCAGTGGCTAATCTAACAGCCCGTAGTGCTTTTGCACTACGGGCTGTTTTTATTGCGGTCAGCTCTTTTTAATAGGTTGGAACAGGCTAACTTTTAACGTTATTCAACTGGCACAATATGCTCAGCGTATAAGGTATAACCCGCTTGAGCCAAAGCGGTATTTTCACCCGTTACAGACAACCGACCTGAAACCCACACTGCATCTTCTAGCTGCTTTTCAAGCAGAGGAATTTCGGTTTTAACATAAATGATTTGGTTAGACGGTGGCGGCGGCACATGCACACAGGCGCCAAAAAAAGGCACCAATAAAAACTCTGTAACGCCATCAGGGGTAATCTCCAATGGCACCACATAACCCCCTAAGCGTACAGGTTGGCTATTCAGGGTTAGTACAACGGGGGCAGTTTGATAGGCTTTCTCCAGCTTCGCCATAATCTCTAACATCAGTGGATCGTCATCGGTCAACTGGGCGATTTTTTCTGGGTCATATTGGTCTAATATCGCATCTGCACGGTAGCCGTCAGGGATCAGATCCTCCCAGTCTAAATCGAGTACAGCGCCATCCCATCGGCTTTGAATTTTAAAGGGTAGCTGATCAAAGCCTTCTGGCTTTGCGGTGTTGGCGTAACTGGTTTGCAGTGGCAGAAGTACCAAACTGACACTCAATAAACAGAGTTTTAGGCCGTAAATTAAACGTTGACTCACATTAAAATCCTATTGAAATAACCTTTTAAAACACCGTTATAGGCGAATAGCCAAACCATCGGCCAGTGATGTTTTATAAGCGCGATAACCCGGCCACAAACCCACCAAAATACCACTGGCGGCAACGGATAATAATAGATTGAGCTCGGTTGGCGTGAGTGTTTTTATCTCAAACCAAATGCCCCACTCCGCGTAAAGCCAAGGCGCGGCCACCAGCAAAATGAGATAAAAAAGTAAGGTGCCAAAACCAAGACCCAGCAGCGTCAGCACAGAGGATTCTGTTACCAATAAGCTCATCACTTGCAGGGGGCGGGCACCAATAGCCCGTAAAATGGCCATCTCACGGCGGCGTTCATTCAGTCCGGTTAAAATAACCGCCATCAACCCAACCAAGGCACTGACCACCACAAATGCAGCCACAATCAATAACGCATTCTCCGCAACGGATACAAGCTGCCACACTTGCTGCAGCGCAACCGCAGGGATTACCGCCTGTAATGCCTCCCCTTTTTGATTGTTCAAATCGCGTTGCACTTTAAACAGCTGTGTTTTTGACTTAACGCCCACCAATAAAGCGGTAATGGCTTTAGGTTGTAGCGCCTCTTCAGTGAAAGTGGCGTGAGACTGCTGGCGCTGCTGTAAGCGTGCACGCAGATCTGACACAGAAGGTTGCCCCCAGCCAATATGAATCGCCTCTAGGCTTTCAAGGCTGACCAAAATACTGCGATCAACAGGCGTCCCTGTTCGCGCCAAAATGCCGATTACCTGAAAAGGGTTATCATCATGAGATTTAAAGCTGGTTTTACCCATGCCGTGTGCAACAACCATTGGATCGCCGACTTTGTAACCCAGCTTTTGAGCAACCTCTGCCCCAATCACCGCTTGAAATAAGCCACTAAAAGCCTGACCACTGCTGAACGCCAAGCTTTGTTTCTGCCCATATTGATAGTGTTTGAAATAGCCCGTCTCTGTGCCGATTACTCGATACCCTTTGTGAGAGTCGCCCAGTGCTAATGGAATCGTCCAAGCCACATCTGGTCGGGCTTTGATCTGCTCCGCACTTTTCCAACTGATGTTGTTGCTGGCGTTACCCAAGTGAAAAACAGAGTACAATAAAAGTTGAACATCTCCGCTGGGCGCACCAACAATCAGATCGGTTCCTGAAATGGTTTGATTAAAACTGGTGCGCGCTTCTGTACGTACTCGCTCAACCCCCAAAAGTAAAGCCACACTGAAGGCAATGGTGATCACCGACAGCAGCACGGTTAAACGGCGGTTGCGCAAACTGCTGATAGAGAGTTTAAGCAGTGTTAACAAGGCTTCAGCTCCTGTTGAATAAGCGAGAGTAATGGCCTTTGATTAAGCCTCGTGGCGAAGTACGGCTTGATTAAGCTCGGGTAAGCGGATCATGCGAGAGAAGTGCTTCTGTAACTCGTCATCATGACTGACAAAAATCAGGCTACTTTGGCTGTTATCGACTTCAGCGGTTAATAGCGCCAAAAACTGATCTCGACTCTGCTTGTCCAGTGCAGAGGTGGGTTCATCGGCGATAATAACAGGTGGTGAGCCAATCAGCGCGCGCGCAACGGCCACACGCTGTTGCTGGCCTATGCTTAATTGCGTGATAGGCTTTTGCCAAAGTGACTCAGATAAATCTAAATGGCGCAGTAACTGCTGCGCGGCATCTTTGGGGCTGGTGCCAGCGTGCTGCAACCGCAGTTTGCGCTGTTTAGAAAATTGGCAGGGCAGGGTCACGTTATCCAACACAGAGAGGTAGGGCAGTAAGTTGAACTGCTGAAATACCAACCCGATATTGTCTGCCCGAAAATGATCACGCTGCCCTGCGCTTAAGCTTTGCAGGGCTTGATGATCAATCAAAATCTCACCCTGCTGCGGCACCATGACCCCCGCTAAGAGCGAGAGCAAGGTGCTCTTACCGCAACCACTGGGGCCATGAATAAATACTTTTTCACCCGCAGCAATGGTCAGCGACTCTATTTTTAACGTGGGCTCTGTTTGAGAGGGCCAAGTGAAGCTGACATTTTGCAGTTCAATCATACCAATGTTATCCGGTTGGATTTACCAAGTGAAAGTGCCGTTGGCTTCGCGCTCACCCACAAAAACACTACGATCAGAGACTGCTTCAATGCGTAAATGTTCCAGATGTGGCAACAGGTTAAACATTTTTACACTAAAAGGAGAGGCTTGCCCGCTTTTACAGTCAAAAGTGTAATTGGCAGCGATGTCGTTATGGCTGCTTTCTGCATGGGCATGATCTTTTTCATGAGCGTGATCGTCTTCATGGGCATGATCTTTTTCATGCGCATGATCCGCGTCATGGTCGTCATCTTTGAATGGAATCGAGAGAACTTTATCATCAAGCTGGCAATTTTTTGCAAACGCAAAAAGTTGCTCGGGTTGCTTCAATAGCCCTATCAATTTATCAAGCTGCTCATGTTCTGCCTCTGTTTTAGGCGAGTGCTCAAAACCCAGAAAACCATCGGCAGCACCCGACAACTCAACGCTCACCTGATGACCTTCCTGTGCCAGTTTTAAATGAATTACACCATGCTCATGGGCGGCATATTCAGATGCCAAGCTGCTCTGAGTATAAAGACTAGAAGAGAGCGCGACAGCGCCGATCAATACGGGGGAAAATCTAAAGACTGTCATAACACCTGCCTATCTTTTGTTTATGTTACCCTGTAACAAGTCGGCGCACTATAATGTTTTGTCGTAACATTTACAACCGAGAATCAAAATGTAGTGGGCTGAATCGTTAGTGAAAAGGCTGTAGGCGATTTACAGTCCAAGTATGGTTTATTATCGGGTATAGCCCGAGGCGTGATTGTTGTCAGCGCTTCAGAAAAGAGGTAAAAGAGAGCTTTATTAGAAAAAATAGTGAACCAAACGAGTGACTTGGGTGCGGAACAGGCCAAAAAGAACTCGTAGAGAAGCCACAGGTTGACAGGGAAAATATCGCGTTAAAAGCAATTCTCTAGAGTTCTGCGGTTGTTTAACAAGGGGGTATAGCCATGGCTTCGCCATCTGTATAGTTGTTTAATAGTTAGAAAAAAGGGGGAGATGTTGTGTATCTTGAAAGTTTTATGGAACAATTAAAAAAGCAAGATACGACTGAAAAACAATATGATTTTTGTCGTAAATTTGTTCTTCATGGAACCCCTTACGTGTTTAATGGAAAAGATGATGACTTTTATGAGCTTAGCGGCAAATTCTGAGTGCAACACCTAATCCAATATCGGGTAAGGTGTTGTTATGACATACAAAGAACTCAACATAGAAGAGCGTGCCACTATTCAAATTGGCCTGCTTCACAATCTCAGTCTGCGAAGTATTGCTCGCCTACTTGATCGAAGCCCCTCAACAATCAGTCGAGAGATTCGTCGTAACCAGCTTGCCGATGGCCTATACGAAGCACCTAAGGCTCAAGCCAACCGTCAGGCTCGAAGAGTAGGCTGTCGACCAGTGAAAAAGCTTGCTCAGGGTA
>NZ_FUXG01000016.1 GCF_900167095.1 Oceanospirillum multiglobuliferum
AACAAATTTTGAATTGATTCGAGTTTGCTTACCTTGATAATCTTGTGACTTTCCAAGACCATCGAAGCAAGCGCCCACACGAATTATCTGATTGAATTTTTAAAGAGCAATTTAGTTAATCGAAGGAGAGACAGAATCTCGATCACTTCGCTCAACTGAGGCTGCGTATTCTACAGAACCGAACCTCGTATTGTCAACCACTTTTTTCAACTTTCTTTTCAGTGATCATTTCGAAAACTTAAAGAAAACAAGCGGTTACACAAGCTGCCGAACATCTCTGCCTGACAACGAGGGCGAATTATACGCACCTCTGAGCACTAAGCAACTGTTTTATTAAACTTTTGTAGTTTTATTTCAAAATGGGGCCAATCAGGCTTCTTCCTTATGTAGCCAACCCAAAAGCCACTCAATGGTAATCAAACTCTCTACAGATTATCGCGAGCCATACAAAAGACACCCCAAAGCCCGCTACGCGGGCTTTGGGGTGCGGCAAACCAATAGGCTTGTTTCACTTATCGAATAGTGACTTTAGCAAATTGCTTTTTACCTGCCTGACAAACATATGTCTGACCTTGTTGCATTTTGAAATCACGATCTACAACCTGGCCATCAACTTTTACGCTACCTGCAGTTAACATATCGCGCGCTGCATTGGAGTTTTTAGCCAAACCAGCTCTGTTTAATACCGCCATTACAGGTACTTCAGACTGATCTTCAAAAACCAACTCCACTTCTGGCAAATCATCTGGCAGCTCGCCTTCCTTCAAGCGATTACCTGCGCCTTTATGCGCATTTGCCGCAGCTTCTTCACCATGAAAACGCGCAACAAGCTCTCGCGCCAAGTCCATTTTAATATCTCTAGGATTCGCTCCCGCTGCAACCTGTACTTTTAACTCCTCAATTTCCGACATAGGGCGGAAACTAAGCAGTTCAAAATAACGCCACATTAACGCATCTGGCATTGATACAATTTTGCCAAACATTTCACCTGGCGCATCATTAATCCCCACATAGTTACCCAGCGATTTTGACATCTTCTGGACACCATCTAACCCTTCAAGGATTGGTACAGTAATACAGATCTGAGGCTCTTGACCTGCATTCTTTTGCAACTCTCGCCCCATCAGCAAATTGAACTTTTGATCTGTACCACCCAGCTCTATATCAGCTTTCATCGCAACAGAGTCATAACCTTGTACTAAGGGGTATAAAAACTCATGAATAGAGATTGACTGATTGCCTTTATAACGCTTACTGAAGTCATCACGCTCCAACATGCGCGCAACAGTTTGCTGAGCGGCTAAACCAATCATATCAACAGCACTCATCTTGCTCATCCAAGTTGAGTTAAAGCAAACTTCTGTTTTGGCTGGATCAAGAATTTTAAAGACTTGCTCGGTATAGGTTTTAGCGTTTTTAGCGACATCTTCTTCTGTTAGCGGCTTACGAGTAACATTTTTACCAGTTGGATCACCTATACGACCAGTAAAGTCACCTATAAGGAACATGACATGATGACCAAGCTCCTGGAAGTGGCGTAGCTTATTAATTAGCACGGTGTGCCCCAGATGCAAATCAGGCGCAGTTGGGTCAAAACCGGCCTTTACTCGTAGCACTCGCCCGCTTTCAAGCTTTTTAATCAGCTCATCTTCAACCAATATCTCTTCTGTACCACGCTTAATCAGCGCTAAAGCATCTGCTACGGATGTCATTTATAGGGTCCTATTCAAGTTTGTGCTATCAACTAGATCACTAATTGTAACTCGGAAAAAATAGCGTACATTATAGCATTCAGGTAGGGTTACCCAAGTTTCAGTTTCGTTTTTGGTTTTTTTGCTATGAATTCATACCGCACAAAGTTACTCCACACCCTTTTTCTTACCGCTACAGCCATTGTTGCGGCACTTTCTATGCTGATTATCAGTCAAGATGTCTCTGCAAAACGTATTGAAATAGATCTTCCATTAAACGTATCTAGCTCAAAGCATATAGAAGAACCTATTTCTAACTGGCCGACTCTGTCTGATGACTGGGCTAGCTATTCCATTAAAAGCGGTGAAACGTTAACAGATCTTTTTGTAAGGGCAAAACTGCCTTTAGATGATCTTTATCGCTTAATCTACAGCCCAATAAAAACTGATCTATCTCATCTACGCCCGAAACAAAAAATACACGTTCAAACAGATCACTCTGGTGCTATTAAAGCAATTCGCTTAGATCACTCGGCTCAATCAGTTGTACTGTTCTCATTGGCTGGCGAAAAGTTCACTGAGAAGCCATTTTTTAGAGAAACAGAGAAGGTACTGCAATATCGTCAAGGCAGCATTAAAGACTCTTTCTTTGCAGCAGGCGAAAATGCAAATTTGAGCCAACAATCAATTATGGCTTTGGCAAATCTATTTGGCTGGGATATTGATTTTTCATTAGACACTCGCCCCAATGACAGCTTTAAGGTTTTGTATTACCAAGAGTTTCTGGATGGTGAGTTTTTTAAGGATGGTGATATTTTAGCCGCTGAATTTATCAACCAAGGGAAAAGTTATCGAGCAGTACGCTATGTAGATTCTAAGGGTAACATTGACTACTTCTCACCTGATGGGCGCAACATGCGAAAGCAGTTTTTGCGCTCTCCAGTAGATTTCACCCGTATCAGCTCTCACTTTACCACTAGACGCTTTCACCCTGTATTACACAAGTTCAGGTCTCATAGAGGAACTGACTATGCCGCTTCGAGAGGCACTCCTGTTAAGTCAACAGGCTCAGGGAAGGTGATTACCGCAGGTTATAACTCAAGTTACGGTAAACATGTTGTAATTCAGCACGGTACGAGATACACGACGCTTTACGCCCATTTAAATGGCTTTGCAAAAGGAGTTCGTAGAGGCGAGCGTGTTCAACAAGGGCAAATGATTGGTTATGTAGGTAGTACAGGCTTAGCCAGCGGCCCCCATTTACACTATGAGTTCCGTGTTAATGGCATTCATAAGAACCCCGTTACAGTACAACTACCTGACGTAGCCCCTATTTCAGACAAAGAGCGCGAACGTTTTCAACAGTATACTCAAAATATCATTGCCAACTTAGACAGCTATCCTAATATTCAGCTAGCAAGCCTAGAGAAAAACTAATGCACGGGCTTTATATTGGTTTAATGTCTGGCACTAGCGCAGATGGAATTGACGCAGTCTTAGTTGAGTTCGATAAAGAGGAACGCTTTCACTTGATAGGTAGCTATAGCTGGCCCTATCAAGACCACTTTCGGACTCGCTTATTAGCCTTAGCACTTAATGATCAGGTCAGCCTTTCTGAACTGGGACAGGTTAGTACTCTGTTAGCAGAGCAATCAGCCAAAGCCTGCCATTTGCTATTAAAGCAATGTAATGTAGAGCCTAGCCAAGTTATTGCTATTGGCAGCCATGGACACACTATAGACCATGCACCCTCGATTGACTCTCCATATAGCATGCAGATTGGTAATCATGCCGCTCTCGCTGAACGCACATTAATCACGACCATTTCAGACTTTAGAAGTCGAGACATTGCAGCAGGTGGACAAGGCGCGCCATTGGTACCTGCATTCCATCAGTGGTTATTCAAGAGCTGTGATGCTAATAGCGCCATTATCAATATCGGTGGAATCAGTAATATTACTGTTCTGCATCGCACGGACTCTGTTGGCTATGATATCGGCCCAGGCAATTGTTTATTAGATAGCTGGCATCAACTGCATACAGGTGAATACTTTGACCATAGCGGGGAAAATGCGCGCTTAGGAGAGGTCATACCAGAACTACTCCAAACTCTATTAGATGATGACTTTTTCAATAAGCCTGCACCTAAAAGCACTGGACGAGAATATTTCAATTTAGACTGGCTCAATCAGAAGCAAGCAAGACTTACTACAAAAGCAACTATATGGCATAACGTCGCTCGAACGCTTTTAGAGTTCTCGGCACAAGTGATCGCAAACTGCGCTCAAGCGGAAGGCTGTGAAAGGCTTTTTATCTGCGGAGGCGGTACACACAATCAGTTTCTAGTTGAGCGTATTGCAGCAATATGCGCTACTAAAAATATTTTTACAGATACAACCGAAACTTTGGGGTTAGATCCTGACTGGGTCGAGGCTGCTGCTTTTGCATGGCTGGCATATCGTACTAAAGCAGGGCTTTCAGGGAATTTACCATCGGCAACAGGAGCACGAGGCTATCGCATACTAGGTGCGATCTACCCCGCTTAACTGTCACTGAAAGCAAACTGGAAAAGTCGATTAAATTGTAAAGGAAGATCCACAACCGCAAGTCGTTGTGGCATTAGGGTTTTTAACCAAAAACTCTGCGCCTTTTAACCCCTCTTGATAATCAACCGTTGAGCCAACCAAATATTGATAGCTCATCGAGTCAACCACCATTTTAATACCAGAGTTTTCAATAACGGCATCATCGTCTTGAACTGACTCGTCAAAGTCAAAGCCATATTGAAATCCAGAGCAGCCGCCGCCAGTAACATAAACTCGCAGCTTTAACTCCGGATTTTGCTCTGACTCTATCAGATCCCGAACTTTTTGAGCTGCAGCATCTGTCAAAATCATAGGTTGTGGAATAAACACATCCGCCGTCATACTTCACTCCGAGTTTTAGTTTCAGAGGGAATTATCCGCTTATCCAACCAAAACAGTCAACTATAACTGCTTAAGATTTTTTCTCATTTACTACCGCAGCATCTGTTTTTGCATTGGCAGCAGCCAGCTTAACAGGTGCAACAGCTTTTTCTGGTTCAGCATCAGCTGCCGAAATTTTAGGTTTCTCTTGTGTCACATTTTTTGGCATCGCAGGCCTATTTTCCGGCTTACCACGATAGCGATGCATAAGCGTGCCACTGACTTGTGACCCCATAACCATCTCTATCATGTTATAGTGCACATTGCCCTTAACAGTTGCTTTTGATGCTAACTCAATATGTTCACACGAGTGAATATCGCCAATAACCTGCCCATTGATGATAATATGTGGCGCAGATATTTCACCTACCACCATACCTTTTTCACTAATACGAACAACCGCTTTTGAGTCATCTTCAGCGATAATATTACCGAAGACTTTACCATCAATATGCAAGCCTCCGCTAAAATGCAGATCACCAACCAATTCTGCTTTTGCAGAAATAAGGGTGTCAAAATGGTGGGATGAGGGTTTGCTGCTACTTCCAAACATAATTAAACGGCCTCCTGAACTGACCATTCGTAATTCTTCTCAACCCGCATCGCCTTTTGGCCAGTGGACTGTAAAATCACTTCTATTTTCTCGGGTTTAAATCCTTTAGGTAACACTAGCTCTCCACTGATATCTTGGAAAAATCGGAAGCGAAACCGTATTCCTAAATCTTTTATATCGTCAGAAACATCGCGTAGTGGTAGCACTCTACGATCATCCCCTTGTGAACCAATCACACTAATGAGTGCACGCCCTTCAATGAAATTTTTATTATCGGCAACCTGTGTCAACACTAGTTTGTAATTGTAACGAGCTGGATCTAAAGTTTTATTTAACGCCCAGCTTTCAACCCTTAAACCTTTATCCTCTACGCTAGGCGCCATAACTCGCTTATAAAATGACACCTCATTTTCAAGCTGAGCAATACGCGCATTCAGCTCAGTAATGGTACTGCGTACTTCAGCGTAACTCTTCTGATCAATCTGGTTACTACGAGACAGTACTGCAACTTCTTGCCGTAAAGCCTCATTTTCTTGGCTGAACTCAGACACCTTCACTCTAAGCTCATCTCGTTCAGAGACTGCACTTTGGCGCTCATCCCAGCTTTGACGCTGACCATAGCCATAGCCCGCCAGCACAACCACAACTAAAATAAGTATGATCCCCAAGCGTATAAAAAATCGTTGCCAAGGACTATAGGCAACGATTTCTAGCTGATCTTGTTTACTTCCTTTGACCATAGCCATATCCGGTAATCATCAAACCAATTCCATTAAGGCATCAGGGCAACCTGATTTAAGCCCGTCGCTTCTGGCAAACCAAACATTAAATTCATGTTCTGAATTGCTTGGCCTGAAGCACCTTTGACTAAATTATCGATCACCGATAGTACCACTACTCGCTTACCATTCTGTGGGCGGTGTATCGAAATTCTACACATATTCACACCTTTTACACTACGTGTTGCAGGGTGTGATCCAGCAGGCATTACGTCGACGAATGGTTCATTTGCGTAACGCTTCTCAAATAGAGTTTGCAGATCAACCTCTGCATCATCAAGCAATTGCGTGTAAACAGTTGCATGAATACCACGAATCATCGGTGTTAAATGAGGCACGAACGTCAAGCCAACATCAGACTGAGCCGCTTCTTCTAAACCTTGCTGGATTTCAGGCAAATGACGGTGACCTGCCACAGCATAAGCCATCATAGACTCGCTTGATTCACATAATAAAGAACCAACACTTGCGCCACGACCTGCTCCACTCACACCTGATTTGCAGTCTGCAATAATATCATCAGCACTGACTAACCCTGCTTCAAGCAATGGAATTGTCGCCAATTGGACTGCTGTTGGATAGCAGCCTGGAGCCGCAATTAAACGCGCTTGTTTGATCTTCTCACGATTCACTTCTGGCAAACCATAAACCGCTTCTTTTAAAAGCTCAGGCGCACCATGTGGTTGACCATACCATTTTGCCCATAGCTCAGGATCACGAATACGGAAATCTGCCGATAAATCGATCACTCGACCACCTTTATCTAAGATCTCACCCGCCAAACTATGTGCTACACCATGCGGTGTCGCGAAAAAAACCACGTCACAGGCTGCTAGTCGGTCTGCATCAGGCTCGGTGAAACGCAGATCATAGTGTCCACGCAAGTTTGGATACATATCTGCAACGGCCTGCCCCGCCTCGGAACGAGAAGTAATAACGTCAACATTCGCTTCAGGATGCTGTGCCAGTAAACGCAACAACTCAACACCGGTATAACCTGTACCACCAACAATGCCGACCTTTATCACTGTCATTCTCCATTAAAAAGCTGTTGTCTATATTATGACCTGAGGTTTGTATTCTCGGTATAATACACAAATATTATTGATCATGTCTCTGCGACCTATAGTATCAAGGATGTCACTTTGGTAAATAAAAGAAGAAGGACTTGGCGACAAGCGCTCTCACTAAATGACTTTAGAGCACAGCTGGCACATTTAGATGCGCTTCCACAACTGGCTATCTTGGGCTTAATATCAGGATTAAGTACTGGATTAATCATGATGCTATTTATGTGGGCATTAAACCTACTCGCGCATCAACTATTTTCAACTGATCCAGAAAACTATGAGTCACTCCCTTTGCACATTAGGGCTCTTGCGCCTGTAATTGGCTGTTTGTTACTTGCGGCTGTAATTCGACTGAGCAAGCAAGCTTGGCGCCCACAGGGATTGGGGCATGTCATTGAGCGATTTACCTTTTATCAAGGTTATTTACCTTGGCAAAACACCCTACACCAGTTCTTCAGTGCATTAGTTGCTCTTGCCTCAGGATTGTCGGCAGGAAGAGAAGGCCCTGCCGTACACTTAGGCGCAGGAGTCAGCAGTTATTTAGGCCAACTATTTAAGCTGCCTAACAATAGCATTAGGTTATTGGTAGGCTGTGGTACAGCGGCAGCCATTGGTGCATCATTTAATACCCCTATTGCTGGTGTTATCTTTGCGATGGAGGTGATTATGGCAGAGTACACACTGGTGGGCTTTACACCAATTATTATCGCCTCCGTCAGTGCGACTGCGGTTAGCCAGTGGTTTCTTGGTTCTGACAGCCTGTTTGCGCTTACACCCAGCAAGTTATTCACCCTTGCAGAGCTCCCTTGGGTAACTGCAAGCGGCATTATTATTGGTATATTTGCCAGTGTTTTTATGACTATTGCCGCACAGCTACATAGCAAGCACCATTGGCTTTTGGAACTACGCTTTTTACTGGCAGGTGCTTTAACTGCATTGGCTGCATGGTTACTGCCAACACTATTAGGCACAGGCTATGACTTAGTTAACTTATCATCATCTGGTGAGTTCTCTTTGTTGTTTTTGCTGCTACTAGCGATCGGAAAGCTAGTATTAACGGCCACAACAATGGGGTTAGGTGTACCTATAGGAATTATTGGCCCACTATTGGTGATTGGTGCGCTACTGGGTACTGCATTAGGTCAGATTGGTGGTTATCTTGTAGACATTCCTGTTTCACATATCAGCGTTTATACGATGATAGGTATGGCGGCGATGATGGCCGGTTCTCTCCAAGCACCATTGGCAGCGCTTATGGCGCTACTTGAGCTAACAAATAACTCTCATATTATTTTACCAGGCATGTTGGCCGTGATTTCCGCAACGCTGTCATGCCGCTACCTGATTGGGCAACCATCCCTGTTTCATTACATCGCCCGTGTGAAAGGCGTCAGCTTGGAGCACACGCCTTTATCTCAGTTGCTCAGTAGAACAGGTGTAGGCGCAGCAATGAGTCGCAGCTTTGTTACCACCGAGAATGTATTAACCTATGATGCTGTTCGTATTCTTTTAACACACAAGCCAGACTGGATTTTGATGTTAGACGAGGAAAAAGCACCACGCTTCTTAATGGCAACAGCTGAACTGGCAAACTATTTTTATTTGATTGAGCAACAAAGTGATACAAAAGCCCCCTCTGAGCAGCTGTCACTGAAGCTGTCCAACATACCAGCGGATCAACGCTTCAGCGTGCAAGAGATTCCATTGCAAGCCACTTTAGACCAAGCCTTAAAGCAGATTACACAAACTCAGGCTGAAGCCTTATTTGTGATACAAAGCAATCGCAAGATACAGGGCATTCTCACACGTTCGATGATCGAACAATATTATCGTTAACCCAACCACTCTAATACGGATTAGAGCAAGGACTGTTCAACATGGCTTTTTTCTGGTTAAAAGCATTTCACATTATCGCTATTGTCACTTGGTTCAGCGGGCTTTTTTACCTGCCAAGACTGTTTGTTTACCATGCAGACACACAAGATGAGGCTGGAAATGCCCGCTTTAAAATTATGGAGCGTAAGCTATATCGAGGCATCGCAACCCCCTCAATGATTGTTGTGCTACTACTGGGCACAGGATTATTGAGCACAAACTTTGGCTATTACCTGTCACAACCTTGGATGCACGCTAAACTGCTATTGGTAAGCCTGTTGGTGGTTTATCACTTTTATTGCGGCTATCACCTAAAACAGTTTGCCCAAGACCAGAATCAACGCAGCCATGTCTATTATCGAATATTCAACGAGCTGCCCGTGTTTGCTCTAATCGGCATCGTGATTTTGGTTGTGGTTAAGCCTTTTGGCTGAGGCTAACTATAAGGAGCTCTTCGATGCCCTCTCATGTAACGCAGCATTATACCCAACCGATCAAACCTGCCGTCACCTTGGTACTCGCTGGCCATGACCCTTCTGGTGGTGCAGGTATTCATGCCGACATTGAATCAATTCGAGCAATGGGCGGATATGCCGCAACCGTAATCACCGCGACCACTAGCCAAGACACTGTGAACGTACAGGCGATACATCCCGTATCCTCCAATGACCTGATCACTCAGGCAAGGATGATTTTGGATGACCTACCCGTCGCCGCCATCAAAATTGGCTTACTGGGCAGTATTAACAATATTGAGGCGATTCATACCTTATTGAGAGACTACCGCGACCTTCCTGTGATTCTAGATCCAATTTTGCGCGCAGGGGGCGGCTCCAATCTCAGCAATCAGGAGATGATCGATGCTATTAAAACCCTGCTACTGCCTTATGTGACCTTATTAACACCTAACACCAACGAGCTGCGTCAACTCAGTCCAGAGGCAGACTCCATCGGCGCTGGCTGCCAGCAACTGATTGAAAGAGGCTGTCAGTACGTGATTGCCACAGGCACCCATGCGGCAACTGAGGATGTGATCAACACTTTGTTCAGTGCTCACGGTGAACTACAGCGCAAACACTGGCCTCGATTACTTGGCGAATACCACGGCAGCGGTTGCACCTTTGCCTCAGCAACCGCTGCGCTGCTAGCTCAAGGCGCTGATATTTGTAACGCTGTGGAGATGGCGCAACAATTCACTTGGAACAGCCTGAAACACGCCTATCAGTTAGGTAAAGGCCAATATTTACCCAACCGTTTTTTCTGGAGTACCCCCTCTTGATGCCAACGCTCAATCTCCACGCACCCCATCAATCACGACTATATGGCATCACCGATGATGTCTTAATGCCTAATGAGCAACTCTTTTCCAAAGTTGAAGCCGCATTAAAGGCAGGCTTGGCCTTTTTACAATATCGCCAGAAAAGCGGCACCTTTGTGGAACGGGAGCAACAAGCTCGCAGATTATTGACACTATGCAGGCGCTACAACACCCCTTTGATTATTAATGACGACCTTGAGTTAGCCCTCAGCATTGATGCAGATGGCGTACATTTGGGACAAACAGACAGCTCAATCAAAGAAGCGCGCCAGAGACTGGGTGTGGATAAAATTATTGGGGCAACCTGTCATGATTCTCTTGAGTTAGCAGAACAAGCGGTTCAAGAGGGCACGTCTTATATCGCCTTTGGCCGATTTTTCCCATCGAACACCAAACCCAACGCACGCCCAGCAGATTTAGCAATATTGCAGCAAGCCAAACAACGATTTCAGTGCCCAGTGGTTGCTATTGGCGGAATCAATCAGGACAATGCCCAGCAACTAATCGAAAATGGTGCCGACTATATCGCCGTAGTGCACAGCCTCTTTGCCTCAGATCAGCCCGATCAAGCGGTCAAAGGCTTCCAACAGGCGCTGTCACCAGCCCTACACGAAGGCTATTAGCACCAGATTACGCATTAAAATAACCCTTTTAATCTGCTCTATTTTTGTTGAATACAGGGAACTCCATGTCTACGTCAGAACAACTTTTTGCCAAGGCCCAACAATATATTCCAGGTGGCGTTAACTCTCCGGTACGTGCGTTTAAAAGCGTGGGCGGTACACCTGTTTTCATCAAACGCGCCAAAGGTGCTTATTTGTACGATGAAGACGGCAACCAGTACATCGACTACGTAGGCTCTTGGGGCCCAATGATTATGGGACACGCCAACCCACAGGTTTTACAAGCGGTACGTGACCGTCTAGATGATGGCATGAGCTACGGTGCGCCAACCGCTATCGAAACCACAATGGCTGAACGCATCTGCCAACTGATGCCCAACATCGAAATGATTCGCATGGTGAGTTCCGGTACAGAAGCCACCATGAGCGCCATCCGCTTGGCACGGGGTTACACGGGGCGTGACAAAATTGTAAAGTTTGAAGGCTGCTACCATGGCCACTCTGATTCACTATTAGTGAAAGCTGGCTCTGGTGCTTTAACTTATGGCGAACCTAGCTCTCCGGGCGTACCTGCGGCACTGGCAGAACACACCATCACGCTGACCTATAACGACATCGACAATGTGCGTGAGTGCTTTGCCAAAATGGGCGATCAAATCGCCTGTATCATTGTGGAACCCGTTGCGGGCAATATGAACTGCATCCCGCCTGTTGCGGGCTTTCATGAGTGTCTGCGTGAGGTCTGTGACGAACATGGCGCGTTGCTGATTTTTGATGAAGTGATGACCGGCTTCCGCGTCGCACTGGGCGGCGCTCAAGCGCTGTACAACATCAAACCTGATCTCACCACCCTAGGGAAAATCATCGGCGGCGGTATGCCAGTCGGTGCATTTGGTGGCCGCAAAGAGATTATGTCTAAAATCTCACCTTTAGGCCCTGTGTACCAAGCCGGTACTTTATCTGGCAACCCTTTAGCAATGGCAGCAGGCTTAGCTCTACTGGATGGCATCAGCGCGCCCGGTTTTTACGATGCCCTCACCGCCAAAGTTGACAAACTTTGTGCAGGTTTAGAAGCCGCCGCCAAAGACGCTAACATTCCATTTATCACTCAAAAAGTGGGCGGTATGTTTGGTATTTTCTTCACAGACAAACCTGAGGTAAACGGCTTTGCTGATGTAATGAACTGTAATATTGAGCGTTTCAACCAGTTCTTCCACGCCATGTTAGAAGAGGGTGTTTATTTTGCCCCCGCTTCTTACGAAGCTGGCTTTGTGTCTTCAGTACACACCGATGAAGACCTAGACAACACCATCGCAGCAGCACGACGCGCGTTTGCAAAGCTAGCCTAATCCGCTATAACTGGCTATTGATACAGCACAACTGTAAAGTCACCCCCTGCTTTCGGGTGACTTTACTTATATTGTGAACAGCCGATAAAGTACAAAGTAGTTTTTAGAAAACCTATTTAGGAGAATGCCTGTGAGTCAGACGCTGATTGAAGCCCTGCAAAATCCGGCACTGTATAACCATCCAACATCGGAGTTCCGTCTTTATCAAACCCATATCTCTTGGGTGCTACTGACGGGTGACTATGCCTACAAAATTAAAAAGCCGATGGACTTTGGTTTTCTGAACTTCACTACGCTTGAAAAAAGACGCTTCTTCTGCGAACAAGAAGTGCGCTTAAATCAACGTCTAGCGCCAGAAATTTATCTAGATGTATTGCCTATCTCAGGTACAGAGTCTGAGCCTCGTTTAGGTGATGACAGCGCCCCATTTGAATATGCCGTACGCATGAAACAGTTTGATGCCGAGCGCTTACTGAGCAATTTGCAGGCAGAAAGTGGTTTAAATCAAGACCACATTGACGTGATGGCAGAGCAGATTGCTCAGTTCCATCAACGCATCAACAAAGCTGACAGCAGTACAGTTCTAGGGGATGCTGATCAAGTGATGCTGCCCGTTCAGCAAAACTTTGATCAAGTCCGTGCGTTACTCACCAAGAAAACCGCACTGGCACAGCTAGAGCAGCTGGAAGGTTGGGCACAAGATACCTTTACCCGCCTGCGCCCACTTTTTGAGCGCCGTAAACAGGAAGGTATGATTCGCGAATGTCACGGTGACATTCACTTAGGTAACGTTGCGCTAATTGGCGATCAAGTTACCTTGTTTGACTGCATCGAGTTTAACGACGAATTCCGCTGGATCGACGTGATCAGTGAGGTCGCCTTTTTGGTGATGGATTTAGAATCCCGTGGCGAGCAAGCCCTTGCCCGTCACTTTATCAATCACTATTTAGAACTGACAGGCGACTACGAAGGTATTCAGCTACTGAGTTTCTATAAAAGTTATCGTGCGATGGTACGCGCTAAAGTCAGCCGCTTTATGTTGGGTGATCCAAGCCTTAGCGATGAAGCACGCGCCAATCTAGAAGCCGATTATCAGCGCTACATTGATCTGGCTGAAGCTTACACCGTGTTTAAACACCCATTTATGTTGATCACCAACGGTGTATCAGGCTCCGGAAAAAGTTGGATCAGCCGTGCGGTGATTAAAGAGCTTGGCGTCATTCGTATTCGCTCTGATGTCGAACGTAAACGCCTGTTTGGCCTAGAAGCGAATGCTGATAGCCACTCAGAGTTAGAACAAGGCATCTACACTCCAGAAGCCACTGAAAAAACCTATCAGCGTTTAGCCGAGCTGGCAGGTTTTGTGATTCAATCAGCAACCCCTGTGATTATTGATGCCACTAATCTAAAGCTTTGGCAGCGAGAAGCACTGCGTGAAAAAGCAGAGCAACTGGCGGTGCCAGTCTTAATCCTGTCCTTCACCGCCAGCGAAGAAACTTTACGTCGTCGCGTACTGAAGCGTCACGCAAAAGGCGACGATGCTTCAGAGGCGGATGTTGCCGTATTGGAAAAACAGCTGCAACAACAAGAAACAATCAGTGCAGAGGAAGCCAGCTATACTGTCACTATCAATACCGATGAAGACAACGCCAGCCAACGGTTACTGGACAGTATTCGCCGGAATTTCGGTTTGCAATAAGTACAAGTATCAAGGACTGTTTATTTAAGAGGGCTGCATTATGACTGCCGCGCCAAAAATCAGTGATAACCCGATGTATCAGATGTTACGCAACGAAGACACTGAAACATTTAATCGTGCTCGCGCCAGCGGTGAGGGTTGCGACCTTAGGGGCTGTGACTTCCGAGGTCTTGATCTACGAGGGCTTGATGCACATGGGTTAGATCTCAGCAACGCTTACTTCCGAGGTTCAGACTTGAGAGGCATAGACTTCAGCCATGCGCGCTTGGAAGGCGCCAGTATTGCTGCTGCTAATATCTCTGGCTGTTTATTCCCAAAAGAACTTTCTGCCGACGAGCTATTGCTATCGCTAAACCATGGTACGCGGATGCGCTATGACAGTCGTTAGGTCAGCGAAGCCATAGCGCTATGTGGGCGTTTGTCATTTTACTGTCATTGTTTAACGCAATAATCCCTGTCGTCCGAACAGGGGTTCTTAAGTTCGAGCTAGAAAGTAGCGTTCAGGAAGCAGGCAACTGATTCCAACTTCTGCCGTTTGCATTTGCAAGCGGCTTTTTTATTGCGAGCGCTTTCTCCTAAAAAGCCATTAGCAAAAATTTAAACCTACAATAATCACTGCTGTGCGTACTCAGCCTTATTATGGAGAACATCATGTATACACTTTGCACACTAGATGAGATCGAAGAAGGTGATAGCAAAGGCTTTAGCAGTCCTCTAGGTCCTATTTTTGCCGTTAAAAAAAAGCAGAAACTCTATCTCTATGCCAATAATTGCCCTCATATGGGAATTACGCTGGAGTGGGAAGCTGATCGCTTTTTAGACAGTTCCAAGCAGTTAATTCAATGTGCTACTCATGGTGCTCAATTTTTGATTGAAAATGGCAGTTGCATTTATGGCCCCTGCAAAGGGCAGAAACTGCGTCCTATTCCCTACGAGCTAGATGCCAATAACAATGTTTGCTTATTGGTGAACGCTACTGCTTAACACTGTCACACATGAGTGATGACTGGAATGGTATGACTCAAAACAATCTGCTGCTGGTCAATTTTAGATTGATATGCCAAAACCTCGACGCCTGAGGCCATAGCCTCAACAAGCGCATCATGATAGGCCTGATCAATATTCGCCGCAGGGCTGACCTGTTGAATGCCCGTATGATTAGCACAAAAGAGGAGTACCGCTCGGTAGCCTTGCTGCACCATCTGCTGTAACTCTCGTAGATGTTTAACTCCTCGAGTTGTTACTGCATCAGGGAAAAAACCCTGCCCAGTACCATACTGATCATCAAGCAAGGTGGCGCTTTTCACCTCAAGGTAACAATCTGGCAAGTTCGAAGCAGTCAGCAGAAAATCGATCCGACTGTTCTCTGTACCATACTTGACCTCGGCTTGAATGGTCTCATATGCCGCTAGTTCAACGACTACTTTAGATAAAAGTGCTTCAGATACAATACGGTTAGCTTGAGCCGTATTAATACAGATCAAATCACCCGCAGGTGTTTCGCTTAACTCCCACGAACAAGGGTATTTACGCTTGGCACTGCCCGAGTCAGAGTACCAAACCCGCCAACCTTCACCCATACAGTTACGCATAGAGCCCGTATTGGCACAATGCAGGGTGAGAAGCTGCCCATCAGGCAACTCCACATCCGCCATAAACCGCTTATAACGCCGAATTAACGTGGCAGGTTTTAGCGTCGACACCCATTGCATCTTAAGCCGCCTTTTGAATAAAGCGCGCGATACGTTCGACGGCCTGCTCTAGCTTGGCAAGGTCAGTCGCATACGCAAAACGAACCGTTTTACGTGCGCCTTCAATGCCAAAGTCTAGCCCTGGTGTAGCGGCCACCCCTTCCTGCTCAAGCAGATCAAGGCACCATTGATAACTGTCATCTGTCAGATGATCAATACCCGCATAAATATAGAACGCGCCCTCAGGAGTAACGGGAACAGACATGCCTAAGTCACGCAACGCAGGTAACAAATAATCACGACGTTTGGCAAACTCCGCTCGACGGCTTTCTAAGATCGCAATAGTATCTGGCTGGAAAGCCGCCAATGCTGCGTACTGAGAAGGGGTTGGTGCCGATAAGAACACATTCTGAGCCAGTTTTTCTAAATCAGAAATCGCACACTCCGGTGCCACCAACCAGCCCAAGCGCCAGCCCGTCATACCGAAGTACTTTGAAAAACTATTAATCACAAAGGCATCGTCGTTCACTGAGAGCGCCGTCAGAGCATCTACACCATAAGTTAAGCCTTGATAGATCTCGTCAACAATCAAAGCCCCTTTGCGAGCGGCTACTGCTTCACTGATCGCCTTCAACGCTGCCTTGTTAACCAAAGTACCTGTCGGGTTTGAAGGGGTTGCCAACATCGCTGCACGGGTATTCGGCTGCCAATACTGCTCAATATGAGCTGCACTTAACTGGTAATCGGACTCTGCACCAACAGGGATCAGCTGAGGCTTACCCTCAAACATACGCATAAAGTTACGGTTACAAGGGTAGGTCGGATCCGCCATCATCACCTGATCACCTGGATTCACCAATAACGCTGCCAATAATAGCAGCGCGCCGGATGCACCTGGCGTTACAATAATACGCTTAGGGTCAACATCAATACCGTAGGCTGTTTGATAATGCCCTGCAATCGCTTGGCGTAACTCTGGCAAACCCGCAGCTGGAGTATATTGAGTTAACCCTTTTGCCAATGCTTCTTGCCCCGCAGCAATGATAGGAGCAGCAGTAGAAAAGTCGGGTTCACCCACTTCCATGTGTATAATGTCGCGGCCGGATGCTTGTAGTCGCTTCGCCTCTTCCAGAATAGCCATCACATGAAAAGGTGCAATATCGGTAACACGGGCTGCCCACTTGAATTCTGACAGAGACATAAACTACTCCAAACCGGGAAAACAGTTACAATTGCTGCTTATAATAGAGAAAAGCGCCAGTTCATGCACCATTCAGACGAATGATAAGATCTGACAAAACAACAAAAGCACACTAAACTTGATGCGGGTTTGTTGGATCAGGTTGCATTCCGAACGCTTTTCCGCTAAATAAGCAAAGCTTTCAAAGACGTGGCACATTTTTTGTCCGTTGCTGAGGGTGCCAATGATGGACTCAATATCGGCAGGCATCCCCCAGATCACCTATAAACTCTAAATATGGGGCAGTCGTATGCCAGACAACGCTAACAAAAACATCAATCTGAAATCATTCGTTCCGTACGAAGCCAAAGATGGCGAAGAGTACATGAATGAAGGTCAGCTTGAGCATTTCCGTCAGATTCTTCTGACTTGGAAACAAGAGCTAATGGAAGAGGTTGACCGTACGGTGCAACACCTTCAAGAAGATGCAACTAACTTTGCCGATCCGGCTGATCGCGCAACACAGGAAGAAGAGTTCAGCTTAGAACTGCGTACTCGTGACCGTGAGCGCAAACTGATCAAAAAGATCAATGAAGCTCTTGAAGATATCGACAGCAAAGATTACGGCTACTGTGAATCTTGCGGCATTGAAATTGGTATTCGCCGCTTAGAAGCTCGCCCAACGGCTACTTTGTGCGTTGACTGCAAAACGCTGGCTGAAATCAAAGAGCGTCAAATTGGCGGCTAAGTTTTCCTGCTAAAAGACCCGCTCATCAACAGGTCTTTTTACCTTATGCGTCCCACTGCCCCAGATTATGTAGGCCGGTTTGCCCCAACCCCCTCCGGCCCGCTACATTTTGGCTCCTTGGTAGCGGCTCTAGCCAGCTATCTAGATGCAAAATCTGCTCAAGGGCAGTGGTTACTGCGTATTGAAGATATTGACCCTCCCAGAGAGCAAGCAGGGGCTTCGGATCTCATCTTAAGCACCTTAGATGCATTTGAACTGCACTGGGATGGCGAAGTGTTCTATCAAAGCCAGCAAACTGAGCGCTATCAGGCCGCTGTCGATGCTTTACTCAGCGCTCAAAAAGCCTATTACTGCCAATGCAGCCGCAAACAGCTACAGACCCATCCGGTTTACCCTAACTGGTGCCGAGATCGTCACGACTTGAGCGCCCACAACAATGCTGTTCGACTGAAAACCGATGGCGACTTTACACTGGTTGATCGCATTCAAGGCGAGTGCCACTGGGCAATGGCTGCGCTAGGCGACTTCATTATCCAACGTCGAGATGGCTTATTCGCTTACCAACTGGCGGTTGTCTTAGATGATGCCGAACAAGGGGTCAATCAAGTGGTGCGAGGCTACGACATATTAGACAGCACCCCCCGTCAGTTACAGCTGATTGAGCAGCTCAATGAGGTTAAACTGATCCATACACCTGCACCTGATTATGCGCATATTCCCGTGATCATTGGTACTGATGGACAGAAACTAAGCAAGCAAAACTTAGCGCCCGCCATCTCACCGCCAGAACGCCTCAAACTCTTACAAAAAGCCTTGCTTGCATTGGGACTGCCTTTATCCCAAGCGCAACAAGAGGCATCCTACTCAGAGTTGTTACATTGGGCGGTTGCAAACTGGAATATCCAGCGCATCAAAGCGGTGGCTGAAATTACGGAAGCTAGCTTACAACGCCCCTTTTCGCGCTGTTAATCTCCACCCATCTCAACCCTTTTTAAGGTGATTTATGTATATGTACCGCCTAATTCTCTTTTTAGTCTTTGCGGGCTACCTGTATTCACCGGTTTTGATGGATTGGTGGGGAGACAGCAACGGCAGTTGGTATCGCCCCTATCTGATTTGGGCTTCGCTGATCGGACTATCCATCTGGTTGGAGCAGAAGAGGAAGTTAGATGAACTTTAGCTTCAGCCTTGGGCAAATCTTCGCCATTGGCGTTGGCTATCTACTGATTTTATTTGCCTGCGCTTACGCAACGGAGAGACAGTGGCTACCACGCAAATTGACACGCCATCCTGTTGTCTACGTCCTCTCACTGGGGGTTTACGCCAGTGCTTGGGCAGTCTATGGCTCCGTAGGCTTGGCCAATCAATATGGCTATGGCTTCTTATCCTACTATTTAGGCGTGGCGGGCGCTTTTGTATTAGCCCCTGTGCTGTTGGTGCCCATTTTGCGCATCAGCCGCACCTATCAACTGTCATCCCTGGCAGATTTGTTTGCTTTTCGCTTTCGAAGCCGCTGGATCGGTAGTTTAGTCACCGTCTTCATGCTGATGGCGTCAATGCCATTATTGGCCTTGCAGATTCAAGCGGTGGCGGACTCAATCTATATTTTAACCAACGAGGCCTCCCCTCATACCCTAGCGTTAGCCTTCTGCTTGGTGATCACCACATTTGCGATTTTATTCGGTGCTCGCCACACCTCCTTAAGGGAAAAACATGAGAGCTTAGTGGCGGCAATCGCTTTTGAGTCCATTATCAAACTGGCCATTATGTTGGCTATTGGCAGTTATGCATTATTTGAAGTTTTTGATGGCTTTCAAGGCTTAGAGGTTTGGCTGCAAAGCCACAGCGACCAACTACAAGCACTACAAAAGCCGCTTGAAGCGGGGCAGTGGCGCACCATGTTGCTACTGTTCTTTGCAGCAGCAGTGGCCATGCCCCATATGTTCCACATTATTTTCACAGAGAACCAATCTACAGAAGTGCTATTTCGCGCCAGTTGGGCCGTACCGCTCTACCTACTGCTGCTGAGTTTACCCGTCCCCCTAATCCTTTGGGCCGGTATGGCTGAAGGCATTAACTTAAAACCTGAATATATGATCTTGGGGTTAGGAAAAGAGGAGACGCAAGGCCTCCTCGGCATTTTAGCTTTTATTGCGGGTCTCTCGGCGGCCAGCGGCACCATTATTTTGGTCACACTGGCGCTTGCGGCAATGACATTGAACCACTTGGTATTAGCGGTTTACCAGCCCGGTGCCAAGTTTGACATTTACAATTGGCTACTTTGGTTCCGCCGATTATTAATCGGCACTATTATTGTTGCAGCTTATCTGTTTTATCGCACATTGGGCGTACGCCACAATCTGGCCAGCTTGGGTTTAACCTCTTTTGTTGGCATCCTTCAGTTTCTACCCGGCATCTTAGCGGTACTCTATTGGCCAACGGCCAATCGCATCGGCCTAATTGCAGGCCTGTGCAGTGGTATTGGCATCTGGATCTTTGGTCAAGTCATCCCGCTTTTATACAACCTTGAACAGGTCACATTACCTGCATCCAATTTGGTTTTTCATTCGGGAAGTGAGGGCTGGTATCAAGTTGCGCTGGTATCGATCACACTGAATATTACTGTTTTTATTGTCACATCCTTGTTTATCCAGCCCAGTGAAGAGGAAAAAGAGGGCGCCAGCAGTTGCTCTGTTGATGCACTGTCACGCCCACACCGTTTACAACTGAATGCACGAACCTGCCAAGACTTTGTCACCTTTCTCAGCGTTCCGCTCGGTGAAAGCACTGCCAAACGAGAGGTTCAAACCGCATTGAACGGCCTCAAACTGGAGATGGAAGACAGCCGGCCTTACGCTATGCGGCGTTTGCGTGATCGGATTCAAGCCAACTTATCAGGGTTGATGGGGCCTGCCATTGCACAAGAAATTGTTGATCAATACCTACCTTATCAACCCGCGAATGTTCAAGGACACACCGAAGATATTCACTTCGTTGAAAGTCGCTTGGAAAGCTACCGCTCGCAGCTGACAGGGTTAGCAAAAGAGCTGGACAGCCTACGTCGCTATCACCGCCAAACGCTACAGTATTTGCCAATTGGTGTTTGCTCCTTAGGTACAGACCGCGAAGTCTTAATGTGGAACAACGCAATGGCTGAGCTGACCAGTATCTCAGGTGAGCAGGTGATCGGCTCACGCTTTGATGCCCTGCCGGAGCCTTGGAAAAACTTACTAGATGACTTTATCCAGCAGAATCACAACCACCATATGTTCCAGAAAGTCAGCCAGAAAAATGGACAACCCCGCTGGTTTTCTCTGCACAAAGCTCGAATAGAAGAGCCACTGTCTCATATGGGAGGCATGGTGATTTTGTTAGAAGACCATACTGAAACTCAACGCTTAGAGGAAGAGCTGGTACACAGCGAACGATTGGCCAGTATTGGGCGCTTGGCTGCTGGGGTCGCTCATGAAATTGGCAACCCTATTACCGGCATCTCTTCACTTGCGCAGAATATGAAGTATGAAACCGATAACCCCGAGGTGATTCAAACCTCTGAGCAAATTCTACAACTCACTAAGCGCGTCACACGCATTGTGCATTCGCTGGTCAGCTTTGCCCATGCAGGTCGTCATACTGGACAAAACCAGCAAGAACCGATGCAGCTGAATCAGGCCATCACAGAGGCGATCAATCTCATCTCCTTAGCAGATAAGGGTAAAGAGCTTGAGTTTATCAACCTTTGTTCCGATGACATCATCGTTATTGCCGACATACAAAAGCTGGTACAGGTCTTTGTTAACCTTTTAGGTAATGCAAGAGATGCCTCAGAAGTGGGAGATAGTGTTACTATTAGCGCACAGGTTTCGGAACATACCGTAACAGTCTCGGTAACTGATCAAGGCTGCGGTATTCCAGAAGACCAACTTGAACATATTTTTGAACCCTTCTTCACCACAAAAGAACCGGGTGAAGGAACCGGACTTGGGCTGGCATTGGTGTACAGCATAGTGGAAGAACACTATGGCCAGATCCATATCATTAGCCCTGCGGACCGGATGCAAGGTAGAGGAACTCAGGTCGATATCACCCTGCCTCTTCACCATGCTGAAGCCAAAAGCGAATCTGCGTGGACTTAAACATGCCCCAAATATTGGTAGTAGAAGACGAAGACATTATCCGCTCCGCTCTGAAAAGATTGCTGGAACGGCATCAGTTTGAAGTTCAAGAGGCCGCCTCCGTTGATGAGGCTTTGTCACGCTTCAAGCTGAAAGATTTTGATCTGATTATTTCTGACCTGCGTTTACCTAAAACACCAGGCACAGACCTAATCAAATTGGCAGAAGGTATTCCCGTACTGATCATGACCAGCTACGCCAGTCTACGCTCAGCGGTGGACTCCATGAAAATGGGGGCGGTGGACTATATCGCCAAACCATTTGATCACGAAGAGATGCTCAACGCAGTCAATCGCATCCTTGCCAACCATGCCAATCAGCGTTTACAAGAAGCGGATGCCGCCAGCATCGTGGAAGAGGAAAACAGTGAACCCGGCACAATGGGCATGATTGGACATTGCCCCACCATGCAGGTGGTTTATCAGCGCATCCGAAAAGTTGCACCAACCGACGCGACCGTCCTAATCCAAGGCGAATCAGGTACAGGTAAAGAACTGATTGCCAAGGCGATCCATAACAACAGTCGTCGCCGAAATGCACCACTGATCTCCGTTAACTGTGCCGCAATTCCTGAAACCCTTATTGAATCCGAACTTTTCGGTTATGAGAAAGGGGCTTTCACTGGTGCAAACACCAATCGTTGCGGCTTAGTCGAAGCGGCAGATGGCGGCACGCTTTTCTTAGATGAAATTGGCGAACTGCCACTAGAAGCACAAGCACGCTTACTGCGGGTACTCCAAGAAGGTGAAATTCGTCGCATTGGCTCAGTGCACTCTAAGAAGGTTGATGTACGCCTAGTCGCTGCAACACACCGCAATTTAAAGAAACTTTCCAGCGAAGGTGATTTCCGCCTTGATCTCTACTACCGTCTAAATGTAATGGAACTCACCCTGCCGCCACTAAAGCAGCGTGGAGATGATATTTTAGAGATCGCAGAGTTTTTACTCAGCAATGCCTGCAAAAGAATGGAGCGCCCCAACCTTCGTCTATCCAAGCACGCTGCGGATGCGATTTCACAATATGACTGGCCTGGAAACGTGCGTGAGCTGGAGAATGCCATTGAGCGAGGTGTGATACTAGCTGAAGGTAATCTGATTCATACTGATGACTTGGGCATTGAGCCAGTATCCACTGTTGCTCATCGTCCTTCAATCCCACAAGTACAGTCTGCATTGCCTTCTATTGGTGCGCCCTCACGTGTGATTCCGCGTAATGATGGCACTAAAGCACCTGAAGATCTTTCTCTTGAAGACTATTTTCAACACTTTGTCTTAGAGCACCAAGATCAGATGAGCGAAACCGAATTGGCACAAAAACTGGGCATTAGTCGAAAATGTTTATGGGAGCGGCGCCAGCGCTTAGGAATTCCACGAAGAAAAAGCCCAACTCGCAAAGCCTAACTGGTGAAGAGCTATCGTAGGGATGCTAACTGCATCCCTTTTTTACACAGAGACGAAGCGCTACAAACCTCTAAACATCATACTTTTGACCTTGATCAAATAGAGGTTAACCTAAAGTAGAGTACGCCTAAGTATTGCCTTTTCTAATCCTTTTAGCCTGTTCACTTTTTAATAATTATTTTTGTGACTGAGTGTTACCGTAACACACAGCACCAGTAAAATAAGATTGTTTCACTGGTAACAATCTCAGTAGCCTACCAAAACCATATCCGTACAATTATCTATAACTCAATGTTTTTTAAAGGTTTTTTAAAAACTGGCACAGCATCTGCAACTACCTAGTCAAGAACAACAAGAACGGCGGTTAACGTTCTAGCCGAAACAAAAACAATAAGCGGCAATAAAAATTAAGCTCAAAAAATAAAAACAATAAGCGAGCGAAAAAACAGGTCGGCACTGGGAAAACAACAATAAACACCCAACAAGATGACCAACCCTGAAATAAAAACAATAAGTCAGGATGAAAAGTTAACCGTAGCGAACTGATGCACAAAAGATTATTTGTAACAAAAATAATAAAACAGATAGCGATGTGCCTGCCCTGCAATAAAAACAATAAGCGGGCTGAGAAAGAATCATTGGATAATTGTTTTGAATACGAGGCGGTCCAAACTAGAAATCTCTGTATAGAGTTTTGAATTGGAAAATAAAAATAACTAGGCCAAGCCACCAAAGTTTGTAATTGACTGTCATTGCGCATTCAGAGCGATTTACCGAAGTCTGACATATCGTTTGCATGGATGCAGACAATTTTATAGCGGAGCCAATTTGGCTCCGCTTTTGTTTTTAGGGTACACTCCCTGCTCCTATTCAGAGATTCAAGATCCAGAGATGCTAAAAGGAATTCATTCATTTCTAAAGCGTCCCGGTAAGACGATCAAGCAGCTGCTAAAATCAAATGGCAGTGAACCGCAATCCTCCCCATTTGAATTGCGTATTGTGTCCCGTGACGAACACCCCCTCAGCCGAAGCAATGTTTCAGACAGCGCCTTAAAGGTACTTTATCGCCTCAAAAAAGCCAACTATGATGCTTTTTTAGTAGGCGGTTGCGTTCGGGATGCCCTGCTCGGATTACACCCAAAAGACTTTGACGTTGCCACCAACGCCACACCAGAACAGGTAAAATCTCTTTTCCATAATGCCCGCATTATTGGTCGTCGATTTCGTATTGTTCATGTGCGTTATGGTCGTGAAGTCATAGAAGTGACAACCTTTCGTGCACCACCAGCTGAAGACTCTGCGAAGAGCCTTGCTTCACAATCTGAGCATGGCTTGTTATTGCGCGATAACGTCTATGGGACAATCAACGAAGATGCGGTACGCCGTGACTTCACTATTAATGCCTTGTATTACAATATCGCTGATTTTGCCATTTATGATTATGCTGATGGCATTAGAGATATTCAGCATCGCTGCATTCGCATGATTGGTGATCCTGAAACTCGTTACCGAGAAGATCCTGTTCGTATGTTACGGGCTGTTCGTTTTGCTGCTAAGCTTGATTTTAATATTGAGCCAGTAACAGAAGCCCCTATTCGTCCGATGGCAAGCCTACTGCGTCAAATACCCGCCGCACGATTATTTGAAGAAGTGCTAAAACTGTTTTTATCAGGACAGTCAGTACAAACGTTCTTGCTACTCAAAGAATATCGCCTCCTTGAACAACTATTCCCTTATGCTGCTGAGCAACTTCAATCCCAGCCGCATAAAGAGCAATTTATCATCAAGGCGCTAGAAAGTACTGACTTGAGAGTAGCTGAAGACAAGCCTGTCACCCCAGCTTTCTTGTTCGCCGCCTTGCTGTGGCCTGTAGTACAAAAAGCCTTTGTTGAATTGACGCAAAAGGGTGGTCTTCCCCCTGTACCCGCCATGCAGCAGGCTGGTCAGCAAGTGTTAGCAGCTCAGTCTGACTTCACTTCTATTCCCAAGCGCTTCAGCCAGCCAATGCGTGAGATCTGGGAGTTTCAGTTGCGTCTAGAGCGTCGGCAAGGCAAGCGGGCTTTCCAAACGGCAGAACACCCTCGTTTCAGGGCCGCTTACGACTTTTTAGTGTTACGTGCTGAATCCGGTGAGAAAGTGCAACCACTTGCAGACTGGTGGACCGCCTATCAAGAGAGCAATCACAGCGGAAAACGGTCGCTCGTCCTAGACGATGTTGAGATCAACAGCGAACCCGTTAAAAAGCGCCGTAAGCGTAGCCGTTATCGAAATAACAAACCTCAACATGATAGAAACATCCACGAATGAGCGCTATCGCCTATATAGGGCTGGGCAGCAATCTTGACCAGCCTATACAACAGCTTCTTACAGCCTATCAAGAACTTGCAAATTTACCTGAAACAACTTTCTTGGCAGGCTCCTCTTTATATTCTAGTAAGCCTGTAGGCCCCCAAGACCAACCTGACTTTGTTAATGCGGTTGTAAAGCTAGAGACCAAACTATCTGCAATTGCGCTACTTGATGCACTACAAGCACTAGAGCAACAGCATCAAAGGGTACGCCTAAGACACTGGGGACCACGCACCCTAGACCTTGATTTGTTACTTTATGATCAACAGCAGATAGCACTACCAAGACTCAGCGTACCACACCCACAAATGCACCTCAGAGGCTTCGTTTTGCTACCATTGGCAGAAATTAGCCCCGAAATTGTGATACCGGGTAAAGGATCTATTACAACTATTCTGTCGAATATCACCATAGATGACTTGCAGATATTGTTAAAGACAGAGTAAAGTTACGACAACTTGTTACCTTAAGATGCAGGTAACGTCAAAGTAACACATTTCGAAACGCCCACTGGTCAAAAGCCGTGGGCGTTATTGTAATGGCGGAAGATAACAATGAAGACAGTGACAATCAGTACCCTGAACAAACTGAAAGCAGCGGGCGAAAAGTTCAGCTGTTTAACAGCGTACGATGCAACCTTCTCTCATCAAATCAGCAGCACCGGTATTGAGGTCATACTGATTGGTGATTCGATGGGCATGGTACTACAGGGACATAACAGCACACTTCCAGTCAGTGTTGATGATATCGCCTACCACACGCAATGTGTTGCCCGTGGTAATCAAGGCGCGCTAATCATGGCAGACATGCCATTTATGAGTAACGCTTCAATAGAGCAACTACTGCTTAATGCTGGCAAATTAATGCAGGCTGGCGCGCATATGGTGAAAATTGAAGGCGAAGCTTGGCTAGCAGAAGGCATTACCGAATTGACTCGTCGCGGCATACCTGTTTGCGCACACTTGGGGTTAACACCTCAAATGGTCAACCAGTTTGGCGGCTATAAGGTGCAAGGTAAAACAGAAGCGGCTGCTCAAGCGATTATAAGCGCCAGCCAACAACTGGTGGATGCAGGCGCCAGTGTGATTCTGTTGGAGTGCGTTCCCACAGAAGTTGGTCGCCTAGTTACAGAGGCCGTTAACGTACCCGTAATTGGCATTGGTGCAGGCCCTTATACCGATGGGCAGGTACTGGTACTCCATGACATGCTGGGGATCACCGTAGGGCATACTGCCAAATTTGTGAAAAACTTTATGGCTGATGCTCGCTCAATTCCTGAAGCACTTAGCCAATATCATCAGGCAGTTAAAGCAGGTACCTTTCCAGCTGAGGAGCATTGTTTTTCATGATCGTCTGTCACAGCATTCTGTCATTACGCGAAACGGTACAGGCTTATCGTAAGTCCGGTAACAAAATTGCATTTGTACCTACTATGGGTAATTTGCACTCAGGCCACATCCAGCTAGTGCACGAAGCCAAAAAAGTGGCTGACGTAGTGATCAGTAGCATTTTTGTTAATCCAATGCAATTTGGCCCAAACGAAGATTTGGACGCATACCCAAGAACATTAGAAGCCGACAAAGAAAAGCTTACTGACGCAGGCTGTCAGGTGCTATTTGCCCCTAATGCCAGCGAGATGTACCCCAATGGTACAGGCGTACAAACGCAAGTGATTGTACCAGAGCTGACAGACGAGCTTTGCGGTGCTAGCCGACCAGGCCACTTCACCGGAGTGTCTACAGTTGTGACAAAGCTATTCAACATTGTCCAACCTGATATCGCACTGTTCGGCCAAAAAGATTTTCAGCAACTAGCTGTTATTCGCAAAATGGCCGCAGACTTATGTATGCCAATTGAGATTATTGGCATCAGTACAGTACGTGCGGCCTCTGAACTAGCGCTAAGCTCTCGTAACGGTTACCTGACGGAACAAGAGTTAGCTACAGCACCCACTTTATATCGCACTTTGGTTCAAATCAAAGATGCTATTGAAGCAGGCAGCAAAGATTTTGACACACTGTGTCATCAAGGTAACTCGGCCTTAGCAAGCGCAGGCTTTAAGCCAGATTACCTGAGTGTTAGACGTCAGTCTGACCTCAAACATGCTACCGCAAATGACGACCAGCTGGTCATCTTAGCAGCAGCAAACTTGGGCAGTGCCCGCCTTATTGATAACATCGCGTTTGCGTTGAATCAAAACTAATATTCGGGCATACTGCGCGACTTGCCCGCCTAGTGCGGTCAACGTGTGCTCGCTCAAAAATCAGGAAAACAGTGGTCAAGGGTTAAGAATCATGCAATCCATCATGCTGAAAGCAAAACTGCATCAGGCTCGTGTAACCCACGCGGTACTGGAGTATGAGGGTTCTTGTGCTATTGACGGCAACTTGCTAGATATGGCCGGTATCCGAGAATATGAGCAGATCCAGATCTATAACATCGAAGGCGGCCAACGCTTCACGACCTACGCGATTCGTGGTGAAGAGGGTTCAGGTATCATTTCTGTAAATGGTGCTGCGGCTCATCAGGCCAAGGTCGGTGACCGAGTCATTATCTGTGCATATGCCAACTACACAGAAGCTGAATTGGCAACATTCAAACCAGCTCTGATCTATTTGGCGGCAGGCAATGAAGTTACACACACAAGTAACGCCATTCCTGTACAGGTAGCTTAATCCTGTATTGAGCAATATCTGATTTTTCTAAAGCTGACCTAAGGTCGGCTTTTTTTTTGTCATCATTTTAGTGTATTTTCTTTTTACCGTGCCTGTAGCATTATGCTATGTTGCAAAGCACAATAAAACCGCCACTGCTAGGAAGGAAATACTTATGCAAGAAGTTGTAATCGTCGCAGCAGGTCGTACCGCTATTGGTAGTTTCAATGGCAGCCTTAGCTCAGTATCAGCTGTTGACTTAGGCGCGGCCGTCATCAAAGGATTGTTAGAACAAACTGGTATTGATCCAAAACAAATTGATGAAGTGTTACTAGGCCAAGTACTAACTGCAGGTGAAGGCCAAAATACTGCACGTCAAGCCTGCATCAAAGGCGGCTTGCCTGAAACAACACCAGCGATGACCATTAATAAAGTTTGTGGCTCTGGCTTGAAAGCACTGCATTTAGCAACTCAAGCGATTCGTCTAGGCGATGCCGATATGATCATTGCTGGTGGCCAAGAGAATATGTCTCAGTCAGCTCACGTGCTGCCTAACTCTCGCAACGGTCAGCGCATGGGCAATTGGGCACTACAGGACACTATGATTGTTGATGGCCTATGGTGTGCATTTAACGACTACCACATGGGCATCACTGCTGAAAACCTAGCAGAAAAATATAGCCTAAGCCGTGAAGAGCAAGATGCATTTGCTGCAATGTCACAGCAAAAAGCAGAAGAGGCGATCAAAGGCGGTCGCTTCTCTGATGAAATCATCCCTGTTTCAATTCCACAACGCAAAGGCGATCCAGTAGTATTCAACACGGATGAAAACGCTCGCTTTGGTACCACCGCTGAGAAGCTAGCGGCGATGCGTCCTGCATTCAAAAAGGACGGCACTATTACAGCAGGTAACGCCTCTACACTGAACGACGGTGCAGCTGCTGTTATTCTATGCAGCGCGAAAAAGGCTGAAGAACTGGGCTTACCTGTTCTGGCTAAAATCGCAGCCTATTCTAACGCCGGTGTTGATCCTGCGATCATGGGTATCGGCCCTGTACCTGCGACTAAGCTGTGCTTGGAAAAAGCAGGTTGGGATATTAACGACCTAGACTTGATCGAAGCCAACGAAGCGTTTGCATCACAGGCTCTAAGCGTGAACAAAGAACTGGGCTGGGATACTGGCAAAGTTAACGTGAATGGTGGCGCGATTGCACTGGGTCACCCAATTGGCGCATCAGGCTGCCGTATTCTGGTTTCTCTGGTACATGAAATGATCAAGCGTGATGCGAAGAAAGGTCTAGCGACTTTGTGCATCGGTGGCGGTCAAGGTGTTGCATTGGCAATTGAGCGTGCGTAAGCCCCTCTGATTAACCAAGGTTAATCTGCCAAATAAACAAAAGGCCCAAGCTGAATCAGCTTGGGCCTTTTTATTCGCCTGTGTAAGACAAGGACTACACTGCCAGTGCAGCTGCCTTCTCTTCTTCAGTGACTTCTTTAACCGTTAGCTTAACGCGGCCACGGTTATCAACATCCAACACTTTAACTGCAATCACGTCACCTTCTTTCAGGTAATCGCTTACTGCGTTAACACGTTCTTGTGCAATCTGAGAGATGTGCACCAGACCATCCTGACCCGGCAGGAAGTTAACAAATGCGCCGAAGTCAGCCAAACGCACCACGGTGCCTTTGTAAACTGCACCAATCTCAGCTTCGGCAGTGATGCCAGCCACTTCGTTGATTGCCGCTTGTGCTGAAGCTTTGTCTTCTGCGTAGATCTTAACCAGACCGTTGTCATCGATATCAATAGAGGCACCAGTACGTTCGCAGATGCCGCGAATAGTTGCGCCGCCTTTACCGATTACGTCACGGATTTTCTCTGGATCAATTTTGATCGTGGTCATCGCTGGGGCGTTTTCTGACAAAGTTTCACGGCCAGTGCTGATCACTTTGTTCATTTCACCAAGAATATGGATACGCGCTTTGTGAGCACGGTTCAGTGCCACTTCCATAATCTCTTCGTTGATCCCTTCGATTTTGATATCCATCTGCAATGCAGTGATACCTTCAGCAGTACCCGCGACTTTAAAGTCCATATCGCCTAGGTGATCTTCGTCACCCAGAATGTCGGTCAGTACAGCAAAACCTTCGCCTTCCTTAACCAGACCCATTGCGATACCCGCAACTGGTGCTTTTAGAGGAACACCTGCGTCCATCAGGGCTAAAGATGCACCACAAACTGACGCCATTGAGCTAGAGCCGTTTGATTCAGTGATCTCAGATACTACGCGAATAGAGTATGGGAATTCTTCTTCAGTCGGTAAAACCGCCTGAACACCACGACGCGCCAGACGACCGTGACCGATTTCACGACGCTTAGGACCACCCATGAAGCCCGCTTCACCTACAGAGTAAGGAGGGAAGTTGTAGTGCAGCATGAAAGGATCACGCACTTCACCCGCCAGAGACTCACTTATCTGTGCATCACGCGCCGTACCTAGGGTCGCAGTTACGATGGCCTGTGTTTCACCACGAGTGAACAACGCAGAACCATGAGTTTTTTGCAACAAACCTACTTCAACTGCGATGGCACGTACAGTATCTTGATCACGACCATCAATACGTGGCTCGCCGTTTACAACCGCTTGACGCACGATCTGCTTCTCTAAGCTACCAAATGCAGCTTTAATCGCATCTGCACTGGTTTCTTCATTAGACAGTGTTTCTACAGCTTCCGTTTTCAATGCACCTAGTAGGGCATAGCGATCCTGCTTAACGGTAATTTTGTAAGCGTCTTTGATCTTGTTGGTATAAGCCATCGCAACCAGTTGCTTGGTTGCAGTGTCTTCTGGCTTCGGCTGCCAATCCCAAGCAGGCGTTGCCACTTCAGCAGCAAATTCTTTAATTGCGCTAACTACGGCTTGCATCTCTTTATGAGCAAACAATACTGCGCCTAGCATTTCGTCTTCTGTCAGCTCTTCTGCTTCAGACTCTACCATCAGTACGGCATTCTCAGTACCCGCAACCACCATGTCTAACAGTGATTCTTCCAACTTGTCGTTGTTCGGGTTCAGAATGTAGCCTTCATCATCAGTGAAGCCCACACGAGCGGCACCCACAGGGCCACTGAACGGTACACCAGAGATGCTCAACGCGGCAGAAGTACCAATTAACGCTGCAATATCTGGGTTCTCATTCTTTTCAGCCGACATCACCGTACAGATGATCTGTACTTCATTCATGAAGCCATCTGCAAACAAAGGACGGATCGGACGATCAATCAAACGAGAAGTTAAGGTTTCATTTTCTGTTGGACGGCCTTCACGCTTGAAGTAACCACCTGGAATCTTACCTACAGCGTAAGTTTTTTCTTGGTAGTGAACAGACAGTGGAAAAAAGCCCGCATCCGGAGCTGCATCTTTCTTGGCCACAACTGTACAAAGTACAGAAGTATTATTAATCGTTACCAGTACAGCAGCAGTCGCTTGACGTGCGATTCGACCTGTTTCTAAGGTCACGGTCTGGTTGCCGTATGTAAATGTTTTGATAACCGGATTCACGGTGATTTCCTTCCAATATCTATTGCTTTCATGTTTGTCTATTCTCACACAAAGAAGCCCGCTATCAAAGAGATAGCGGGCTTCCATAGACAATCAATTGAAAGATTGTCAGCGTATTAGCGGCGTAGGCCTAGACGCTTGATCAAATCACTGTAACGAGTAACGTCTTTACCTTTCAGGTAGTCCAGCAGTTTACGACGCTGGTTTACCATGCGGATCAGACCACGACGTGAGTGGTGATCGTGCTTGTGAGATTTGAAGTGATCTTGCAGACCATTGATGTTCAAAGTTAACAGAGCAACTTGAACTTCTGGAGAACCAGTATCGCCTTCGCCACGCTGATAGTCTTTAACGATTGCTGCTTTTTCTGCTGCAGATAGAGCCATGATATATCTCCTAGTGAATATGCAAATAAATAAGATTCAGGTTAACCGTGCATATTTACAGCTAACCTAATCGGTTACCGTCTCATCGGTAACAATCAGGCGACGCGGCATTAAACGCCCCGTCTCTGATGCTTCAGCCAAACCTAAAAACTGCTGTTCTGGGTCGTACAAACGTACCATTCCAGTTAGATTTTCTGTATTGGCGATATCTTGGCCGTGCAGGATACGCGCAGTTTCTGCTGCAGACAAATTTTTCTTGGCAAAATGACTGACTAAAATATCTGCTGGCAATAAATAGTGATCAATAGACCCCTCATCATCGCGTACTTGTTGAAGCTGATCCATTGAGATCATTTCAGCAGCCTCAAAACCACCAGTATGCGTACGATGTAGGCTAATCAGATGTGCACCACATCCAAGCTGCTCGCCAATGTCTTCTGCTAACGTCCTCACGTAAGTGCCTTTTGAGCAACGTACCGAGAAAGTTAAGTCAGGCGCTTGCCAATTGATAAGCTCAATAGAGTAAATCGTTACAGGGCGTGCTTTACGCTCAACCGTTTTGCCTTCTCGGGCAAGTTTGTACAGCGGCTGACCATTCTGCTTAAGTGCCGAGTACATCGGTGGCACTTGTTCAATAGCGCCGACAAAACCTTGCATCACTTGCTGTAGCTGCTCAATGCTCAGCTCCGGTACGGAACGCTCATGGATAATTTCACCATCTGCGTCGCCAGTATCAGACACTTGGCCTAAACGCGCACAGGCGATATAAGCTTTATCGGCATCAAGTAAATAGCTGGAAAACTTAGTGGCTTCACCAAAGCACAATGGCAACAAGCCTGTTGCCATTGGATCAAGATTACCGGTGTGTCCGCCTTTGCTGGCAAACAGCATCGCACGAACCTTCTGTAGCGCCTTGTTACTAGAAATACCCGTAGGTTTATTCAGTAACAAGACCCCAGAAATCGCGCGACCTTTGCGACGTCGAGCCACTATTGACCATCCTTCTGATCATCAGCACCCGCATCAGCCTGCTCATCTGCGATACGCTCTTTATCAGCGGCCACCGCTTTATCGATCAAGCTCGACAGTTTCTGACCATACACAACGCTAGCATCATAATGAAAACGCAGCTGAGGTACGGTACGCAGCTTGATCGCTTTGCCAATCTGCGTACGCAAAAAGCCAGAAGCACGACGCAGTACTTCTACGTCTTCTTTGGCCTCTGCTTCAGTATCTTTGTTTAGTACGGTGATATAAACATCGGCATAACCCAAATCAGAACTGATCTTCACTTGGTTAACCGTCACCATGCCTAAGCGCGGATCTTTTACTTCAAACTGAATCAGCCGAGCCAGCTCCTTTTGGAGCTGCTCAGAGATTCGGTCAGTTCGTTTGAACTCACGAGCCATTCGAGTTTGTTCCTCAGTGACGCCTTACAGCGTGCGCTCAACTTTAACTTTGTCAAAGACTTCGATTTTATCGCCGACTTTAACATCGTTGTAGTTTTTCACGCCGATACCACACTCTACGCCGTTACGAACTTCGTTTACGTCATCTTTAAAGCGACGTAGTGACTCAAGTTCGCCTTCGTAGATAACAACGTTATCACGTAAAACGCGGATCTTCTTATTACGGAATACGCTACCTTCAACCACCAAACAACCTGCAATAGCGCCCAGTTTCGGAGAGCGGAAGACATCGCGCACTTCTGCGATACCCACGATCTCTTCTTTGAATTCTGGCGCTAACATACCAGTCATTGCTTGTTTCACATGGTCGATCAGCTCATAAATAACGCTGTAGTAGCGTAAGTCTAGCTCTTCACGCTCAATAATCGCGCGTGCTGATGCGTCTGCACGCACGTTGAAGCCAACTAGAATAGCATTAGATGCCAATGCTAAGTTTGCGTCAGTCTCAGCAATACCACCTACACCAGAAGAGATAATGCTTACTTTCACTTCATCAGTAGACAGCTCTTGCAATGAGGCAGAGATCGCTTCCAAAGAACCACGTACATCTGTTTTCAGTACGATATTCAAGCTAGCAATTTCACCTTTGCCCATGTTTTCAAACATGTTCTCAAGCTTAGCAGCTTGCTGACGAGCCAGTTTCACATCACGGAACTTGCCTTGACGGAACATTGCCACTTCACGCGCTTTACGCTCGTCTTTAACAACGGTGAACTCATCACCAGCGTTAGGCGTGCCATCTAAACCTTGAATTTCAACTGGAATAGAAGGACCTGCTTCTGCTGTTTGCTGACCATTTTCATCTAACAAGGCACGTACACGACCATAGTGCAGACCTGCAAGAATGATATCGCCTTTACGCAGCGTTCCGTTCTGAACTAGAACTGTTGAAACTGGGCCACGACCTTTATCCAAGCGCGCTTCTACCACAACACCTTTCGCAGGTGCTTCAGGTACAGCAGTCAGCTCAAGCATTTCAGACTGTAATAGAACAGCGTCTAACAGTTCATCAATACCTGTGCCCACTTTCGCCGAAACGTGGATGAACGGCACATCACCGCCCCACTCTTCAGGGATAACATCTTTAGCTGACAGCTCGTTCTTAACGCGATCTGGGTCTGCGCCTTCTTTATCAATTTTGTTCACAGCAACAACGATGGGTACACCAGCAGCTTTAGCGTGTTGAATCGCTTCTTCCGTTTGAGGCATCACGCCATCATCCGCAGCAACCACAAGGATTACAACGTCAGTGGCTTTAGCACCACGTGCACGCATTGCGGTAAACGCAGCGTGGCCTGGAGTATCCAAGAAAGTGATCATACCGTGACCAGTTTCTACGTGGTACGCACCGATGTGCTGGGTAATACCACCTGACTCGCCTGACGCTACTTTGGCACGACGAATATAATCAAGTAACGACGTCTTACCGTGGTCAACGTGACCCATAACAGTAACAACAGGCGCACGATTCATCTCATGGCCTTCGTAGCTGATTGAGTCTAATACGTCATCCTCAAGCGCATTATCATTCAGCAGCTTGAACTTGTGACCCATCTCCTCCACTACAAGCTGTGCAGTGTCTTGATCAATCACTTGGTTGATGGTCACCATGGCGCCCATCTTGAACATAACTTTGATTACTTCAGCTGCTTTAACGGTCATACGTTCCGCTAGTTCAGCTACTGTAATCGCTTCTGGAATCGCAACTTCACGTACGATTGGCGCAGTTGGGCGCTCAAAACCATGCTCACGCTTTGGCCCAGAAGAACGATCATTGCCATTAGTACTGCCACTGCGCTTAGCAGTTTTCTTCGCGCTACGTACTTCCTTCTTACCGCGACGAGGTGCAATTTCTTTCTCTTTACGCTCAGCATATTCAGGCTTGCCAGAAGTTTTCTTAGACTTACCGGCACCCGCACCTTTAGTGCTAGCAGGGGACTCGTCACGGAACTTCTTCGCCACTTCTTCTTTCTTACGCTCAGGAGAAGGAATATCAACTATGTCACTGACAACAACTGGCTCAACAATATCGACTGGCTTAGGTGCTTGTGCTGGGCGTGGAGGTTGTGATGAACGCGGTTGCTGAGCAGGACGCTGCTGTGGAGCAGGGCGCTGCTGCGGGGCAGCTTTCTGACCTGAACCATCTTGCGAGGCGCGTTGCGCAGGTGCTTCTGCTTTACGCTTTTCATCAGCAGATTTACGCTTAGCCTCATCAGCTGCTTTGCGCTTAGCGTTCTCTGCAGCTTTACGCGCAGCTTCTTCTTCCTTCAAACGAGCCGCTTCTGCGGCTTGTTCTGCTTCAGTGTTCTTAACGTAAGTACGCTTTTTACGCACCTCGATATTAACCGTCTTTTTACCTGCATTCGTTTTCAGCTTGGTCGTAGTACGGCGATTCAGAGTAATTTTCCCTGGCTCCGCTGCATCACCACCATGGCTTTTTTTCAGGTATGCTAACAAGCTCTGCTTGTCCTTTTCTGATACGGTTTCCTGTTCACTTTTGTGTGGTAGGCCTGCTTCGCTCATCTGCTCCAGCAAACGTCCCACAGGTCGGCCAACGCTCTCGGCGAACTCTTTTACAGTTGTTTCTGCCATTCATTAATCTCCTGTGACTTTGCTGCGCTTATTCGCCGCCTTCGAACCAAGGGGCACGGGCTGTCATGATGAGCTGACCCGCTTTTTCCTCAGACATACCATCAATATCGAGCAAGTCATCAATTGACTGTTCGGCTAGATCTTCCATAGTACGGATGCCTTTGCTTGCAAGAGTAAATGCAAGATGCTTATCCATACCATCCATTGTCAGAAGATCTTCTGCTGGTTCAGAATCTTCCAGCTGCTCTTCAGTTGCGATAGCAAGGGTTAACAGCTCATCTTTTGCACGGCTGCGCAGATCTTTAACTAAATCTTCATCAAATCCATCGATGGACAACATTTCATCGATAGGTACATAGGCAACTTCTTCCAAGCTGGTGAAGCCTTCGTCTGCAAGTAGACGGGCAAGCTCTTCATCAACATCAAGGTGGCTAATAAACAGCTGTATAATGCTGTCGAACTCTTCACCTTGTTTGGCGTCCGCTTCCTCTTCGGTCATAACATTAATTTTCCAACCAGTTAACTCACTGGCCAGACGTACGTTCTGCCCATTGCGACCGATGGCTTGAGCCAAATTCTCGGAGGCAACCGCAACGTCCATTTCATTTTTATCTTCATCAACAATGATCGAGGCCACTTCTGCCGGTGCCATTGCGTTGATGACCAACTGAGCCGGGTTGTCATCCCACAACACAATATCAACACGCTCGTTACCCAGTTCAGAGGATACAGCTTGCACGCGTGAACCACGCATACCAACACAAGCACCTACTGGGTCAATACGCTTGTCGTTGGTTTTTACTGCAATTTTGGCACGCAGGCCAGCGTCACGCGCTGCACCACGAATTTCGATAAGCTGCTCTGCAATTTCAGGTACTTCAATGCGGAACAACTCAATCAAAAACTGTGGACGAGAGCGGCTCAGTAATAACTGTGCCGAACGAGCCTCTGGGTTAACCTCTGCCAATAGCGCACGCACACGGTCGTTGATGCGATATTTCTCACCAGAAATCATCTCGTCACGAGGTAGGTAAGCTTCAGCATTCCCACCCAGATCAACGATAATGCCGTCTCGGGTCACTTTCTTTACAGTACCGTTAACAATCTCGCCCTGCTTTTCAGCATACTGCTTGACGATCTCTGCACGCTCAGCTTCACGTACTTTCTGTACGATCACTTGCTTTGCGGTTTGTGCTGCAATACGGCCGAATGCGATGGATTCAATCTGCTCTTCAATCACATCACCCAGCTTTAGGGCGGCGTCTTTTTTCAGCGCGTTTGTCAGCGATATTTCATGGTCAACATCATCAAGCTCGATGTCCTCAACCACAGTCCAACGACGGAACGTCTCATAGCCACCCGTGCGACGATCAATAGAAACTCGAACATCCGCTTCTTCATCTTCGAAACGTTTTTTTGAGGCACTCGCTAGCGCAAGTTCGATCGCCTCAAAAATCACTTCTTTAGAAACGCCTTTCTCGTTCGAAACGGCATCTACTACCAGAAGAATTTCTTTACTCATGCCATTGCCTCAACAAAAAGTCCTTAGTCATCAAACTGTGGTACGATCCGAGCCTGATCTATATTTTCAATCGGCAGACAGTATTCGTCCTGCCCGATAACCAGTAGCACTTCGTCATTTTCAGTGCCATTTATAATACCGATGAATTTACGACGGCCTTCAAAGGCTACATTCAAGCGCAAACTCACCTTATGTCCACGGTAACGCGCATATTGCTCAATAGTGAACAGCGGGCGATCCATACCAGGGGATGATACTTCTAGGGTATATTCACTGCTGATGGGGTCTTCAACATCCATCACGTTACCCAACTGACGGCTAACCTCTCCACAATGCTCGACAGTGATGCCATCTGGCCCGTCAATATAGATTCTCAGCAGAGAGTGATTACCTTGTGGCTTATATTCTAGCCCCCAGAACTCAAGCCCTAACGCCTCGACGACTGGTCTAGCCAGATCGATAAGCAAAGTCTCTTTCTTTGCCATCAATTCACCCCAAAATTGTTAACCGATAATTTTCAGAAGCTAACAAAAAGCCCCTATAAAAGGGGCTTTTTGTTAAAAAATTGGAAGCGGGAGCCGGATTTGAACCGACGACCTTCGGGTTATGAGCCCGACGAGCTACCAGACTGCTCCATCCCGCATCAAGAAGCTGTGCATTCTATTGACTAACTCATCATTAGTCAAGGAAAGCTGCATTTGGTGCCGAAAGCGGGACTTGAACCCGCACGATCATACGATCACCACCCCCTCAAGATGGCGTGTCTACCAATTCCACCACTTCGGCATATCCGATACTGCGAGCAAGCTTATAAAACAACCTTTTATTATCGGCTATTTTGTTACAGGTACATCACCATCTGCTGGCGCTTTATTTTCCTCAAGAACTGGAAGTGCGTTAGACTCCTGCACTGCTTCTTGAGTCACAATACCTGTTGTTGCTGCACTGTTCACCGATTTAGCCTGCTGACTGGCATAAACAGCCAGCGCCAAACTAGTCACGAAAAACAGGGTCGCAATTATAGCCGTGATTCGGCCTAAAAAGCTAGTATTTCCTGTACTGCCAAAGATCGTTTGCGAGGCACCACCACCAAAAGATGCACCAGCTTCAGCACCTTTACCTTGCTGAATTAATACCAGCGCGACCAAAGCCACAGCAAGTATAACGTGCACAACCAAAATTAAGGTTTCCATCGTTTTTGACCTTTTTAGAAATTAACCCGCCTGCTGGCAGATTGAAATAAATTCTTTTGCATCCAACGATGCACCACCAACCAATGCGCCATCAATATCAGGCTGGGCAAATAGCTCACTAGCATTATCAGCTTTTACACTGCCGCCATATAAAATAGGCATCTGTGCTGCTGCGTCGGCACTTTGCTCTGCTAAAGCAGCACGAATTGCAGCATGAACAGCCTGCGCCTGCTCACTTGTCGCAGTTTTGCCTGTACCAATAGCCCAAACAGGCTCATAGGCAATTACAAGGTTCGACCAGTTCGTGACCGACAGCACTTTAGTGACAGCAGCCACTTGAGACAATACCACGTCTAGCGTACGACCAGATTCACGCTCTTCCAAGGTTTCGCCAACACAGAGCACTGCTATCAAATCAGCCTGAACCGCAGCAACAACTTTTGCAGCGACCTGTGCATCGGTTTCGCCAAATAAGGCTCGACGCTCAGAGTGGCCAATTAACACATAACCGACCGACAACTCTTGCAGCATACCCACCGAGATTTCACCCGTATAAGCACCTGATGGCTGATCATGACAATTTTGCGCCCCAATTAAAACACTTGAGCCAGCGTGAGCTTTTGCTGACACCAGATAGGGTGCAGGTGGACAGACCAACACCTCTGCACTCAAGGTCTCTGCTACTTCAGCCAATTGTGGCAACAGTGTATTTATCAGCTCATTTGAGCCATTCATTTTCCAGTTGCCAGCAACAATCTTCTTTCGCATAAAATTTCCTGTATTTCAGGGCGCAAAATATTACTGCATAGCCCTCAATCTGACAAGCTGCATAGTCAAGTCGACAGCTCTGTTAACGGCCTTAATCAGCGATTTACAACCGCTGTAATCACATCTGCAAGCTGTTGCGCTAAAGCAGAGACCTCTTCTTCATTTTGCCCTTCTGTCATCACTCGAATCAAAGGCTCTGTACCCGACGCACGTAAAAGTAAACGACCACGCCCCGCCAGCTGCTGCTCTACTTGTGCAATACAAGACTGCACCTCAGGCTGACGCTGTACCTCTGCAGCTGAGTCAGCTCCCAAGCGCACATTCACCAATACCTGTGGCAACTTCTCAAGACCTTGCAACAGTTGCGTTAAACTTTTATCGCTACGCTTCATTGCCGCAAGCACCTGCAACGCAGATACAATGCCATCACCTGTCGTTTGTACATGCTTGCAGACTAAGTGCCCAGAGTTCTCTCCGCCAAGACGCCAGTCATTTTCTTTTAGCAACTCCATGACATAGCGGTCACCCACCTTGGCACGCTTGAATGCGATGCCTTGCTCATCAAATGCTTTCTCTAGACCGTAGTTACTCATCAGAGTGCCAACCACGCCTCCATTCAAAACACCTTGCGCCTGCATATCCTTTGCAATGATATATAACAGGTCATCACCATCTAGAATGCGACCTGATTGATCCACCATTATCAAGCGATCGCCATCACCATCCAAAGCAATCCCCAAGTCAGCTTTGTGTGCTAGAACAGCCTCAACCAATGCCTCTGGGTGCGTAGACCCCACGCCCTCATTGATATTCAAACCATCAGGCTTCGCGCCAATGGAGATAACTTCAGCGCCCAGCTCATTAAGCACCGCAGGGGCAATGTGATAGGTCGCACCATGTGCACAATCTACCGCGATCTTCAGACCTTTCAGGTTAAACTCATTTGGGAAGGTGCTTTTGCAAAACTCAATATAACGACCTGCTGCATCATCAATACGCTTGGCTTTACCTAGCTTACTTGGTGCAACAGTCTGCATCGGCTGATCCAGCTCTGCTTCTATTTGCAGCTCAATGTCATCAGGTAGCTTAGTTCCCGTTGCAGAGAAGAATTTGATGCCATTGTCTTGAAACGGGTTATGGGAAGCGCTGATCACGATACCCGCTTGCGCATGGAAGGTACGCGTAAGATAAGCAATGCCAGGCGTAGGCATTGGGCCTAACAGATAAACATCAACACCGGCAGCAGACAAGCCAGCCTCTAGTGCCGACTCGAACATATAACCAGAAATACGTGTGTCTTTACCAATTAAAATTTTATTATGGCCATTACGATTAAAAACTCGACCCGCAGCCCAGCCTAACTTCAAAACAAACTCAGGCGTCACTGGAAACTGGCCTACTTCTCCACGAATACCATCCGTACCAAAATACTTACGACTCATTTTTCAACCTATAAATTATTATATTCTTAAGGTGCAATAAGCATAGAGTGGGCAACTTTAATTGCATCAACTGTCGCCGCCACATCGTGCACTCTAATAATGGAAGCGCCACGCTCTACCGCTAAAGCTACAGTCGCCAAGCTTCCCGCCAAACGCTCATCTACTTCACGACCTGTAACTGCACCAATCATGCTTTTGCGCGATGTGCCAATTAACAACGGGTACCCCATCGCTTCAATTTCTTGCAGATTTTTCAACAGGCTATAGTTTTGCGTCACAGTTTTACCAAAACCAAAACCGGGATCTAACAATATCTGCTGCTTTTTGATACCAGCAGCATGACAGGCTGTAATACGGGCTTGTAAATAGCTTTTAACTTCGAGCAAAACATCGTTGTAGCTCGGATTCAGCTGCATATTTTTAGGCTGTCCTTGCATATGCATCAAACACACCGGCAATCCAGTTGCCGCTGCTGCTGCCAACGCGCCTTCACGCTCTAGGGCACGCACATCATTAATCAAGCTTGCCCCTACTTTTGCAGACGCGGTGATAACGGCCGCCGTACTGGTATCGACTGAAACTAAAGCATCAAAACGCGCTACAACCGCCTCAACTATAGGAACAACTCGATCAAGCTCTTCTTGTTCTGACACATCTGCCGCACCGGGCCGAGTGGATTCCCCGCCGACATCGATCAGGGTAGCGCCCTCTTTTAACATCTGTTCTGCATGGCGTAGCGCTTGATCTAACCCTTGGTGCCGACCACCATCAGAAAATGAATCAGGGGTAACGTTTAAAATACCCATAACCTGAGACTGCTTTAAATCAAGGCAATGCTTACCACAAAAAAAAAGGCGTGATTCCAGATCCGACATCCAAGTTTACTCTGCTTGAAAATCGAACACTTTAATCACGCCTTCTCGTTTAGGCAACCTTATGCGTCAGGTTTACCTTCGTCAGAGTCACTTTGAGTTCGCCCCTCTTGACCTTTATCAGTGTCTTTAGGCTCCACGTCTGCACTTGGCTTCAACTCAACAACCGTTGATGCGACTGAAGCATCAGGCTTACGCTCTTTCTCAACCCAACCTTCTGGAGCATCAGGCTCTAGTCCGGCCATAATGGCATCAATCTGTTTTGCATCAATGGTTTCATAATGCATCAGTGCTTGTGCCATCTTGTCCAGCTTATCTCGATTATCAAGCAACAGCTGATGCGCGCGGGCGTAGCATGAGTCCGTAATTTTACGAATCTCTTTGTCTAGCTTGCTAGCCGTTTCTGCCGACGCAAACTTGCCACGCCCACCACCCGATGGCCCACCCAAGAACTGATGAGACTCATCTTCGTTATACATGAGCGGCCCCATCTCTTGAGATAAGCCCCATTTGGTGACCATGCTATGCGCCAGCTCTGTTGCCCGCTTAATGTCGTTAGAAGCACCCGTAGTCACGCCATCAAAGCCTAAGGTCATCTCTTCTGCAATGCGGCCACCGTACAAGCTACAAATCTGGCTTAGCAGAGCCTGACGACTGTGGCTGTAACGGTCTTCTTCTGGCAGGAACATCGTTACACCTAGCGCACGGCCACGTGGAATGATACTGACCTTGTACACTGGGTCATGATCAGGCACTAAGCGCCCAACAATCGCATGGCCTGCCTCGTGATAAGCCGTATTCAGTTTCTCTTTGTCCGACATCACCATCGACTTACGCTCGGTGCCCATGATGATTTTGTCTTTTGCCAGATCAAACTCTTCCATGCGTACTAAACGCTTGTCTGAACGCGCTGCAAACAGTGCCGCTTCGTTTACCAAGTTCGCCAAGTCTGCACCAGAGAAACCCGGTGTACCACGTGCGATAATGGCTGCATCCACATCATCCGCAATCGGCACTTTACGCATATGCACTTTTAGAATCTGTTCACGACCTCGAATATCTGGCAAGCCAACAGTCACCTGACGGTCGAAACGTCCGGGACGCAGCAAGGCCGCATCGAGCACATCAGGACGGTTAGTTGCTGCAATAACGATGATACCTTCGTTGCCTTCAAAACCATCCATCTCAACCAATAACTGGTTAAGGGTCTGTTCGCGCTCATCATGACCGCCGCCCATACCAGAGCCACGCTGACGACCTACGGCATCAATCTCGTCAATAAAGATGATGCAAGGGGCCTGCTTTTTGGCCTGCTCAAACATGTCGCGTACACGGGATGCACCCACACCCACAAACATTTCAACGAAGTCAGAACCTGAAATAGTGAAAAACGGTACTTTCGCTTCACCCGCAATGGCTTTGGCCAGCATGGTTTTACCCGTACCCGGTTGCCCCACCATTAAAACACCACGAGGGATTTTACCGCCAAGGCGCTGAAACTTACCCGGATCCCGTAGGAAGTCGACCAGTTCTTTTACTTCTTCCTTCGCCTCATCCACACCTGCCACATCAGCAAAAGTGGTTTTGATTTGGTCTTGTGATAACAAGCGCGCTTTAGACTTACCGAAACTCATCGGGCCTTTGCCACCGCCGCCGCCACCCTGCATCTGGCGCATGAAGAAGATGAAGATCCCCAAAATGATCAGAATAGGGAAGCTTGCCACCAGTAAACGTGACCACATGCTTTGCTGCTCTGGCTGACGCCCCTCCACCACCACTTGGTGACGAATCAGGTCATCCATCAGCTTTGGATCTTGAATTGCTGGACGAATCGTCTCAAAACGACTGCCATCAATACGTTCCCCCGCAATGTTGTAACCATCTACAACAATCTTTCGGACTTGGTCCTGTTGAACTTCTTCAACAAAACTCGAGTAGTTCAATCTCAACGGAGAAGAATCAACGCTGAAGTTGTTAAACACTGTAAGCAACACTGCAGCAATGACTAGCCACAAGATTAGATTTTTTGCCATATCGTTCAAGGGCTCACCCTCTGTTTTGACTGCTTTGGTTACCTGTAAATTCAGGCTCTTGAATAGACAATACTATACACAATTCAGTTCAACCATCCGACCTGTGTTTAGCCTTTAAAACCTTTCGCTAATAAATATCACCTCTTCAGTGAGTAAAGCATCAGGTTTGAGTGTCATGATCGCTTTAAATTTTTATTGGGTTCGCATACTGCCTGCATCAAAGTTTGCACATGAAACGCCTTTACCCAAAGAGTTGTCCTTTTCTCAAGAATCGGAGCCTCCTAATCAGAGAGTACGACATCCACTGGGTAGTCGCCAATAGCTTGCATGATTTCTTCAAAACAGCCTACTCAGCGTGACTGCCCTGAATAAATTTTGCGCTAGACACACTATTTTCCTGCTAACATAACTCTACTGGTTATTATCAACCGAGCAGCTCTTAGCTACAATGTGGGTTTTCCCAAAGCCAAATTCAAGGCAAGCACTTCAGGAAGTTATATGTCTCTGACATCAGCAGTAAAAAAACAGTACCGCTCAATCGCTCATCATCTTAATCCGGTTGTGATCGTATCAGAAAACGGCTTGAGCGAGGGACTAATCGCTGAGGTCGACCGCGCACTTACCGATCACGAACTGATCAAAGTCCGTATCAGTGTGGCAGACCGCGAATCAAAGGGCCTACTGATTGAGGAACTTTGTCAGCAAACTAAAGCTGAGCTGGTACAAACCATTGGTAAAATGGCTGTCCTGTTCCGTAAATCACGTGAGCAGAATGTTAAGCTATCCAACCTTGTGCGTTATGAGCACTATTTGAATCGCTAATTTTGACCGATTCACTAAAAAAACAGGGGGCTGATGCCCCCTGTTTTCATTTCAAGCCTTGGCACTGAAAGCCACTAAGGGGATCCACTCAGCGGCTTTCAGTTCCACATCCTAACCGCTAACCGCCGTTAGATGTGGTGTACTTGGTCGATCTCATACTCCACATCACCACCTGGGGTGATCACGACTACAACATCGCCTTCTTCTTTGCCAATTAGCGCACGCGCAATAGGTGAGCTGACAGAAATTTTGCCAGCTTTAATATCCGCCTCATCATCGCCCACAATCTGGTAACGCACTTCTGCATCTGTGTCCAAATTGATCAGGTCAATGGTGGTGCCAAAAATCACTTTGCCCGTTTTCGGGATCGCCGTGATATCAATCACCTGAGAGGTTGACAGTTTGCCTTCCAACTCTTGAATACGGCCTTCAATAAAACCCTGCTGCTCACGAGCCGCATGGTACTCCGCATTCTCTTTAAGATCACCGTGCGCACGCGCCTCAGCAATGGCTTCAATCACACGCGGACGCTGAACTGTTTTCAGGTCTTCCAACTCTTCCCGTAGACGTTTTTCACCGGCTACGGTCATCGGGAAACGAGTCACACTCATGATTTAACCCCTGCATGAATTTCTTGCAAGCTACGCACGTTAATTTCGCTACCAAATTCTAGCGCCATACACACCGCTTTAGCCGCTGCCAAAGTCGTGGTGTAAGGTACTTTATGTTGTAGCGCGGTACGACGAATCATGGAAGAGTCTGCAATCGCCTTGCGACCTTCAGTGGTGTTCACAATGTACGCCACTTCATCATTCTTCAGCATATCCACCAAGTGCGGACGGCCTTCAGTCACTTTGTTCGCCACTTTCACTGGAATGTTTGCCGCCTCAAGCACTGTAGCAGTACCTTTGGTTGCCAACAGTTCAAAGCCCAGTTTCTGTAGTGAACGCGCCAGCTCAACCACATAAGGCTTGTCAGCATCACGTACGCTCAGAATCACGCGACCACCATTTTGTGGTAGACGCTCGCCAGCACCTTGCTGTGCTTTTAGGAAAGCTTCACCGAAGGTTTCGCCTACGCCCATCACTTCGCCTGTCGATTTCATCTCTGGGCCTAAGATCGGGTCAACACCTTGGAACTTGTTGAACGGGAACACGGCTTCTTTCACGTTGTACAGAGTAGGTACGATCTCTTTAGTGAAACCTTGCTCTTCCAATGTTTTACCAGCCATGCAGCGTGCCGCCACTTTCGCCAGAGAGACGCCAATACACTTGGACACGAATGGCACAGTACGTGACGCACGAGGGTTAACCTCGATCACGTAAACTTCATTGTCCTGCCAAGCCAACTGTACGTTCATCAAACCTACTACGCCTAGCTCAAGCGCCATACGCTTAACCATATCACGCATCTGATCTTGTACATCAGATGGCAGGCTGTAAGGTGGCAATGAGCAAGCAGAGTCACCAGAGTGAACACCCGCCTGTTCGATATGCTGCATGATACTACCGATCACCACGTGTTTACCGTCAGATACCGCGTCGATATCCACTTCAACAGCCGCATTCAAGAAGTGATCCAGCAAAACAGGGCTGTCGTTTGACACTTGCACCGCAGTGTTCATGTAACGGTTCAGCTCTTCATCGCTGTAAACGATCTCCATTGCACGACCACCCAATACATAGGAAGGACGCACAACCAGCGGATAACCAATCTCTTTCGCTTGAACCAAAGCTTCTTCTAAGCTGCGCACTGTCGCATTAGGCGGCTGACGCAGTTCTAAACGCTCGATCATTTTCTGGAAGCGTTCACGGTCTTCTGCACGGTCAATCGCATCAGGAGAAGTACCAATAATCGGTACACCGGCTTCTTCCAAAGCACGCGCCAGTTTCAACGGTGTTTGACCGCCAAACTGTACAATCACACCTTTTGGCTTCTCTTTCTCAACAATCTCTAACACATCTTCTAAGGTGATCGGCTCGAAGTACAAACGATCAGAGGTGTCATAATCCGTTGAAACGGTTTCAGGGTTACAGTTCACCATAATGGTTTCGTAACCGTCTTCGCGAGCGGCCAGTGCTGCGTGTACACAGCAATAGTCGAATTCAATACCCTGACCAATACGGTTAGGGCCACCACCGATGACCATGATTTTTTCACGGTCAGATGGCTCTGCCTCACACTCTTCTTCGTAAGTGGAGTACATATAAGCGGTATCAGATGCGAACTCAGCCGCACAAGTGTCCACACGCTTGTAAACTGGGCGTACACCCAATTTCTGACGCAGTTTGCGGAACTCTTTTTCCGACACACCCAGCAATGTTGCCAAACGCGCATCAGAGAAACCTTTGCGCTTCAGGCGATACACCACGTCATAGGTCAGCTCGGCCATGCCCATTTTGGCCACGCGAGCTTCATCTTTGATTAGGTCTTCGATTTGCGCCAAGAACCAAGGATCTATACCAGAAACAGCGTAGATCTCATCAATGCTCATACCAACGCGGAAAGCATCACCTACGTACCAAACACGATCGCCACCTGGGTTTTGCAACTCACCCATCAGCACTTCCATATGGTCGTCAGCAGTGATGTCTAGAATAGGGTCAAAACCAGTTGAACCCACTTCTAGGCCACGCAATGCTTTCTGCATAGACTCTTGCAGTGTGCGACCAATCGCCATCACTTCACCCACAGACTTCATCTGTGTAGTTAGACGGCTATTCGCTTGCGGGAATTTCTCGAAAGTGAAACGAGGGATTTTGGTCACAACGTAATCGATAGACGGCTCAAACGATGCAGGGGTACGACCACCAGTAATATCGTTTTGTAGTTCGTCTAAGGTGTAACCCACCGCCAACTTCGCCGCGATTTTCGCAATTGGGAAGCCCGTTGCTTTAGAGGCCAGTGCAGATGAGCGGCTTACGCGCGGGTTCATCTCGATCACTACCATACGGCCAGTCTTCGGATCCATACCGAACTGTACGTTAGAACCACCCGTCTCAACACCAATCTCACGCAGTACCGCTAGGGAAGCGTCGCGCATGATTTGGTATTCTTTGTCAGTCAGTGTCTGGGCTGGTGCAACAGTGATCGAGTCACCGGTGTGAACACCCATCGCGTCAAAGTTTTCGATGGCGCAGACGATGATGCAGTTGTCGTTTTTATCACGCACAACTTCCATCTCGTACTCTTTCCAACCAATCAGCGACTCATCAATCAGCAGCTCATTAGTTGGCGACAGATCTAGACCACGCTCACAAATCTCTTCGAACTCTTCTTTGTTGTAAGCGATACCACCACCCGTGCCACCCATAGTGAATGAGGGACGAATGATGCAAGGGAAGCCTAGCTCAGCCTGTACTTGACGCGCTTCTTCCATGCTATGGGCGATGGCTGCGCGAGGGCACTCTAGGCCAATCGCTTTCATCGCTTTATCGAAACGCTCACGGTTTTCAGCTTTGTCGATGGTATCGGCGTTAGCACCGATCATTTCTACACCGAATTGCTCTAATACGCCGTGCTTTTCTAGATCAAGCGCACAGTTCAGCGCAGTTTGACCACCCATAGTAGGCAGCACTGCATCTGGGCGCTCTTTCTCAATAATTTTTGCAACAGTTTGCCAAGTGATTGGCTCGATGTAAGTCGCATCGGCCATCGAAGGGTCTGTCATAATGGTGGCAGGGTTTGAGTTCACCAGAATAACCCGGTAACCCTCTTCGCGCAGCGCTTTACAGGCTTGCGCGCCAGAGTAGTCAAACTCACAAGCCTGACCAATGATGATCGGGCCAGCGCCCAGAATCAGAATACTTTGTATATCGGTACGTTTTGGCATTGCTCTTCACACACTAAATCAGGTTGATATCACTCTCAGTTTGCGTTTCGGCAGACTGCTAGCCGCGCTTGGCCACGTGCGCTTTGATGTTTTCAATGAAACGATCAAACAGTGGCGCTACATCACGAGGACCTGGGCTTGCTTCAGGGTGGCCTTGGAAGCTAAACGCCTTCTTGTCCGTACGCTCAATACCTTGCAGCGAGCCATCAAACAGTGATTTGTGCGTCGCACGCAGCGTCGCTGGCAAGCTGTTCTCATCTACCGCAAAACCGTGGTTTTGACTGGTGATCATCACAACTTGTGTATCCAGATCTTGTACTGGGTGGTTGGCACCATGGTGACCAAACTTCATCTTTTCTGTTTTTGCACCGCTGGCCAAAGCCAACAGTTGGTGACCTAGGCAGATACCAAAAACTGGAATATCTGTTTCTAGAATCTCTTTAATCGCCGCGATCGCGTAATCACAAGGCTCTGGGTCGCCTGGGCCGTTCGACAGGAACACACCATCTGGATTTAACGCAAGCACTTCGCTTGCTGGCGTTTTCGCAGGCACAACCGTCAACTGACAACCGCGCTCCACCAACATACGTAGAATGTTTTGCTTCACGCCGTAGTCATAAGCAACAACATGGAAAGGCAGCTCGCTATCATCACGGTGTGCGTGACCTTTACCTAGCGCCCAGCTTGATTGGTTCCAGCGGTATGACTGACGGGTAGTCACTTCTTTTGCCAAGTCCATGCCCTTCAGGCCTGGGAAGGCTTTAGCCGCTTCAAGTGCTGATTCAACGCTAATATCCGCACCCGCAACAATCGCACCCCGCAGAGAACCTTTCTCACGTAAAATACGTGTTAAGCGACGAGTATCAATATCAGCAATGGCAATGATGCCATTGGCTTTTAGGTAGTCGCCTAAAGATTGTTGATTACGGAAGTTACTAGCAAGAAGAGGAAGATCACGAATAATTAAACCAGCAGCACAAACATTGTCAGACTCGGCGTCTTCACTGTTGGTGCCGGTATTACCGATATGTGGGTAAGTTAGCGTTACTATCTGTTTGGTATAGGATGGATCCGTCAGGATCTCCTGATAACCGGTCATTGAGGTATTAAAAACAACCTCACCACTTGTAATACCATCGTTTCCAATGGCGATACCCTGAAAAACACTGCCGTCTTCAAGGGCCAGTATGGCTGGTCTAGTCAAGTCAACCTCCTCCCGTCACGCGATCTGAACTTAAATTCTTTGAGCTGCATTTTGCGCAGCTGCGATAATCCTAGGCCTTCACCCTGTAGGGTCAAAGCTGAATAATTTGTTTTTAAAACTGAGCGACAAAGCTGGTTCGCCACAGGATCTGTTAGAACACTACAGATTGGGCCACAAAAAGCTAAGTTGTAAAAAAGCGAGATGAAACAATGTTCCATCCCGCTTTTTTTATTATTCGATGAGATACGACCTGCACTGAAGCCGTTAATCTGCCGTATTCTATGCAATTTACCTAAGCGCTGTCCACGATTTAAACGGGCTAATCGCGCATTATTCCCTGTTTAAAATCTTTACAGCTGTTGTGCACAACCTTATGCACAGAGTTGTTCATAAGGTTGTGTAAGACATGGCTTATTTCAGTGCTAAAACATCCTGCATATCAAATAAACCCGCGTCTTTATCAACCAACCACAACGCTGCACGTACCGCACCTTTAGCAAAAGTCATACGACTTGATGCTTTATGAGTGATCTCAATGCGCTCGCCTTCTGTTGCAAACAGCACGGTGTGATCACCTACCACATCACCTGCACGAATGGTTTCAAAGCCGATCTCTTTCTGCGTGCGCGCTCCGGTTTGGCCCTCTCGACCATAAACGGCACACTCTTTCAGATTACGACCCAAAGCACCTGCAACCGCCTCACCCATACGCAACGCTGTACCCGATGGCGCATCAACCTTGTGGCGATGGTGAGCTTCAATGATTTCAACATCGTAATCATCACCCAACACACTCGCCGCCATTTCTAGCAGTTTAAGGCAGACGTTAACCCCTACACTCATGTTCGGTGCAAACATAATGGCCACACGATCAGCATAAGATTCTAACTCTGCTTTTTCAGCCTCATTCAGACCTGTTGTGCCTATAATGATCTTTTTGCCATGCTGTGCACAAAATGCCAAATTCTCTAAAGTGGTCTTGGGTGATGTAAAATCGATGAGCACATCAAAGTCATCTTTAGCGGCCAACAAAGAACCCACCAGTGCAACATTCAACTTGCCTACACCTGCAAGCTCACCTGCATCAGCGCCAATAAGCGAGCTGTCAGCTTCAACAATCGCTGCACCTAACACTACGCCTTCAGCTTGAGTGATCGCTTCAATATTGGTTTTACCCATACGACCCGCTGCACCGATTACCGCAATTCTGATCATAATCTGTTCTTTCCTTTGTCTATGTATTAGGTGCGCTTATTCAGCTTTTGCAGGCTGACCAACAGCCTCACAATGGGAGATTTGCTGATTCATGTCTAAGGCAGGCTTTTCACACTCTGGGCGACCAACAATTTTAGCGGGCACCCCCACTACAGTGGTATGAGGCGGTACACTTTCAAGCACTACCGAACCTCCGCCTACTTTAGCACCTGCGCCAATTTCGATATTACCAAAGATCTTAGCCCCTGCTGCAATCAATACACCTTCCCGAATTTTAGGATGACGGTCGCCGGACTCTTTACCCGTTCCGCCTAAGGTGACGTTCTGCAAGATGGACACATCATTTTCAATCACACAGGTTTCACCAATGACAATACCTGTGGCGTGATCAAACATCACCCCTTGGCCAATTTTAGCCGCAGGATGGATATCCACTTGAAACACTGAGCTGATACGGCTTTGCAAGTAAAGCGCCATGGAGCGTCGACCGTGACACCACATACAGTGCGCCACGCGATAAGCTTGCAACGCATGAAAGCCTTTTAGAAACAGTAAAACAGTGGATAACTTATCCACCGCAGGATCACGCTCGCGCACTGCCATAAGGTCTTGGCAAGTGGCCGTGATGATTTCACACTCACTTTCTAGTGCTTGGTCGATCAGCTCACGCAGCATTACGGCAGGCATTACATCATCCGCCAATTTCACGGATAACAGATAAGAAAGCGCACTCGACAAGTTGCTATGAGCAATAATGGTCGAATGAAAATAGCTGGCAAGGAATGGCTCTCGCTCAGCTTCTAGACGGGCTTCGTCTTGAATGACCTGCCAAAGTGCAGGCTTATCGATAGAGATAGGGGCCATACAATCACCTTAGCGCCAGCTTAAACTTCAGCGCTAGCTTTGAGAAAATAGAGAAGTTGCTATTTTAATAATGGCTAAAATAGCCTTCGATAAACAGGGTGTAAAACTAAACGTAGAAATAAAAACAGGGAGTTAGCACTCAAGCACTTAGCCCGAGCATTACTCCCTGCATCGTAATGCGCTATCAATTAGCCTTTGATATCTTCAAAGAACTTTTTCACACCTTCAAACCAGTTGGCTTTTTTAGGTGAATGATGATCGCTGGTTTCATCTACGCTGCCTTGGAATTCACGCAGAAGTGCTTTTTGCTTCTCAGTCAAATTGACTGGTGTTTCAACCAACACTTTACACAGCAGATCACCCTGCACACCGCCACGCACAGGCTTCACACCCTTACCACGTAGGCGGAACAGCTTGCCCGTTTGGGTTTCGGCTGGAATCTTCAGCTTCACACGACCATCTAAGGTCGGCACTTCCAACTCACCACCTAAGGCCGCATCGACAAAGGATACTGGCACTTCGCAATACAGATCTTTACCGTCACGCTCAAAGATCTTGTGCTCACGCACACTCACCTGAACGTATAAGTCGCCCGTTGGGCCACCGTTAACACCCGCCTCACCTTCGCCCGACAGACGGATACGATCACCCGTATCAACACCCGGTGGAATTTTAACTGACAGGGTTTTCTGATCCTGAACACGGCCTTCGCCACGACACTTACGGCAAGGGTTGGTCACTTTAGTACCGCGACCATGACAGCTTGGGCAAGTTTGCTGCACAGAGAAGAAGCCCTGCTGCATTCGTACTTGGCCATGACCACCACAAGTTGAACAGGTTGTCGGTTTAGACTTATCTGCCGAACCTGTGCCGTCACAGCTATCACAAGCCACTTGAGTTGGAATTTTAATGCTGACGGTTGTACCGTGAACGGCTTCTTCTAGATCCAGATCTAAACGATAACGCAGATCCGAACCACGCTGAGGCGCATTTGGGTTATGGCGACCACCGCCGCCACCGCCAAAAATATCACCAAATACATCACCAAAAATGTCGCTAAAGCCACCCTGACCGCCACCACCAAAACCAGACTGCCCATCAACGCCTGCATGACCATATTGATCATAAGCTGCACGCTTATTGGCATCGGTTAGCACTTCATAGGCTTCAGTGGCTTCTTTAAACTTTTCTGCCGCTTCTGCGTCATCCGGGTTACGATCCGGGTGATACTTCATCGCCAATCGACGATAAGCCTTTTTAATGCTCTTTTCGTCGTCGCTGCGACTGACACCCAGAATCTCGTAAAAATCACGCTTTGACATTGCTAGCAACCATCTTTTTATCTTGGTGAAGGAAGTGGGGTTAAGCTACTTTTTCACAAATTTATTAACGACTTACAGAGAAACCTCTGTGTACATAAAATAAGTTAGGTAATCACAAGAGACGACAACGCGGGAGAGTACTCCCGCGCGTTTTTAGCCTTGTGTAAACGACTTATTTCTTGTCGTCTTTCACTTCTTCAAACTCAGCATCAACCACGTCGTCAGCTTTAGCTGAGCTTTGTGATTGTTGCGCGCCACCTTGGCCTTGTTGAGCTTGCTCTGCTTGCTCGGCGTACAGTTTCTGCGCCAGCTCACCAGAAGCTTCGGTCAAAGCGTTAGTTTTGGCTTTGATCTCTTCAACATCATTGCCTTTCAGTGCTTCTTCAAGGTCTTTGATAGCTGCTTCAATCTTTTCTTTCTCTTGTGCAGAGGCTTTGTCACCTGCGTCCACTAAGGTTTTCTTAGTGGCGTGTACCATCGCATCGCCTTGGTTGCGTGCCTGTACTAACTCTTCGAATTTCTTATCTTCTTCAGCGTTAGCTTCTGCATCGCGTACCATTTGCTCGATTTCGTCATCCGACAAACCAGAAGAAGCTTTGATCACGATAGACTGCTCTTTGCCTGTCGCTTTGTCTTTTGCTGATACGTTCAGAATACCGTTCGCATCAATGTCAAAAGTCACTTCAATCTGCGGTACGCCACGCGGTGCTGGTGGAATGTCAGCCAAGTCGAAACGACCTAGAGACTTATTCTGCTGCGCTTGTTTACGCTCACCTTGTACCACATGAATGGTTACTGCAGTTTGGTTGTCATCTGCGGTTGAGAACACTTGAGATTTCTTAGTTGGAATCGTGGTGTTCTTATCGATTACTGGAGTTGCAACGCCACCCATTGTTTCGATACCCAGCGTCAGTGGTGTAACGTCTAGCAGTAGAACGTCTTTTACGTCACCTGCCAATACACCACCTTGGATAGATGCGCCAATCGCAACGGCTTCATCTGGGTTAACATCTTTACGCGGCTCTTTACCAAAGAACTCAGCCACTTTAGCTTGCACTAAAGGCATACGCGTTTGACCGCCCACCAAAATGATGTCGTCAACCTCTGATTTAGACAGACCAGAGTCTTTCAATGCGATAGCGCAAGGTGCCAAAGAACGCTCAACCAGATCACCCACTAGAGATTCTAACTTAGAGCGAGTCATTTTAACGTTCAGGTGTTTAGGGCCTGACGCATCCGCTGTGATGTAAGGTAGGTTTACATCAGTTTGCTGGCTGCTGGACAGTTCGATTTTCGCTTTCTCTGCCGCTTCTTTCAGACGTTGCAGCGCTAAAGGATCGTTGTGCAGGTCGATGCCAGTGTCTTTTTTGAACTCATCCGCTAAGTAGTTGATCAAGACTAGGTCAAAGTCTTCACCACCTAGGAAAGTATCACCGTTAGTCGCCAATACTTCGAACTGGTGCTCGCCATCTACTTCAGCAATTTCGATGATAGAGATATCGAAAGTACCACCACCCAAGTCGTAAACCGCTACAGTACGGTCACCACGGGCTTTGTCCATACCATAAGCCAGAGCGGCTGCGGTTGGCTCGTTGATGATACGCTTAACATCTAGACCCGCAATTTTACCCGCATCTTTAGTGGCTTGACGCTGAGAATCGTTGAAGTAAGCTGGCACCGTGATTACCGCTTCAGTCACTGGCTCACCCAGATAATCTTCTGCAGTTTTCTTCATCTTTTTCAGCACTTCAGCAGAGATCTGTGGTGGCGCTTTTCTGTCGCCGCGCACTTCAACCCATGCGTCACCGTTGTCTGCTTTAGTGATGGTGTAAGGCACCATTTTGATGTCTTTCTGTACTACATCATCTTCAAAGCGACGACCGATCAAACGCTTAACAGCAAACAGTGTATTTTTAGGGTTGGTCACAGCCTGACGCTTTGCAGACTGACCCACCAGAATTTCGTTATCATCTGTAAATGCAATGATTGATGGGGTGGTACGATCACCCTCAGCATTTTCAATCACTTTTGGCTTACCGCCATCCATGATAGCTACGCAAGAGTTTGTTGTACCTAAATCAATACCGATAACGCGACCCATGATATTCTCCGATTTTTCAATCTAATTCTGTCAATATCAGCGACGTTGTTTATATTTTCGCCGCTGTTACTTGCTATTTGTTTGCTTATATAAGGCCTTGTTTTTTTGTTTCAAGCGCCTTGATCAATTTTTTCTTAATTGCTTTTTGGTAATTAAGGCGCCTTGGCAACCATTACCATTGCTGGACGTACAAGACGACCATTGAGCAGATAACCTTTCTGCATTACGGCAATTACAGTGTTTGGTTCCACATCTGGATTTGGCACCATCGCCATCGCTTCATGCTGCTGCGGATCAAACGGCTCACCCACTGGGTTGACCGATTCCACATTGAATTTGCTTAACGTGCTCGCAAACAGGTCAAGAGTCATTACAACACCCTCTTTCACAGCATCTGCAACTTCATGCTGTGCAAAGGTTTCAACGGCACGCTCAAGACTATCAATTACAGGCAACAGCTCTTTTGAGAACTTTTCTAAAGCAAATTTATGCGCTTTTTCAACGTCTTGCTCTGCTCGACGGCGTATATTTTGCGCATCAGCATAAGTGCGTAAAGCCTGATCTTTTGCTTGTTCAAGTTGAAGAGTCACGGCAGCCAACTGCGCTTCTAAGCTGTCTTCGGCGGCTTCATTCACGTCAACTTCTTCAACAGTGGCATCAGCCTGTTCAGCAGTTTGTTTAACTTCTTGCTCAACCTGCTCCTGAAATTTCTGCTCTTCTGTTGTCATGCGCTTTTATCTCTCTCACTAAAAGATCTGTTATCACCAACTGCTAACCGATATGGGGTTAGCGTCTGCTATTTCAACCCTCTGTTTTTAACAAACCCTACAAAAACAGAGACAAATAAAAAAAATTGCGAGGCAATTGTCGAATACAGGATAAATACTGTATAAATACACATCTATTATTGACCGCGCCGAATGAGGGTGCATTTATGCTGACCTACTTAGCTATTCGTAACCTTGCCATTGTTGAAGCACTTGAGCTGGATCTGCCTTCAGGCATGACCGTCATTACAGGGGAAACAGGAGCAGGTAAATCTATTCTGCTAGACGCCCTTGGTCTTGCATTAGGCGACCGAGCCGACGCAGACAGCGTACGCCACGGTGCAGCCAAGGCTGAAATTTTGGCACAATTCGACATCAGCCAATTACCACAGGCACAACATTGGCTACTGGAAAACGAGCTAGAAGAAGGTGAGCACAAACCCAACCAGACAGCCTCTACTCAAGAGTGCCAACTCAGACGTGTCATTCACAACAATGGTCGCTCAAAAGCTTGGATCAACGGCCAGCCTTGCTCTGTACAGCTTCTAAAGAAACTTGGCAGCCACTTAATTGACATTCACGGCCAGCATGAGCATCAATCACTATTACAGCGCGAAAGTCACCTGCGCTTACTAGACGCTTTCGCTCATTTAGAGCCACAAGTACAAGACCAGCAAGCCCTCTTCAAAAACTGGCAACACTGTCGCCGACAATTAGAAACCTTAAAAAACCAAGATGACAAACAGCAAGCCCGTATTGAGCTACTGCGTTATCAGGTAGAGGAACTAGAACAGCTCGCCCTTGAGGAGCAAGAGCTACAAAGCCTAGAAGAGGAGCAACAACACCTTGCCAATGTCGATACCTTAATACTAGAAGGCCAAGCGGCTTTTAATTTGTGTGATAGCGACGAAGGCGGCGCTCGCCAGCTATTGAATCAAGCTTGCAATCGCATCAATCACCTACCGTCACAAGATGCTCGCTTGAACGACATTCGGCAGATGTTAGGTGATGCTTTGATTCAGATAGAAGAAGCTTCACGGGAACTCGAACACTTTGTCTCAAGCTGCGAGCTAGACCCTGAGCGCCTACAGTTTGTAGAAGAGCGCCTATCAACTATCTATCAACTGGCGCGTAAACATCACATCACCCCGGAAGAACTATACCAGCACAGCCTCAAATTAAGAGCAGAACTCAACAGCATCGAAAATGGCAGCCAAAACATAGAACAACTTGCCGAACAGCTTCAGCAGCTTACTGAAGCCTTCCGCCAACAGGCGGCACAACTAAGCCAACAACGTAAAACTGCGGCTTATCAGCTGAATCAAAATATCAACGAACAACTCAGCCTACTGGGCATGAGCAACGCACGCTTTGAAGTTTCTATTCAGAACTCAGAACAGTTTCAAGCCCATGGTTTAGACAATGTTGAATTTCTAATCAGCACCAACCCCGGCCAACCGCCTAAACCTATGATCAAAATTGCCTCGGGTGGCGAGCTATCGCGTATCAGCCTTGCCATTCAAGTGGTCACCGCACAAACCTCAGCCATTCCAACCTTAGTTTTTGACGAAGTAGATGTCGGCATCAGCGGCGGCACGGCAGAAATTGTTGGACAGCTGCTGCACAATCTCGCACAGAAAGGACAGATTTTATCGGTGACACACCTACCACAAGTAGCCGCGCAAGGTGATCAACATCTGTTTATTAAGAAAAGCAGCACAGAAAACAGCACGCACTCTGAAATGGTTTGGCTAGAGCAGGAACAGCGCGTAACAGAGCTGGCGCGCATGTTAGGTGGCATTGATCTAACAGAGCAAACCTTAGCCCACGCACATGAAATGCTACAACACAGCCAACAACGCCTTACCTGCTAACTTTACAGGCATACCGCTGACACAAATAAGCCCAGTGCATACTGGGCTTATTTGCAACATAACCGAATAAGTTAAACCTTAGAAGGCGCTATTTAGCCTTTCTAACGTATAGCACTAAAGAATGCTCAACCAATTCAAAGCCATGTTCTGCAACGATCTGGCGTTGACGACGCTCAATTTCAGCATCAAAAAACTCAATCACCTCACCAGAATCAACGCATACCATATGGTCGTGATGTTCATCTTTTGCTAGTTCAAATACCGCATGACCACCATCAAAATTGTGGCGCACAGCTAAGCCAGCAGACTCAAACTGTGTTAGCACCCGATAAACGGTTGCCAAACCTACGTCTTCTCCCGACTCTAGTAATGATTTATAAACATCTTCAGCACTCATGTGGTGACTGTCAGCACTTTCCAGCAACTGAAGAATCTTGATGCGGGGTAGCGTCACTTTTAAACCCGCTTTTTTAAGCTCTTGATTTTCGTCGGCCATGTTTTTTCTGGTCTCGCTTCGCAGTCGCTGTGTATTCCGGTATTATCCCAGACTTGCACAACAAGGTGAAAGATATTCTCAAATGCAAAGACTGATCATTTTAGTCATCTTTTCTTCATTCGTCACACTTTCTGGCTGTATTTTTCCAGGAGTGTACAAACGTGAGCTGCAACAAGGCAACGTTATGACCGATGAGATGATCAATCAATTAAAACCCGGCCTCACCAAAGAGCAAGTCACCTACGTGATGGGCAACACTTTGGCTCCAGCAACCTTTAACCCTAATCGCTGGGACTATCTCTATTGGTCAAAAGACCCTAGAGACAATGTCACACAACAGCGTATTACACTTTTTTTTGATGACAATCAGCTAAGCCGCATCGAAAAGCAGCAATAGCCAAGCATCAAACCTGCCAGCTAGCGGCAAGCCCTACTGCTTAGCCGCTCGATTGGCACGGGCTTTTTTCGGATCAGCTATTAAAGGCCGATAGATTTCAACGCGGTCATTTTCTCGCAAAACTTGCGTCTTAGGCTGCTTCACCAGCTTACTGAACAAACCCATTGGCGCTGATTCTAAATCAATTTCTGGAAAATGGGCTACCAAACCAGAACGTTCAGCCGCTTGAAATACCGTTGTACCCTCAGGCACAAACAGCTCAACCACACGCTGATCATGCGCCAGCGCGTACACCACCTCAACACGAATTAACTTATCGTCCATAGACTTCATTTGCTCTCTGACAAAACGCATCCACCAACGTATTGGCCGCTTGGTTAAACACTCCACCCAACGCCATACTCAATACCTTGCTTGAAAACTCAAACTCCATCGTCAACGACACCTTACAAGCCTCATCGGATAACGCATCAAAGCGCCACTCGCCCTCAAGCTTTTTAAACGGCCCGTCAACCAGCTTTAACTCAATACGATTAGGCTCCTGTAGCGTATTACGCGTTGTAAAACTGTGTTTCAAACCCGCTTTAGCAATTTCCAAACGCCCAACCATATGCGTAGCAGAGGACTCAATTAAGGTTGCACCACTACACCAAGGCAAAAACTGAGGGTAAGACTCACAATCGTTCACCAAATCATACATCTGCTTCGCAGAATGCATCACCAGCGCAGTTCGAGTCACAGTGGTCATCAATCACACCCTTCATCTAATAACAAAATCTCAATGACAAACGCCTTTCAACCCAGAAAAAAATCACAGATTTGTAAGCCTGCCAGATAAAAAAGCCGATTGTAGCATGATTTTGATTTTTAACGGTTTCACCACGTAGCCCTTTAACTCAGTTCGCTTTATAATGCCCAACATGGCTACGAAAAAGAAATCAAAACCAAGCAGCGGCACCATCGCCCTGAACAAACGCGCCCGTCACGAATATCATATTAATGAGAAATTCGAAGCGGGTATTGCGCTATCGGGCTGGGAAATCAAAAGTATCCGTGAGGGCAAAGTCCAAATCACCGATGCTTACGCCATTATCCAGCGTGGCGAAATGTGGTTAGTTGCTGCACATATAACACCGTTGATCACGGCGTCTACGCACGTCATCGCGGAACCTATGCGCGCACGTAAACTACTGCTGCACAAAAAAGAGATTGCGAAAATTTTTGCCGCGCTTCAGCAAAAGGGTCACACCTGTGTGCCGTTAGCACTGTACTGGAAAGCCAACTTGGTGAAATGTGAAATCGCCTTGGTAACAGGTAAACAGCTACACGACAAACGCGCAACAGAGAAAGACCGAGACTGGAACCGTCAAAAACAACGTATTGTCCGCGACTACGCCGGATAAACTAGCAGTTAAGCTGACTATTCGGTAGAATGGTCAGACTATTGGGGGCGACATGGCTTCGACGCCGGTTACAAACCCTGAGGTGCATGTCGAGAGGGTAGCGTTATCTCGTAAATCAAAGCGTTACAAACAAATAGTCGCAAACGACGAAAACTACGCTCTAGCTGCTTAATTGTAGCTCCCTTCGACGGAAGTTGCCTGTAACTTCTTGACAAGGTATGAGCCCGCGAAACAGGCTCGCAGCAAAGTCCGCCTTAGACCGCGCTGCTAAATTCTTCAAGGCTCGTGTTCGACAATCCTGTTCATTGGAGTGTTGGGCATTAAACTAAAAAATGAAACTAAACATGTAGAGCTGATGGCAGCGGACTGGCGGACGCGGGTTCGATCCCCGCCGCCTCCACCAAACAAAGACCTTCAATGGTCGCAAACAAGCCTGAAACACCTGATAAATAAAGGGTTTCGGGCTTTTTTGTGTCTTATAAAACCTTAATCAACCTTATCTAATCTTGCGTTTTTAGATACACCAGAAGTAACATCAAGCCTAAACCACGGATTGCGGTGTTACTAAAATGGCTAGACTGACCACCCCTTTAACGAATACTGAAGTAAAGCAAGCAAAGCCCAAAGACAAGGAATACTCACTATCTGACGGCAACGGCTTAGCACTAAGGGTTAAACCTAACGGCTCAAAGCTCTGGCTTTTTAATTACACACCCCCTTTCAAGAAAAACCGAACCAATATAAGTTTTGGTAGCTATCCTGATATATCACTGGCAGATGCTAGAAAAAAGTCGGCAGAAGCTAGACGCTTGCTAAAAAGTGACATAGACCCAAAGCAACATTGGAACGAACAGCGCCAACAAACAACACAAGCCTATAACAACACCTTTAAAGCCGTTGCCGAACTTTGGATAGAGGTGAAACAGAAAAATGTTTCCAAAGGTCATGCGAAAGATATTTTCAGATCGCTAGAACTACACGCATTTCCTAGCTTTGGCGATACACCCATTCATCTACTAAAAGCCCCTATCACTATTCAAGCACTCAAACCATTAGAGGCCAAAGGCAGCCTAGACACTGTAAAAAGAATGTGCCAAAGGATTAATGAAGTGATGTATTTTGCCGTGAATAGTGGACTGATCGAGGCTAACCCTCTAGCAAAAATTAGTGCCATATTTGAGCCGCCTAAAAAACAACACTATCCCACCATTAAGCCGGACGAACTCCCCAAGTTTTTGCACGACCTCGCCAATGCTAACATTAAGAGAACCACCCGCTGCCTGATCGAATGGCAGTTGCATACAATGATCAGACCGAATGAGGCCGCAGGCGCTCGCTGGGATGAGATAGATTTTGATAACCGAATCTGGACAATTCCCGCCATTAGGATGAAAAAAAAGTTAGAACATAAAGTCCCATTGTCCGACCAATGCCTAGCGCTACTGGAAACGATGAAACCCATCAGCCAATACAGTGAGTATATTTTCCCCAGTGATCGAAACTCTAAGAAACCCACCAACTCCAGCACTGCCAATGTGGCAATTAAACGCATGGGGTACGGTGGTTTACTCGTTTCTCACGGACTCAGAGCGTTAGCCAGTACCACCCTGAATGAGCAAGGTTTTGATTTTGATGTGGTCGAATCAGCACTTGCCCATATTGAAAAAAATGAGGTTCGCAGAGCCTACAACCGAGCGGAATATATCGAACGCAGACGCAAGCTAATGGAGTGGTGGAGCCAACATATAGAACAGGCCGCTATGGGTAATTTGAGTATGGCAAGCGGCCATAAGATGCTGAGGTCTGTTTAGTGATGATCCAGTCGAATTATGAGAGATGCCGATAACGTGGTTAGTCTGAGGGAGATTAGAGTATGACGGATTTATACGGGCTAAATGCAGAACTATACTTTATGTATGGGGATCCTAGAGAGTTAGCCAAGTGGATCAGGCAAGGTGGGGAAATAACACCATCTATGCGGCTACTTATTGCTGATGCATTAGACGGCAGCCAGAAAAAACGGCCTGGTCAAAAAAGAACATGGGAAAAACAAATGATAGAACTTGAGATTGTTCAACGCCTAGAGTATATGGAATTGCTATACCAGAACAAAAGAGGATATAAAACTAAGGCGTTAGAAGCGATAGCGGAAAACTTAGGGATTAGCGTTGAAGCATTGAAACTATACAGGAAAAACATCAGGTGCTGGCGCAAGCAACAGTTTAAGGGTAGTGAATGAGGGTGTTCATAGTTCTGTGTCACCCATTTCTTAAAGATCGACGTGCTGGTCTATTCGGCCTTCGAAGTGGATGCTCAACTGAGACAATGTCAGGTTCCAGTTTTGCACCGGATGCGTCCACTTCTCTGATGCCTTCAACATACCCGCGTATAGCAGCTTGAGCAATGCATTTTCATTAGCAAAGCCCCCTTTCGTCTTGGTCAGTTTACGGAACTGACGGTGCACCGCTTCAACCGCATTCGTTGTATAAATCGCCCTTCGCACTTGCTCTGGGTATTTGAAGTAAACTGAGAGATTTTCCCACTTACTCCGCCAAGACTTTATCACCAGCGGGTACTGAGCACCCCATTTCGCTTCCA
>NZ_FUXG01000022.1 GCF_900167095.1 Oceanospirillum multiglobuliferum
TGGCGGAGTAAGTGGGAAAATCTCTCAGTTTACTTCAAATACCCAGAGCAAGTGCGAAGGGCGATTTATACAACGAATGCGGTTGAAGCGGTGCACCGTCAGTTCCGTAAACTGACCAAGACGAAAGGGGGCTTTGCTAATGAAAATGCATTGCTCAAGCTGCTATACGCGGGTATGTTGAAGGCATCAGAGAAGTGGACGCATCCGGTGCAAAACTGGAACCTGACATTGTCTCAGTTGAGCATCCACTTCGAAGGCCGAATAGACCAGCACGTCGATCTTTAAGAAATGGGTGACACAGAACTATGAACACCCTCGCATTTTCTGGTGAGACACCGTTTTCTATAAGCAGTCTTGTTAGAAAAGTCAGACGCATGTCATCGATTTCTATAAGTGCTTTGCGCGGTAAAGGGTCATTTTCTGCCCAAATCCGCATTTGCTTTTCCAATCGCTCGTTGTTGCCAAATGCGATATTCAATAACTCTTCCAGTGCGACTCGTTTTGAAGGTTCCTTGTCAATAGTCACAATGATGTTCTGTGATGCGGTCTCTTTCCATTTCTCAATAATCGCAGTATGGAAGTCACTTACTGCATTGAAATAGTTGTAGAAACTCCCTCTGGTTACGTGTCTTACCTTAGATAAGCTATCTGCTTTAAGTGCGGCAAAGCCATGATGGCGAAGGGTATCTAGACCAATTTCAATCCATTCTTCTATAGCATCCATGACTCAGCCCCATGAAATTTGGCTGGCTCAGCCGTAAACTTGAAAAGCACTTGGATGAAAGATAAAAAAGACCCCGCTATGAAGCTCCCCTAATAGCTGGATGCCCAATATTTTCACCAAGCGACAGTTGCTAATGAAAAAAAACGCCCGACTTGTGTCGGGCGTTTTTAATACAGCTCAGTACTCGCCTACAGCAAGAAACCATCCACCATATTCACCAACTTACCAATCTCTGGCTTGGTCATGGTGTCGTTTGCGCCTAACGAAAGGGCTTTCTGGCGGTTGTCGTCACTCATGATGGAGGAAAACATCAGTATAGGTGTGGTCTTATAGGCCGCGTCTGAGCGTAGGCGTTTCAGCAGGTGTAGGCCGTCCATGCGTGGCATCTCTACGTCGCTGATGATCATGCTGACAAGGTCGCTCACCGGAAGGTTTTCCTCTTTGGCGACCATGGCAAATTCGGTCAAAATTTCGTAAGCGTCGGCACCATCTTTGGCCGCAATCACGTTGTAACCCGCGGTACGTAGGGTGGTTTCAATCAGTTTACGAATAAAGGCAGAGTCATCCACCACTAATAGGGTGTTGGCTTGGCGTTTGGCGGTCATACGGTCGTCGATGATCACTTTACGATCTTCTTTGACGTTGTATTTTTCCATGCTCAGTTCTGGGTTGATGTCGGAGATGATTTTCTCAAAATCCAGAATCATGATCAGGCGCTTTTCGCGGCGCACTACGGCCACTACGCAGTCTTGCTCGCCACTTTCTAGGAACTGGCTTGGGGACTCAACCTCTTCCCAAGAGATGCGGTGAATACGACTGACACCATCGACTAAGAAGCCGTTAGACATGCGGTTGAAGTCGGTGACGATGACGTTTTTACGATCATGCTCACCTACACCGGGAATACCTAGCCAGCCCGCCAAATCTACCAGTGGAATTAGGCTATCGCGCAAAGAGAATACGCCCACTAGGTGCGGCTGCGGATTAGGGTAATCAGTGGTTTCAGGGAAACGAATTACTTCTCGAACTTTGGCAACGTTGATGCCGTAGTGTGAGATCTTCTCGCTGCCGTTGGGCAGTTGTTTACGCAGTTGAAACTCGATGATCTCCAGTTCGTTGGTGCCACTTTCCAGAAGAATGGCTTGTTTCCCTTGATCTGTTGTTGAAGCTTTAGTGGCGGTCTTCATAGTTCCCTCTTTAATTCTGTTGATCATACCGACGCTGAGAAAATCTGCACCATTCTGCGCTTTCATCCGCGTAGACGCAATTATATCCCTACAAAATCCAGTATTAAAAATGATGATCAGGCTGACTGCGCATTCAGTTACCCACACCCTGTTGTTTTTAAACAGGCTGTGGGTAAGTGTGTGGGGTGCTGCTTATCGCTCAAACACCACGCGACCATCTACCAAGGTAAACATGACTTGGCCCGATAGCGTTTCGCCTTTTTGTGGATAGTTTTCTCCAGCAGAAAATAGCTCGCCATGCTGAACTGTCCAAGTTTGATCGGTTTTGAACAAACAAATATCCGCTGCCTGCCCAATTGAGAGCGAACCAGAGTTTAGCCCTAGGGCTTTTGCTGGGCCTGTGCTGAGGCGCTCCACCAGTTGTGGCAGACTGATAATCTCTTGCTCGACCAAAGATAAGCCTTGAGCCAGTACGGTTTCCAGTGTGGCCATGCCCGGTTCTGCTGCTGCGAAGGGTGCCATTTTTGCGGCTTCTTCATGCGGCAGGTGCGCTGAGCTAATGGCGCTTAATACGCCATCACGCACGCCTTGACGTAGTGCTTCTCGGTCAGCCGCACTGCGTAGTGGCGGCTCTACAAAGAACTGGCTGTTGTAGCCGTCGATCTCTTTTTCGGTGTAAATCAGGTGGGCAATATCCACATCGGCGGTTACGGCCAAGCCACGCTTTTGAGCATTGGCGATCATTTCAACAGCACGGGCGGTTGAGAGCATGCCAAAGTGAACTTTAACGCCTGTGTTTTCAATGAGGTGCAATACACGGGATAGGCCAATGGCTTCTGCTGCCGCTGGAACGCTGGCTAAACCCAGTCGAGTCGCTAAAGCGCCTTCGTTAACACAGCCTTCGCCTTTTAACCATGAATCCTCAGGGTAGAACACGACGCGCAAATCAAAAGTTGAAGCATATTCAAAGCAGCGACGCAGCACCAAGGTGTTATCAATGGCGTTACGCATGTTGGTCACAGCCACACAGCCTGAATGCTGTAAGCCCGCCATGTTGCTCAGATGGGTGCCTTCTAACCCTTTGGTCATGGCGCCAATCGGACGTACTTTGGCTTGGCCTAGGGCTTCGGCTTTGTCCAAAATCTGCTGCACAACGGCAGAGGAATCAATGCAAGGGCTGGTATCAGGACGACAGCAAATGCTGGTATAGCCTCCAGCCAATGCAGCTTTGGTTTCTGAACGCAGGTTGCCTTTGTAGCTTGGCCCTGGCTCGCGCAGGTGTGCGCCGATGTCGATAAAGCCCGGTGCTACAACTAAGCCCTCTGCATGCAATGTGCGCTCAGGGGTAAAGCCTGCGGGGGCTTGACCTAAGGCCAGTACGCGCCCATCGGCAATATGAATATCTATCACTTCATCCAACTGTTGTGCAGGATCGATCAGGCGGCCACCACAAATGGTCAATTTCATGCTGAAGCCTCCTCGTTGTCGTCTTCTGATTGTTGGGCTGAGAGTTGTTGTTGCACTTTTTGCTGGGTTTGACCGCTGATCGCCATCGACATTACCGCCATACGAATGGCGATACCGTAGCTGACTTGGTTCAAGATTAAAGATTGAGGGCCATCGGCCACTGCTGATTCAATCTCAACGCCACGGTTGATAGGGCCTGGGTGCATGACGATGGCATCAGGACGGGCGTAGTTGAGTTTCTCTGTGGTTAGGCCATAAAGACGGTAAAACTCACCTTCGCTTGGCAGTAATGCACCATCCATGCGCTCTTTTTGTAGGCGCAGCATGATTACCACATCCACATCTTTTAAGCCATCTTCCATACGGGTATATAGCTTGGCACCCATTTCTGCAAAAGTTGCAGGCAATAAGGTTTTAGGGCCGATTAGGCGGACTTCTTGCGCCCCTAACATGTTCAGTGCTTGTACCTGTGAGCGAGCCACGCGGGAGTGCAGAATATCCCCGACAATGGCCACTTTCAGTTTTGAGAAGTCACCTTTGTGTTTGCGAATGGTGTACATGTCCAACATCGCTTGGGTCGGGTGAGCATGACGACCATCCCCTGCGTTAATGATGGCGACATTAGGGGTCACTTGGCTGGCGATAAAGTGTTGCGCGCCACTGTCGGCATGACGAATCACGAACATGTCGCTGCCCATCGCCTCTAGGTTCTGCAAGGTGTCTTTTAAGGTTTCACCTTTGGCGGTGGCAGACTTGCTGATGTCTAAGTTCAGTACATCGGCAGATAAGCGTTTTGCGGCCAATTCAAAGGTTGAGCGGGTACGGGTACTGTTCTCAAAAAACAGGTTTACGACGGTTTTGCCCCGTAATAAAGGGACTTTTTTAACCGATTGTTCGCCCATGTTGACAAAGGAATCAGCGGTATCAAGGATCTCTTCTAAGATCGCTTTATTCAGGCCGCCAATGGTCAGAAAATGGCGCAGTTTGCCATCTTCGGTCAGCTGCACAGTTCTAGGGTCTGTGCTTGAGTGGGTCACGGACGTCATCGGTTAGTTCTCACCAGCATATGTCGTTTAAAAAAAGGGTTCACAAGATCAGGTCATCAGAAGCCAACTGACTTTTGACGGTTATTTTGCGTCCTGCAACTCCAGCCGAAGTAGCTCTGGCCCGTTCAGTTTAATGCGCTCATTGGCCGCTAATGTCAGCTTCTGTCCGGTAATATCTGGCTGAATTGGCAACTCGCGTCCTGCTAGGTCAAGCAGAGTCACCAGCGTGATAGAATCTGGGCGACCATAATCAAATAGCTCATTCATGGCGGCACGAATGGTGCGACCACTCATGATCACATCATCCACCAAAATGATATTGCGGCCTTCAGTTGTAAAAGGCAGGTGCGAAGGCTGCACGCTAGGGTTTAAACCCACACGGGTGTAATCGTCACGGTAAAAAGAGATGTCTAAGCTCCCCAGCGCCTCTTCTACCGCAAGCAGCTGATGTAAACGCTCGGCCACCCAAACACCGCCAGAATGAATACCAACTATGGCGATGTTAGTTAACTGGCGCTCTGCGATCAGCGTTTGTAACCGCTCTGCGATCTGGGCAATGAGCTGTTCTGCATCGGGTAATCTGTTGTCTTGACTCATAATATAACCTTCACGTCCTTTTTGCGGGTTTGGCTTAAACCTCAGTGGGTTGTTCACGCTGTAGTTCAGCAAACCAAGCTTCTAATATCAATTGCGCGGCAATGCCATCAACGGGTGTTTTTTTGTAGCTGCCTTTATGGCCTAGTTCTTTGGCGATCTGCTTGGCTTGCTTGGTCGTGCCGCGCTCATCCATGCCAAACCAAGGTTTACCATACTGGCCATATAGTCGATTACCAAACTTGCGCGCCCGTCGACTCATCTCGCTTTCAGTGCCATCCATATTGAGGGGCAGGCCGACAACAAAAGCATCAGGTTGCCACTCTTTCAGCAGCTTTTCTAACTGTTCTTTATTGGGGATACCATCACGGGCTTGTAAAGGGGGCAACGAGTTGGCGGTGCCCAACAACTCTTGTCCCACGGCAACCCCAATGCGGGTGGTGCCAAAATCAAAGGCCAAAATGGTACGGGGTTTGGCAGGTGATTTTGTTTGGCTCATGCGTGGCCTGCTTGGCTGGTTAAGAGGGTAAGATCAATACCCAGCAAACCCGCAGCGGCATGAAGTTGTTCGGTAATAGGAGTGTCAAACAGCACGGGCAATGTTGCGGAGCAGGTTAACCAAGTGTTGTCTTGTAACTCTTTTTCTAGCTGCCCAGCGTCCCAACCGGCACAACCTAAAGCAATTAAGAACTGCTCTGGCCCTTGGCGGTTGGCAATAGCTTCTAAAATATCTACAGATGTGGTCAATGCCACTTCAGGTGTCACTTGCAAGCTAGAGTCCCAACTGGCGGCACCCGTATGAATAATAAAGCCACGCTCATGATGTACTGGCCCACCTTCTAATATCTGCGGCACCAACATTTCAGCTTCGGCTAAGCCACTGTTGGGGTTAGGCAGTTCAAGCTGGGCAAATAGCTCTGCTACTGGCAATTGGCTAAGTGGTTTGTTGATCACAATACCTAGAGCGCCTTCGCTGTTGTGCTCGCAGATATAAGTGACGGTGCCTGAAAAATTGGGGTCTTCCAGATGGGGCATCGCAATTAGAAAATGATTACGGAAACTTTGAAAGTGACTCATTGATAAACCTTAGTAATATTCAGTGCTGCTCAAATTAGCCCGCTTCACCAAATAGATTGCCATCGCCGAATTGCCAAGTTCGGATGATTTCCAAAATGTCGGTACGCTCTTTTATAGAACGCGGAAAAGCCGCGAATGGGGCGGCTAGTTTTACAATGTTGATTGCAGACTGGTCAAGCAGTTCAAACCCCGAGGATTTTAGCAGCTGAATCTCTTTGATGCTGCCATCGGCATGCAAGGCCACCAACATACGCAAGCGGCCTGAAAGCTTTTCTGCTCGAACACGTTCAGGATAGTTCAGGTTACCCACACGTTCGATCTGCTCTTGCCATTGGCGCAGGTAAGCCGCGTCATCATAGGCTTTGGCACTCACGGTTGACAGTGTGCGTACTTTTGGCCGTTTGGCATATTGTTCTGCAAGGGCTTGTTGCTCTGCTTCTAGGCGAGCGATCTCTAAACTACGTGCCAATAGGGCTTGAGCATCTATTTGTGGCAAAGCCTCTGTAGGCTCTGCTGCTGGTGTTTGTTGATCTGTAGGCTTAGGTGTGGCTTGGGGTTTGGGCTCTACTTTCGCTACTTTCGGGCTGTCTTGCTTTGCACGGTCTGTTTGAACTTCAGTCTTGTGTTCAGCCTTAGTAGGTTCCGGCTTAACAGCAACCGCTTTAACAGAAGTAGGTTGTGTCGGCTTAGCAGGCTCTGGTTTAGAGGCTACTTGTGCCGCAGGCGGTGAAGATTGTTGCTGCAATTGTTGAGGTTCTAAATCTTGCACTCCCACACCGCTGGCCGCTTGGTTGTGTTCTGCAATGTGCTGCACAGGCTCGTCAACGGTTTGTGCTTTAACTTTAACTAGCGTGACCCGCAGTGTGCTGTTGGTCTCGGTTTTAACTTTGGGCTGCGGCAGTTGAATATCCAGCGCAGCCCAAACCAAAAAGTGAATCACAACCGCCATTAATAGGGTAAAGGCCAAACGGTCAAGGGCATGCACTTGACTGTCAGGGTGGCTAATGGGCGGTAGTGTATTCACTGTATATCGCGCCTATAACTTAGCGTTCTGCCAATTTTTTGGCGATCACGTCAATCAACTGGCCTGCGATGTCTAAACCAAATTGATCGTTTAGCTCACGCACACAGGTTGGGCTGGTAACGTTTAGTTCTGTTAGGTAATCACCAATCACATCAAGGCCAACAAAGAGTAAACCTTTGGCTTTGACCACAGGGGCGACTTGCTCACAGATCCAGTAATCACGGTCGGTCAACGGACGACCAACACCTGAGCCGCCAGCGGCCAAGTTGCCCCGTACTTCGCCCTGAGCCGGAATGCGCGCCAAGCCGTAAGGAATCGGTACACCGTCGACCATCAAAATACGGGTATCGCCTTTCACAATTTCAGGCAGGTATTTTTGCGCCATAATCTGGCGCTGCCCCATCTCGGTTAAGTCTTCTAAAATCGCGCCAATATTGAGGCCATCTTCTTTCACACGGAAGATGCCAGTGCCGCCCATACCATCCAGCGGTTTAAAGATCACATCTTGATGTTCCACATGAAACGCTCGCAGCACATCGGCGCGACGGCTGACCACTGTAGGCGGGCAACACTGTGGAAATTGCTGCGCAAATAGCTTCTCGTTGCAGTCACGTAGACTCTGCGGGCGGTTCACCACCAGCACGCCTTCACGCTCGGCTTGCTCTAACAGGAAGGTGGCGTTTAAAAATTCGGTGTCAAAAGGTGGGTCTTTACGCATCAGCACTACATCAAGTTCAGCCATGCTGATGGCGCTTTCATCACCCAGCTCAAACCAGCGCTGATCATCACGGAATACTTTGAGCGGTTTAACCATCGCCATTGCTTTACCTTGACGCAGGAATAGATCTTCCTGCTGCATGTAAAACAGCTCCCAGCCCTGATCCTGCGCCGCCCATAACATGGCTAACGTGGTATCTTTTTTGTAGTTAATGCCCTGAATCGGGTCCATCACTACGCCTAGTTTGATACTCATGTTTGTACTCCTATTGACGGAAAGGATTGAGGTTCAGGGGATATGGGGGCGAAGCGCTGATCCTCAACGCTTCATACACATATTGAGTTGCGCAATACTGAAGGGGTCAAAAGTCGCCCCAGCAGTAATTCAACACACTTAAGGCCACCACGGGCGCAGTTTCAGTGCGTAGTACCCTAGGTCCAAGGGCTAGTGCTTTAAACTGATGCTGCTCTGCCTGAGTAATCTCGCTGGCGGATAAGCCGCCTTCAGGGCCAATCAACAATGCAACAGTTTCTGGTTGGGCATAACCTTCTAGACGCTGTTCGGTGCGATGGTGCAGTACCAGTTTTAAATCGGCCTCAGTTTGCGCCAACCAGTCTTGCAAACTAATAGCAGGATGAATCACTGGCACTGTATTGCGTTGACACTGTTCACAGGCACTTATGGCGATTTGCTGCCAGTGCTGCTGCTTCTTCTCGGCACGTTCGCCCTTTAAGCGCACGTCGCCATGTTCACTGTAAACGGGGGTGATCTCTGTGACGCCAAGCTCGGTGGCCTTTTGCACGGCATAATCCATGCGATCACCTTTGGAGATCGATTGCGCCAGATGTACTTTGAGCGGAGACTCACGGGAATCAGGAAAAAACTCTAACAACTGAACCGTAACAGAACGTTTGCTGGCTTGGGTGATTTGAGCTGAAAAGTAGCCGCCTTCTCCATTAAATAGAATCAGCGGCTCTTCGGCTTTCATTCGTAACACCAAACCCACATGGCGAGCAGCAGCTTCGTCTAGTTCAAGACTTTGCCCTGCTGCCATTGCTTGACGGCTATAGATACGAGGTGCGGCCATTGTGCTTATGCGTGACCTACTTCTTCTGATTGACGCTGCATCGCTTCGGCATACAGCGCATCAAAGTTAACAGGGGCAAGCATCAGAGCAGGGAAGCTGCCGCGAGTCACTAAACTGTCAATCGCTTCACGGGCGTATGGGAACAGTACGTTTGGGCAGAAGGCGCCTAGTGTGTGGTGCAGTTGCGCATCTTCCAAACCTTTAATGAAGAATAAACCCGCTTGCTGCACTTCAACCAAAAAGGCGGTTTTTTCTTCATTTGTTACTGTAACAGTTAAAGAAACAACCACTTCGTACAGGTCTTCAGCCACTTGCTGGCTGTTAGAGTTCAGGTCTAAGTTAACCTTTGGCGCCCAATCTTGACGAAAAGTGTCTGGTGCATTTGGTGATTCAAAAGACAGATCTTTTACATAAATACGCTGTAGGGCAAATTGTGGCTGTTGTGCTTCGCTCATGGAATTTCCTTTTATTTAACAATATCATGCCTCTCAGGCATAACTTCTTATTTTAACTGATTAGCTGGCCTGGCTTGCTGATCAAGCCAAGGCAAGTATCAACCTGCTAACAAACTGTCTAAGCGCCCTGCTGATTCAAGGGCGAACAGATCATCACAACCACCCACATGCGTGTCGCCTACCCAGATTTGCGGCACAGTGCGACGACCACTTTGCTGAATCATCTCGGCTAAACGCGTAGGTTCTTTTTCAACATCAATTTCTTGAAAAGCCACTTTTTTGGCTTGCAGCAAGCTCTTTGCGCGAACACAAAATGGGCACCAAGATTTGCTGTAAATTGTTACTTGTTGCATAAGACACCTTCATGTTTAAACGAATTAAACTTTGCAAGACCGTAGTGGTTGCTTAGTGATTACTTGGTGACAACAGGAAGTTTTTCGCCTTGCCACTGGCTCATACCGCCGCGCATTACGCGGGCATTCTCAAAGCCTGCCTGTTGCAACTGAGTTACCGCAGAAGAGGCTGTTTGTCCCATTTTACAAACCACAATAACAGGCTTGGTTTTGTATTTGTTTAGCTCGCCTATACGCTCTTTCAAGCTGGCAAAGCTGATATTCTGTGCGCCAGCAATATGACCTTTACGGAACTCATTGCGGTCACGGATATCGACAAACACGCCGTCTTCACGGTTCACCAATAAGGTTGCCTCTTGGCAGCTTACGGCTTTATTACCTGTGTTGAACTCATACGCCAACCACATCACCAGCAAACCCACAAAAGCGGTTACTAGCATCCAATTATTGGTCGAAAACTCAATTAACTGTTCTAACATGCTTCCTCGTCACCTTAATTTCAATACAAGGCCATCATCAAATTGCATTTTGGCAACTTACAACGGCAACTTTATATCGTTTTTATATCGTTCAGGTTTGATAGTGGCAAAATTAACCCTATCAACCGCTATTGGACTATATGAGCGTCCAATTCTGGTATTTTTTCGGCCAGTTAGTATACACAACCTGACCTGTTTTTTACTGCCGTTTTTTAGCTCAGTTTTAGGGTTGGTTTCAACCTGCTAATAGGCAGCGCATTAGACTATTTTAGCCTTTGGTTCACCACTTATTCACTGCAAAGGGTTTGGGCGCATCCTTTAATCTGCGGTATGATTGCCAATTCCGTATTGCCTGAAGCGATCTGGCAACCGAATTATTCGGCCTAATTAACCTAATTTAATTGTGACTCCAAACAGCCATGTCAAAACGAACTCCTACAGCTCTGATCATTCTTGATGGTTTCGGTTACAACGAAGCCACCGAAAACAATGCCATTGCCAACGCTAAGACACCAGTTTGGGATCAGCTTTGGCAACAATATCCGCATGCTCTGATTGAAACATCAGGCATGGCTGTAGGTTTGCCTGAAGGACAAATGGGTAACTCTGAAGTAGGTCACATGAACTTGGGTGCGGGTCGTACCGTATACCAAGACTTTACTCGTATTACCAAAGCAATTGCCGATGGCGATTTCTTTGACAATGCCGCGCTCTGTACGGCTATCGATAAAGCCGTTGCCAACAAAAAAGCCGTTCACATTATGGGCTTGCTGTCGCCAGGTGGTGTACACAGTCATGAAGACCATATCTTAGCGCTATGCCAAATGGCAGCAGACCGTGGCGCAAAACGCGTATATGTACATGGTTTCTTAGATGGCCGTGATATGCCGCCACGTAGCGCTGAAGACTCTATTGTGAAAACAGATGTGCTGCTGAAAAAGCTAGGCGTGGGCTTTGTGGCGTCTTTAATTGGTCGCTACTATGCCATGGATCGTGACAATCGTTGGGAGCGTGTTGAAGCCGCTTACAACCTGCTCACACAAGCCAAAGCGCAGCATATTTGTGCCGATGCTGTCACCGCACTGCACGCCGCTTATAACCGTGATGAAAACGATGAGTTTGTGGCGGCTAGCAGTATTCGTCCTGAAGGTGAGGCGATCAGCGTTGAAAATGGCGACAGTTTGATCTTTATGAATTTCCGCGCCGATCGCGCCCGTGAAATCACTCGCTGTTTTGTAGAGCCAGAGTTTGACGGTTTCAAACGTAGCATTACACCCAAGCTGGCAGACTTTGTCATGCTGACTGAATACGCAGCCGATATTAAAACCAGCACGGCATTCCCTCCTGCCAGCTTGGTAAACACACTGGGCGAGTATATGGCGAAGTTGGGCAAAACACAGTTACGCATTGCAGAGACTGAAAAATATGCCCACGTCACCTTCTTCTTCAGTGGCGGTAAAGAGACGCTGTACGAAGGGGAAAGCCGTGAGCTGATCCCTTCACCACAGGTTGCAACTTATGACTTACAACCTGAGATGAATGCGCCAGAGGTGACCGATAAGCTAGTCGCAGCAATTAAAAGCGGTGATTACGACCTGATTGTTTGCAACTATGCCAATGGCGATATGGTAGGCCACACGGGTAAATATGACGCCGCTGTAAAAGCAGTTGAAGCATTAGACCTATGCTTAGGTCGCGTTACCGAAGCGCTTTTAGAAGTAGGTGGCGAGTGCTTAATCACCGCCGATCATGGTAATGCAGAGCAGATGATCAACCCTGTATCAGGTGAGGTGCAAACTGCACACACTACCTTCCCAGTACCTTTAGTTTATGTGCATCAACGTCAACAACAGGCTGAATTAAGTGCAGGTCGCCTTTGCGATATTGCGCCTACCCTGTTAAAAATGATGCAGCTGCCTCAGCCTGAAGAGATGACAGGGCAGCCATTGGTCAGTTTTGGCTGATCTACTTACCGCTTTAATTTACGGTCAAGGGCGACAAGGTTTTACTTTGTCGCCAATGGAATTTGAGTCATTGATGATCGAAGTTTAACTGTGCTGTTACTCAAACACTCTCTAATCTGTAGCGTTCTTATTGTTGGCTTAAGTTTAATGCCCAGCGAATTTGCGCGTGCGGAAGAAAATAAAAAAGTCTCCGCCCAACAATTACGTGAGCTGAATGGGCGAATCAAAACCCTTGAGCAATCGCTGAATCAGGTGAAAGGCGCTAAGGCTGAAACTCAGAAAAAACTGCAAGAGTCTGAAATCAGCATCGCTAAGATTGCCAAAGACGTGCATCAGAATATCGAGTCCAGCAACAAGCTTAAAAAACAGCTACAAAGTTTAAGAGTGGAACGGGTTGAGCTGAATCAGAAACAAGCCCAGCAAAAAGACTATCTCGAAAAACAGATTCGTGCCGCTTACGCCATGGGGCGACAGGAATACCTCAAAGTATTACTTAACCAACAGCAGCCAGATCAAGTATCGCGGGTGTTGCGCTATTACGATTACATCAATCGTCAGCGCAGCCGACATATTGATGAGTACATTGCAATATCCAAAGACAAAGCCCGAGTTGAAAAAGAGATCACCCAAAAAGACTTTGCCCTTGGCGAACTACGCAGCAAACTTGAAGAGCGCAGCAACAAGCTGGAAAAAGAGCAAAAAAATCGTGAACAGCTGCTTGCCAGTTTAGACAGCGAAATCAAAGATAAAAACAGCGAATTGAATACTCTTAATCAAGATCGCACACGTTTAGAAAAGCTGTTAAAAGAGATCGAACAGGCGATTGTGAATATTCCAGTACCTAAAGACAGCCAACCTTTTAAGTCAATGAAAGGTAAGCTGCCTTGGCCAATAAAAGGGCTGGTGGCTCATGGTTACGGTAGTGAGCGTATTCCCGGCAAGCTGAAACGCTATGGCATGGAAATTCGAGCAAAAGAGGGTCTGCCAATTAAGGCGGTTCACTCGGGGCGCGTAGTGTTTGCAGACTGGCTACGGGGTTATGGGGTGCTGATGATCATCGACCACGGCAACGGTTATATGAGTTTATACGGCCATAACCAAGCGCTACTGAAAGAACAGGGTGACTGGGTGCATGCAGGCGAAAGCATTGCCACTGTCGGTCGAAGCGGCGGTCAAAGCCGTAGCAGTTTATATTTTGAAATTCGTCAACAAGGCCAAACTCAAGATCCAATTAAATGGCTTGGTCGTCGACGGGGTTAATACTATTTCTGATCAGAGCGTTTTTTTCTCCGCTTTGGTCAACAGGCCAGTGATGGCTCAAGGAGAGCATATGCGTTTGTTCAAACATCCGTTGGCCGGAACTATCGCCCAACTTTGTTTACCCTTGGCTCTAACGGGCTTTTTACAAAACCCTGCTTGGGCTGAGTCTAACGCCAATGAAGCTGAAGCCATTGACTTGCCTTTAGAAGAACTGCGTAACTTTGGTGAAGTGTTTGAACGTATCAAGCGCGCCTACGTACATGATGTTGATGATAAAACTCTGCTACAAAATGCCATTCGCGGCATGCTATCTGGCCTAGATCCACATTCAGCCTACCTTGATAGTGAAGACTTTTCTGAACTCCAAGAAAGTACTCAAGGGGAGTTTGGTGGCCTAGGTTTAGAGGTTGGCACCGAAAACGGCTTTATCAAAATTATCACGCCTATTGATGATACGCCTGCCGCCCGTGCTGGGCTGCGCCCCCATGACCTGATTATCAAGTTAGATGACACCCCCGTTAAAGGTTTGCCGCTTAATAAAGCCATCGACATGATGCGCGGAAAGCCTAACACCAACCTACGTATGACCATTGTGCGTGAGGGCGTTGATGGGCCGTTTGAAGTGACTTTAGTACGCGACCTTATTCGTGTGACCAGCGTAAAGCACAAATCGCTAGAACCTAACTTTGGCTACATCCGTATCACACAGTTCCAAGTCCATACGGGCGAAGAAGTGGTTAAGGCACTGACAAAACTGCATCAAGATAGCCCGAATAAAAAGCTTAAAGGCTTAGTGCTAGATCTACGTAACAACCCTGGCGGGGTATTACAAGCCGCAGCAGATGTAGCAAACGCCTTTATCAGCGAAGGGTTAATTGTTTATACCGAGGGTCGACTGAATAACGCAGAGATGCGCTTCACCGCCACTGAGGAAAATCCAGCTCAAGGCGTGCCTGTTGTAATTTTGATTAATGAAGGTACTGCATCTGCGTCTGAAATTGTTTCAGGAGCCTTACAAGATCATCGTCGTGCGGTCATCATGGGCACACAAAGCTTTGGTAAAGGCTCGGTACAAACCGTATTACCACTGGCTAATGACCGTGGTTTAAAACTCACCACCGCTTTATATTACACGCCATCCGGTCGTTCAATTCAGGCTCAAGGTATTACCCCTGACATTGAAGTAAAACCTGCGCGTCTGACACCTATTGAAGCTAAACTGCAAATCAAAGAGGCCGATTTAGACGGTCACCTTGAAAGCGGACAAACGCCAGAATCTGATAGCAAAAGTACAACAGAGTCGTTAGCCAATACCGACTATCAATTATTTGAAGCCTTAAGCTTGCTTAAAGGCATGGCCATTTTACAAAAATAAAGCTAATGAAAATAAAAGCTTACTTCTCAGCAATCTGTCTATGCTTGGCTTTATTTAGCGAGCATAGCGCAGTAGCTGATTCTGCCATTAAAGCCACACCTGAGGTGCCGCCTTTTAATCCTGCGCCCTCTATCGCTCCGCCCAGTACAGTAGCTAAGGTCATGCCTAGCATCACGCTTATTATTGATGATATAGGCTATAACCTTCGTAACGGACAACGCGCTATAAACCTGCCCGGAGCGGTCACCTTCGCAATTTTACCCCATACGCCCTACAGCAAGCGCCTTGCCAAAGAAGCTCACGCACAAGGTAAAACCGTCATGCTGCATGCGCCTATGAGTAATCTATTGAACCGACAACCGGGACCAGGTGCACTAACCCCTAGTATGAACAAAGAGGAGTTTACCACTGAGCTAAAACGCTCATTGGCGGCCATCCCCTTTGTACAAGGCTTAAACAATCACATGGGTAGCGAACTCACTCAGGATGCTGAAAAAATGCAGTGGTTAATGCAAATTGCCACAGAACAGCAGCTATTCTTTGTCGACAGCCGCACAACAGCAGCATCAGTAGCCGCAGATATTGCTCGGCAAAACCAAGTGCCGCACCTAAGCCGAGACATTTTTCTTGATCACATTCGCACACCTGAGGCGGTGAACGCTTCCTTCGATTTGTTGATCAAAAAAGCGCAACAACATGGTCATATTGTAGGTATTGGCCACCCCCATAGCGTCACGCTAGATATGCTAGAAACACGCTTACCTCAGCTAAGAAAGTTGGGTATCAAGCTGATTTCAGTACCTAATCGCCTGATTGCAGAGGGGCAGCACTATCCAAACCAACAACAAAAGTCCGCTGAAGATTCAGACGTATTAGTAGCACAACTTCCCTTACAGCCTGCGCAAGGTAGTCAGCCAATGGCGCTGCAACCGCCTGTAAAACGCATTGAACCAGAGGGAGGCAGCCAAGCTATCGAACTACAGCCTATTGTGCGTAGCATTAACCCTGCAATAAATAGCCAGCTACGGGATCTACAAGCGATTGTGCATGAGATTGTGGTCAGTAAAAATGCACGTCACTCAGAGGCCAATGAGCGTACGCTTTATCAGCCTGAGCGCATTAAAAGCTTACCTGAGAGACTCGAAGAGAAAACATCAACACCCGATTGGGTTCCTAGCTTAGGCCAAGACAAGCCTCAAGAGCGCCCCGAACGGCTAGCGCCAAGTTCAAAGCATCAGGACCAATCATTACTAGAGCAGCCTGTTCAAGACCCTAAATGGTTAGACGTAGCACCCGTTCAAGGCTGGCTGCTTCCTAAAAACTCTACAGCCGAGACACCATGAGTAATTTTTTCCAACAACTGAAAGAACTCGCCCCTTGGCAACAAACCGCTTACGCGGCAGCAATGGCCGAAAGAATGTTGCCTAACTATAGCTTATTCTGCCAAGCCACTGGTCAGGGCGATGCGGCGCAGATGAAAAACAGCTTAATGCTGATCTGGGAATTGCTATCGAGCAAAGAGAGCAAAATCAACTTTGAAGTACAGATAGAAAAAATTGCACAGCTGATCCCTGATGCCAACGAATTCGATATGTATGGCGTTTATCCCGCCATTGATGCGGCAATGGCGGTGCATACAGCAATGGAACTGGCGATGGGCACCTTGTCAGAAGAGGTGACAAGAGTAAGCCGCTTAATGCGCCAAACCATTATAGGCTTTATTGAAGCGACCGAAACATTGCCTGACGATGAGAAAAAGCGTCGTAGTTATTTAAATGACCATGAATTGATGCAGTTTGACCGTGACTTCCAAGACGAAGTACTGACGCAAATTATCGCCATGAAGCAACCAAATAAAGAAGCCTTAAAAGCACTGCGCTTAATGGCGGCTAACGACGGCATCAGCTGTTTAGGCTTAAGCGCAGCGGAATAACCCTGCGAGCAATTAACGACCACCAACGTAGTCAAATAATATGGAGCTGTCATGTCATTTGAAAAGCTAAGAGGTTTGGTTTATTCAACCGAAACAGGGCGGCTCTGCCCTGATTGCGAGCAGCCGATTGATGCTTGTACCTGCAAACAAGCAGATGACTGTATCCCAGCAGGTGACGGCATTGTACGAGTTAGCCGAGAAACCAAAGGGCGAAAAGGTAAAGGGGTCACCCTGATAACAGGCGTACCTGTCACCCCCAGCGAGTTAAAAGATCTTGCTAAAGCATTAAAAGCCCGCTGTGGGACAGGGGGAGCGGTAAAAGATCATGTGATTGAGATTCAAGGTGATCAACGTGATTTGCTGGTCACCCTGCTCTCTGAAAAAGGGTTTAAGGTGAAAAAAGCGGGTGGCTGATTGGTTTCTCTACGTGATTGAAACCGATGGCGGCCGTTTATACACCGGTATCAGCACAGATGTTGAACGGCGTTTAGCCGAACACCAAGCAGGTAAAAAGGGCGCACGCTTTTTACGTGGCCGAAAGCATATCGTACTGAAACATCAGCAGCCGTTTATTAATCGTAGCCTAGCCTCAAAGGCAGAGTACGCTTTTAAACAATTAAGGCGTGAAGAAAAACTCTACTGGTTGGCTCAAGGTTCAATACCGTTCAACCCAGCAACAGGCAAAATTGAACCAGCAGTAGCCAATACTGAAAATAGCGGCTTAACCGTGCAACAGGATTAACTATGAGTGAAGAAAACAGTTTTCGACCTTACGGCACTGAAGATGCCTCTTTCCAAGCCGCTGGCGGTGAAGAGGGTATTCGAAAGCTAGTTGATGCTTTCTATCAAGCGATGGACAGCCTACCAGAAGCCAAACGCATTCGAGAGATGCACGATCCAGATTTAACCGTATCGGCTGATAAACTTACTCGTTTCCTATGTGGTTGGTTAGGTGGACCAAAACTATTCCGTGAAAAATATGGCCCTATTTCAATTCCGCAAGCCCATGCCCATTTAGATATTGGCATTGCTGAACGTGATGCATGGATGCGCTGCATGGAAGAGGCGCTGAAAACACAGCCCTATGCAGAAGACTTCAAGGCCTATTTGATGAAGCAACTGCTATTCCCAGCAGAGCGTTGTCGGACAAGAGATTGAACAAAGTAAGCTAGGAAAAGTTTATAAAAGCCTGTGCAATAAAAACGCCCCTAAAGGGGCATTTTTATTGTGACCGGACATTATTAATCAGACCTAATAAAAAAACGCATTCACAATCTCTTTTGCCAATGTTAAGCCCAGCTGCTGCACTGCTTGCTGTTGTGCACGGTCAGGTAAGCTGGACACTCCTTTGCTCTCTCGTTCGAAAGCTCGCAAGGTATGGTTCTGATTGTCTTTGATTTGTACTGCTGAACGTGCGAAAACGTAGAACGTTCGGTTTTTATCGGTACGGCTGAGGCTTAAGGTATAGCTTAAACGCAGATCCGTATCACTGTTTGCTGCGGGTACTAGCTGCACACCTAGCTTTGTCAGTTCTTCTGCAAGAGAAGCCTCTAAGGCCCGTGCGCCAAGATCACCCGCTGTTAAGCTGATCTGCAATGATGAGATTAAGCGACTGATCTCTCTACGTAGTTGACGTACCTCTTCATCTGCCAGACGATTAAATGCGCCAGACTCTGCTACAAAGCTAAGCTGCTGTACCAGCTTATCTCGTTTGGCGAACAACGCCATCATGGGCAGGGCTTCACGTACGCGCTCTAGACGAGAGCCTGTTTGAGGCAGTCTCAATTCAGACAGCTCTAGATCTAAACTGGAGAGTTGCTCAGAGAGCTGTGCTACGGCCGCTCGACGGTTCAAACGCGCCAGCACATATAGAGTACCCGTTTCGGGATGCTGCCAACTGGTTTGCCAACCAATACCGGGCAAGCTGATATCAGGAATACGGCTGCGCACTTTGTCGTTTACCACTTCGACAAAGCCCGTATTACGACCATCTGTCATCTCTAAGCGACTTTGTGAACTAAAGTCACTACTCACCGTCACTTGTAGCTGTTTAATCAGATCGGCACGGGCGCGCTCACGGGCTAATTCAAGTTGGTCTGAGTCACTGGTACTTTTGTCAGCGCTACCTAAACCAAAAAGGTAGCCTTTCTGTTCTGGTAGCACATCAACCCATTCTGGGGGTGTCACTATGGGTTTTGGCTCGGTTCCTGAACAGCCTGCTATCAAGCTGACCAACATTAAAGCCAGTGCCAAGCTTCTGACAGATGTACTCAAGCGCTTAATGTATCCGTGCTGTTTCACCCACACACTCCCTCAGTTATAGATCTCAATATTATTCTAACGGGTCATCAGTTTTTTGATTTTCTTCTGACCATTCCAAACTTCACGGTTAGAGGTCATGTTGATCAGCTTGAGGTCTACTTGGTAGCTCTTCACACGGGTATCATCTAACTGATCAACAAAGGCATTAATGGTGCCAGATAGGGCAAAGTTGGCACCGCTTTCTTGACCCATAGCCGCTTGGGTGCCTGTGGCTGCATTCAACTCTTGATCTTTACGCTCTTCGCGCAGTTGATTACGCTCGTCACCACTGACCACAAAATCAACATTGCCTGAACGAATCAGCTCGCGCTTAATGTCGTTGATAAAGGTTTCCGTTGGAATATGTTCGTCAGTTTTATTACGTATCAACTGGATAATTACCGTAGGGCGGCGATCATCATCGCTGTCCATTTTGAAACGGCTGATCCAAGGGAAAGTCAGCATATCCTGCATCATCTCTTGGGCAACCAAACGCGAATCCTCATCATTCCAACGGTCGGTCAGTGCAATCTCTTGATTGGCATCCACACGCTGTACCGTAGGTTTACTGCTACAACCTGCTAATGCAATGGCACCACCTATTAGCAGTGCTGCACTCAGTTTCATGATCGGCTGCATATTCAAGCTCCTTTGATTGGAATTCTATTTTAAAACTACTGTTTTTTAGTGGGTGGCGCAGGGACAAATGTACGTAAGTTCAAGATTTTTAGCTCACCTGCCGCCAATGTAACGGTTTCTGTTTGTTGAACTGTTTGGCCATTTTGGCTTTCGCTACTCAAAACCAGCCGATGGGTGCCCGCAGGTAACTGCAAACGCTGAATACGAATATGGTGTGGCAACAATAACCAACTACGGGTGTCCGCATTAGTGGTACTGGCCGTGATTAATTTACTGCCTAAAATACCCAAGCCTCCCAAATTTTTTAAGGCTTTCATCGTCAGCATATTACGTAGCGTTTCCCGTGCCATTGCGTTATTTAGGTCATTCTGAGCATCAATAACTTGCTGTAATAAGCCGAGCATAGCCACTGAATCTGCTTTTATCATGGGGTAGCTTTTCTGCTGCGCAGTGGTTTTATCCGTAGTGGTTGTGGATAAATTTAACCCAACCGTTTTCATCGGCTCATAAGGTATCGGGTAGTAAGGCACGGCAACACGTACACCACCATTGCCCAAAATCTGATCCAGCCCAGTTTCTTCTACCAGCGACCATACAGGTTCCAGCGTGGTAGCATGGCTATTAAACAGCAAGCCTTCTGAATTCAAAATTGAACCGTCAGAAAAATCTCTCACTAAGTTATAAATGCCTTTATCGGCATATAAAATATAGAACCAAGCAGCTTGCTCACGCTGCTCTTGTCGAGAGCCGATAGGCACTGGGCGTACCACAATTTGCCGACTGCGCTCATTAATCATTAAGTGCATATTCAACACTTTACGCTGGGGCGATAAATCAACATGTTGCACCACCAGTAACTCCGCCTGATCTTTTTGATAAAGCTGTTCAAGCTCGCCCTCTTTTAGCAATGCTTTTGTTTTAACCAATTGAGGCCAGCGATCTTGATATCCCCCTGCCTTTTGCATCACCCGCACAGTGTCGCGCCATGCTTGCCGAGTCATCTCCGGATCAAGTTTATACTGCTGGGCATAACCCTTTTCATATAACTCAGCGGCCCGCTGATAGCTGATACGGGCGTTATCCAACTCACCATATTGTTCATACATCGCCCCCATCATGTAATGGGCAAAGGCTTGATCCCTAAATACTAGATCCGCAGGGTCGTAAAGCTCACCATTTAACTCACGAAAGATTTTACCAAACTGTGTAAACAGCTTTTCTTGGCCATTCTTAGCATCATCATAATCACCTGTTTTTAAGACGTTTGAATCTAATAGCAGCTGAATACGTCGATTTTCAACACGGGCACCATCCAATAGCTTCGCTTGATCTATTGCGTTATCACTCTGCTGAGCCAACATCAAATAGTTAAGCATTTTGGTGTAATGCAAAAAGCTACGTTCGTATAACTGGCCTTTATAAGCCGCATTACCGGGGTGAGTCATCGCTGTTGCCAGCCAATCTTTAAGCTCGGTTTGATATTGTGAATCAGCAATAAAATAAGCCTGCTCTAGAAGGGTATTACTGTCCTGATAACGGCCATCAAGATGAGCGATCATGCCGCGCTCTAAATAGTAAAGCAGTTGATCTTTGCCAATGGGGGATAAACTTTGTTGAGCAATCTCATCAGCAACAGCATAGTTGCCTGCTCGTGCATCATCGAGAACTGTTTGTACTGTTTCGCCATAAGTGGTGCAGCCCGCTAAGGCAAACAATAGTGCCGCTAGAACAAAGTACTTAATTTGAGAAGAAACCGATGCTAACAACAATGAGATCCTTTTCTTTATGTCGACTCGGCAAAGCGCTGCAAAAACAACTGTAGCTTGCGCTGCCATTGGGTACGAATCATAACCGATTCATTCACCAGATGATGTCTTGCTTCAGGAAAAAATTCGACAGTGGCATCAGGAAACTTTTCTTTAAGTAATGCCGTGTTATAACGCCAGTCTACAGTGTGATCACCCTCTCCTTGTAGAATTAAAACAGGGGTTGAAATAGGGTCTGCCTGCTCAATTTCAGGAATCCAAAGTTTGAGCGCATTCACCCAGTTCACCATTAAGTACCGCGCCTGTAGTGGGTCAGAGGGCAAAAACTGCAAGAAATTCTCATTATGGCTATTACAAGAGAATTTGCGCTTTAAGCGGGTTAGAAAAGGCGATAATAAATGATAGCTCAGCAAAGCACGCTGCCAATGCAGGGGTTTTACCAAGGGCGCAAGTAACACACTACAAGCGATAGGCACCTGCTCTGCAAATCCGCTACGCAACCACCAGTCAATCACCACCGCCCCGCCCGTACTTTGGCCGATTAAATGTAGCGGCTTAGGCACCTTAGCCTCTGTTTGCTGAACCACCTGCCAAAGCGCCTGAGTGTAATCATCAAAACTGATAATGGATGCTCTAGCGCCAGAAGACAAACCATGCCCCGGTAAGTCAAAAGCAATCACGGCATAGCCCGCCTCTAGTAGCGTGCTCATCAAATGACCATACAAACCAACATGGTCATAATAGCCATGACAAAGATAGAAGCTACCTTTTAAAAAATCCTGTTTGGGACGCCAATACTGATATACCACCTCATACTGACCAGAGCGCAAACAAGAAAGCTCATAATCAGCCAAAGCCAACAGCCTGCTTAAACCATAAAAGTTTAAATAACTGTGCTGCTTTTGCAGCAATTGCTTAGATAACCCCTGATGATTGAGTAACTGCTGTCGTAATGCGGCGCTTAAAAAGGGATCAACCAACATAAAATGCTCCTAGCGAGTGGTAAAACCAGCTTATGGCTATCATAGCTTAGGAAGCACTCTATTAGGGTGGTTTGACTAGATAAATTGTAATGAACTGGGCTGTTAAGCGGCAGTATATTGCGGATTATTGCAATCCGTGCTGGGAAATTATTGATGAGTTGCTTTTCATTGGCGGTTGCTTAAGTACGTATATTTCAGATTGGGGCTTACTTGGTTCCTATTTAGTATGAGGCCTTCGCATAAATCATGAAAGAGACAATACCGAACTACGCTTTGCATCATCCATCAGATCCGTAACACTGGCCAATGGGGTACGCATATTGCGAGGGACTGAAAATAAACGCTTGATAGAAAGTATTGGTAGAATGGGTAAACGCTGGGATGGTTGTCTTATGGGGGAGAAAATGGCCCGCTCGGCGCGATTCGAACGCGCGACCACCGCCTTCGGAGGGCGGTACTCTATCCAGCTGAGCTACGAGCGGGCAACAGAGACGGCATTCTATGGGGTTATTCGACTCTTGTCTAGTGAAGCTCATGGACTTAGTTCTGCTACATCTACGAAGCTATCTTCAAGTCTTTTTTATTTTTTATACTGCAATGCCGATACTTTAGAATGTTCTATTGATTAACCCCCTGCATGTATCAAAGGGTTTGTTATACCATAATTCACTCTATACTGATGTCAGCATTAGTTGATTCTTGGCTGATACTCGGTCTTGCTTACACAGTGATGTGGTGAGTTTGGGTATACTCTAACTTTATTAATCAAAAAGAAGCTCATATTGGCATGATCCCTATCTCCGAACAGGCTTTTGCAGAACAGCTTTATGCCCTTGGTTTTACACATACAGAGACCGCCTCATTGGTGCAAGCCAGCATGGGGCTAATTGCGCGGCATTGGCAAGCGCGCACTCTGTGTTTGTATCATCTATCGGGCCGTTGTGTGTATGCGTCGGAGCATGCCCAAGATCTTAGTGAACAATTACCTGAATTATTGGCCGATAAGCCCAAAGAGTTATCTAGCTACAAGGTGGGTGAGCTGCATTGCGTACCATTGAACCTAGGCTATATATTGATCAGTGATAGCACACCTGAGCCTGAGCTAAGTCGTCATTGGTGCGAAATATTTGTGCATAAGTTGGCGACCAACACGACCGAGAAGCGATCTGATGTACAAAGTAGAACCCAAACTGTAATTTCTAACGCTCAAATCATGCAGCTGGTGATGGACAATATTCCCACCCGCGTTTTTTGGAAAAATACGCAGCTAGAGTACGTAGGAGCTAACCAAGCCTTCTTACAAGATGTAGGGATTGAGTCATTAGATCAGTTACAGGGCTTAACGCTGTCGCAAATGCCTTGGGCTGAAGACAATAGGGTTCAGCTAACACAGCAGGACTTGCAGTTATTAGCGGGGGATGTACAAAGTATTGATTACGAAGAGTCTTTGACCATAGGTAAGAAAGTACTGTGGGTACAAGGACATAAGATAGCAATACGTGATAATGAGGGTAAAACCACTGGAATTTTAGGCACCTATCACGACATTACTACCCGTAAAAACGATGAAGAAAAGCTGCGCCTGCTCGCCACCGCCTTTGAGTCTCATGAAGGTATTGTGATTGCAAATTATGACGGCATCATTTTAGAAATGAATGCCGCTTTTTGTGAAATTACGGGTTATCAACCTGAAGAGATTGTCGGTAAAACCTTCCGTGTGTTGCACTCTGGTCGTCAAAATCAGCAGTTCTATTTAGCTATGTGGGCATCAATTCACGAGCGTGGACGCTGGGAAGGCGAAATATGGAACAAACGCAAAAATGGTGAAATTTACCCTGAATGGGTCACCATTACGGCTGTAAAAAATGATGAAGGTGCCACAACCCATTATGTTGCTGCATTTATTGACCTGACAGAGATTAAGACGCAGCAAGCAGAAATTCGTAGAGCTGCGTTGCAAGATCAGTTAATCAGCCAGCTATTTCATTTAACGCTACAATCCAGCTCAACCAAGCACTATTTACAGCGCACATTAGAGATTTTACTAGAATCTTTGCCTTGGTTGATGCCTATCGCATCTGTGCATATCGCGCCTAATGATAAGAGCCCCAGTTGGCAGTTAATGGCTGAATTGAATTTTTCAGGGACTTCTGATCTCTCTAATCATGCGGATTTATTATCACGACTGCGCGCTTTAGAGAGCAAACCTCAAGCACAGCATTTAAACAGCTGCCAACATTGTAGTGGCGTGCAACCCCATAGCCATTATCTGTTACCTCTATTGTTAGACAGCCAGCTTGTTGGTGCGCTCACGGTATGTTTGCGTGCTTTTGATGTGCAGAATAAGCAAGATGATGAGCAACTTAAGCGCATTTGTAATGTACTGGCGCTTGGGGTTTCTCGTCGACAAACAGAACAAGCGTTAATTCTTGCGAAAGAAGATGCCGAACACGCCAATCTTGCAAAATCTCAGTTCCTATCCAGCATGAGTCATGAGCTGCGCACGCCACTGAATGCCATTCTGGGTTTTAGCCAGCTGTTAGAGCTAGAGGAGCTTGATGATGAGCAGCAAGAGAGTGTCAGTGAAATCACGCAAGCAGGGCTACATTTATTAGAGTTAATCAATGAAGTTCTAGACCTAGCCAAGATCGAAGCGGGTCGAATTGATCTTAAAATTGAGTCTTTCAGTGTAGATATGGTACTGCGCGATTGTTTGTCTCTCTCGCAACCGTTAGCGGCTAAGCGCCAAGTACAAATAGAGTGCGACCTAGCTCAAGCTGAAAATTTTTTGGTTAAAGCTGATCGCACCCGTTTAAAACAGATTCTACTCAATTTGATCTCAAACGCTATTAAGTACGGCAAAGAGGCTGGTACGATTAGGATACTATTTTCTAATCCAGAATATGGCCGTGTGCGAATTGCCGTGCAAGATGACGGTGAAGGTATTAGTGCTGAGTATCAAAAAGAGCTATTCCAGCCTTTCCATCGACTAGGTGCTGAGGCATCTCACATTGAGGGAACAGGAATTGGCTTAGTGATCAGTCGTAAACTGGCTGAAAACATGAACAGTGAGCTAAACTTTACTAGTCAACTTGGTCAAGGCAGTACGTTCTGGATTGATCTACCTCAGGCATTTGATACTACCTCTATCGGAACTGATTTAGATGAAGATGATGACTTTTTATACGAACAAACATCTGTATCGCCAAAGCTCAGCACAATACTTTATATTGAAGATAACAAAACCAATCAAAAGCTGATCGAACAAGCCTTACATCATCGCACTAATGTTAAGTTGTTGTGTGCAGGTACTGCACTGCATGGCTTAGAGTTGGCATCAGGAGAACAGCCAGAACTGATTTTGTTAGATATGGGCTTACCTGACATGAACGGTTTTGAGCTATTAGAACTACTGAAATGTAGCAGTGAAACTGCGAATATTCCTGTGATTGCGCTAACCGCAGATGCAATGCCGGAAGTGATTGAGAAAGCCATTGCAGCAGGCTTTTCGGAATATATGACTAAGCCGATTGATGTCCAAGTTTTTTTACGTTGTATCGATCAATGGCTGGCTTAACTTAATACACGTTTTTATCTTAACAATAGGAATTTAAAGAGATGGCAGGGTCAGGAATAGATATTTTTTCAGCACGACTTTTGGTAGTGGATGACGAGCCTGTCAACGTTAAGCTATTAGAGCGGACTTTGGCGAAGGCAGGTTATCAAAATATTGAATCGACCTTAGACTCTCGCCAAGTTTGTGACCTTTATGAACAAGGTCAACATGACCTTATACTGCTAGACCTTAATATGCCGCACATGGATGGCTTTGCTGTTATGACAGCGTTAAGGCAGCGTTTTAATCCTACGCCTCAGGTGTTGGTGCTAACGGCACAAAGTGCGCAAGAGTTTCGAACACAGGCTTTAGAGCTGGGTGCTCGGGATTATGTCACCAAGCCCTTTGAACGCAATGAACTACTACACCGTGTGAGCAATTTGCTAGAAAGCACGCTGTACCGCCAAGAGCTGGAAAAGCTTAACCTCTCTTTAGAACAAAAAGTGCAGGATCGCACCCATGAGTTAAATGAAACTCGCCTGCAAATTGTGCGTCGACTCGGACGTGCTGCGGAGTACCGTGATAACGAAACAGGCTTACACATTGTACGCATGAGTAAAACCTCACGTTTGCTAGGTGCTGCAATGGGCATGAATGAAGCAGAATGCGAACTTTTATTAAATGCTAGCCCAATGCACGATATTGGCAAAATTGGTATTCCAGACAAGGTGCTATTAAAGCCTGGCAAGTTTGAACCTGAAGAGTGGCTGTTAATGCAACAACATGCACAAATTGGCGCTGATATTTTAGAAGGTGAAAGCTCTGACTTACTGAGTATGGCGCGGGAAATTGCACTCACCCATCATGAAAAATGGGATGGCTCTGGTTATCCTAATGGCTTGAAAGGAGAGGAGATTCCTCTTGTTGGTCGTATTTGTGCCATAGCCGATGTTTTTGATGCGTTAACCTCGACACGTCCTTATAAGAAAGCGTGGTCGATTGAAGATGCTTTAGCCCTGATCAATGAAAACAACGGCAAACATTTTGACCCCGCCGTTGTGGCTGCATTTATGGATAACCTAGATGCTATTCTTGAGATTAGGGACGCTTACAAAGAGCCTGAGCACGAATAGCACTGAATTTATTAGCGGCTTACCTGTGGATAACTCTGTTGCTAAGCCCTGAATCAAAGTGGATAACTTGTCATTACAGCTTTTGAGTGTCTGTACTCAAAAAAATAGACTGCTACTGACAAGTTAATGCATGACCTAACAGTCATTTAGCATAAGGCCGAATAGGCTTTTGTGCTGATTTTGGTTAAGGTACGCCGACTGAATGAGTGACTTAGGTTGGATCATGTACCGCTTCTCCTTACAAAAACTCGTGTTTTTACTGCCCGTTGTTTTCTTACTCTCTGTAATAGGGTGCAGTCAGCCAGAGACTAGTAATCACTTACCTGCCCTACAAGCACTCACTAGTCTTCATCAAAGCCGCGTTACAGTGTCAGGCTTTTCTTCTGGTGGTTATCTTGCTAACCAACTGCATTTGGCTTATCCAGAGCTCATTGAAGGGGCCGCTATTTTTTCCGCAGGCCCTTGGGGTTGCGCAATGAAAGGTTTAAGCCACGCACTGATGTCCTGCATGCAAACTCGCTTTCCTATTGCAGATATTGATGATCGTATGGCGATGCTGCATCGTGCGAGCCGTAAAAAAGAGATTGGTGATCCTGCATTGCTGGTGGACGACCCTGTATATATTTTTTATGGACAAAAAGATGATGTGCTAAAGCCTGCGGTATCTGAGAGTTTAATTAACTTTTACCAAACAATAGTGGCGTCTTATAACATTCGAATTACTGCGATGCCGCAGGCAGGACATGCTTTCCCTTCGGTGTTAAGTACACAAGCCTGTGGTTCTGAGGCTGCGCCTTATTTTCAAAACTGTCACTTTGATGGTGCAGCAGAGGCTTTGCGTGTGTTATTTGGCCAACTACAAGCGCCCAGTGATAGCAGCACAGGGCAGCTGATTGAGTTTGATCAGCGTAAATATTATGAAGGTAAAGGCATGTTAGATCGTGGTTACCTTTACCTACCCAGCCAATGCAGCTCAGGCGCTCGTGAGTGCCAACTACATGTAGTCTTACATGGCTGCGGCCAAAGCAGCGAAACACTGAAAACTGTTTTTATTGAGCAAAGTGGTTACAAACGCTGGGCAGATAGCAACGGCATTGTTTTACTATATCCACAGGCCAGTAAAAGCTTAGTGAATCCACAGGGTTGTTGGGATTGGTGGGGATATGAAAAAGGTCACTTTTACGCCCGTGACAACCCTCAATTGAGCGCCATCACAGGCATGATTAAAACCTTAGCGCGCTAATTAAACCAAGCATTACATGCTGATATTGCTGGCACTATCAACAGATATTAGCTGCTGAAAGTATTGCTGGGCATTGGGGTAACCCTGCCTAGCAGCTTGAGCGACCCAAAAAATGCCCAGCTTACGACTGATGGGTGTGCCCTCTCCCTGAAGAAACATCAAACCCAGTTGAAACTGAGCTGGTGCAATGCCAGAGTAAGCCGCTTTGTGTGTCCAGCGAAAGGCTTTGCGCGGGTCTTGCTCTACGCCGTAGCCTAAGCGATACATATTAGCGAGCTGCCACATTGCGGGCTTTACACCACCATGGGCAGCCTGCTTAAACCAGCGAGCCGCTTGAATATAGTCAGGCATTTGATTTTGTGGATTAAAATAAAGCCCTGCAAGATTAAACTGGGCGCTGGGCTCGCCTGCTTTCGCTGCACGAGTAAACCAATAGCGAGCTTGGTTCTCATCCGCCTCAACTCCCTCTCCTAGATGATATAAGCGCCCCAAGTTTACCATCGCATTCAAGTCCCCTTGCTCTGCTGCTAAGCGATACCAGTAGGCGGCCTGCTTTGAGTCCATCTCAACGCCTTCACCATTTTCATAGAGCAATGCAAGATTGTATTGCGCATCAGAATCTTGCTGCTGTGCCGCTTGTAGATAATAGTTAAATGCCTTTTGGTTATCCTCCGCAACGCCTTCGCCAGTGTCATACATTACGCCTAAATTAACCGTGGCAGAAACATGGCCTGCCGCAGAAGCGCTTTGATACCAAGCTAAAGCCTGCTGATTGTCTTCAGGGACCACTTGGCCGTAGTCAAACACGCGAGCAAGCTCATACATTGCATCGGCTAAACCTGCATCTGCGGCTTTACGCAACCACATCAAAGATAAGGCCGCACTGCCTTGAATCGTTTTATTACGCTGATAATGATGTGCCAGCTCTAGCATCGCCTGCCGATTACCTGTGTCTGCAATCTGTCTTAGTGCACCCAACTCAGGATTTTGGGCAACAGCCTGATACTCTTCCGTTGTAGCATAAGCTGGTGCAGCCTGATGCTGAGAGGCTTGATGGGCGCAGGCGCTAAGTAGCAACCAGCTACTGAATAATAAAATAAGGCGCATCTGAACCTCCTTAGAAACGATGAGTATCAGTGCGTGAAGGAAGACAAAGAGTAGAGAGTAGTTGCTATCTATCTCCGTTGCTAGTTTTGAGTATGGTTGAGTCTTTTACTGGGGAACTTGAAGATTTTGCGGCTATGGTGGCCTAAACGGGACTAAGGTTCATTATTCCGTTTAGGCGCAATAAGGTTGCTTATAGGGTTAAAGGGCGAGTGTTTCTGGCTTTTTCTTATCTTCTGTTTCAGGCTCAGCTTGTTGTTCAGCTTGTTTCTCTTTCAAGTATTGTTGGGCTTTTTCCAACTCTTGCTGTGCAATTTTTGCGGCATCTTCACCTTTCGACCATAGGCTACTGCCAAAGGCTTTAAGGCTTTGCCCCCAGTCACCACTGGCCTCTGTTAACAATTCAGCAGATTCATCCAGTAGCGCTTGCGCTTTTTCTTTTAAAGCTTCGGCATCGGCTTGAGCTGAAACACTGACGATGCTGGCGATAGCGAAGGCACTCAGCTTTTTTAACATGTTTTTATCTCCTTACCGCTTATCGAAAGTTGCGTTGTTGGTTTATAGACTCTTAAGCACTGAAAAAATTCAAAGGTGCAATCCTCTAACATCCTCCAACAGCACATGCTTAACTAGCAATGGTTCTAGCTCATCGACTGGAAGTGGTTTGCTGAACAGATAACCCTGTGCATATTGGCAGCCTTTATCGTGCAGCATATTAAGCTGGAAGACGGTTTCAACCCCCTCAGCTACGGTTTGTAAATTCAAACTACGGGCTAAGTTGATAATGGCCGTTGGGATAATTTGATCATTGCGGCGTTCAGTTAATTGCTGTGTAAAAGCGCGATCTATTTTCAGCTTATTAGCGGTGAAACGCATCAAATAGCTAAGTGATGAATAGCCCGCCCCAAAGTCATCAATAGAAATCGCAACACCAAGCGCAGCAATATCCCGCAGAATAGTTTCGGTGCGCTCAGGGTGTTTCATTACCGTGGTTTCGGTGATCTCAACGTGTAGTAACTCAGGCCTTAAGCCCGTGCGTTGCAGAACATCGGCTATTTGCACCGCTAACTGGTCATTCTCAAACTGCACCGCAGATAGATTAACGGCAATCGCCAGCGGGTACTTAAGGGTTTGATTCCATTGAGCACCTTGCTGACAGGCTGCTTCTAGCACCCATGTACCAATTTGATGAATTAAGCCCGTTTCTTCTGCATGCTCGATAAAGTCATTGGGATAGATCAAAGCATGGTTTTCAGGTTGCCAGCGCACAAGGGCTTCTACTGCAACAATGGCATGGGATTCAATTTCGATAATAGGTTGATAGTGTAAAACAAACTCTTGTCGAGTGACCGCAAGCTTAAGCTGTGTGGTGAGCGCCATACGGTCAACATTCAGATCGGTCATTTTATAATCAAAGAGCTTATAGCGCCCACGCCCAGCCTCTTTGGCCTGGTACATGGCGATATCAGCATGTTTTTTCAGTGTCTCAGAGGAGCTGCCATGTTCAGGATACAAGCTAATACCGATACTCGCTCCCACGTACACCTCTCGCTCACCGATAATGACGGCTTGCTCGATCTGTTCAATAATTTTGCCTGCAACAGTTTCTAAATCATGAATCTCATGCACGCTACGAATAATAATCGTAAATTCATCACCACTGATGCGAGCGACGGTATCAGGTTCACGAATACAGCTTTTGATGCGACGCCCCACCTCAACCAAAAGTTGATCGCCCACAGAGTGGCCGAGGGTGTCATTCACATATTTAAAGCGATCAAGATCAAGGTACAGCAAACCAAAGCGACTATGTTCACTGGCAGCGGTTCTTAACTCTTGTTCTAAGCGGTCATGAAAGAGCACTCGATTAGGCAGGTTGGTCAGCGGGTCATAGTAAGCTAACTTCTCTAGTTGTTGCTCAGCTTGCTTCATGCTGCTGATATCCATAAACACACCAACGTAGAAGGTATAGTTTTCATCAAACTCCCGTGCTAGACCGCTTTGCACGGCGTTGATGGTAAGCCATTTAGGGAAAACTTCGCCATTTTTGCGACGATCCCATATTTCGCCACTCCACTGACCATTTTTCGATAGGCTTTGCCACATCTCTTGATAGAAGCTTGCAGGATGTCGATCAGAGCGAGTGATATTAGGGTTTTGCCCTAGCACTTCTTGACGATTGAAACCTGTAATCCGACAGTAAGCGGGGTTAACTTCTAAAATACGGGCATTAGAGTCAGTAATAATCACCGCTTCACTGGTGTTGAATACCGCCATTTTGAACAGTTGCAGTTGCTTTTCAGCTTTACTGCGCTGGTCAATTTCAAGCAGGAGGTCTTCGTTCATTTTGGCCAAGCGTGCGGTGCGCTCCTGCACTCTGCCTTCTAGTGCATCATTAGAAAGTTGCAGGGCGTCTAGGGCGTTGGTCAGCTCTGCTTCAGCATTTACTTTCTGACTAATTTCTTCGTTTAGTTGCTGGTTTTGTTGGGCTATTTTTTGCTGACTTTGGTCAAGCTGCTTTAGGCTGGTTTGAAAGCAGTTAATGGCATCAGATAGCTGCTCTAACTCAAGAGTGTTATACCAAGCTCTGGGACGCTTAATATTGATGTTACCATTAGCCAGCGCCTTCATGGCTTCGATCATCTCATGCAGATGCCGAGCAAACTCTCCAGACTGTCTAGAGCTGAAGGCTAACAACATCAATAGAGCAACTAACACTAATAAAGTCGTAGCAAGAATATTTTGCTCGAATAGTTTGATCTGAATATTGATTTCTTCCTGCGAGCTTTTTCCCATTGCCTCCAGCAGGAGGATGAAAAGCTTGTGGCTTTCCATAAAGCGGCGATTGGCCTCAGACAACAGTTGGTTCGCTTCTAGTTGTCGATTATTGCTGACAAACTCTAGCGCAGTACTCATCACATCAATATAAGACTCCGCTTGCAGTTTTAGCTGATTGACCTGCTCATACAGCTCTATTTTTGAGTATTGGCGGTGATGATCATGGTCATATTGACCATCAAGATTGTTAACGATTTGGCGAGAGATGGTCAAACGTGCATGACCTAGCTCAGAAAGCGCCTCTGAACTTAAATTATCTTTATGCTGAGTCAATAGCTCATAAAGCGCGACGTGATTACGGGAAAAGTCAGACAGTAAGCTGGTGTAGCGGTTGATGCTGCCAATATCGTGGGTGGTGATATGTTGAGCCAAAGATTGCTGCTTGTTCAGCAGAAACAACATAATCACAATCACCACTGCGGTCACAATAAAGCCTAACGCAGGGATGATGAGTAGTTTTTGACGCAAGGACAAACGGCTGAACATAGAAACGCCTTTTTATCTCTTCGGTCTCTTGAGTATCGCAGGACTTTAACGAACCAAAAGCCAAGATTTTTTTATTATGAGTGAGCTTGGTAACCTCACAGAGGTTAAGCATCATACCCTAGCTTAACCTTATTTTTCATCAGGCTTATTATTGTACCGCTTGAATTCAAGTAATAAAAACGCCCCTTTGAGGTTACTCAGAGGGGCGCTTGTTTGTAGCGATACAGCACGTCTTTTATTTAATGGGCCTGATCCCAGTTGGCACCTGATCCGGTTTCAACCAGCAGTGGCACGTCTAACGCTGCGGCATTTTCCATATAAGGCTTTAAGGCCAATTTAAAGGCTTCAACCTGTGCATTGGGCACTTCAAACACCAATTCATCGTGTACCTGCATGATCATTTTCACATTCTGGCAGGCGGGGTCTTGGCCTTCTATTAACCATTGATTCACATGGATCATGGCGCGCTTGATAATATCTGCTGCGGTGCCTTGCATTGGGGCGTTAATCGCGGTGCGCTCTGCGGCTTGGCGCATGGCTCCATTACGAGCATTGATCTCAGGTAGGTACAGTCTGCGACCAAACAGCGTTTCCACATAGCCCAGCTCTTTGGCGCTGACCCGAATCTCATCCATATAACGGCGTACACCGGGGTAACGGTCGAAGTAGCGCTCAATATAGATTTTGGCTTGGGCTTGGCCGATATTCAGTTGCTTGGCTAAACCAAAGGCGGACATGCCGTAGATCAGGCCGAAGTTGATCGCTTTGGCGCTGCGGCGTTGATCTGAGCTAACCTCATCGACGGTGCAACCGAACACCTCGGCAGCGGTGGCGCGGTGAACATCTTGATCCTGCTGAAAGGCGGTTAATAACCCTTTGTCGCCCGACAGATGCGCCATAATGCGCAGCTCAATTTGCGAGTAATCGGCCGCGACAATGCTGAAGCCCTCTTCTGCAATAAAGGCTTGGCGAATACGACGCCCCTCTTCGGTACGAATCGGAATGTTTTGCAGGTTTGGGTCGCTAGAGGACAAACGTCCGGTTGCGGTGACCGCCTGATGGTACGAGGTGTGAATGCGCCCTGTAGCCGGATTTATCATCTGCGGCAGCTTATCGGTATAGGTCGATTTCAGCTTGCTTAGGCTACGGTGTTCCATCAATAACTTGGGCAGCGGGTAATCTAAGGCAAGCTCTTGCAGTACCGCTTCAGCGGTTGAGGGCTGGCCTTTTGGGGTTTTCTTTTTAACGGGAATTTTCATCTCTTCGTAGAGAATTTCACCCAGCTGTTTTGGCGAGCTTAGGTTGAACTCTTTACCCGCCAACTCGAACGCCTCGCGCTCTAACTGGATCAGGCGTGCGCTCATCTCTTGGCTGTGTTCTCCTAGTTTATGCAGATCTACCTTAGCACCATTGCGCTCAATGCTTGAAAGTACGGGGATTAAAGGCAGCTCAATCTCCTGTAGTAGCTTTTGCAGGGACGGCAGCTGTTGCAAATCGGCCTGCAAGCTATGGTGCAAACGCAGGGTGATGTCGGCATCTTCAGCCGCATAAGGTGAAGCTTGTTCTAGCTCGATCTGATTAAAGGTCAGCTGTTTGCTACCTTTGCCTGCAATCTGTTCAAAACTGATAGTGGTATGGCCGAGATACTTCTCGGCTAGGCTGTCCATATTGTGTTTTGTGGCAGTGGAATTCAGCACATAGGACGCCAACATGGTGTCGTCGGCAATACCTTGTAGTTGAATGTCATAGCGCGCCAGCACGCTCATGTCGTACTTCAGGTTTTGGCCGATTTTGCCTTTATTTGGATCTTCCAATAGTGGTTTTAACTGCGCTAATACCCATGCACGTTCCAACTGTTCAGGTGCGCCCATATAGTCGTGGGCCACAGGCACATAAGCAGCTTTGCCAGCTTCTATGGCAAAGGAGACGCCAACAATATCCGCCTGCATATAATCCAAACTGGTGGTTTCAGTATCAAAGGCAAACTGTGGTGCGGCTTGCAGTTGGCTGAGCCACTGATTGAATGCCGCTTCTGTCAGCAGTGTTTCATAACCGTCTTGGCTGATGGGACTGGCTATCTCAACAGGGGGGTGTGTGGCTTGAGGTGCTTGATCCATGTCGAGCGTTGAGGTCGCACTCGGTGAGCTTGTCAGTTCAAACGCAGGCGGTTGATCTGGAGTTTGACGCTCCAGTTCAGTCACCCAGCTTTTAAACTCTAATTCAGTATAAATATCTTTTAAGGTGTCAATGTCTTGTGGTGCCATCACCAGCTGGTCGATATTAATATCCAGCTCAACATTAAGCTTAATGGTGGCCAACAGATAAGATAGATAGGCCATCTCTTTATGTTCGGCCATTTTTTTGGCTAAGGTTTTCGCGCCCCGAAACTCTAAAGTGGCGATCTGATCAAGGTTGGCATAAATTTGATCTAAGCCCCCTAAACCTTGCAATAGACCCAACGCCGTTTTTTCACCCACGCCCGGCACGCCAGGGATGTTGTCCACTTTGTCGCCCATCAAGGCCAAAAAGTCGATAATCAGCTCGGGGCCAATGCCAAACTTTTCATGTACGCCGGGAATGTCCATCACCGTATCGGTCATGGTGTTCACTAAGGTGACTTTGTCGGTCACCAGTTGCGCCATGTCTTTATCCCCTGTGGAGATCACCACCGAGCGGCCTTGCTGTTCTGCCTGATGCGCCAAGGTGCCGATCACATCGTCCGCTTCAACCCCTTCAATACAAAGCAACGGCATACCTAAGGCTTTAATGGTTTGGTGAATCGGCTCAATTTGCAGGCGCAAGTCGTCTGGCATTGGTGGCCGCTGGGCTTTGTACTCTGCGTATAGGTCATCGCGGAAGGTTTTGCCTTTGGCGTCAAATACGACCACGACAGGTGAGCGTGGATACTGGCGCAACAAGCTTTTCAGCATGTTCACCACACCTTTTGTTGCCCCTGTTGGTTGGCCTTTAGAGGTCATCAGGGGGGGCATCGCATGAAACGCACGATACAAATAAGAGGAGCCATCAACCAAAACTAAGGGCAATAAGGTGGCATCATTCATAACGGGATATCAACTCAACTCGGTTATACTAGAGGCACAAGAGGCTGACTCTTGGCAGATTAGCTTCATCATAAAGCACAGTGGATTCAGACCAAAGGTCTGACAAGGATTAAAGCATGTTACGCGCACTCTTTTTTGGCCTTTTACTCTGTTTGCCGTTAGCACAAGCACAGGCAGAAAACCAACAGCCTGAGCCTGAAATTACCATTCGTGATGGCGGTGACCGCACTTTGTATGAATATCGCGTTAATGGCGTGCTATATGCCATTAAAGTAAAGCCTAAGATGGGGCCAGAGTATTATCTGGTGGATGTGAATGGTGACGGCAACTATGTACGCTCTGAATCGAACCGTAAGTCGTTTTTAATCCCCGAATGGGTTTTGCTACGCTGGTAATATGAATTAGTATAGCGCTCTTTTCCCGTGGATTTATAAGGCGTTTAGGTCGATTTATGGCTGTTTATACTGCAGTTTCTGCATCTGAATTAACCGAGCTTTGTCAGCGTTATGGCTTTGCTGAAACCAGTCAACTTAAAGGCATGGCGGGTGGCGTTGAAAACACCACCTATCAGCTGATCAGTGGTGAGCAGCGCTTTATTTTGACGCTGTTTGAGCAAGGTAGCGGTGAGGATCTAGATTACTTTGTGCAGCTACTCAGCTTTTTAGCGACACAAGGCTTTGCAGTAGCTGCGCCTTTGCCTGATCTACAAGGACAAGTTTTACATCAAATTGAAGGCAAGCCCTCACTATTATTTCCATTCTTACAGGGACAACACCCTGAGCAGGCTAATGCGATACAAGCTAAAGCCATTGGTCAGTGGCTGGCTCAGCTGCATCTGGCAGGGCAGCAGTTCCCTATTCAGCGTCCTAACCAACGTAGTATTGAGTGGTTGCAGCAACGCATGCCCGATGTCTTAGCGTTTTTGTCGGAAGATGATCAACGACTGATGCAAAAAGAAGTTGCACAGTTTGCAGAGCTATTGGAAACCTACCCTGACCTGCCTCAAGGGGTGATTCACGGTGATCTGTTTCGGGATAACAGCTTCTTTGCCGGTGATGAGCTAACAGGTGTCATAGATTTTTACAACGGTTGCACAGGTCACTGGCTCTATGACTTGGCGGTTGTGATCAATGACTGGAGCTTTCAAGCGGGTGATGAACCTAATACCAGTATCGGCACAGCCGTATTAGCGGGTTATCAGAAGGTTCGCCCTTTACGCCCAGATGAACAACAAGCCTTACCGGGGTTTTTACGGGCTTGTGCGTTGCGCTATTGGCTATCCCGTTTAATTGCCAAGCATCTTTCACCACCTAATGAAGATCAAAGCAGTGTGATTAAAGATCCAGAGCAATATCGCAAAATACTAGTGCTACGTAAGCGAGCATAAATCTGCCTGACAGAGCGGCTATTCCGTCAGCCAAAATTAATAAACTGACTGATACCCCCGCCCATATTTGGGCGAGGGTTTGCGGTGTAGTTTCTATATCTACTCAAGTACATCAACGCCCTCTCACCTGCTATTTTCCACACATTTTTCCGACTTTATGGGCAATTTATGACCTATGCGTCGCGTTTGTCTTATTCATTAGGCGTACGTGTAGGGACAAAAAGCCCTGTTTTCAGGTATCTTAAGCCCGTTAAGCCTGATCTAAATCAGGTGAGCACACTAAAAGCGCCAACCTGCGGCACACAGGCATTTAGGCGCACAAGGGCAAAAATAAGTTCTATAAGTTTTAGAGGCACACTTCAATGACTGAACGCGTTCAGACCGGCAACCTAAGCGTTGCAAAAGCGCTATACGATTTCATTACTAACGAAGCAGCACCCGGCACAGGTGTTGACGTTAACCAGTTCTGGGCTCAGTTTGACGCTATCGTCCATGACCTAGCCCCACGTAACCGCGAACTACTAGCGAAGCGTGATCAACTGCAAGCGCAAATTGACGAATGGCACCGCGCTCGTAAAGGCCAAGCTTTTGACCTGAACGCTTACAAAGATTTCCTAGGTGAAATTGGCTATCTGCTGCCAGAGGGCGAAGACTTCCAAGTTACCACCGAAAATGTTGATCCAGAAATGGCCACTATGGCAGGCCCACAACTTGTAGTGCCTGTGATGAACGCCCGTTTTGCACTGAACGCTGCAAACGCACGTTGGGGCAGCCTATACGACGCGCTATACGGTACAGATGCTATTTCTGACGAAGGCGGCGCAGAAAAGGGCAATGGTTACAATCCAGCTCGCGGTGCAAAAGTAATCGCTTTTGCTCGTAACTTCCTGAACGAATCAGCGCCATTAGCCTCTAGCGACCACACCCAAGCCACTCAGTACGCGGTAAAAGAGGGCGCACTGGTTGTCACCCTTAAAGATGGTTCAGAAACAGGTCTGGCCAACCCTGAGCAGTTTGTTGGTTTCAACGGCGAACAAGCAGATCCAACTGCAGTGCTGCTGATCAACAACGGCCTGCACTTTGAAGTACAGTTTGACCGTACGCACCAGATCGGCAAAGACGATGCCGCAGGCGTAAAAGATATCGTCATGGAGTCAGCACTGACCACCATTATGGATTGCGAAGACTCAGTTGCAGCAGTAGATGCCGACGACAAAGTGGTGATCTATCGCAACTGGTTAGGTCTGATGAAAGGTGACCTAACCGAAGAAGTGAGCAAAGGCGGCACAACCTTCACACGTCGCATCAATGCCGACCGTGAATACACCGCAAAAGACGGTTCAGCTTTGGCACTGAAAGGCCGCAGCTTGATGTTCGTGCGCAACGTAGGTCACTTAATGACCAATAGCGCGATTTTGGACAAAGACGGCAACGAAGTACCAGAAGGCATCATCGACGGCCTATGTACTGCGTTGATCTCACTGCACGATATTAAAGGTCTAGGCCAGTTCCGCAACACCACCACTGGCTCAATGTATATCGTAAAACCTAAAATGCACGGCCCAGAAGAAGTAGCATTTGCTAACGAACTGTTTGCTCGCATCGAAGACGCATTAGGTCTGGCTCGTTTCACCCTGAAAATGGGCATCATGGACGAAGAGCGTCGCACCACCGTTAACCTAAAAGAGTGTATCCGTGCCGCTAAAGAGCGCGTGGTATTCATCAACACTGGTTTCCTAGACCGTACAGGTGATGAGATTCATACCTCTATGGAAGCGGGCCCAATGGTACGCAAAGGCGAAATGAAAGCTGCGGCTTGGATTGGCGCTTATGAAAACTGGAACGTAGACAACGGCCTAAACTGCGGCCTAAGCGGCAAAGCGCAGATTGGTAAAGGCATGTGGGCGATTCCTGACCAAATGGCGAACATGCTAGAGGTTAAAATTGGTCACCCACTATCAGGTGCCAACACCGCTTGGGTACCTTCGCCAACAGCGGCCACTCTACACGCCATGCACTACCACAAAGTTGACGTATTCGCCCGTCAGCAAGAGCTGAAATCACGCGCGCGCGCCTCTTTAGATGACATTCTAACCATTCCAGTTGAGCCAAACCCAAGCTGGAGCGCAGAAGAGATTCAACAAGAGCTGGATAACAACGCACAGGGTATTCTGGGCTATGTAGTACGTTGGGTTGACCAAGGTGTCGGCTGCTCTAAAGTGCCGGATATCAACGACGTTGGCCTAATGGAAGACCGCGCGACACTGCGTATCTCCAGCCAGCACATCGCCAACTGGTTACATCACGGCATCTGCTCTGAAGCCCAAGTGATGGAAACCATGAAGCGCATGGCAGGTGTTGTAGACCGCCAAAACGCCAACGACCCAACCTACACCCCAATGGCACCTAACTTTGATGGCGTCGCTTTTGAAGCTGCTTGCAAACTGGTACTAGAAGGCACCACACAGCCAAGTGGTTACACCGAGCCACTGCTGCATGCTTGCCGCTTGAAGCTGAAAGCACAACAAGCTTAATCGCGGGTTAAACGCTTAAAGCTCAAAAGCCCCGACCTGAAAAGGTTGGGGCTTTTTGGTTTATAGTGGTGGGAATGAATAAAGGTTTAATTCACTCTCCGACCAAAATTGAAACAAAACGCTAGCACAACTCTTAAAACACGATCTGCTAAGCAAAGTATTGATTTATCTTCTCTGCAACAACAGTAACTCGATAATGGAGAAAGGACTCTGCATCCGACCCAAGCTCTATCAAATTTTGATCACTGTTCTGGTCAACCCAAACTGGATACTTTTAGTTGAGAGTTTTCAAACGCTATAAAAAACTCTCAAACTATGGCTTGATCGGTTTTTGATTATTCAGACAAAAGCCGTTATCGGCTGATTAGCCTTGGCTGTCTAGGTAACGCTCTGCATCCAGTGCGGCCATGCAGCCTGTTCCCGCAGAGGTAATCGCCTGACGATAAACGTGATCCATCACGTCACCTGCGGCGAAGATGCCTTCAATGCTGGTTTGTGTGGCGTTGCCTTCCAGACCTGATTTCACTTTCAGGTAGCCGCCGTTCATCTCAAGCTGGCCTGCGAAAATATCCGTGTTAGGCTTGTGGCCGATGGCGATAAAAACACCCATCACATTGATTTCGCGGGTTTGCTCGCCATCGGTTTCTTTTAGGCGTAGACCTGTTACGCCCATCTCATCACCCAGCACTTCATCTAATGTGTGGTTCCAGATGATTTCGATGTTGCCGTTGGCGGCTTTTTCAAACAGCTTGTCCTGTAAAATCTTTTCAGAACGCAGGCTGTCACGACGGTGAATCAGGGTTACTTTTTTGGCAATGTTCGCAAGGTAAAGGGCTTCCTCTACTGCGGTGTTACCACCACCGATCACAGCCACTTCCTGATTACGGTAGAAGAAACCGTCACAGGTTGCGCAGGCAGAAACACCTTTGCCCATAAAGGCTTCTTCACTTGGTAGACCGAGATACTGGGCGCTAGCGCCTGTGGCAATAATCAAGGCGTCACAGGTATAAGTGCCTTGATCACCTTTCAGTGTAAATGGGCGCTGGGTCAGTTCTACCGCGTTGATGTGGTCGAAGACTATTTCAGTGTCAAAGCGTTCAGCGTGTTTACGCATATCTTCAACCAGTTGCGGGCCTTGAATACCGTCAAATGCACCCGGCCAGTTGTCTACATCGGTAGTGGTGGTGAGCTGACCACCCATCTGCATGCCTGTGATAATGACGGGTTTCAGGTTGGCGCGTGCAGCATAAACTGCTGCGGTATAGCCAGCAGGGCCTGAACCTAAAATAATCAGTTTTTCGTGGCGGTTGTTGCTCATGGATATCTCCTGCCTGTGAGTGGCGGCAATAATCAGTATTGGGCGTTAATGTGAATCTGGTTGTCTGCCAATATGGGGACAAAAAATTCAAATGCTAGCCAGTTTGACGCTTCTTGTTCACAGGCATTTTGCTGTGCTTAAGCGTGTTTTGAATGGTCGCTAGTGTAAAGCGATTTATGTTGGCAGGCCAATTGGATTGGTGAATAACTGTGATTGGTAATGCTGATCAAGCAGGAAGGCAGGGTATAAAAACAAAAAATCCCCCTAGTTTTAGGGGGATTTATGGTGAAACAGTAAACAACATTTTAAAAGTATTCAGGAGTTGTCCTCCCGCTTAAATTCTACACTCGACAAATTTTCCTCCATATCAACACGTACAAATACTTGAATTGGAGCGCAGCAAGTCTGGCAATCTTCATAGTAGTCTTGGTCTCCTCCCGTGACATCTACCGCAAGTTCTAATTCAGACCCACAATAAGGACATTGCCCTTGTACTGTATTGAGCATTTCCTCGAACATCTTCAACGCTCCCCCAGTTAATCCATTCCTTCACTGAACCTCCTGTGCCTTGGTTGTCATCAACAATATAGGATTGAGTGTTTATTCAGTGTTGCTTTGGTTTTTTAAGCTGTGGCCGTTATAAAATCAGGTTTGTGTGACCTTCAACAGAAGCTGAATCATGGCTGTATTTACGATTTGATGACACCTCCTCTTTGATCAAAAAAATTGAACTGAATCGGTCTTAAGTTAAACATCGATATCAAGAAAAGTGACCAAGGTTTACTGCGTATAGCGTGTAACATTTTTCACTTTCGGGTCTAACTATCATCATGCTGTATTACATGGGTCTTGTCTTGCGGTGTAACTTTACTGCGGTATAGCAACTGCATATTCGTCTTCGGTGTTTTACGCCTTGCTCACTTTCTTGATAAGTTTTCGGTATTGCATTGCGTTACTTCACTTCGTATAACTTGCGGTTTACTACGATTTTGCGTCTTGCGTCTTGCGTCTTGCGTCTTGCTTCGGTCTTACATCCGGTTTTTAACCGACACCGTTTAGGTGTTTTTTAGATCAGAGAAACTTTGTTTCACTTCACAGTAGTAACTATAGCTCAGTTTTTAAGATGTACAGTTTTTTTTCAAAACTTTTGTTATGGAGGGCAAAAGCTAGACGTAGTTGAGTTAGTCCTGATGCTGTAGAAGCTGTTTCTGTTCCTGTTGAAGCTGTTCGACTACAACAAGAAGCTTATCAACAGACAGTGGTTTAGTGAGGTATTCGGTGAACCCTGATAGTAAGCATTGATTGATCTGTTCAGGATTGTTCTCTGCACTGATCGCCACGACAGGAATGGTTGCGGTTCTGGGGCTGGCTTTTAATATTTCTAACACTTCGTAGCCACTAAGCTCGGGCATATGTAAATCTAATAGGATTAAATCTACAGGTTGTTTCAACGCAAACTCAAGTGCGTAACTGGCATTTGTTTCGGTGAAAAGTTTAAGCTCTGGGTGTTGGCTTAACAGCCCTTCAATAAGGCGTAGATGTATCGGATCGTCATCAAGACACAGAATATTGAAGTGAGCGCGGGAGGTTTTAGCACTGATCTCTTGCGCATAATGTGCAAAAGGAAGCTCAATCCAGAAAATACTGCCCTTTACAGGATGGCGCTGATAGCCAATCTCGCCATGCATTAGCTTTATCAAGCGTTTACAGATGGCAAGGCCAATACCGGTGCCTTCTGTAGGGCCTTGCTCGGCACCTAATCGGTTAAAGGCTTGGAATAAAAGCTGTTCTTTATCTTCTGGAACACCTTGGCCTGAGTCTTCAATTTCAAGCCTAATTTTCTGATTGGCTATGCTTTTTAGGTGTAAGCGTACTTGGCCATTTACCTCGTTATATTTTATAGCGTTCGATAGTAAGTTGAGCAGGACTTGTTTTAGCCTGATAGGGTCGGCGTTAACCTCTGGCAGTATTCGCGCTTTATCAGAGAACTCAATGCACACATTTTTTTCTAATGCGAGCTGTTGAACCATAGCCAAGGTTTCACTTAGAGAAGCGGATAGACTCAAAGCTTCAACATTAAGTTTTACTCGACCCTGCTCCATACGAGCCAAGTCTAAAATATCGTTCACTAGATTAAGTAAATGCTTTCCCGCAGCGTGAATCTCTTGTGAGTATTCAAGCTGAATTTCGTTTAGTCCCTCATCTTGTAGCAGTTGGCTAAAGCCTAAAATAGCATTAAGAGGGGTGCGTAGCTCATGGCTGACGCTAGATAGAAGCTGTGATTTGGCTTTGCTTGAAAGTTCGGCTCTTTTACGTGCATCCTCTAGCGCTTGATCAGAAATACGCTTATTAATGCCCATGCCAAGTACATGTACAACACGGTGTAAAAAGGCACGGCTCTCGTGATTATCAATTACAAACTTAGGTAAATAGAGCACCAATACTGATGCTTTTTGATTTTGATTCAGGGGAACGGCATATAGAGCATGGTCTTTTTCAATCAAGCAGCTGCTTAAACCAAGCGCATCAAGCGGCAGTTCTTTAGGCGCGCCTTGTTGAATAACACTTCGACAAAGTGATTGTGTCATCGCGCTCTTTTCGCAATTGTTCTGCACACATGCACCATGGCTAAGTATTGAATGCAGTTCAGAGTGGGTCAATTGATAGAGGGATAAGAGCTTCCAATGCCATTGATGGTTTTGTCTTATTTGCTCCATACATTGGTTGAGAAATGCAGTCATTGGCAATTCATCGAGACAATAAGCCATCAGGATACTGAGGGAAGTTTCTTGAGCCGCCTTTTGCTCTAGCAATAGTTGCTGCTGGTAGCGCACGCTTTCATCTTCATAGAATGCAACATAATGAGTGAAGTGTCCTTGCTCATCGGTAACCGCTGAAATATTCACATGCAAGCGTATCTCACCTGACTTGAGCTTATTCCATAGCTCGCCCTGCCAATAGCCGTGCTCATAAAGTGCAAGCCAAAACTCATGATAAAATTGATCATTGTGGCGGTCAGAGCGTAACAGCCTAACATTTGCCCCTTTTAGTTGAAGGGCGCTATATCCACTCAAGTTGCAAAAAGCAGCGTTTACTTTAATAAAGGTCCCGTTGCGGTCCAGAATGGCGATGGGTTGATGTGCATTAAAGGTAGAGGCTAACAGCTTAAATTCTTCTGACCTGTCCATGTCGGTAGAAAAGGAGAGCATAATTGAACCTTAACAGATGAGTCGCAAAAGTTTACAAAGTGTAACTCTGGATAAATTATTGGTTTTACCTTTCAAGTTCAAGAAAAGTTCTGCTTTAACCTCAAAATACTTATGGTTTTAGTGCAAAGGGAGGCGGGTATATTTTTACAAGGCATAAAAAAAGCCAGTTGAGTTAACAACTGGCTTTTTAGAATTTGGAAGCGGGAGCCGGATTTGAACCGACGACCTTCGGGTTATGAGCCCGACGAGCTACCAGGCTGCTCCATCCCGCATCAAAGTAGGCACCATTATAGGCTTAACTTAGCTCCTGTCTATGTTTTTATTTAACTATTTGAAAATAAAACAAATTCAGGCTTTTTGATCCAACTATAGTGACCATTTGGTCATTAGGCTGTTGTTTATCAGAATGTTCTTTGATACCTTTTTACAAGGCATAAAAAAAGCCAGTTGAGTTAACAACTGGCTTTTTAGAATTTGGAAGCGGGAGCCGGATTTGAACCGACGACCTTCGGGTTATGAGCCCGACGAGCTACCAGGCTGCTCCATCCCGCATCAAAGTAGGCGACATTATATATATCGCAAGTGCGTTGTCAACGTTTTTTAACAAAACCATGTTTTCATGGTGGTGAAACTAGAATAAAAGACCGTATTAGCAGGCCAAAATATCTATTTTGGTGGACTAAATATGGATAAGCAGGAAAAACATCTAAAGCAGAGGGACTGTCAGATGAGTAAGAGAATCGCCTTAGTAACAGGTGGTACAGGTGGTATTGGTGCAGCTATTTGTCGTCAGCTGTCTGATGATGGTTATCAGGTGATTGCGGCCTATAGCAATGAAGAAAAAGCAAAAGCATGGCAAGAAGCTCAAAAAGCAGATGGCTATGAATTTGGTATTAGCTACATGAATGTAGGGGATTACGAGTCCTGCCGCACGGCAATCAATACTATTGCAGAGGTTTATGGCCCTGTATCAGTGCTGGTGAATAATGCAGGTATCACTCGTGATGGTGTGATGAAGAAAATGAGCTGGGAACAATGGCATGAAGTGCTCAATGTCAACCTAGACAGTGTATTCAATACAAGTAAGGCTTGTTTGGATAGCATGTTGGAGATGCAGTTTGGCCGCATCATCAATATTTCATCCATTAATGGGCAAAAAGGTCAGTTTGGCCAATCAAACTATTCTGCTGCAAAAGCAGGTATGCACGGTTTTACTAAAGCTCTAGCACAAGAAACTGCGCGTAAAGGTATTACGGTTAACACTATCTCTCCTGGTTATATTGCAACTGATATGATCATGAAAATTGATGAGCCTATTCGTAATAAAATTATGGAAGGTATTCCTGTCGGTCGTTTTGGTCAGCCGGAAGAGATTGCGCGTACAGTGTCATTTCTAGCTGCAGAAAATAACGGCTTTATCACTGGTGCTAATATCGCCATTAACGGTGGTCAGCACATGTGCTAATCGTTGTGCATATGTAAAGCTTAATGCTCGGAAACAAAGCGCTGTTCAGTAAACCTGAGCAGCGTTTTTTTTAGAGTAGATGAAATGACTTAATCTAAATTCTGTTATCAAAAATTCTTTTACGGTCTAATCCTTTCGAGTCTTGTATAATTGAAGTAGGTCACATAGATTTAATTGATGTTCAAATATAGAGCTAAGGCGAGGTTGTGGCACTGAAACTTTCTGGGCAAGAGCCTGCATTTCAGTTTAAAGGCGGTGCATTAACAGTCACAACGCTTGAGTTGTTGACAACGGATGCACTATTAATTGAAAAAGAGCTGGAACAGCAAACACGTCGTGCGCCTGCTTTTTTTCGACAAACACCAGTTGTTTTGGCTTTTGAACGTTTAGAACAGGATAATCCTGTGTCTTTAGATCTTATCGTTGCGGCTTGCAAGCGTAATGGTTTGATACCTATCGCTGTGCGCTGTGCTTTAGATAATGTAAAACAGTCGGCGTGGGCCTTAGGTTTAGGTTGGTTTCCGCCTCAAACTGATAGCCACATTAAAAGCGTTGCTCAAGATAAAAGTTGCATTGCGCGTAAAGCGACAAAATTTGTACATGGTACAGTGCGCTCTGGCCAGCAAGTGTATGCCGATTGTGCCGATTTAGTTGTGCTAGGTTCCGTGAATGAAGGCGCGGAAGTTATTGCAGATGGTAATGTTCATATTTGGGGTGTGCTACGAGGTAAAGCGATAGCAGGTGCCCAAGGGGATCAAGACGCGCGCGTAATTTGTCAGCAGTTTAAAGCGGAACTGGTTTCAGTCAGTGGCATATTCCAGACGTTTGAATCTTACAGCTGGCCAAATTCTGCGGCACAGTTAATTGAAATTTATTTAGACAACGAACGTCTAGTTGTGAAAGCGTAACCGAATATTCACAACCTGTATTGATGATGGGAGTCAGCTTTTGGCAAAGGTCGTAGTAGTCACGTCTGGAAAGGGTGGCGTAGGTAAAACAACAAGCTGTGCCTCCATTGGCACTGCGTTAGCTTTGCAAGGTTTTCGTACAGTACTGATCGACTTTGATGTTGGATTGCGAAATCTAGATTTGGTCATGGGTTGTGAGCGCCGTGTGGTATATGACCTGATCAATGTGATCTCAGGGGAAGCCAAGTTGAGTCAGGCGCTGATTAAAGACAAGCGTGTTGATGGCTTATTTATGTTACCCGCATCACAAACCCGTGATAAAGATGCTTTGACTCAAGATGGCGTTGAGAAGGTTATCGAAGAGTTAAAAGCAGACTTTGATTATGTTATCTGTGACTCACCCGCTGGTATTGAGCGTGGTGCGATGTTGGCGATGTACTTTGCTGACGAGGCTATAGTGGTGAGTAACCCTGAGGTTTCTTCGGTACGTGACTCTGATCGAGTAATCGGTTTGTTGGATTCGAAAACCCGTATGGCCGAAAATGGGCAGTCAGTACCTGCACGTTTATTGGTTACTCGCTATGACCCTGAGCGTGTTGAGTTGTCAGAGATGATGTCAGTGAAGGATGTGGCAGAAATTTTGGCAATTCCAGTTTTAGGGGTTATTCCTGAGTCTGAATCTGTTTTGAAAGCATCAAACCAAGGCGTTCCTGTTGTGCATGATCAACAAGCAGATGCAGGTATTGCATATCTTGATGCGGTAGCACGTTTTCTAGGTGAAGATCGCCCTATGCGTTTTATAACACCTGAGCGCAAAGGTTTTCTAAGCCGTATGTTTGGAGGTCGGCGATGAAACGACTACGTAGTTTATTTCAACGGGATAACGCGGCATCAGCAGATGTTGCTCGTGAACGTTTGATGGTAATGATTTCGCAAGATCGCTTGCAACGAAATCAGCCAGACTTTTTACCGCGTTTACAAAAAGAGTTGATCGAAGTGATTTTGCGTTACACAAAGAGTAGCCAAGAAGATATTCAGATTAGCTACCATAGTCTGCCTCAGCAGGCTCAGCTAGAGTTGAATGTTACATGGCCAAGCCGCTCTTAAGGAGCGGCCTCTTTAGATTGGTTTGTCTTCACTGTTGATAAGGACTTGAACTTTGAGTTCACAGCCCACTTTTTTTTGGCACGACTATGAAAGCTTTGGTGCCAATCCTCGCAAAGATCGCCCCGCACAATTTGCAGGTGTTCGCACAGATTTTGATCTGAATGAAATTGGTGAGCCGATGGAGATTTTCTGCTGCCCAGCAGATGACTTTATTCCTCACCCTGATGCCTGCTTGATTACAGGTATTGTGCCACAGCAAGCGTTGAGAGATGGCTTTACTGAAGCCGAGTTTATTGCACAGATTCATCAAGCATTAAGCCAGCCGCATACTTGTGCTTTGGGCTATAACAGTTTGAGATTTGACGATGAGCTTACACGGCATACCTTGTACCGTAACTTTTATGATGCCTATGCTAGAGAGTGGCAGAACGGTAATTCCCGCTGGGATCTGATTGATGCGATGCGTACGGCTTACGCTTTACGCCCCGAGGGTATCGAGTGGCCTATTAATGAAGAAGGCTTACCGAGTTTCAAGCTGGAGCATCTTACGGCTGCCAACGGATTAGAGCATCAAGGTGCCCACGATGCTTTGGTTGATGTAAGAGCAACTATTGCATTAGCACGCTTGTTAAAAACTAAGCAGCCGAAGCTATTCAATTATCTGTTGTCTTTACGGGATAAGAGAAAGGTATCTGATCAGCTTAACTTGATAACACGAAAGCCTGTGCTGCACATCTCAGGTATGTTTGGCGCTGCCCGTGCTAATGCGGCTTTAGTTGTGCCATTGGCAATGCATCCAACCAATAAAAATGGCGTGATCTGCTTTGATTTAATGTCTGATCCTGCGCCATTAAGCCAGCTATCAGCAGTAGAGATACATCATAGAGTATTCACTGCACAGAGCGCTTTGGTTGAAGGGCGTATTCCATTAAAGGTTGTGCACCTTAATCGCTGTCCAGTGGTTTTACCTATAGCGATGCTAGACGAAAACGTTGAGAAGAGAACGGGTATTAATCGCCAAACTTGTGAGCAACATTGGCAGATGTTGATGGCGGCAGGTGATTTGACTCAGAAGTTGCAGCAAGTTTTCAGTGACAACACAGAATTTGAAGCTTCTGACGATCCTGATTTGATGTTGTATGGTGGCGGTTTCTTTTCGACACATGACAAAGAGCAAATGGAGCAAGTGCGTCGTTGCCCACCAGAGCAGCTGGCTCAGTTAAAAACGGCATTCAGAGATGAACGTCTTGATGAGATGTTTTTCCGTTATCGTGCGCGCAACTATAAGCACAGTCTTACAGAAGAAGAGCTTATACGCTGGGATGAGTTCCGTTGGCAGCGCATTAATGACCCTGCTTTGAGTGGCTGCACGCCGCAACAGTTTGAGCAACGTTTGTTAGAGCTAAGCCAGAAAGGCTTATCTGCGCGAGACCAAAATATTCTTGAGGATCTGGTGCTTTATGTTGAGTCGCTGGTGCCTTCGCATTTATTCTGAATGCACAGAGTCCTAGTGAATATATTGTAGCATGCGCGAATGGCCGGATTGGCCGTTCGCGCGCACTAGGTTGGTTGTGAGAACAGTCTAAAAATCAAACCGCTTAGTGCTTTGCTATAGGCTTTAGCTGCGCACTTAAGGTTTTTACATCAGTAAAGGTCTTTGATTTAGGTTGATAGCTAACCTCAAACTGTCCAGCGTTACCCTGTATAATTTGTGTCTCAAAAAGCTGTACAATAGTACTCAGCTCTAGGGTTTGAACCGCACGAGCTAACTGGGCTGCTCGGTCAAAGTTGGTATATTCTAAAGCCATTTCTCGCCAGAAGCGTTGTGTACGACTTTGCAAATTATCATCTTTTTCGAGTAGGTTTCCGATAAGTCCCGCCTTTTGTTCCTCCCATGTTGTGCTCGGCATTGTGTGTAGCTTTTCCGCAAAACTTTCAAGAAAGCGCTGGCTACGCTGCTGAATATCCTCAGGAGAGTGAGTGGGTGACTGCACAAGCAAGCTCAGCCCTGGCATATTTAGAACGGGGTGATAGCTGGCAAAAACGATGTAACCTAATTGCTGCTGAGTACGCATCTCTTGGTAATAAGGGCTTTGCAATATTTGAGCGAGTAATAGCCACTGTGCTTGTGTCTCTATACTGTGACTATTGCCTTGATAATAGTGTAAGTATGCATTGTCGTTGTGCTCTATTTCTGGGTAGTGCTGTAAGTGCTGCTGATCCAGAGATAGTATGCTCATACTAGGCACTGCCTCTTTGCTCAAGCTAGGCTTGAGATACTCGACCACCATTTTTAAGCTCTGCCGTGCTTCATCCGCGGTAAGGTTGCCCGTCACCATGCTGTCAATATAGAGCTGTTGTAGAAATGCAGTTCTAAACTCAACAAGGTCTTGTAGCTGTAGTCTATTTATCGTGGACAATAACTCAGGCTCTTGCCAGTTGGGCTGTTGCAGTAAATTGGAAACCTGGCTACTCACTTGCTGGTACAGAGGGGCTTTGTCAGCGTTTTTCCAACGTTTGATCAGCGATTGTTTTACTAGGTCAAAGCGTTCTTGCGAGATTTCCTCTTTGCTCAAAATTTGTAGTAAGCGTTCTAACAATGCAGGTTGTTGCTCATCATAACCACCGAGTTGGAATGTTAAGCCGCGCATGTGTTTATAAACGCTATAGTCTAATCCCGCCAAACGTGCAGGGTAGGCAAACTCGTTACTCGCATCACTTAACCAGCTGCTGAGCATTTGGGTTAATACAGCGCTACGAACATTTGAGCTACTTATAGGTGTTTGTAGGCTAATGTATTGTTGTGCTTTGGGTGTGCCAAAGTCTGTGTCATGTTTGAACCACAAGCTGTAGAAAGGACTGGTACTAATGTTGATAGGAGTGTCAGAGTGATTACTATCCGCTTTCAGATGTAGGTTTTTGGCGATAAAAGGATTCGGTTCTGGCAGCTTGAGTACATCCAGTTGAGTTGGTGCTATTTTACTGCTATCGAAAGTTTCTAACGCATATTCTCCACCAAACCACGGCGAAGTTTTGTTTGTTTTAATATCAGGGCTTACGAGGGTAACAAGCATATTGTCTGGCTTTAGGTAAGACAGATAGCGCTGAATGAGTAGAGGATCAAAGTTTTCCATGGCATAAGCGGCATGTACTACCTCATGACTTGGGTAGCGCGACATGTTATAGGCTAAAGTGCTGACGTAATGAATAGCCGCTCCTTGCTCTACAAAATTAAACTCTTGCTCTGAAAGTGCTTTCTGTTCATCAAAACGCCACTTGTTGATGCCTTGGGTTTGAATCAGATTGATATAGCTGAATGTGGCGTTGATGATCTCTTCACGTGCGTTAACACCTGGCTCTGTTAGGTTGATGCCAATGCTAAAGAGCGCTTCTTCTTTTGTACTGATACCACTACCTGCTGAGAGCCCTGTTGCCCAGCCCTGAGCTTTAAGGTAAGACAGCAAGCTGCCCTCGCCTTCATGACCGATCAAGCTTGCAATATAGCTGGCAGGTTTTTCTTTATATAAGTAGGTTGTGCTAGGCATGGGAAATTGCAAACGCAACTCATGGCGTGCTTTTAAGGGCTTGATATTAAGCTGTTTAGGCAAGCTGTCTTTTGCAAATAAAGGTTCCTGAACGACCTTGCTTGCAATATTGCGATTAGGAATTGCACTGAAGAACCTTTCGGCGATCTGCTCTAATTCATCTAATGACTCTCGACCTAGAATGACCAGTGACATCTGATTGGCAGAATAATGCTGCTGATAGAAATCGAGCATCGCTTCACGGGCGCTGATCTCCTTGTCGCTTAATGTTTCCAAGCTCCCTGTACTGAACTTGCTATAAGGGTGATCAGGGTTTAGAGCTTGTTTCAAAATATCAAACTGGCGTCGACCATCATCGCGCAGTTTAGATTGATATTCAGAGTGGACAGCGTTCTTTTCACGGTTTACATATTCTTCACTGAAAAGTGGTGCGGTAAAGAACTGAGAGAAACGATCCAAAGCAGGTGATAAGTAGGCGCTCTCAATTTCAAAAAAATAGTTAGTATCCTCATAAGATGTAAATGCGTTGTGGTTACCACCATGCTTACTGATAAAGCTTTGGTACTCACCTGACTCAGGGTATTTCTCTGTGCCTAGGAAAAGCATATGCTCTAAAAAGTGTGCCAAGCCCGCAAAGTTTTTGGAATCACTGCCACTACCTACGCTGACATTCATCGCAGCAGCAGCTTTGTCGGCATCAGCTTCTGATATTAGTAGAACCTGCAGCTGATTATTCAGAGTGAGTGTTCGATATTCGCGGGCATCATTGTTGCTCTGGATAAATGCGGGGGTATGTGGAGCCTTCGTAGAAGTGTTTGGCATAATAGAAGTGCACGCAGTTAGTAAAATGAGAAATATCCCAGCGCAAGCTGAGCGTATAATCGTCGGCATAATTTTGATTCCTTGGTACCGCTCAATATTCAATAATCTGATATTCCATTGGATTTGTTAAATGGCATTACGTTCATGTGCGCGCTTTGCCGCTTCTATTGAAACCTAAAACGCTGCCCAATAGGCTCGGTGACTGCACGGGATTGGTTACTGGGATTGTTAACCAATGTCGAAACCGGATAGCAGTCAAAGTGATCATTGGCAATGGTGTTCGTTAAGTCTGTATTAGAGAGATTCCCCAACCAATGGGAAGCATCATCAGGCTCAATAATCACAGGCATACGTTCGCTGATTCGTATCAAGGCATCATTGCTAGGCGTCGTTAGCAGTGCAAAGGTGTCATAGAACGTATGTTCAGAGGTTGGATAGCGAGTCCAAATACCTGCAATCAAGAATGCGCGGTTATCAGGTCGACGTACCGCAAATGCTCGTTTTTGCCGAGAAAACTGCATCCACTCGTAATAACCTGAGCATGGGATTAAGCAGCGCTGAGATAGCGCATTTTTAAACATGGGCTTTTCATGTAAAGATTCTACTCGCGCAGCATAAGGGGCATGCTCAAGCACTTTTAACCATGTGGGACTATAACCCCAGTAACCTTTATCCAAAGTCAGCCGATCATCTTTTAGCCGTAAAATACTGACAAAATTCCTCGGAGCCATATTATAGCTAGTGATCAAAGCGTCATTGATTTGCACTGCGCTATGCAGAAAAGAGTCTAAATTGCAGGGCGTGATAATAAGTCGACCTGTCATAGCTAAATTAACCTGTTGGAGATAAATAGACTCTAACAATAGCGAGCAAACAGCATTAAGACCACTAGGATCTAAGTGTTAGTATTGACTTTCCACACCAAAGCTCGCGAGATGGGGCTTTGTCGCCTCTTAATAGCTGCTTAGAACCAGTAAAAAGCATTTTTTGAAAATAAAGCAAAAAAACAGTTGCGCAATGCATTCTGCTGCGTATAATACGCGCTCTCTAGTCAGGCAAGGCTTGATTGGAAGTGTTAAGTGCTTGTTTATACTGATGTTTTTGAGTGCGATATTTGATTGGTTCGGTTTTCTGAGTTGATCGGCACTGAAAAGAAAGTTGAAAAAAGTGGTTGACAATACGAGGTTCGGTTCTGTAGAATACGCAGCCTCAGTTGAGCGAAGTGATCGAGATTCTGTCTCTCCTTCGATTAACTAAATTGCTCTTTAAAAATTCAATCAGATAATTCGTGTGGGCGCTTGCTTCGATGGTCTTGGAAAGT
>NZ_FUXG01000018.1 GCF_900167095.1 Oceanospirillum multiglobuliferum
AGTTTTTGACTTGCTTAACAATCGACGGATACGTCAGAGATTACAAGCGACAAGCTCAGGCTTGGACGTAAGAATACAAGATACGAACAAAGTAGAAGGCCTAATAACAGATAGGCTTAATTGGCAGACATTCAATCTACACCTTTTTTGCTTGACGACAATAGCGTATTGGAACCACCTGATCCCTTCCCGAACTCAGCAGTGAAACGGTACAGCGCCGATGGTAGTGTGGGGTCTCCCCATGTGAGAGTAGGACATCGTCAAGCGCCTTATATAGAACCCCAGTCTAGCGATAGACTGGGGTTTTTTCGTTTCAAGCGTTTGAAAGTTTTGATCGTCTAACTCATTTACACTAGGCAATGGCCTGAGTGTATCGGATTGATAAGAACCTAATCTGGCTAGTAGCTTGCAGCTCATTTGGAGATAATGTGTAAAAAGGAAAGGCAATGGAAGACGATAAAATTATTGAGTTTATGGCAGATGGCCTTTGGCATAGCGGTGTTGATATTGCGGCAAGGTTTGGTTTAAGTCGGGCTGCTGTATGGAAGCGGCTTCAGAAGCTTGAGTCGATAGGTTTAGAAATTCAGAGAGAGCAGGCCAAAGGGTATCGATTGGCATATAGTTTTGAACCGCTTAAATCAGATTACATTGCGGCGCAGATCGCAAACAACACGCTGCTATCGATAAAGCCAATTACTACTTCGACAAATTCTGATGCGTTAACAATGCTGAAGGCATCATCAAAGTTATGGCCTGAACAGGCATACTTATGTTTAGCAGAGCTGCAAACGGCCGGAAAGGGTAGAAGAGGCCGGCAGTGGCAAAGCCCTTATGGTGCAAATTTATATTTCTCATGGGCTGCAACTTTGCCTGTTGGTGTTGCGGGCTTGGAGGGGCTAAGTCTCGCTATCGGGATATTAGTGGCTAAAGTGCTTTCTCAAAATAAAATCAATGATGTAAAAGTGAAGTGGCCGAATGATGTTTATGTTGATGGTAAGAAAGTTGCAGGAATTTTGATTGAGGTTGATGGCGACTTAACTAGTCATTGCAATTTGGTAGTCGGTGTAGGAGTCAATTTTTGCTTTAGCAGCCTGCATTTAGAGACTATAGGTCAGCCCTTCACTGCAATAGACTGTCACTCTACTCTTTCTCGTAATGAAATGTCAGTAATGCTCACAGCTGGTGTCGAAGCTGTTGTTAAAGAGCTTTGTAATGGAAATACTGTTGGCCTCTTAGGTGAGTGGTCGGCGTACGATTATTTGCTCAATAAGCCCGTTAACATTAGCTTGGGCGGGCAGGTGATTACGGGTGTTGCTAGAGGGGTAAGTAATACAGGCAATTTGATTGTTGAGCTTGGTGATGGGGAGTTAAAGCATTTTGCGGGTGGTGAGGTCAGTGTCCGTATTCAATAACAGATATTTTCTTATTAATGAGCTAGTTCTTTGAAGAATAATGAAAAAAAATGAAAAAAGTGTTTGCCAAGGTAATATGGTGTTGGTATAGTACGCCCCGTTGCCAAGCAAGGCAGCAACGCTAGAGCGATTAGTCGTCTATGCTCTGGAGGGGTTCCCGAGTGGCCAAAGGGATCGGACTGTAACTCCGCTGGCTCAGCCTTCGAAGGTTCGAATCCTTCCCCCTCCACCATTTTTTTTGCGGGCATAGTTTAGTGGTAGAGCCTCAGCCTTCCAAGCTGATGATGCGGGTTCGATTCCCGCTGCCCGCTCCAAGGCTCATGTAGCTCAGTCGGTAGAGCACTTCCTTGGTAAGGAAGAGGTCACCGGTTCAAATCCGGTCATGAGCTCCAGAATTTTAAGAAAGCAGGTGCTTTGCTACCTGCTTTTTCCGTATAAAGGCATTGATCTTTAAGTCAATTTGGGCTTGTAAAGGTTTTTTGTCAGGAGTAGAATGCTACGGCTGTTTTTAAGCCTAGCAAGCATAGGTCAGTAGCTCAATTGGCAGAGCAGCGGTCTCCAAAACCGCAGGTTGGGGGTTCGATTCCCTCCTGACCTGCCAACCTTCCTCGGGTTGGTATCCTTCTCGGCAACCGCCGAAATCTAAGGAGTTCATAGATGAAAAGCAATGCAGAAGCTCATACTTCCAATTCTAATGGGTTGAAGTGGGCCGTTGTTGTACTGCTTGTTTCTACCGCAGTGGCAGGCAATCTATATTTTTCTGAGTTACCATTGCTGTATCGCACTATTGCCGTTGTGGTGCTTGGTGTTATGGCTGCACTGGTTGCGCTAAAGACTGATAAAGGTCGTCGTTTTGCTGATATGGCTATCGAGTCTCGAGTAGAAATTCGCAAAGTTGTTTGGCCGACGAAGCAGGAAACAATTCAAACAACAATGATTGTTTTGGCTGCTGTTTTATTAATGGGATTAGTGCTTTGGGGTGTTGACTCACTTCTGAGCTGGTTGATCTCTTTGATTATTGCTTGATTGAGGAATAGACATGGCAAAGCGTTGGTATGTTGTGCATGCCTATTCAGGTTATGAGAAGCATGTAATGCGCTCGTTACAAGAGCGAGTGAAGCTTCATGAAATGACCGAGCTGTTTGGCGAGATTTTGGTGCCAACAGAAGAAGTGGTTGAAATGCGTGACGGTAAAAAGCGCAAGAGTGAGCGCAAGTTTTATCCGGGCTACGTATTGGTGCAGATGGAGATGAATGACTCCACTTGGCACTTGGTTAAAGAAACCCCTCGTGTTCTTGGTTTTATTGGTGGTACGGCAGAAAAGCCTGCGCCGATTACAGAGCGTGAAGCTGATGCAATTCTACAACGTGTTGCAGATAGAACAGATAAGCCGCGGCCTAAAACATTGTTTGAGCCGGGTGAAGTGGTACGTGTTATTGATGGGCCGTTTGCTGACTTTAACGGTGTTGTTGAAGAAGTGAATTACGAGAAGAGCCGTCTGCATGTATCAGTATTGATTTTCGGTCGCTCTACTCCGGTTGAGCTTGAGTTTGGCCAAGTAGAAAAAGACTGATTTCGGGCGATTGCTTTAAGCAGCGTCTTAAACGGGGAGCCGAAAGGCGATAGACCCACTTAGGAGATAAAAATGGCTAAGAAAGTAGAAGCCTATATCAAGCTTCAAGTTGCAGCTGGTAAAGCGAATCCATCGCCACCAGTTGGTCCAGCACTAGGTCAACGTGGTGTGAATATCATGGAGTTCTGTAAAGCGTTCAACGCACAGACTCAAGGTATGGAGCCAGGCTTGCCAGTTCCAGTTGTGATCAGCGTATATAGCGATCGCAGCTTCACATTTGTGATGAAAACACCACCTGCATCAGTTCTGCTGAAAAAAGCAGCTGGTATCACTAGTGGTAGTGCGCGTCCTAATACTCAGAAAGTAGGCACTGTAAACCGTGCTCAGCTGGAAGAGATTGCAACGACTAAACAGCCTGATCTGACAGCGGCAGATTTGGATGCAGCAGTACGTACCATTGCTGGTACTGCTCGCAGCATGGGTCTGAATGTGGAGGGTCTGTAAGATGGCTAAGCTAACTAAGCGCGCAAAACTGATCAAAGAGAAAGTAGATGCAACTAAACAGTACTCTGTTGCTGAAGCGGTTGCTCTGCTGGCTGAACTGTCGACTGTTAAGTTCAAAGAGTCTATTGACGTAGCGGTAAACCTAGGTGTTGACCCACGTAAATCAGACCAAGTTGTACGTAGCGCGACTGTAATGCCAAATGGCACAGGTAAAGACGTTCGCGTAGCGGTATTTACTCAAGGCCCTAACGCTGAAGCTGCTAAAGAAGCAGGTGCAGACGTTGTTGGTATGGACGAGCTGGCTGCCCAAATGAAAGGCGGCGACCTAAACTATGACGTGGTGATTGCTTCTCCTGATGCAATGCGTGTTGTAGGTCAGTTAGGTCAAGTTCTGGGCCCACGTGGCTTAATGCCAAACCCTAAAGTGGGTACTGTGACTCCAGACGTTGCGACTGCTGTACGTAATGCGAAAGCAGGTCAAGTACGTTATCGTACAGACAAAAACGGTATTATTCACTGCAACATCGGTAAAGTTGGTTTTGCTTCTGATGCAGTTAAAGGTAACTTGGAAGCATTGGTTGCAGACCTTAAGCGTCTGAAGCCTTCTACTTCTAAAGGTGTTTACCTGAAGAAAATTACTCTGTCGACTACTATGGGTCCAGGCCTGACAGTTGATATGTCAGATCTAGCGATCTAAGACAGAACAAACTTTGCGGGGCCCTTCGCTATTGCAAGGGTGCCGTCAAAGACCGCAGGAGCGAAAGCTTAATTTTCTGAGTTCAGATATCCTGCGCAGATGGAATGGCCCGCCAGAATTTCTGGTGCCCAACCATCGTTACTTCCCTGAAAAGGGGTGGTGGTAAGAGAAGGTGAAAGCCTTCATTAAAGCTTAGGAGCATATAAAGTGGCACTACGTCTCGAAGACAAAAAAGCAATTGTTGCTGAAGTCAACGAAGCTGCCAGCGCTGCTCTTTCTGTTGTAGTAGCCGATTCTCGTGGCGTTACTGTAGGTGCTATGACTAGCCTACGTAAAAATGCTCGTGAAGCCGGCGTACAGCTACGTGTTGTTCGTAACACGCTAGCTCGCATTGCTGTTGAAGGTACTCGTTTTGAGTGCCTGAAAGATAGCTTCGTTGGTCCAAGCCTGATTGCGTTCTCTATGGAACACCCAGGTGCGGCGGCTCGTCTGCTGAAAGATTTTGCTAAAGCAGAAGCCAACTTCGAAGTTAAAGCACTTGCGTACGAAGGAGAGTTGATTGCTGCGTCAGATATCGATCGTCTGGCAAGTCTGCCGACATACGAAGAAGCAATCGCACGCCTAATGATGACTATGAAAGAAGCATCTGCAGGCAAGCTGGTTCGTACACTGGCTGCTGTTCGCGATCAGAAGCAAGAAGCGGCTTAATCGTCCATCTTGTTGATTTCGCAAATAAACAAATTTTGATTTAAACGAGCGACAATTGCTCTATAACGTTGGGAAGCTAAGATAATGGCTCTGACTAAAGAAGATATCATCAATGCAGTTGCTGAAATGTCTGTAATGGACGTTGTTGAACTGATTGAAGCAATGGAAGAAAAATTCGGCGTTTCTGCAGCAGCTGCTGTAGTTTCTGGCGGTGCTGCTGGTGGCGAAGCTGCTGCAGAAGAAAAAACTGACTTTGACGTTGTTCTGTCATCTGCTGGCGACAAGAAAGTTAACGTGATCAAAGCAGTTCGTGCAATTACTGGTCTAGGTCTGAAAGAAGCTAAAGAGCTTGTAGATAACGCTCCATCTGTTATCAAAGAAGCAGCTTCTAAAGATGATGCAGAAGCAGCTAAAGCACAGCTAGAAGAAGCAGGTGCAGTAGTAGAGCTGAAGTAATAGCTCTTGCTGTACAGCAGACGCTGCTGAAGATCGCAGTGGGCTGGTGGCGTTGTCGCCGCCGGCCTTTTTCTGTTCATAATATCCTTGACTGCTTTATAAATAAGCGGCGTGAAGACATAGCGGCACAGGTTCTACTGGGTGTATCTAGAACACTGTGTACGTCGCCTGAGATCAGATGAACAAGCTGGGGAATACTGATGGCTTACTCATATACTGAGAAAAAACGTATCCGCAAGGATTTCGGTAAACTACCCCATGTCATGGATGTGCCGTATTTGCTGGCCATCCAGCTGGATTCTTATCGAGCTTTCCTGCAACAAGACAAAACAATTGAACAGCGCGAAGATCAAGGTCTTCATGCTGCGTTTAAGTCGGTATTCCCAATAGAGAGCTACTCGGGAAATGCTTCTCTTGAGTATGTCAGCTATCGCTTGGGCAATCCCGTATTTGACGTAAAAGAGTGTCAACTGCGTGGTGTCACTTATGCAGCACCGCTGCGTGTAAAAGTCCGTCTTGTCATTTATGACCGTGAGTCATCAAACAAGGCAATCAAGGATATTAAAGAACAAGAAGTCTACATGGGCGAAATGCCCCTGATGACGGATAACGGCACCTTCGTTATCAACGGTACTGAGCGTGTAATCGTATCTCAGTTGCACCGTTCTCCAGGTGTATTCTTTGACCATGATAAGGGCAAGACACACTCTTCAGGTAAGCTGTTGTACTCAGCTCGCGTGATCCCTTACCGTGGCTCTTGGTTGGATTTTGAGTTCGACCCTAAAGACAGTGTATTCGTACGTATTGACCGTCGTCGTAAACTGCCTGCTTCTGTTCTGCTACGTGCATTAAACTACACTTCTGAGCAGATGCTGGACATGTTCTTTGATACGAACAAGTTCTTCTTTGAGCGTGATGGCCTGTACATGGAGCTGGTTCCTGCGCGTCTGCGTGGTGAAACTGCAACATTTGATATCTGTGATCCAAACGGTGAAATCATCGTTGAAGAAGGTCGCCGTATTACACCTCGCCACATCCGTCAGCTTGAAAAAGCAGGTATGGATAAACTGAAAGTACCTGTTCAGTATCTATTTGGCCGCGTTGTAGCCAAAGATATGGTTGACGAGCGTACAGGTGAACTGATCTGCGAGTGTAACACTGAGATTACAGCAGAAATTCTAGAAAAACTGGCGCAAGCGGGCTGTAAAGTAATCGAGACGTTGTATACCAACGATCTTGATTGTGGTCCATTTATCTCTGACACATTGCGTATTGATAACACACGCAACCAGTTAGAAGCGCTAGTTGAAATCTATCGTATGATGCGCCCTGGTGAGCCTCCGACCAAAGATTCTGCAGAAGCACTGTTCGAGAACTTGTTCTTCAGTGAAGATCGTTATGATCTTTCTGCTGTGGGTCGTATGAAGTTCAACCGTCGTATCGGTCGTGATGAAGATACAGGTTCAGGTGTACTGAGCCATGAAGACATCATTCAAGTATTGCGCGAACTGATCAACATTCGTAACGGCCAAGGCGAAGTGGATGATATTGACCACTTGGGTAACCGTCGTATTCGTTCTGTTGGTGAGATGGCAGAAAACCAATTCCGCGTTGGTTTAGTACGTGTTGAGCGTGCTGTTAAAGAGCGTTTGTCTTTGGCTGAAAGTGAAGGCTTGATGCCACAAGACTTGATCAATGCGAAGCCTGTTGCCGCAGCGATTAAAGAGTTCTTTGGCTCTTCTCAGCTGTCTCAGTTTATGGATCAGAACAACCCGCTATCAGAAGTGACGCACAAACGTCGTGTTTCTGCTTTAGGCCCAGGTGGTTTGACCCGTGAACGTGCAGGCTTCGAAGTACGTGACGTACACCCAACGCACTATGGTCGTGTTTGCCCAATTGAGACCCCTGAAGGTCCAAACATTGGTCTGATCAACTCATTGGCGACTTATGCGCGTACAAATAGCTATGGCTTCTTAGAAACCCCTTATCGCAAAGTTGTCGATAGTATGGTGACTGATGAGCTGGTGTATCTGTCTGCAATTGAAGAAAGCCAATACATCATCGCTCAGGCCTCTGCGAAGATGGATGCGGAAGGTCGTTTGATTGATGATCTGGTTCAGGTGCGTCACAAAGGTGAAACCACCTTTATGATTCCTGAGCAAGTAACCTTGATGGACGTATCACCTCGTCAGGTTGTATCGGTTGCCGCAGCACTGATTCCATTCCTAGAGCACGATGACGCGAACCGTGCATTGATGGGATCGAACATGCAACGTCAAGCTGTACCAACATTACGTGCTGATAAGCCGTTAGTGGGTACAGGGATGGAGCGTTATGTTGCTCGTGACTCTGGCGTTTGTGCCGTTGCGAAGCGTGGCGGCGTAGTTGACTCAGTTGATGCGAGCCGTATCGTTATTCGTGTAAACGATGCAGAAACAGCAGCAGGTGAAGCAGGTGTAGATATCTACAACCTGACTAAGTACACCCGCTCTAACCAAAATACTTGTATCAACCAGCGTGCAATTGTACGTCCGGGTGATGTGGTTGCAGTTGGTGATATTTTAGCAGATGGTCCATCTGTTGATCTGGGTGAGCTGGCTTTAGGTCAGAACATGCGCATCGCGTTCATGCCTTGGAACGGTTACAACTTCGAAGACTCGATTTTGGTTTCAGAGCGTGTGGTGCAAGAAGATCGCTTCACTACGATTCATATTCAGGAATTAACCTGCGTATCTCGTGACACCAAACTAGGTGCAGAAGAGATCACGGCAGATATTCCAAACGTAGGCGAAAGCGCGCTGGGTAAACTTGATGAGTCCGGTATCGTCTATATCGGTGCGGAAGTTTGCGCAGGTGATATTCTGGTCGGTAAAGTGACGCCTAAAGGTGAGACGCAACTGACTCCAGAAGAAAAGCTACTACGTGCAATTTTTGGTGAAAAAGCCTCTGATGTTAAAGATACCTCTTTACGTGTATCAACAGGCGTTAAAGGTACTGTTATTGATGTTCAAGTGTTCACCCGTGATGGCGTTGAAAAAGACAGCCGTGCGCGTGCGATTGAACAGCAACAGCTAGATGAAGTTCGTAAAGATCTTCAGGAAGAATACCGTATCGCCGAAGAAGCCACCTTTGAGCGTCTATCTCGTCTACTAGATGGCCAAGAAGTGCTGAGCGGTGTGCGTTTACTGAAAGGCGACAAACTGACTGCTGAATACTTGGCCGAATTGCCACGTAGCCAGTGGTTCAAGCTTAGCTTAGTCGATGAGTCTCTAAACGAACACCTGCAACAGGCTGAAGAGCAGCTGTTATTGCGTCGTAAAGAGATGGACGACAAGTTTGAAGACAAGAAGAAGAAACTGCAGCAGGGTGATGACCTTGCCCCAGGTGTTCTGAAGATTGTTAAAGTTTATGTTGCCATTAAGCGTCGTATCCAGCCTGGTGACAAGATGGCGGGTCGTCACGGTAACAAGGGTGTTATCTCAGCTATTATGCCAGTTGAAGATATGCCTTATGACGAGAAAGGTGAATCTGTTGACATCGTACTGAACCCTCTGGGTGTACCGTCTCGGATGAACGTAGGTCAGATTCTGGAAACACACCTAGGTCTAGCAGCGAAAGGTCTTGGTAACAAAATCAACGAGATGCTACTAGAACAGCGTGAAACTCAGCTGGCTGATATTCGTGCTTTCTTGGACAAAATCTATAACCAGGTTGGCAGCAAAACTGAAGATATCGACAGCTTGACTGACGAAGAAGTGATTCAGTTAGCACAGAACCTGCGTAAAGGTGTACCAATCGCAACAGCAGTATTTGATGGTGCTAAAGAAGCAGAAATCAAAGAGTTGTTACGTTTGGCAGACCTGCCTGACAGCGGCCAGATGTGGCTGCGTGATGGCCGTACCGGTGAGCAGTTCGATCGTCCAGTAACCGTAGGTTACATGTACATGCTGAAACTGAACCACTTGGTTGACGACAAGATGCATGCGCGTTCTACTGGCTCTTACAGTCTGGTAACGCAGCAGCCTCTTGGTGGTAAAGCTCAGTTTGGTGGTCAGCGCTTCGGTGAGATGGAAGTGTGGGCACTGGAAGCATACGGCGCGGCTTATACCCTGCAGGAGATGCTGACGGTTAAGTCGGATGATGTGAATGGTCGTACCAAAATGTATAAAAACATTGTTGATGGTGATCATCGCATGGAACCGGGTATGCCGGAATCCTTCAACGTATTGGTGAAGGAAATCCGTTCTCTGGGTATCGATATTGATCTGGAAAGCTAATTTTAGCCGTTACAGATTTAGCAGATGAATTCCGATGCGGGCTGAGGCCCGCATCAGCAACTCCATTTGGAGCAGTGGCCGATGAAAGATCTAGTTAATGTGCTAAAAGCACAGGGACAAAGCGACGAATTTGATTCGATAAAGATCACGCTGGCATCACCAGACATGATCCGTGCTTGGTCCTATGGCGAAGTTAAAAAGCCAGAGACAATCAATTATCGTACCTTTAAGCCAGAACGTGATGGTCTGTTCTGTGCCAAAATCTTTGGTCCGGTAAAGGACTACGAGTGCTTGTGCGGTAAGTACAAGCGTATGAAGCACCGTGGTATTATCTGTGAGAAGTGTGGCGTAGAAGTCACTCAAGCTAAAGTTCGTCGTGACCGTATGGCTCACATTGAACTTGCCTCTCCAGTTGCACATATCTGGTTCTTAAAATCGCTACCGTCCCGCATCGGTCTGTTACTCGACATGACTCTGCGTGATATTGAGCGCGTATTGTATTTTGAATCATTTGTTGTGGTTGATCCGGGTATGACTACTCTGGAAAAAAACCAGCTTCTAAATGATGAGCAGTATTACGAAGCGTTAGAAGAATTTGGTGATGACTTCGATGCTCGTATGGGTGCAGAAGCGATCCAAGAGCTGTTGAAAGACATTGAAATTGAAGAAGAGATCAATTTCCTGCGTGAAGAAATTCCGCAGACCAACAGCGAAACCAAAATCAAGAAGCTGTCTAAGCGTCTGAAACTGTTGGAAGCTTTCTTCAAGTCAGGCAACAAGCCTGAGTGGATGATTCTGGAAGTATTACCAGTATTGCCACCTGATTTGCGCCCATTGGTTCCGCTAGATGGTGGTCGTTTTGCGACCTCGGATCTGAACGATCTCTATCGTCGTGTGATCAACCGTAACAACCGTCTGAAACGTCTTCTGGACCTGAATGCACCTGATATTATCGTACGTAACGAAAAGCGTATGTTGCAGGAAGCGGTCGATGCGCTATTAGATAACGGTCGTCGTGGTCGTGCGATTACAGGCTCTAACAAGCGTCCTCTGAAGTCTTTGGCTGACATGATCAAAGGTAAGCAAGGTCGTTTCCGTCAGAACTTGTTAGGTAAGCGTGTTGACTACTCTGGTCGTTCGGTAATTACCGTAGGTCCACAGTTGAAACTGCACCAGTGCGGTCTGCCGAAGAAAATGGCACTTGAGCTGTTCAACCCATTCATCTTCGCCCGCCTAGAAGCGAAAGGCATGGCGACAACCATCAAAGCTGCGAAGAAGATGGTTGAGCGTGAGTTGCCAGAAGTTTGGGATATCTTAGCTGAGGTGATTCGTGAACACCCAGTGATGTTAAACCGTGCACCAACTCTGCACCGTTTAGGTATCCAAGCATTCGAGCCTCTACTGATTGAAGGTAAAGCGATTCAGCTTCACCCGTTGGTGTGTGCGGCCTACAACGCCGACTTCGACGGTGACCAGATGGCGGTACACCTGCCTTTGACCACCGAAGCACAGTTAGAAGCCCGTGCGCTGATGATGTCGACCAACAACGTACTATCTCCTGCGAACGGTGAGCCAATCATCGTACCGTCTCAGGACGTTGTACTGGGTCTGTATTACATGACCCGTGACCGTATCAACGCGAAAGGCGAAGGTATGGTATTCAGTGGCGTTGACGAAGCGGAACGTGCGCTGGGTGCAGGTCATGTTAACTTGCAAGCGCGAGTTAAAATTCGTGTGAACGAAGTGATTCGTCATGAAAACGGTGAAATTGAAAAACGCACTGTAATTTATGACACCACTATCGGTCGTGCAATGTTGTATCGCATCCTGCCAAAAGGCTTGCCTTTTGACTTGGTTAACCGTGCGATGAGCAAAAAAGCGATCTCTCGCCTGATCAACGCGTCTTATCGTCGTGTAGGTTTGAAAGAGACTGTAATTTTTGCGGACCAACTGATGTATACCGGCTTCCGTCAAGCGACACTGTCTGGGGCATCCATTGGTGTAAACGATTTCGTAATCCCTGACGCAAAAGCTGCCATCGTGGCCGCCGCTGAAGCTGAAGTGAAAGAGATTGAACAACAGTTCTCTTCAGGTCTGGTAACTCAGGGCGAGAAGTACAACAAAGTAATCGACATCTGGTCTAAGGCAAACGATAAAGTTGCCAAAGCGATGATGGAAGGTATCTCGAAAGAAACCGTAATCAACCGTGACGGTGTTGAAGAAGAGCAAGACTCATTCAACTCAGTTTTCATCATGGCGGACTCTGGTGCTCGGGGTAGTGCGGCTCAGATTCGTCAGTTGGCGGGTATGCGTGGTCTGATGGCGAAGCCAGATGGCTCGATCATTGAAACGCCGATTGTGGCAAACTTCCGTGAAGGCTTGAACGTACTTCAGTACTTCATCTCGACACACGGTGCGCGTAAAGGTTTGGCGGATACCGCACTGAAAACAGCAAACTCGGGTTATCTGACACGTCGTTTGGTTGATGTGGCACAAGACCTTGTTGTGACAGAACATGATTGCGGCACTGAAAACGGTCTGACGATGCACCCGCTGATTGAGGGTGGCGATATCGTTGTACCACTTGGTCATCGTGTATTGGGTCGTGTAGTTGCTCAGGACGTGGTTAAGCACGATACAGGCGAAATACTGATTCCTCATGGCACGTTGTTAGACGAAGCTTGGTGTGAAAGCTTAGACACCATGGGTATCGACGAAATTATCGTACGTTCAGCAATTACCTGTGACACTCGTTACGGTGTATGTTCGAGCTGCTATGGTCGTGACCTTGCGCGTGGTCACTTGGTTAACGTGGGTGAAGCAGTTGGTGTTATCGCTGCTCAGTCGATCGGTGAGCCAGGTACGCAGTTAACGATGCGTACGTTCCACATCGGTGGTGCGGCATCACGAGCGTCTGCAATCGATAACGTACAAGTTAAGCATGGCGGTACCGTGCGCTTCCACAACATCAAAGTGGTAGAGCGTAAGGATGGTAAGTTAGTTGCAGTTTCTCGTTCTGGTGCATTGGCTGTAGCTGATGAAACAGGCCGTGAGCGTGAATACTACAAGCTGCCTTACGGTGCTGAGATCAGTGCGCGTGAGGGTGACAAGGTAGAAAGTGGTCAGATTCTGGCGAAGTGGGATCCGCACACTCACCCAATCGTGGTAGAGATGGCGGGTCGTGCCAAGTTCAATGGTATGGAAGATAACATCACCATGAACCGCACCACAGATGAATTGACAGGTCTATCTTCTATTGAGGTTCTAGACCCATCAGCACGCCCTGCTGCGGGTAAAGACATGCGTCCAATGATCATGCTGGTAGATGAAGCTGGCAATGAACTGACCATGCCAAACTCACAGTCGCCTGTGCACTATTTACTGCCAGGTAAAGCGGTTGTGACGGTAGAAGATGGTGCTGACGTCGGTATCGGTGAAATTATCGCGCGTATTCCTCAGGAATCTGCGGGTAACAAAGATATTACTGGTGGTCTGCCACGAGTGGCCGACCTATTCGAAGCGCGCCGTCCAAAAGAGCCTGCATTACTGGCAGAGATTTCAGGTGTTGTAACCTTCGGTAAAGAAACCAAAGGTAAGCGTCGTATCCTGATCACGCCAGAAAGCGGTGATACATATGAAGTGCTGATTCCTAAATGGCGCGTGATGAACGTGTTTGAGGGTGAGAAAGTTGAACGTGGTGAGGTAATCTCTGACGGTCCATCTAACCCGCATGATATTCTACGTCTATTAGGTGTGAGCAAGCTGGCTGAGTACATCACGACAGAGGTGCAAGAAGTTTACCGTCTACAAGGTGTAGGCATTAACGATAAGCACATCGAAGTAATTGCTCGTCAGATGCTACGTAAAGCAGAAATCACAGAGTCAGGTGATTCAAGCTTCATCCATGGCGACCAAGTCGAGGTTGCGCAATTATTGGATGAAAATGAAGCGCTGATGCAAGCGGATAAATTCCCTGCAAAATACGAACGTGTATTGCAAGGTATTACCAAAGCATCTTTGGCAACAGAATCGTTTATTTCTGCTGCATCGTTCCAGGAAACCACGCGCGTACTGACAGAAGCGGCGGTAACTGGCAAGCGCGATCATCTGCGTGGCTTGAAAGAAAACGTAGTGGTAGGTCGTCTAATTCCTGCGGGAACAGGTCTGACTTATCACCGTAATCGTAAGAAAAAACGCCAAGAAGTTGAGGCATTACTAGCAGGTCCAAGTGCAAGTGATGTGGAAGCTGCACTGAGTGAAGCGCTAAATAGCGAAGAGTAACTCAGTCTGGCAATAGAGTAATCAAGGCTGGACGATAGTCCGGCCTTGACTGCAATGGGGAGGCAACATACAATGCGCCTCCTTAATTAGTATGGCGATGGTTTATCCAGCGTCTTTTTTTGTGTACAACGTGGAGTCTGCTTGCATGGCAACCATCAATCAGTTGGTACGCAAACCTCGTAAGCGTCAAGTTGAGAAGAGCGATGTTCCTGCTCTTCAAAGCTGCCCGCAAAAGCGCGGTGTATGTACTCGTGTATACACGACAACTCCTAAGAAGCCTAACTCAGCGCTTCGTAAAGTGTGTCGTGTACGTTTGACTAACGGTTTTGAAGTTTCTTCTTACATCGGCGGTGAAGGTCACAACCTTCAAGAGCACTCTGTTGTTCTGATCCGTGGCGGTCGTGTAAAGGATCTACCTGGTGTTCGTTATCACACAGTTCGTGGTAGCTTGGATACTTCTGGTGTTTCAGACCGTAGACAGGCTCGCTCCAAATATGGTGCGAAACGTCCTAAGTCAAAATAATTTAATCTTTGTCTGATAAGAGTAAGGCTAGGGTTTATTCCTAGGGTTACCTGAAGACCTTGAAGAGGGCTTATCGATGCCTAGACGTCGTGTTGCTGCCAAGCGTGATATTATTCCGGATCCTAAGTTCGGTAATGAGCGCCTAGCTAAGTTTATGAACCATGTAATGGTTAGCGGTAAAAAATCTGTTGCTGAGCGTATCGTATACGGCGCACTTGCTAAAGTAGAAGAGCGCAGCAAAGAACAGCCGCTAGATATGTTTGAAAAAGCGATCGAAGCTATTCAGCCGCTGGTTGAGGTTAAATCTCGCCGTGTGGGTGGTGCTACATATCAAGTACCCGTTGAAGTGCGTCCTGCTCGTCGTATGGCTCTGGCTATGCGTTGGTTGGTAGATGCTGCACGTAAGCGTGGCGAGAAGTCTATGGATTTACGCCTAGCTGGTGAAATTCTTGATGCGGCAGATGGTAAAGGTGCTGCAGTTAAGAAGCGTGAAGACGTTCACCGCATGGCTGAAGCTAACAAAGCGTTCTCGCACTACCGCTTCTAATCAAACGGGAGGTATGTCGTGGCACGTAAGACCCAAATTGATCGCTACCGTAATATTGGCATTTGCGCGCACGTTGATGCGGGCAAAACAACGACTACAGAGCGAGTTTTGTTTTACACGGGTCTTTCTCATAAGATCGGTGAAGTGCACGACGGCGCAGCTACAATGGATTGGATGGAACAGGAGCAAGAGCGGGGGATTACTATTACCTCTGCGGCAACAACTTGCTTCTGGTCCGGCATGGATAAACAGTTTGAGCAGCATCGGGTTAACATTATCGATACCCCTGGGCACGTAGACTTTACTATTGAAGTTGAGCGCTCTTTGCGAGTATTAGATGGTGCGGTGGTTGTTTTCTGTGGATCTTCTGGGGTAGAGCCTCAGTCTGAAACAGTTTGGCGGCAAGCTAACAAATACGAAGTGCCTCGCATTGTATTTGTAAATAAGATGGATCGTGCTGGTGCAGACTTTCTGCGCGTAGTCGAACAGATTAAGAAGCGCTTGAATGCGACGCCAGTGCCAATACAGTTAAATATCGGTTCGGAAGAAGCTTTTGAAGGCGTGATCGATTTGATCCGCATGAAAAGTATTTACTGGAATGAAACTGATCAAGGTATGACCTACGAGTTGCGCGAAATTCCAGCTGAGTTGCAAGACTTGGCAGAGGAATATCGCGAGAAGATGGTTGAAGCTGCGGCTGAAGCCTCTGATGAGCTGATGGATAAGTACCTTGAAGGCGAAGCGCTGACTGTTGAAGAAATCAAGTTTGGCCTGCGCAAGCGAACGTTGAATAACGAAATCGTTCCTGCTCTTTGTGGTTCGGCATTTAAAAACAAAGGTGTTCAAGCGATGCTTGACGCTGTAGTTGAATACTTGCCAGCACCAACAGAAGTTAAGGCGATTGAGGGCACGCTTGAAGGCAGTGATCAAATTGAAACACGAGAGGCGGATGATGATGCTCCGTTTTCAGCGCTAGCGTTTAAAATAGCGACTGATCCTTTTGTGGGTTCGCTGACCTTCATTCGTGTTTACTCGGGTGTTCTGAGTTCTGGTGATGGCGTGCTAAACGCTGTTAAGGGCAAAAAAGAGCGTGTTGGGCGCATGGTTCAAATGCATGCCAACGACCGAGATGAAATTAAAGAAGTGCGTGCGGGTGATATCGCGGCCATTATTGGCCTGAAAGATGTCACTACAGGGGATACGTTGTGTGATATCAACAAAAGTATCATCCTTGAGCGTATGGACTTCCCGGAGCCTGTAATCTCCGTAGCTGTTGAGCCGAGATCGAAAGCTGACCAGGATAAAATGGGTATCGCACTGAGCAAATTGGCTCAGGAAGATCCGTCTTTCCGGGTTAAGACTGACGAAGAAACCGGCCAGACTGTAATTTCCGGTATGGGTGAGTTACACCTTGATATTATCGTTGACCGCATGCGTCGCGAGTTCAAGGTTGAAGCCTCGATCGGTAAGCCTCAGGTTGCGTATCGTGAAACTATTCGCTCATCCGTTGAGCAAGAAGGTAAATTCGTACGTCAGTCTGGTGGTCGTGGTCAGTTTGGCCATGTCTGGGTTCGCATAGAGCCGCTAACAGACAAAGGCGAAGACGGTGATAAAGTCTATGAATTCAGCAATGAAATCGTAGGTGGTGTGGTGCCTAAGGAATACATTCCTGCAGTTGACAAAGGTTGTTACGAGCAGCTGCAAAATGGTGTTCTGGCCGGTTACCCAATGATCGACGTTAAGGTGACATTGTTTGATGGCTCGTACCACGATGTGGATTCCAATGAAATGGCGTTCAAGATCGCAGGTTCTATGGCTGTTAGACAGGGTTGTCTCAATGCGAATCCAGTACTTCTTGAGCCTATAATGAAGGTTGAGGTGGTAACGCCTGAAGATTACATGGGTGACGTAATGGGCGACCTGAACCGTCGTCGTGGTTTGGTTCAAGGTATGGATGATACTACATCAGGTAAAGTAGTCCGTGCCCTGGTACCGCTAGGTGAAATGTTCGGTTATGCAACCGATCTACGCTCTGCAACTCAAGGTCGTGCAAGCTATAGCATGGAGTTTGAGAAATATGCAGAAGCACCTTCAAGCATTGTTGAAGCTGTTATTAATCGTAAATAACCGCTAAATATGAAAAGAGGTTTTAGCTGTGTCTAAAGAAAAATTTGAACGTAATAAACCACACGTAAACGTTGGTACTATCGGCCACGTTGACCACGGTAAAACAACTCTAACTGCTGCTCTGACTCGCGTATGTGCTGAAGTTTTCGGCGGTAAAGCAGTTGCATTCGACGGTATCGACAACGCTCCAGAAGAGCGTGAGCGTGGTATCACTATTTCAACGTCTCACGTTGAATATGATTCAAATATTCGTCACTACGCACACGTTGACTGCCCAGGCCACGCTGATTATGTAAAAAACATGATCACTGGTGCTGCACAGATGGACGGCGCGATTCTGGTTTGTGGCGCGACTGACGGCCCTATGCCTCAGACTCGTGAGCACATCCTGCTGTCTCGTCAGGTTGGTGTACCGTACATCGTTGTATTCCTGAACAAAGCTGACTTGCTGGCTGAAGATTGCGGCGGCGTAGGTTCTGAAGAATACGCAGAGATGATCGAACTGGTTGAGATGGAACTGCGTGACCTGCTGTCTACTTATGACTTCCCAGGTGACGATACTCCAATCATCGCAGGTTCTGCGTTGATGGCTCTGAACGGCGAAGATGCTGATGAGCTAGGTACAACTGCTGTTAAGAAGCTGGTTGAAGCTCTAGATACTTACATTCCTGAGCCTGAGCGTGCGATCGACGGTGCATTCTTGATGCCAATCGAAGACGTATTCTCTATCTCTGGCCGTGGTACTGTAGTAACTGGTCGTGTAGAGCGTGGTATTGTTAACACTGGTTCTGAAGTAGAAATCGTTGGTATCGTTGATACTGTTAAGACGACTTGTACTGGTGTTGAAATGTTCCGTAAACTGCTTGACGAAGGTCGTGCAGGTGAGAACATTGGTGCACTATTGCGTGGTACTAAGCGTGATGATGTACAGCGTGGTCAAGTTTTGGCTAAGCCAGGTTCGATCAAGCCACACACTGTATTCCAATCAGAAGTTTACGTACTGTCAAAAGAAGAGGGTGGTCGTCACACTCCTTTCTTCAAAGGCTATCGTCCACAGTTCTTCTTCCGTACTACTGACGTAACTGGTTCTTGCGAGCTACCAGAAGGCGTAGAAATGGTTATGCCTGGCGACAACGTTCAGATGACTGTTACTTTGATCGCTCCTGTTGCGATGGAAGAAGGTCTACGTTTCGCGATTCGTGAAGGTGGTCGTACTGTAGGTGCTGGTGTTGTAGCTAAGATTGTTGAGTAATCTCAACTGATCTAAATAAGGGATCTTCGTTTTTTGCGAAGATCCCTTTTTGTCATTGCTTGACATCTAATCTCCCTCCTCTTACAATGCGCTTCCTTTTTATCAAGGGTGAGCGAATTACGCTCGTATCCAATTGGGGTTTTTGGAATGCAAAATCAGAAAATTCGTATTCGTCTGAAAGCATTCGATCATCGTCTGATCGATCAGTCTGCGCAGGAAATTGTTGATACTGCAAAGCGTACTGGTGCTCAGGTGCATGGTCCAATCCCGCTGCCAACCCGTAAAGAGCGTTTCACTGTGTTGATCTCTCCGCACGTGAACAAAGATGCTCGTGATCAGTACGAAATTCGTACTCACAAGCGTGTTCTCGATATTGTAGAGCCAACTGAAAAAACAGTTGATGCGCTGATGAAACTGGATCTGGCTGCTGGTGTTGATGTGCAGATCAGTCTTGGCTAATTAGCCATAAAGAAATTAGGCGCTCGTCGAGAGACGACACACAATTTATCAGTGGAATGCAATGAAAAGTGCAGCCATAGCGGGTGACAGCCCCGTACACTAAGGAGTCGAAATATGACTATCGGTCTTGTCGGTAAGAAAAGCGGTATGACTCGCATTTTCACCGAAGATGGTGTTTCTGTACCTGTAACAGTTATCGAGGTTTCTCCAAACCGCGTAACTCAGGTGCGTTCACTTGAAAAAGACGGCTATGCAGCGATCCAGGTTACTTCTGGTGAGCGTAAAGCAAAGCATTTGACCAAAGCTGAAGCAGGTCACTTCGCAAAAGCGGGTGTTGCTGCTGGTAAAGGTCTTGTTGAGTTCCGTCTGGCGGAAGGTGAAGAATCACTGGAAGTTGGTGCAGAGCTGAACGTATCCCTCTTTAAAGCTGGTCAGAAAATTGACGTGACCGGCACATCTAAGGGTAAGGGCTTCCAAGGTGCTGTTAAGCGCTGGAATTTCCGTACTCAAGATGCAACTCACGGTAACTCTCTATCTCACCGTGCTCCAGGTTCTATCGGTCAGTGTCAGACTCCAGGTCGCGTTTTCAAAGGTAAGAAAATGGCAGGCCACATGGGTGCTGAGCGTTCAACTGTACAAGGTTTGGAAGTTGTACGTGTTGATGCTGAACGCAACTTGTTGCTGGTTAAAGGCGGCATTCCAGGTGCTCCAGGCAGCCAGGTTATTGTCCGTCCAGCTGTTAAAGCTCGCGGCTAAGGGGTAAAGAGAATGAATCTGAATCTTGCAGGCGGAGTTGATGCAGTAGAAGTATCAGACGCAACATTTGGTAAAGAGTATAACGAAGCTCTGGTACACCAAGTTGTTACTGCATACCTTGCAGCAGCCCGTCAAGGCACTCGTGCACAGAAAACTCGCTCAGAAGTGAGCGGCGGTGGCGCTAAACCATGGCGTCAAAAAGGTACTGGTCGCGCTCGTGCGGGTACTATCCGTAGCCCAATCTGGCGTACAGGTGGTACTACTTTTGCTGCTAAGCCACAAAACTTTGCGCAAAAAGTTAACAAAAAGATGTATCGTGCAGCAATGCGCAGCATCTTGTCAGAGCTGGCTCGCCAAGATCGCTTGATCGCTGTTGAAGCGTTCACAGTAGACGCGCCTAAAACTAAGGCTCTGGTTGCTAAGCTGAAAGAGATGAACTTATCTAAAGTTTTGATCGTGACAGCTGAAGTTGATACCAACCTGTTCCTTGCAGCACGTAACATTCCATATGTAGAAGTGGTTGATGTTGCAGCAGCGGATCCAGTGAGCTTAGTTGCTTACGATAAAGTGCTGGTAACTGTACCTGCTCTGCGTCAGTTCGAGGAGAAGCTGGGATGAACCAAGAGCGCGTTTTCAAGGTTCTGCTAGGACCTCATATTTCTGAAAAAGCAGCAATCATCGCTGATGAAAGCAATCAGTATGTATTTAAAGTTGCTGCAGATGCGACAAAGCCAGAAATCAAAAAGGCTGTAGAGCAGTTGTTTGAAGTTACCGTTACAGGCGTAAGCACTGTTAACGTTAAAGGTAAAACAAAGCGTACTGCCCGTGGTATTGGTCGTCGCAAAGGTTTCCGCAAGGCTTATGTGTCTATAGCGGAAGGTCAAGAAATCGACTTTGCTGGCGCTGAATAAGCGAGGAGTTGGGATAATGGCAGTTGTTAAATCTAAACCCACATCAGCAGGTCGTCGCCACGTTGTTAAAGTTGTTAACACGGATCTGCATAAGGGTGCACCTTACGCTCCACTGTTAGCGCCAAAGCAAAAGACAGGTGGTCGTAATAATAACGGACGTATTACTACACGTCACATTGGTGGTGGCCATCGCCAGCACTACCGTATGGTTGATTTCCGTCGTAATAAAGATGGTATCCCAGCGGTTGTTGAACGTATTGAATACGATCCAAACCGTACAGCGCATATTGCTCTGCTGAAGTATGCTGACGGTGAGCGTCGTTACATTATTGCACCTAAGGGTGTGAAAGCGGGTGATGCACTACAATCTGGTGTTGGTTCTCCAATTAAGCCAGGTAACTCATTGCCGCTGCGTAACATTCCAGTAGGTAGCGTGATTCACTGTATCGAACTGAAACCAGGCAAAGGTGCTCAAATTGCACGTTCTGCAGGTGCTTCAGTACAGTTGGTAGCACGTGAAGGTGCTTACGCAACAGTACGTCTACGTTCTGGTGAAATGCGTAAAATTCTGTCTGAGTGTCGCGCAACACTAGGCGAAGTAGGTAACTCTGAACACAGCCTGCGTCAGTTAGGTAAAGCTGGTGCTAAGCGCTGGAGAGGTGTTCGTCCTACTGTTCGTGGTGTTGCAATGAACCCTGTTGACCACCCACATGGTGGTGGTGAAGGTCGTAGCTCTGGTGGTCGTCACCCAGTGACTCCATGGGGCGTGCCGACTAAAGGTTACAAGACACGTAAGAACAAGCGCACTGACAAACTGATTGTTCGTCGTCGCGGTTCTAAGTAACAGTTTTTAAGAGGATACAGCTGTGCCACGTTCACTGAAAAAAGGTCCATTTGTTGACCTGCATCTGTTGAAGAAGGTTGAAGCTGCACTGGGTCAAAACGAGCGTCGTCCAATCAAAACTTGGTCTCGCCGTTCTATGATCCTGCCAGAAATGGTAGGTATGACCATTGCAGTTCATAACGGTCGCCAGCATGTGCCTGTACTGATCTCTGAAGAGATGGTAGGACACAAGCTGGGTGAATTTGCTGCTACTCGTACCTATCGTGGTCACGTAGCAGACAAGAAAGCCAAGCGCTAAGCCGAGGGGAATAAGAGATGGAAGTAGCCGCTAAATTACGGGGTGCTCGCTTATCCGCACAGAAGGCTCGTTTGGTTGCTGACCAGGTTCGCGGAATGCCAGTTGCTAAAGCACTGAATCTGCTAACCTTCAGCCCGAAAAAGGCTGCGGTTCTGATCAAGAAAGTTCTTGAGTCAGCTATTGCCAATGCCGAGCACAATGAAGGTGCGGATATCGATGAGTTGCGCGTGTCAACCATCTTCGTAGATGAAGGTATGACCATGAAGCGTATCAGACCACGTGCCAAAGGCCGTGCTGATCGCATTCTTAAGCGCACTTGCCATATCACGGTTAAGGTAGCAGATTAGTAGGAGACGACCAGATGGGTCAGAAAGTACATCCAACTGGCATTCGACTGGGTATTGTCAAAGATCATACTTCGGTATGGTATGCGGACAGTAAGTCTTACGCTGACAACCTGAATAGCGATCTTAAAGTACGTTCTTTCTTGGAAGAGCGTCTGAAGCAAGCTTCGGTAAGCCGTATTCAGATTGAGCGTCCAGCTCAGAATGCTCGTATCACCATTCACACAGCCCGTCCAGGCATCGTGATTGGTAAAAAAGGTGAAGATGTAGAAAAACTGCGCAACGAAATCACTAAAATGATGGGCGTTCCAGTACACATCAACATCGAAGAAATTCGCAAGCCAGAGTTAGACGGTAAATTGGTAGCAGAAAGTGTTGCTAGCCAGTTAGAGCGTCGTGTTATGTTCCGTCGTGCGATGAAGCGCGCGGTACAAAACGCAATGCGTCTAGGTGCTAAAGGCATCAAGATCCAAGTGTCTGGACGTCTGGGCGGTGCTGAGATTGCACGTACTGAATGGTATCGCGAAGGCCGTGTGCCTCTGCATACGCTGCGTGCTGACATTGACTACGCGACTGCTGAAGCTCACACCACTTATGGTGTAATCGGTGTAAAAGTTTGGATTTTCAAAGGTGAAATTCTAGGCGGCATCGAAGAGGTTCGTGCAAAGCAGAATGCGCCTCAGAAAAAAGGCAAGTAGGAGATAGACAATGTTACAGCCAAAGCGTACCAAATTCCGCAAGATGATGAAGGGCCGCAACCGTGGCCTAGCTCGTGGAAATAAAGTGAGCTTCGGTGAGTTCGGTCTGAAAGCAACAGGTCGCGGCCGTATTACCGCACGCCAAATCGAGGCGGCACGTCGTACGATGACTCGTCACGTAAAACGTGGTGGTAAAATCTGGATCCGCATCTTCCCTGATAAGCCGATCACTGGTAAGCCTTTAGAAGTGCGTCAAGGTAAAGGTAAAGGTAACGTTGAATACTGGGTATGCCAGATTCAACCAGGCCGCGTCCTTTATGAGATGGAAGGGGTGTCTGAACAGCTAGCTCGTGAAGCTTTTGGTCTAGCTGCTGCGAAGTTACCTGTGTCAACCACCTTTGTTAAGCGGACGGTGATGTAATGAATACAGCAGAACTGCGTGATAAGTCTGTTGAAGAGCTTAACGAACAGCTGAATAGCTTGCTTCGTGAACAGTTCAACCTGCGTATGCAAAAAGGGACTGGTCAATTGACTCAGACTCACCTGCTACAACAGGTTCGTCGTAACATCGCTCGTGTTAAGACTTTGCTGAACGAGAAAGCAGGTAACTAAGATGGCTGAGACAGAAAAGAACGCCCGTACACTTACCGGTAAAGTGGTAAGTAATAAGATGGACAAGTCCATCACAGTACTGGTTGAGCGTCGTGTACCACACCCCATCTATGGTAAGTATGTCCGCCGTTCAACCAAGCTACATGCACATGACGCTGACAATTCAGCGAATCACGGCGATGTAGTGACTATCCAAGAGTGCCGTCCTTTATCTAAGACGAAAACTTGGACTTTGGTGAGCATCGATGAGCGTGCAGTAGAGGTTTAATCCTCGGCACAAATCGAAGTTTTGTTAAGCGTATTTGGTTTGGAGAAGAACCGATGATTCAAACGCAAACCATGCTTGATGTTGCCGACAACAGCGGCGCTCGTCGTGTGATGTGTATTAAAGTGTTGGGAGGCTCCCACCGCCGTTATGCACGTGTTGGTGACATCATCAAAGTTACTGTGAAGGAAGCAATTCCTCGCGGTAAGGTTAAAAAAGGTCAAGTCCTGAAGGCTGTAGTAGTTCGCACCAGTCATGGTATTCGTCGTCCAGACGGTTCTGTGATCCGTTTTGATGGCAACGCAGCAGTTATGCTGAATGCCAACGACGCTCCAATCGGAACCCGTATCTTCGGCCCGGTTACGCGTGAACTACGTGGCGAAAAGTTCATGAAGATTATTTCCTTGGCGCCAGAAGTGCTGTAGGGAGCGAGAGACCGGCTATGCGTAAGATTAAACGTGAAGACGAGGTAATCGTCATTGCGGGTAAGGACAAAGGCAAAACAGGTAAAATTAAGCGTGTGCTTAAAGATGACCGTATTGTCATTGCTGGTGTGAACATGATCAAACGTCACACCAAACCAAACCCGATGTTAGGCAGTCAAGGTGGTATTGTTGAGCGCGAAGCGCCAATTCATGCATCGAACGTTGCCATATATAACAAAGAAACCAATAAAGCTGATCGCGTTGGTTTCAAGGTCTTGGAAGATGGTTCCAAGGTTCGGATTTACAAGTCGACCCAGAAAGAGATCGACGCCTAAGCGAGTCAGGTTACATCATGGCGAGACTGAAAGAGTTATATAAGTCAGAAGTTGTAGCCAAGTTGCAGGAGCAGTTTGGTTACAAAAATGTGATGGAGATCCCTCGCATCACTAAAGTGACTCTTAATATGGGTATTGGCGATGCAACCAGCGATAAAAAGCTGATTGACAACGCAGTTGCAGATCTTGAAAAACTGAGCGGCCAAAAAGTGGTCGTGACTTTAGCTCGCAAGTCAGTTGCAGGCTTTAAAGTTCGCGAAGGCTGGCCAATCGGTTGTAAAGTGACATTGCGCGCCGACCGTATGTGGGAGTTCCTAGATCGTCTGGTAGACATCTCTATTCCGCGTGTTCGTGACTTCCGTGGTCTGAACCCGAAGTCTTTTGATGGTCGTGGCAATTACAGCATGGGTGTACGTGAGCAAATTATCTTCCCGGAAATCGAATACGATAAGATTGATCGTATCCGCGGTTTAGATATCACAGTTACTACCACTGCTAAGACCAACGAGGAAGGTTTAGCACTGCTAAGTGCTTTACAGTTCCCGTTCAAGAAATAAGGGTAGGATCATGGCAAAAGTTAGTATGGTTCAGCGTGAGCTGAAGCGGGCAAAGCTGGTTGAGAAATTCGCACAAAAGCGTGCTGAGTTGAAAGCGTTGATTGCGAGCCCTGCAACTTCTGAAGAAGCACGTTGGGAAGCCCAACAGCAACTTCAAGCGTTGCCGCGTGATTCTAGCGCGTCACGTCAGCGTAACCGCTGCCGTGTGACTGGTCGTCCGCATGGTTTCTACAGCAAATTCGGCTTGAGCCGTATCAAGCTGCGTGAAGCTGCCATGCGTGGTGATGTTCCAGGCTTGCGTAAAGCAAGCTGGTAACCGCGTACAAATAGGAGCGCGAGCCAAATGAGCATGCAAGATACACTAGCGGATATGTTCACCCGTATTCGCAACGCACAGATGGTTGCTAAGGAGTCTGTCTCCATGCCTTCATCAAAAATGAAGGTAGAGTTAGCCCGCGTGCTGAAGGAAGAAGGTTACATTGCAGAATATTCTGTTGATAGTGACACTAAGCCTTCATTAACAATTGTTCTTAAGTACTTCGAAGGCAAGCCAGTAATCGAAAAGATTGAGCGTGTCAGTAAGCCGAGTTTACGTCAGTATAAGGGCGTTGAATCTCTGCCGAAGATCGAAGGTGGTTTGGGTGTTGCGATCGTTTCTACCTCTAAAGGTGTGATGACTGATCGTGCAGCACGCCAAGCCGGTGTTGGTGGCGAAGTCATCTGCACCGTATTCTAGGAGATCGAAATGTCCAGGGTAGCAAAAAGTCCTGTTGAACTACCAAATGGCGTAGAGTTTTCGATCAATGGCCGTGTTGTGTCTGTTAAAGGCAAAACTGGCTCATTGAATCTAGAGCTTCACCCAGATGTGCAAGTTGAGCAAAACGATAACGTGCTGACCTTTGCCCGGGCTAATGAGAAAGCGTCATGGGCACAGGTAGGTACTGCTCGTGCCTTGATCAACAACATGGTAACCGGTGCAAGCGTAGGCTTCACCAAGACACTGAATATTCTTGGTGTTGGTTACCGTGCTCAGGCTAACGGCAGCGTAATTAACCTGTCTCTCGGCTTCTCACATCCGGTAGAATACAAACTACCAGAAGGTGTTACTGCTGAAGTTCCAAGCAACACTGTTATCGTACTGAAAAGTGCCGACAAACAGCTGCTTGGTCAGGTTGCTGCAGAGATTCGTGCTTATCGTCCACCTGAGCCTTATAAGGGCAAGGGAGTCCGTTATGCGGACGAGCAAGTACGTCGCAAAGAAGCTAAGAAGAAGTAAGGCAGGGTTATGAACGCTAAGAAAGAGTCTCGTTTACGTCGCGCGCGTCGTGCACGTGCCAAAATGCGTGAGCTTGGCGTCCATCGCCTGTGTGTGAACCGCACTCCGCGTCACATTTATGCTCAGATCATCACTCCAGACGGCAGCCAGATTCTGGCTGCAGCATCAACAGTTGATGCAACGTTACGTGATGGCGCAACTGGTAACGTAGAAGCAGCTGGCAAAGTAGGCAAGTTAATTGCTGAACGCGCTTTGGCTGCTGGTGTTTCCAAGGTCGCATTCGACCGTTCTGGCTACAAGTATCATGGCCGTGTTAAAGCACTGGCTGACGCTGCTCGTGAAGGCGGTCTGGAATTCTAAAGGTATAAAGCGATGTCGAATATTGAACAGAAAGGCGGTGAACTGCAGGAGAAGCTGGTTCAGGTCAACCGCGTCGCTAAGGTAGTTAAAGGTGGCCGTATTTTCGGTTTCACAGCTTTAACTGTTGTAGGCGATGGCAATGGCCGTGTCGGTTTTGGTCGCGGCAAAGCTCGTGAAGTTCCAGTTGCTATTCAAAAAGCAATGGAACAGGCACGCCGTAATATGGTGCAAGTTCAGTTAGATGGCAGCACGCTGCAATATCCTGTAAAAGCCCGTCATGGTGCTTCTAAGGTTTATATGCAGCCTGCATCAGAAGGTACCGGTATTATTGCCGGTGGCGCGATGCGTGCTGTTCTAGAGCTTGCTGGTGTACATAACGTTCTAGCTAAGTGCTATGGCTCTACCAACCCTGTGAACGTTGTTCGCGCGACCGTTAAAGGTCTTGCAAACATGAACGCTCCAGAAGGTATCGCAGCTAAGCGCGGCAAGACTGTTGAGGAAATTCTGGGGTAAGCACATGGCAAAAATCAAGGTAACTCTTACCCGTAGTACGATCGGCACACTACCTAAGCACAAACTTTGTGTTAAAGGTCTAGGTCTGCGTCGCATCGGCCACACAGTTGAGCTAGAAGATACACCCGCAGTACGCGGTATGATCAACAAGGTTAACTACCTTGTTAGTGTAGAGGGAGAGTAATCATGCATCTGAATACTCTAAGCCCAGCTCCGGGCGCTAAGCACGCTAAAAAGCGTCTTGGTCGCGGTATCGGTAGCGGTTTGGGTAAGACTGGTGGCCGTGGTCACAAAGGTCAAAAATCCCGTTCTGGCGGTACAGTTAAACCAGGTTTCGAAGGCGGTCAAATGCCTTTGCAGCGTCGTCTGCCGAAATTTGGTTTCACTTCTCGTCAAGCTGCATTCACTGCGGAAGTTCGTTTGAATGAACTGGCTAATGTGAAGGCTGAAGTTGTTGATATCGCTGCGCTTAAGCAAGCTGACATCATCAAAGACAACGTTCAACGTGTACGTGTTATTTTGTCTGGTGAAATCGATCAGGCAATCACTGTTAGCGGCCTAGAGCTGACTAAAGGTGCACGTGCTGCGATTGAAGCAGCAGGCGGAAAGGTCGAAGAATAATGGCTAAATCAGGATCTATACCAGCAGGTGCACAAAAAGGGTTGGCGGAACTTTGGTCTCGTCTTCGCTTTGTGATAATCGCAATTGTGGTTTACCGCATTGGCGCACACATTCCTGTTCCTGGTATCAATCCTGAGCGGTTAGCTGCTTTGTTTGAGCAAAGCCAGGGCACCATTTTGAGCTTGTTTAACATGTTCTCTGGTGGCGCCTTGGAGCGTATGAGTATCTTGGCTTTAGGTATTATGCCTTATATTTCAGCCTCGATTATCATGCAACTGCTGACGGTCGTTTCCCCTCAACTTGAGCAGCTCAAGAAAGAGGGGGAAGCCGGTCGTCGCAAAATCAATCAATATACCCGTTATGGCACTGTTGTTTTAGCAACTGTGCAATCGATAGGTATGGCAGTTGGCCTTGCTGGGCAGGGCGTCGCGTTTGCGACGGACTTCAGCTTCTATTTTGTGGCTGTAACTACCCTCGTCTCAGGTGCGATTTTCCTGATGTGGCTTGGCGAACAAGTAACAGAACGCGGTATTGGTAATGGTATTTCCATTCTGATTTTTGCAGGTATTGTTGCAGGTTTGCCAGGGGCCATTGGCCAGTCATTTGAACAGGCACGTCAAGGTGATATTAATATCTTGGCATTGCTAGCGATCGGCGTAGTTGCTGTTTTAACTATCGCTTTTGTTGTATTTATGGAACGTGGCCAACGTCGCATTACCGTAAACTATGCAAAACGCCAGCAAGGAAATAAAGTCTTCGCCAAGCAGTCAAGTCACCTGCCTTTGAAAGTGAACATGGCCGGTGTGATTCCGCCCATTTTTGCTTCAAGCATTTTGCTGTTCCCTGCCTCTATTGGTCAGTGGTTCGGTCAAAGTGAAAATATGGCATGGTTGCAGGAAGCTTCTTTAGCACTTGCACCAGGGCAGCCATTGTATATCTTGCTTTTTGCGCTCAGTGTTGTATTCTTCTGCTACTTTTATACAGCTCTGGTATTTAACCCCAAAGATGTCGCGGACAACCTGAAAAAATCAGGTGCGTTCATTCCTGGCATCCGTCCTGGGGAGCACTCGGCACGCTATATCGATGGAGTAATGTCTCGTCTAACTTTGTTCGGCGCGTTATACATTACTGCTGTGTCATTAATGCCACAGTTCCTGGTAGTTGCTTGGAGTGTACCGTTCTATTTCGGTGGTACTTCCCTGTTGATTGTCGTAGTCGTTGTCATGGACTTTATGGCTCAAGTGCAATCGCATTTGATGTCGCATCAATATGAGTCTTTGATGAAAAAATCGAACTTAAAAGGTTATGGTAGCGGCGGTATGCTGCGATAGCCCTTAATTTTTGGAGTTGGTGATGAAAGTTCGCGCATCTGTGAAAAAGATCTGCCGTAACTGCAAGATCATTCGTCGCCGCGGTGCTGTGCGTGTGATTTGCACAGAACCTAAGCACAAACAACGTCAGGGTTAATCCTGACTTGGGTCACGAAGAGCAATACTCCTTGATATTTTTGATATCAAGGAGTATTCTTTTGCGCCCTTCGTGGACAATAAAACTGGAAGAGCAACTGCTCGTATATCGGAGATAGCTGAATGGCCCGTATTGCAGGTGTCAACATTCCCGACAATAAGCATGCGGTGATCTCGCTGACCTATATCTATGGTATTGGTGCTACAACAGCAAAGAACATCCTTGCTGCTGTTGGTATCGCACAAAATACTAAGATCTCAGAACTTTCTGAAGAAGTTCTTGATGAGGTTCGTAACGAGGTAGGCAAATACACTGTTGAAGGTGATCTGCGCCGCGAAATTAGCATGACTATCAAGCGTCTTATGGACCTTGGTTGCTATCGTGGTTTGCGTCATCGTCGTAGTCTGCCTGTCCGTGGTCAGCGCACCAAGACTAACGCGCGCACTCGTAAAGGTCCGCGTAAACCGATTCGCAAGTAATTTTGTGAAGCTTGTAACAGGAAACATACATTATGGCTAACCCAGCACGTAACCGTAAAAAAGTTAAAAAGACTGTGGTGGACGGTGTAGCTCACATCCACGCATCTTTTAACAATACGATTGTTACGATTACTGACCGCCAGGGCAATGCTCTATCTTGGGCAACTGCCGGTGGTTCGGGTTTTCGTGGTTCTCGCAAGAGTACCCCGTTCGCAGCTCAAGTAGCTAGTGAACGTGCTGCAGCCGCAGCAGCCGAATATGGTCTCAAAAACGTTGATGTACTAGTTAAGGGTCCAGGACCAGGCCGTGAGTCTGCTGTTCGTGCACTTAACGCTGCTGGCTTTAAAGTTGGTAGTATTACAGACGTGACACCAATTCCGCACAACGGTTGTCGCCCACCTAAGAAACGTCGCGTGTAAGGAGGCTGATAGATGGCTCGTTATATAGGCCCTAAGTGCAAACTTTCACGTCGTGAAGGTGTTGACTTATTCCTAAAAAGCGGTGTAACCGCTTTCGAAAACAAGTGCAAGTCTGAAACTGCTCCTGGTCAACACGGTCAGCGTCGTGGTCGTCTTTCCGATTACGGTCTGCAGTTGCGTGAAAAGCAGAAAGTTCGTCGTATCTACGGCGTTCTAGAGAAGCAGTTCAGCAACTACTATAAAGCTGCAGCGCGTCAGAAAGGCGCTACTGGTGAAAACCTGCTTCAGCTTTTAGAAGGTCGTTTAGACAACGTAATTTATCGTATGGGTTTCGGATCTACTCGTTCTGAAGCACGTCAGCTTGTTAGCCACAAAGCTATCCAGGTGAACGGCCGTACAGTAAACGTTGCTTCTTTCCAAGTGAAAGCTGGCGATGTTGTTTCAGTTCGTGAGAAAGCTAAAGGTCAACTGCGTATTCAGAATGCGCTTCAGTTGGCATCTCAGCGTGCTGAAGTACAATGGGTAGACGTTGACAGCAAGAAAATGGAAGGTGTGTTCAAGGCTCTGCCTGAGCGTTCTGACCTGTCTGCTGACATCAACGAAAACCTAATTGTTGAGCTGTACTCTAAGTAATCTCTGAGTATTCATCTGGCAGCTAAGTAAAGGTAGTTCTATGCAGCGTTCAGTAACAGAATTTCTTCGTCCGCGTGAAATCAAGGTCGAAGAAGTAAGCGCTACTCGTGCGAAAGTGATCCTCGAACCGTTCGAGCGTGGCTTCGGTCATACTCTAGGTAATGCTTTACGTCGTATTCTTTTGTCTTCTATGCCAGGCTGTGCCGTTGTGGAAGCAGAGATCGAAGGTGTATTGCATGAGTACAGCGCGGTAGAGGGCGTTCAGGAGGATGTTATTGAGATCCTTCTTAACCTGAAAGACATCGCAGTTATTTTACATGGCCGCGATGAAGCTGTACTGACGCTGAATAAGAAAGGTCCTGGTGCGGTGACCGCTGGTGATATCCAGCTGGATCATGATGTTGAAATCGTTAATCCAGAGCACGTAATTGCGCATTTGAATGACGGTGCTGAGCTTAAAATGCAGCTTCGTATTCAACGTGGTCGTGGTTATGAGCCTGCTGATGCCCGCCAATCTGCTGAAGATGAAAGCCGTTCTATCGGTCGTCTTCAGTTAGATGCAACCTTCAGCCCAGTACGTCGTGTATCTTATGTTGTAGAAAGCGCTCGCGTTGAGCAACGTACAGATTTGGACAAGCTGATTATCGATCTTGAGACTGATGGCACTTTAGATCCTGAAGAAGCGATTCGTCGCTCAGCAACAATTCTTCAGGAACAGTTGGCTGCGTTTGTTGATCTTGAGACTGACAAAGAGCAAGAACCAGAGGAAGAAGAAGATCAAATTGATCCAATTCTTCTGCGTCCGGTTGATGATCTGGAACTGACTGTTCGTTCTGCAAACTGTCTGAAAGCCGAGAACATCTACTACATTGGTGACCTGATTCAGCGCACTGAAGTAGAACTACTGAAAACGCCTAACCTTGGTAAAAAGTCTCTGACTGAAATCAAAGATGTTTTGGCGTCACGTGGTTTGTCTCTAGGTATGCGGTTAGAAAATTGGCCGCCAGCAAGTTTGAAGGGTGATGAGAAGGCTTCTGCCTGATTATTCCATCATCACGGTTTGTAAGGAACTGAGAAATGCGTCATCGTAAGAGTGGTCGTAAACTTAATCGTAACAGTTCACACCGCAAGGCCATGTTCAAAAACATGTGCGTGTCCCTTGTTGAGCATGAACTGATTAAAACTACACTGCCTAAAGCTAAAGAGCTTCGTGGTCACATTGAGCCACTGATCACTTTAGCTAAGAACGACTCTGTAGCCAATCGCCGTCTGGCGTTTGACCGCACCCGTTCTGATGCAGCGGTAGGTAAACTGTTCAATGAGCTTGGTCCTCGTTACCAAGGTCGCCCAGGTGGCTATGTTCGCATTCTAAAATGTGGCTTCCGTGCTGGTGACAATGCGCCAATGGCGTTTGTTGAGCTAGTTGATCGTCCAGCTGTAGAAGCTGACGAAGAGTAAGCGATTACTCAATCAAAAAACCGGTCTTTATGACCGGTTTTTTTTCGCCTATGAAACAGTGCCTTTGGTCTGGTTCCCTGCCAGTCACCTTAGCAGGGAACGCTATCTCATGAGTTAAGCTTTCTTTACCAACAAGGGCTGTAAGAAACGGCCTGTGTGCGACTGTGACATTTTGGCGACTTGCTCAGGTGTGCCCTCTGCAATGATCAGGCCGCCACCGCTGCCGCCCTCTGGCCCTAGGTCAATAATCCAATCCGCAGTTTTGATCACGTCTAAATTATGTTCGATCACAACAATGGTGTTGCCATGATCTCTTAAGCGCTGTAAAACCTGCATCAGCTGCTGAATATCTTCGAAATGTAAGCCTGTGGTGGGTTCGTCCAAAATATAAATCGTTTGCCCTGTGTCGCGTTTTGACAGCTCTTTGGCCAGTTTAACCCGCTGTGCTTCACCGCCTGATAATGTGGTGGCACTCTGACCGAGTCGGATATAAGAGAGACCGACCTCCATCAACATCTGTAACTTGCGAGCTAAGGCAGGTACTGCACTGAAGAAGTTCATTGCATCTTCGATGGTCATCTCCAGCACTTCGTGAATATTCTTACCTTTGTAACGTACTTCCAAGGTTTCTCGATTGTAGCGCTTACCTTTACACACATCGCAAGGGACATAAATATCAGGTAGGAAGTGCATCTCAACCTTGATCAAGCCATCCCCTTGACAGGCTTCGCAACGACCGCCTTTGACGTTAAAACTGAAGCGCCCCGGTTTGTAACCCCTAGACCGTGCTTCCTGCGTGCCTGAAAATAACTCGCGAATTGGGGTAAATAAACCAGTATAAGTTGCAGGGTTGGATCTTGGTGTTCGGCCAATTGGGCTTTGATCAATGTCGATTACTTTATCGAATAACTCTAAACCTTCAATGGAGTGATACGGAGCTGGGGTTAAAGTAGTGTTACGGTTTAATTCTCGTGCCAGAATTGGGTATAAGGTACCGTTGATCAGTGTTGATTTGCCCGAACCAGAAACCCCTGTAATACAAGTCATTAAGCCTGCGGCAATGTGTAGATCAGTATTCTGTAAGTTGTTGCCCGTTGCCCCTTTGAGTTTTAGCATTTTTTCAGGGTTGGCCGGAATACGATACTTCGGAATTGCAATACAGCGTGTACCGCTTAGGTACTGGCCTGTGATCGAGTCTTTGTTGGCCATAATTTCAGCAGGTGTGCCTTGCGCAACAATCTGGCCACCGTGTACGCCTGCGCCGGGGCCAATGTCTAATACATAGTCAGCACAACGTATTGCATCTTCGTCATGCTCAACGACGATGACGGTATTACCTAAATCTCGTAGGTGCGTCAGCGTGCTAATCAAGCGTTCGTTGTCACGCTGATGTAAGCCAATGGATGGCTCATCCAAAATATACATCACGCCCACTAAGCCTGCGCCAATCTGGCTTGCTAGTCGGATACGCTGCGCTTCACCGCCAGATAAAGTATCAGCACTGCGTTCTAATGTGAGATAGTTGAGCCCCACGTTGACTAAAAACTGTAGGCGCTGTTGGATCTCGGTGACAATTTTACTGGCGATTTCACCTTTGCGGCCTTCAAGCGTTAGCTGCTGATAGTATTCATAAGCGCTACCAATTGGGAGCCGCGTAATCTCGGGTAAGGTGCGTTCAGCAATGCGTACATGTCGCGCCTCTTCTCGTAGACGTGTGCCGTGGCAGCTTGGGCAAGGTTGTACGCTGAGATATTTACTCAGTTCTTCGCGTACCATCTGAGATTCAGTCTCGCGATAGCGGCGCTCCATATTGGGCACCACCCCTTCAAAGGGGTGCTTGCGAATGACCTTGTCACCGCGATCATTGATATAGATAAACTCTAACTCAATTTTGCCGCTGCCCTGTAATACAGCCTCTTGTGCAGACTTCGGGAGTTCTTGCCAAGGGGTTTCTAACTTAAAGCCGTAATGGCGAGCGACCGCAGAAAGCATGGAAAAATAATATACGCTGCCACGATCCCAACCCCTAATCGCACCTTCAGCTAAGCTGCTGTGTGGATTACTAATCAGCTTCTCTTGATTGAAAAACTGATGCACGCCCAATCCATCACAACGCTGACAAGCTCCAGCGGGATTGTTAAAAGAGAATAGGCGCGGCTCTAATTCTTGAATGGCATAGCCACACTCAGGGCAAGCAAACTTAGAGGATAGATTAATCTCAGGGCGATCTTCATCCATAAAGCTGACGATTGCGATGCCATCGGCTAACTGTAGCGCGGTTTCAAATGATTCAGCTAAGCGTTGTTGCTGGTCTTGTCGCACCTTAATGCGATCCACGACGACATCAATATTATGTTTTTTGTTCTTATCAAGCGTGGGAACCTCATCGAGTTCCCATATCTGATTATCGATTCTGACGCGCACAAAGCCTTGGCCTTTTAATTCGGCCAACAGATTTAAATGCTCACCTTTACGCGCACGCACTACAGGTGCTAACAGCATAATTTTGGTGTCTTCTGGTAGCGCTAGCACCTGATCAACCATTTGACTGATCTCTTGTGCCTCTAGCGGTAAATTGTGCTCTGGGCAAAAAGGTGTACCGGCACGGGCAAACAGAAGTCTTAGGTAATCGTAGATCTCGGTAATAGTTCCAACGGTAGAGCGTGGGTTATGACTGGTGGATTTTTGCTCAATGGAAATCGCAGGTGATAAACCTTCGATGTGATCAATATCTGGCTTTTCCATCATGGATAAGAACTGACGGGCGTAAGTTGAAAGAGATTCAACATAACGGCGTTGTCCTTCGGCGTACAAAGTGTCAAAAGCCAATGAGGATTTACCCGAACCTGATAGCCCTGTAATGACCACCAGCTTGTCACGAGGAATTTCGACATTGATGTTTTTGAGATTGTGGGTGCGTGCCCCGCGTACCACGATCTTATTCATTGCATAGTTCCTTAGCCATTAAACTCTACCGCTGTCATTTTAAGGGCAATCATTATAGAGGCAGAGGGTTTGCACTTATAGGGGTAAACCTAAAACAACCTGTATGTCTGAACAGCAAATAGTTCAGCTTCTTCTCGGCTAAGGTAGTATTACGCCTACTATCCAGAGTAAAATGCTCGGCTCTGTTCATGTGGCGTAGACTGCATAACATCAAGGTTGAATGAGATCATCAAGAGGTTAAAGAGTAGCCATGAGTATTGAGTCGATGACCACTGGCGAACGCCGTGCGGTTTCCGGATTAGCCGGGCTGTACGCGTTAAGAATGCTGGGTTTGTTTATGGTGTTACCCGTATTCTCGATTTATAGTGCCGATTTAGAAGGCGCAACGCCCGCATTAATCGGCATGGCAATTGGTGGTTATGGTTTAACGCAAGCGCTACTACAGATTCCATTTGGCTTTTTGTCTGATAAGTTAGGGCGCAAAGTCGTTATCGTCTCAGGATTACTGCTGTTTGTTCTGGGCAGCATTGTGGCAGCGATGTCTACAACTATCGAAGGTGTCATCATAGGGCGCTGCTTACAAGGCAGTGGGGCTATTGCCAGTAGCATTATGGCATTGCTGTCTGACCTTACCCGTGAACAGATGCGAATGCGCGCAATGGCTGCGGTAGGTATGAGTATTGGTATCTCATTCTCTGTGGCAATGGTGTTGGGGCCAATTGTTTCTCAGCCCTTTGGCTTGTCTGGGCTGTTTTGGTTTACAGCAGTTTTGGCTTCGCTGGGTATCTTAGTCATTTGGAAATGGGTGCCAACGCCAAAACTTTACGCTAGCCATCGTGATACTAATGTGCAAAAAGGCGATATCAAAGCCATTTTAAAGCATCCTGAATTACTGCGTTTGGATCTGGGAATCTTAGTGTTACACCTGATTCTAACCGCAACGTTTGTAGTGATTCCTTTACGTCTACGTGATTTAGGTTTTTTACCTGAAACGCACTGGATGATTTATTTGCCTGTTATGATTGTCGCCTTTATTGCTATGGTGCCCTTTATTCTTGTGGCTGAGAAGAAGCGTAAGATGAAGCCTATTTTTCTCTTTGCTATTAGCTTAATTGCCATTTCACAACTGTTAATGGGCTTGATCTCAGCCAGTGGTAGTGTGATCTTAATCGCGCTACTGTTTCTATTTTTTATGGCCTTTAATTTACTAGAAGCCTCGTTGCCTTCTTTGATCAGCAAATTGTCACCTGCTGGACAAAAAGGCACCGCAATGGGTGTTTATTCAAGCTGTCAGTTTATGGGCGCTTTTTTGGGCGGTCTATTGGGTGGCTATCTTTATGGTGAAAAAGGCATTGATGCCGTTTTATTGGTGTCGGGTGCTTTGGCCTTGTTATGGTTGGCCTTCGCCTTCTCAATGAAAGCGCCAAAGCAGATGACAGGCAAGGTAGTTCCCTTACTGGAGCTGAGCCAAGAATATACCGACGACCTGAGTAAAAAGCTGTTAGCAATTGCTGGGGTTGAAGAAGTTGTGATTGTCGCAGATGAAAAAGCTGCTTATTTGAAGGTTGATAAAGACGCATTTGATGAACAGGCGTTAGCCACGGTTCTAGCCTGATCTCGAGCCCCTATATCAAAAGCCACTATTGGAGAAAATTATGTCTCGTGGAATTAACAAAGTTATTCTGGTAGGTAACGTGGGCCAAGACCCAGAAGTACGCTATCTGCCAAGTGGTGGCGCAGTTGCCAACGTTTCTATTGCCACTAGCGAAAGCTGGATGGACAAGAATACCAACCAGCGCCAAGACAAAACTGAATGGCACCGTGTGGTATTTTTTGGCAAATTGGCTGATATTGTCAGCCAGTATGTTAAAAAAGGCTCAAAGCTTTATGTTGAAGGCAAACTGCAAACACGTAAATGGCAAGATCAAGCGGGCCAAGACAAATATACAACAGAGATTGTAGTTGATGGTTTCACTGGTGTGATGCAGATGTTAGATGGTCGCGGTGAAGGTGGGGCAGGTCAAGGCCAGCAAGGTATGCCTTCTTCATTACCGCCACAGGGTGGTTATGGTCAGCAACCACAATACCAGCAGGCACCACAGCAGCAAGCGCCGCAATATCAGCAGCCTGCCGCTCAGCCTCAGTATCAACAGGTGCCACAGCAAGCCCCACAGTACCAGCAGCCAGATTACAATCAAGCAGCGCCTGCAATGCAGCAGCCTGCGCAAGCTCGTCCTGCGCCACAACAGGCACCACAGAGTAACTTTGGTTCTCCGGCAAGTAATCCAGCGCAAAGTCCAGCTCCAAGCCAAAGCTTTGACGATTTTGACGATGATATTCCATTCTAAATACTGCTTTAACCTTGCTCTGGTTTGATTTCTTCTTCATGCCAGAGCTTGGTAGAAACAAGCTGTTTTAATGATATGGCCCGTCAATTTGCACTCAAACTCAGGAGATAAGGATGCACATTTTTTTCGTAGAGGGTGAATCCCACTTGGCGCGGGCGCTGATTCATTACGCTCAATCCATCCGTGGTATTCGCGTAGAAGTTTATCAAGGTGATCTTGAGAACCTACGTGAGCTAGAGCTGCAACTAACCGCACTAAGTCCTGACTTTGTTGTAAACAGCTATGAGTTCTCTGACTACTTAAAAGCAGAGCAGCGTCAAGACCAAGCTTGGCAGATCAACGCCATATTCCCTGACCATTTGGCGCATATCTGTTTAGAATTGAGTGCAGGTTTATTACATATCTCTTCAGACGAGGTCATCGGTGAAACCCGTGGTATACCTTTTCACGAGAAAGACACTGTTCACCCGATTAATGCCTATGGTGAGAGCAAATGGCAAGGCGAAGAAGCTGTACGCCAATTATTAAAACGCCATATCATTCTGCGCTTAGGCTCACTGTTTAGCGGTGATGAAAACGGTTGGACTCACCAGCTCATCCAAAAAGCAGCCTCTGCACAAGGTTTACAAGAAGCTGCGGATATTACACTGTCGCCGACTGCTACCTCAGATGTCGCAAGGGTTGTAATTGGTATCTTGCAGCAGCTTGATGCGGGAGCAGATTGTTGGGGCACTTTCCAGTATGCGGGAGTCGAAGCGGTCAGCAGAGCAAGCTTTGCTGAACAAGTGATTCAGCTGGCGCAAGATAGAGGCCTGTTGACGGGAATGGAGGCAGTGCGCTCTGTCTCTGCGGCAAGTCTTGGTCTAGCTGGTCTACAGGCACTGCATCGAGAGATGAACTGCCAAAAAATTATGGATCATTTTGGCATTAAACAGCGCAGCTGGCGGCCAGAATTGGTAGCTTGTTTAGAATATCTGGCAGATAGCTTAGAAGCTAAGGCCGCAGCAGAAGAGGAAAACTAATAGATGATCACGGCGATTCGTTCGGTCTTCTTTTATATCGGTTATGTAATGGCATTGCTGCTAGTGTCCTGCATTATTATGCCCTTGTCGTTACCTTTGCCGCAGCCTGCTCGTGCTTGGCTTATTTTGCGTTATAACTGGTTTGTGCTGTTATGGTTACGCATTACCTGCGGTATTCGCTACGAGGTTGAAGGTGTAGAGCACCTACCCAAGCCTGACCAGAATGTTGTGATTTTGAGTAATCACCAGTCTGAATGGGAAACAATCTATCTACAGCTGGTGGCTCAACCAATGAGCACCGTTTTAAAGCAAGAGCTGTTGAAAATCCCATTCTTTGGCTGGGGTTTACGTGTGCTCAAACCTATCGCTGTTGATCGCAGCAAACCTGCGGCGGCAATGAAGCAAGTGTTGAAGCAAGGTAAGGATCGCTTAGAGGAAGGTCTATCTGTACTGGTTTTCCCAGAAGGTACGCGTACAGAGCCAGGCTCAAGAGGAGACCATAAAAAAGGCGGTGCGATGTTGGCCGTCAACGGCAAAAAGATGATTTTGCCAGTGGCACACAATGCGGGTGAGCATTGGACCTCAAGTCCGTTACAGAAGAAGTCAGGCACTATCAAGGTAGTGTTTGGTGAACTGATTGCAACAGAAGGGCGTCACGTGAATGAGGTGCATGCTGAGGTTACGCAATGGCTGGAAACGCAAGTGAACCGCATCTCGGCTTACCCTGTGCCAGAGGTGACAGCAGAGCAACAAACCGTTGAAGCAAAAGCTGATATATCCCAGTAAGTGAAACCAGCCTAAAATACAGAAAGCCTATTTGTGAGATCACAAATAGGCTTTCTTCTGTAAAATGGTTCTACTAGAAACCTAAGTTTTTACAAATAGCGATATTAGGCTCCGCTTGATTCATGGTGTAGAAGTGCAAACTAGGCGCACCACCTGCAATCAGTTGCTCACATAGACGAGTAATCACCTCTTCCCCAAACTGACGAATGCTTGCACTATCATCACCATAAGACTCCAGTTGCTTACGTACCCAACGTGGAATTTCAGCACCACAAGCATCGCTGAAGCGGGCTAAGTTACTGTAGTTAGTGATAGGCATGATGCCTGGAATGATGGGGGCAGTAATCCCCAGCTTTTGACAGCGTTCTACAAAGTAAAAATAAGCATCTGGGTTAAAGAAGTACTGCGTAATTGCACTGTTGGCGCCGGCATCAATTTTTCTCTTGAAATTAAGCAGGTCGGCTTCGAAGTTTGAGGCTTGTGGGTGAGTCTCAGGATAAGCCGCCACTTCAAGGTGAAAATGATCGCCTGTTTCGGCACGAATAAACTCGACTAGCTCATTAGCATAGCGCAGCTCACCGGCAGACCCCATGCCAGAAGGCAAATCACCACGTAGGGCGACAATGCGGTTAATGCCTTTTACGATATAAAAATTCAGTAATTCGCGCAGGCTTTCTTTGCTGCTACCCACGCAGGACAGGTGAGGGGCTGTATTGATGCCCGCCTCACGCATTTCAAGTACAGTTTGAATGGTACGCTCTTGAGTTGAACCGCCTGCACCATAAGTCACAGAGAAGAATGCAGGGTTCATAGCCGCCAGTTGATCGCGCACAACTTTAAGTTTTTCTTGCCCTTGAGGGGTTTTGGGTGGGAAAAATTCAAAACTGAAATCAATAGACTGGCTCATGGCGATATTCCAAAAAAGATGTACTGGTAAAATTCTTATTACTTTTTACAGGCTTTGTTCTGCTTTGGCTAATGAATCTTTTGATGGTTTTTATGAATATATCTCATAATGCCTAGTATAATTTCCTCGAATTCATTCATGCTGAGACAATCATCTTTGTTCAATAGCACTAAGCTGTTTACTTGGACTAGGCAAAATAGCCTTAATCAGGTACAAACAATAGCCTCCGTCTAACTGCATTCATAACCAAAAAGGTAGGGAATATGAGCCAAGCACCTCTGGCAGCACAAGCAACTGATTCAGCGACCTCTATTGAGTTATCTGCGGCTAGCATGGACTGTTTATTGCTCAGTCAAAGCTTGGCTGACTTACCTATTCAGCAGCAGATATTGCAAACGGCTTTCGAGCGAGTGGGGCAGAGTGCAGATTTAGAGCAGGCGCTTAGTCGCTGTCAGAAACTAGGATTAGCGCTGCAAGTTGATCTTGGTTTATGGTCGATTGATCAAAATGTCAGTCGGTATCCAGTGGCGTTAACGTCTGAGCATTTACTACGTATAGCAGAGTTAAAGCAGGCTCTGATTAGCTATCTAATAGACGCGATTGACGGCAAGGTAGATGCGAATCTGACGCTTGATGATATTGAGCATATCCGTTGTTTAAGCGCAGACCCTCAAGATGATCTGCAATGTGATCTTTTAATCTGGCTGGCAGATTTTGATTATCAGGGTGGTCGTTTTGATCTTGCGGCTCAGAACTGGCAATCGGTTTATCTGTTTGTTAAACAACAGCAGGGTGCAGAGCATCCAGACACATTGGCTTGTATGAATAATTTTGCAGAAAGCCTGCAACAGCAAGGGGCATACGTTGAAGCTCAAGAGCTTTACCAAGAGCAACTGAGCCTTTGTCTCTCAGCGTTAGGTGAAGAGGATGACTCAACTTTAACTTGTATGAACAACTTGGCGGCCGTATTGAAGCGATTGCACCAGTTAGATGAGGCCAAAGCCTTAGAGGAGCGGGTTGTAGAATTAAGGTTGCGTCTATTAGGTGCAGAACATCCTGATACTTTAGGCAGTCAAAACAATCTTGCTAGTACCTTAAAGGCGTTGGGCAATATTGCTGAGGCTAGAGCATTACAAGAACAGGTGCTGAGTGTCCGCAGACAAATCTTCCCAGAGAGGCATCCTCATATTACTGAAGCGGCTTGGAACTTATTGCAGACCTTGTTTCAGCAGGGTGAATACCAATCAGACTTGTGCCAAGAGGTATTGTTTGATGACTTGCTTTGGTTATTGGAAGATAAAGCAGTATTGCAACATAACACTGAGTTTCAGATAAAAGAGCTGTTGCAGAAGTTGTTGAATCAGGGCTAGTGCAAAAACTCTAGCCCTGCTATATAGCCTGAACCTTATGTTGTAGGTTTAGGCTCATTAACCTCTTTGTTTTCTTTTGCTGGTTCTGTCTGACTGGCTCTTTGAGCTTCTATCTGAGCTTGAGCTGTTTTTAACTGAATTTTTAAAAGCTCAATATGGCGCTTTAAATCCAACACTTCTTGTAGAATAGCTTCGTGGGATTGACTCAAATTGTTTGCCCGTTGAGCTACTTGCTGAAACTGCTTGCGTAAAGGTGTGTCACGAAAGTCGGCTTTGTCAAAAACTTTCGAAATAGATAGTAGTTGACCTTCTAAGTCTAATACCAAGCTTTCAAGCTCATTAGGCTTTGTGATTTTAAGGTTACGTACTTCAGCTGCGACGTTAGTTGTATGAGCTAGCTCAAATTTAACTTTTTTAACGGCCTCACTGATAAGCTGACTGTTACGAGGGTTGGATTTTACGGTTTGTGTTGCTAACGCAAGTTCTGCTTTGGCTTTTAAGTAGCTAATAGGTGCCTGCTCATTGATTTGCTGGCTTTTCAATAAATTGAAGTCTTCTTCCAATGGCTTAATATTAGCCTCGAGCACAGTCTCTATTTCTAGCTTTTTTGCCTGATTTAAAAATTCAGCTTGCTTATTTTGAGCATCTGCTAGCTCTTTGTCTGCAATATAAGCAAAAAGAGACTTGTACATTGACTTCATCTCTTTGAATCTTTCAGGATAGTATTTCTCGCTGTTGATTTCTTCAAGATAAGCCATTTGCTCTATAGACGGTGAAAGAACTTCGTCTGCTCTAGCTTTTAGTTTTAATAGTTTATCGTATTGAGCATCAACTTTGGCTATTTCGGCTTGAAATCGCTCGGCATAGGTGCCTGATGAGAAAAATGAATAGCTTTTTACCGCGACAGCTGGATCTTCAGCAAAGTCTTCGTAGATATCAACCGCCTTTGACCAAGCTTGCATGGTATCTTGGTAGAGAGAGGGAGAATAAAGCTTCAGTGATTCTGATGACTCAAGCTTAGCTAACCATGTATTGTATTGTATTTTCGCTTCATCGTAGACACTTTGTGCACTGATACTCGTATCCGGTGGCGTACCTTCAATCTTTCGAATACCTTCATTAATTGTGCTACAAGCTGAAATAGCTGCGCTGGAGAACAGTACAAGAGCCAGTTTTTTATAATTGCCCATGGTTTATCCTTGTAACTTGCATGATTAATACTCTGAACTATCTAATTAACGTATTCAATTTTCAAGTGTTAATATGTATTTGTTATGATTCAATAATTCTTGTGGTAATAAAAAACCCGCTGTTTTGCAGCGGGTTTTTTTAAAGCAATATGAGTGCTTACAAGCTCAGAACTTTCTCGCCACGAGAAATGCCCGATACCCCAGTACGTACCACTTCCAGTACCGCACCTACGCCCATCGCTTGGATAAACGAGTCTAGCTTTTCGCTGTCGCCTACCATCTGCACTGTATAAGTGGTATTGGTAACGTCAACAATCTGTCCACGGAAAATATCCGTGGTACGTTTGATCTCGGCACGTTGTGCACCAACCGCTTTCAGCTTAATCAGCATCAGCTCGCGCTCAATATGCACACCTTCAGTGAGATCAACCAGCTTGACCACATCAATCAGCTTGTTCAACTGTTTGGTGATCTGCTCAATTACTTGATCAGATCCGATAGTGGTTAATGTCAAACGTGACAAAGTTGGGTCTTCTGTTGGCGCGACGTTCAACGATTCAATGTTGAAGTTACGCTGAGAAAATAAACCCACCACTCGTGACAGCGCACCTGCCTCGTTCTCCATTAGGATAGAGATAATATGTCTCATCTTAGGTACGCTCCGTCTTACTCAGCAACATGTCGCGCATTGAGCCTTGTGGAATCTGCATTGGGTAAACGTGTTCTTTTGGATCTACCATGATGTCGATAAACACCAGTTGATCTTTTAGAGCAAACGCCTTTTCTAATGTAGGTTCTAGGTCTTCAATACGTTCAACACGCATCGCAACGTGGCCGTAAGCTTCGATCAGCATTTTGAAGTCAGGCAACGACTCCATATAAGAGCTTGAATGACGCTCTTTATAGTTCAAATCCTGCCATTGACGTACCATGCCCAACGATTGGTTATTCAGGTTCAGAATCTTCACCGGAATACCATATTGCTTACAGGTCGACAGCTCTTGCAGCATCATCTGGAAGCTGCCCTCACCCGTTACCAACGCCACATCATTGTCTGGATAGTTCAGCTTGATACCCATTGCCGCAGGCAAGCCGAAGCCCATCGTGCCTAAACCACCTGAGGTGATCCAACGGTTTGGTTTATCAAACTTGTAATACTGTGCAGCAAACATCTGGTGCTGGCCTACGTCGGTTACAACGTAAGAGTCGCCTTTGGTCACGCGCCACAGTGCTTCAACTGCTTGCTGAGGTTTGATCTTGTCGCTGTCATCCGTGCGGTATGGCACAGCGCGGGTGCGCCACTCTGCAATCTGCTTCCACCATTCTGCCAGCGCGGCTGGGTCAGGTTTGGTTTTGCTCTGGTCGATTAGATCCAGCATCTCAGTCAGTACAGAGTCAACTGGGCCTACAATCGGCACATCTGCGCGTACGGTTTTAGAGATCGACGTTGGGTCGATATCCACATGTACGATCTTCGCAGTTGGACAGAATTTGCTGACGTTGTTAGTGGCACGGTCATCAAAACGTGCACCGATACACACGATCAGATCTGCGTGGTGCATGGTCATGTTAGCCTCGTAGCTACCATGCATTCCCAACCAACCTACGCTTTGTTTGTCGGTTTGTGGATATGCGCCAATGCCCATCAAAGAACTGGTCACAGGGAAGCCTAAAGTTTTGGCCATCTCTGTAAACTGTGTGGATGCCTTGCCCAAAATCACACCACCGCCCGCATACAAAATTGGACGCTTGGCTTTCATCATCATCTCAACCGCTTTCTTGATCTGACCAGTATGGCCGCGAACAATCGGGTTGTATGAGCGGATTTTCACCTTTTTCGGATATTCGTATTCGAAACGATCCGTTGGTGCGGTCATATCTTTAGGTACATCAACGACAACTGGGCCTGGACGGCCTGTTGACGCAATATAGAAAGCTTTCTTGATGATTTCAGGGATTTCAGACGCGTGCTTCACGGAAAAACTGTGCTTCACCACAGGGCGTGAGACACCAATCATGTCTGTTTCTTGGAATGCATCTTCACCAATAAGATGGCTCATTACCTGACCACAGATCACGACCATTGGGATCGAATCCATGTAGGCAGTGGCAATACCTGTTACGGTGTTGGTTGCACCAGGGCCTGACGTCACAAGGACGACACCTGGCTTGCCAGAAGCACGAGCATAACCGTCGGCCATATGAGCAGCGCCTTGCTCATGGCGAACTAGAATGTGTTTAACTTTATCTTGTCGGAATAAGGCATCATAAATATGAAGAGCCGAACCGCCGGGATAACCGTAGATATACTCAACGCCCTCATCCTGCAAGGATCGAACGAGCATGTCGGCGCCAGAAAGTAATTCCACCGCAGTGAACCCCCTAAAAAAAATAGTTCGAGTGCAAAAACGAACAGTTATTCAAAAATGTGGCTGTGATTAAGGACAGCCATCTGAATGATTACTTGATCATGCAGGCTCATGACAAGGCTGCCTTACCTGGCACATAGAACCGGATAGGTTCTGCACTCTTCTTCGCACTGGGTCGGTGCGGGTCGGGGCGTCAGCCAGGCCTGGCGGATAACCTGGGCCTGCTTTCCTTCGGGTGGGTAAAAAAGCCTGTTTACCCTTCGCAGTAGTGGGGGTGTCCCAATGTCTCTGCGCCCGTAAAATAAGGAGGGGTAGGTTCTAACAGAGTTTGACAGATGTCAATAGAACAATAGCGCAAGTGCACAATGACTAGAGCATATTGCTATTTCTGGGTAGGACAATAAACGTTTACGCTAAAAGGAGCCTGTTACTGGTAACAGGCTCATAAAACACTGCCCCTATTTTGCGATATATAAATAGTTTGTTAGGTAATTAATAGAGGTATTGAACCCAGCTACGCTGATGTTGGCTTTGGCGGCGATGTTACCTTCATTGCCACTGAAGTTACAGCTTACGATTTCCCAAGTATAAGAGCCTCCGTTACTTGTATTCTGGAATTGGCTGTACTGATCTGCGGAGCAAAACTCTGACTGCGAGCTTGGCTTGGGAACACCTGAAAGTGTTGTTACAGTTGATGTCCCACTCACATTCACAGTGACTTTTAAATCATAACTTCCAGGCGTAGGTGTTACAGGCGTAGGTGTCACAGGTGTAGGTGTCACAGGTGTAGGTGTCACAGGTGTAGGTGTCACAGGTGTAGGTATCACAGGTGTAGGTGTTACAGGTATCGCACTTACAGGTGTAGGTATCACAGGTGTAGGTGTTACAGGTGTAGGTGTTACAGGTGTAGGTATCACAGGTGTAGGTGTTACAGGTGTAGGTGTTACATTGTTTCCTGCTGCAACAAATGCAGGGAAACTATTCGTGCCGTCAAGAAAAACAGTTACCAGCTCTGAGTAACTCTTAAATGATGTGCTGCTATTTATGGATGCTGCTAAGTTATCTAATACCTTGTCCCATGGATCTCCTATAACAAACTGCGTTGTAATAGGATTTCCAGTCGGCAAAGTGAAACCTGAGGTTGTTAAAGAGGTTGTTAGGCTTTGTACTGCATTATTGAACGCGGTGGTGTCTATCTTAATATTGGTACTCTTAAACCATTCGTCAGGTAAGCTTGATGTTGCTCTGGCTACTGCAAGATTAGTCAGTGGAGAGATATTAACAGTGCCTTGTGTTTCAGCAAAACTATAAAGCATAGTACCTAAGACTGTGCTGTTGACTTTTAGAGCGCAGGGGAGGCTTGTGGGTGCCACTGTCCCTACCCACTTTCCATCAGACCCTGTAGTGACTGCATTTAAGAACCCTGAACCATCTACGCATTTTGCCGTCACGGTTTCATTTGCTATAGCTGCCCCAGTTGCAGCAGTACCCTCCAGTGTGGCGGTTTTAATGTTTGAGTCAGTAGTGCTGTTACTATCAGCGTCAGTACTGCTAGAATTGCCGCAAGCCGCTAGATTCAACACTGTCAGGCCTACAAGTGTACAGGTGGTCAGTCTATTCATTTCAGGAACCCCTTAAATCCATATTAATTAGGTGTGATACTTTATAAGGTGATAACTTTACAGCTATTGAGCCTTTTAAGTGATCTTTAATATAGTAGTCTAGCTTTATTAGTATTGTCGATAGAGGGTGGTAACAAAACGCTACAATATAAGACTTGCTTATCCCTGGTATATGCTCTGATCTTTTCATGGAAAAGATATCTACTTTGATCTGACCACTTTTAATACAAAATCCCCGCTGCTCACTTCTGCAAACAGCGGGGATGATTAGGCGCTAAAACTCAGAATAAGGCTGATCAAGCAAACACTAGATCATGCCCTTTAAGTTGCACATGAATGGTCTGGCCGACGGTAAATTTACCTGACAGGATCTCTTGTGCCAGTGGGTTTTCAATCCAGCGTTGAATGGCGCGTTTTAGTGGCCGCGCGCCATAGACGGGATCAAAACCAACTTCAACCAACTGGTCTAAGGCATCTTCGGCGATCTCTAAGTTCAGCTCACGTTCGGCTAAACGCTGTTGCAGGCGTTGTAGCTGAATGCGGGCGATGCCTTTAACGGCTTCTCGACCTAGGCTGTGGAACACCACCACTTCGTCAATACGGTTGATCAGTTCAGGGCGGAAGTGACCGGAAACCACCTCCATCACTTTGTTTTTCATCTCATCGTACTGTTCGTCTTTACCGCCATAGGCTTGGATCACATCTGAGCCTAGGTTTGAGGTCATCACGATGACGGTGTTACGGAAGTCAACCGTGCGGCCTTGACCATCGGTTAAGCGGCCATCTTCCAGCACTTGCAGCAAGATGTTGAACACATCAGGGTGTGCTTTTTCAACCTCATCCAACAACACAACCGAGTAAGGCTTGCGGCGTACGGTTTCGGTCAGATAACCGCCCTCTTCATAGCCAACATACCCCGGTGGCGCACCGATTAGGCGTGCAACCGAGTGCTTCTCCATAAACTCGGACATATCAATGCGCACCATCGCCTCTTCGGTATCAAACAGATACTTCGCCAACGATTTGCACAACTCTGTTTTACCCACACCCGTTGGACCTAAGAACAGGAATGAACCGTTTGGGCGATTCGGGTCAGATAAGCCCGCCCGTGAGCGACGCACCGCATTGGCCACAGCGATAACGGCTTCATCTTGACCGATGACGCGTTCGTGCAGCGCTTCTTCCATACGGAGCAGTTTTTCACGCTCAGATTCGAGCATTTTACTGACGGGGATGCCTGTCCATTTGGAGACCACTTCGGCAATCTCTTCATCAGTGACACGATTACGCAGTAAAACGTGGCTTTCTTTCTGTTCCTCTTGTGCGGCCATTTCTAGGCTGCGCTCAAGGTCAGGAATAATGCCGTATTGAATTTCAGACATTTTGGCCAAATCACCGGCTCGGCGAGCCACGTCTAAATCCAAACGTGCTTGTTCCAGTTCAGTTTTGATCTGTTGTGCGCCATAAAGGGCTGATTTTTCGCTTTTCCAGATTTCGTCTAAATCAGCGTATTCACGCTCTAACTCTGTAATTGAAACTTCTAAATGCGCTAGACGTTTACGGGTGCCTTCGTCGGTGTCTTTTTTCAGCGCTTCGCGTTCGATTTTCAACTGAATCAGACGACGCTCTAAACGATCCATCTCTTCTGGCTTAGAGTCCATCTCCATACGAATACGAGAACCCGCCTCGTCAATTAGGTCAATCGCTTTGTCGGGCAGTTGGCGGTCGGTGATATAACGCTGCGACAATTTAGCGGCAGCAATCAAGGCGCCATCGGTAATGTCTACGCCGTGGTGTAGTTCGTAACGCTCTTTTAAGCCGCGCAGAATAGCAATGGTGTCTTCTTCGGTTGGCTCATCAACCTGTACTTTTTGGAAGCGGCGCTCTAAGGCGGCATCTTTCTCGATGTACTGACGATATTCATCAAGGGTGGTCGCCCCAACACAATGTAGCTCGCCACGAGCCAGTGCAGGCTTGAGCATATTGCCTGCGTCCATCGCACCTTCGCCTTTACCTGCGCCCACCATCGTGTGCAGCTCGTCGATAAATAGAATAATCTGGCCTTCTTGTTTGGCCAGTTCATTCAATACTGCTTTCAGGCGTTCTTCAAACTCACCTCGGAATTTCGCGCCAGCAATCAGCGCGCCCATATCCAGAGACAGTACCTTTTTGTTTTTCAAACCTTCCGGTACTTCGCCATTGATAATGCGTTGTGCCAATCCTTCAACAATGGCGGTTTTACCCACACCCGGTTCACCGATCAATACCGGATTGTTTTTGGTGCGACGTTGCAGTACTTGAATGGTACGACGGATCTCATCATCACGACCAATAACAGGGTCAAGTTTGCCTGCCAGTGCCCGTTCGGTTAGATCAACGGTGAAGCGGTCTAACGATTGGCGCAGCTCTTCTGCATTTGGGTCATCCACACTTTGCCCGCCTCTAGTTTGATCAATCGCTTTAGTCAGATTGTCTTTGGTTAAACCACAAGCCCGAATAATTTTACCCGTGTCACTTTGATCAGAAGCTGCTGCCAGTAAGACCAGTTCGCTAGAAATATATTGGTCTTTACGCTGCTGAGACTCTTTGTCAGCCAAATTTAAGATACGCCCCAACTCTGGAGACATATTGATTTGGCCATCGTTATTGCTGATCACAGGCAGAGCGTTAAGCTGCTCTTTCAGGTCATTACGGAGTTTGGTGAAGTCGCCGCCTGCTTGCAAAATCAACGGTCGAATGGCGCTGTCACGTTGTTCCAGCATCGCCAGAACAAGGTGCACAGGCTGCATTAAATTATGATCACGTCCAACCGCCATTGATTGGGCGTCAGCTAGGGCTTGTTGAAGTTTTCCGGTTAAACGGTCAACACGCATACTCTTATCCTCATTGCAGCTTGTCGGCCTCAGTAAATAACGGATTACATTGGCGCGACAAGCAAATCATTCTGTTAGAGCATTAAGTGAGGCCGGATCAAGGAAGTTCAAGTGGTCAATTATTCAGAGGGATCTGAATTAGAGAGCCAAATGACACTGGCCATACGTCCTGTGACCCCATCACGTCGGTAGGAGTAAAAACGGGTATGGTCGGCATAAGTGCAGAAGCCGCCGCCAAATATCTGTTTAACCCCTTGTTTTTGTAAGGCTAAACGAGCGAGCTGGTAGAGATCCGCCATATAATGTCTTAGGCGAAAAGGGCTAGGAGAGAAGCAGTTCACCGCTAAAGAATTTTGATCAATAAAGCGTGCCCTAACCTCTTCTCCCACTTCAAAATGCTTGCTGCTGATGGCAGGGCCTAACCAGACCATTACTTTTTCTGGCGGCAGCTGTAAGCGAGCCAAAGTGTTTTCTAATATGCCATCCGCTAGGCCGCGCCAACCTGCATGAGCTACGGCAACACGATCACCATCGGTTGAACAGAAAAATACAGGTAGGCAATCGGCAGTCATCACAACGCAGGCGTAATCATCGCTGAACGCCACTGAGGCGTCCGCTTCTATGTTGGGCGTAAATTGATCAGCAACAAGGGTGCTATGGGTTTGGTTCAGCCAAAGTAATGGATGCTGGGCTCCTACAAAGCTTTGCAGGTCAGCTCGTGCCTGCGCGACTAAGTTAGCCTCATCGCCCACATGCTCAGCCATATTGAAATAATGGTAAGGCTGAGCACTACCGCCACGCTCGCGAGACGTGACGAGTGTGCGAACATTACTAGGCGCAGGCCAATGTGGTGAAATAAAAGCAAAGGCGTTACGCATTATGCGTCCTTATCGGCCGCCATATCGGCTTCTAATATTGCTAACATCTGCTTCATGTCTTCTGGTAGATCAATTTCCCACTCCATCCAGTCACCTGTTACAGGGTGCCAAAGTTCAAGGCGTTTGGCGTGCAGGGCTTGGCGCGGGAATTGACGGATGCTTTCTCTTAACTCTTCTGTACAACCCGCAGGTAAACGTAAGCGACCGCCATAAACTGGATCACCTAGTAGAGGATAGTTGACATAAGCCATGTGCACACGAATCTGGTGTGTACGACCTGTTTCTAGCTTACAGCGTACATGGGTATGGCCTCTAAAGCGTTTGACCACGCGATAGTGGGTTACGGCATGCTTGCCGCCTTCAACTACTGCCATGCGTTTACGGTCGCGTTGATGGCGAGCAATAGGAGCGTCAACTTTACCCCCTCCCGTCATAAAACCTGTGGCGATGGCTTCGTATTCACGTCCCATCGAACGGTCTTGTAACTGTTCCACCAAACCGTTTTGCGCGATTAGGTTTTTAGCGACTACCATTAGGCCCGTAGTGTCTTTATCTAAACGGTGCACAATACCCACACGTGGTAAGTGCGCCATCTCAGGGGCATGGTGCAAAAGGGCATTTAACAAAGTGCCGTTGTGATGGCCTGCGGCAGGGTGAACGACTAAACCTGCTGGCTTGTTAATCACCAAAATATCGTCATCTTCGTATACGATATCCAGCTCAATGTCTTGTGCCTGCCAAGCTTCACTGTTTTCAACAGTAGCATTTACTACCAAAAGCTCGCCGCCGATCAGTTTGTCTTTAGGTTTATGTACGACGCCATTGGCTGTCAGCGTGCCTTCCTTGATCCATGACTGAAGGCGAGCGCGTGAATATTCGGGAAACAGTTCTGCTGCCGCTTGGTCAATACGTGAGCCTGTCAGCTCAAAGGGCACAGTAGCCTGTAGGGAGATGGATTCAGCCATGGGAACAATATATCCGAGAACAAGAGTGATAATAACGAGACTAATAAAACAGCAACAGGCATAGTTTGACCAACTTAGAATGCTCACGTAATTAGGCAAAGCCTGTGCTATAGTCGGTCGCCTGTTGATTCTACCATCTAATAATGATTTTTTTGATGATTATGCGTAATTTAGTCCAGTCTCTTATTTCTCGTGTACCTTTTACCAAAGCTTCTTTGTTGGGTATCGCATGCTTGTCTAGCTTTGTGCTGTTAAGTGGTTGTGCGAAAGATCGCACCGCAGAAGATTTAGCCAAAGCTGAGCGCACTTTGTATATAGAGGCGCAAGACTCGCTTAAAGGTGATAACTACATTCGTGGCTTAGAGCTATTACAAACCTTAGAAACCAAATACCCGTTGGGGCGGTTTTCTGAGCAAGCTCAGTTAGAACAAATTTATGCACAGTTTCAAAGCCAAGATTATGAAACCGCGCGGATTGCCGCTGAGCGATTTATTCGTCTGAACCCACGTCACCAGCATGTTGACTACGCGTATTACATGAAGGGCTTGTCTGCTTATATGGCAGGTCGCTATATGTTAGAGGGCATGGAGTTAGTTGATATTTCTGAGCGCGACTTAGGCTCTACCCGTGATGCTTTCACCGATTTTGATACACTTATCAAACGCTTCCCAGAGAGCCGTTACGCAACCGATGCTCGTCAACGGATGCTGTTTATTCGTAACGTGCTGGCGCGTAATGAAGTATTTATTGCTAAGTTTTATATCCAGAAAGGCGGTTATCTTGCGGCAATTAACCGTAGTCGCTACGTGCTAGAAAACTACCCCACGGCACCGACTACAGCAGATGCCTTAGCCACATTGACAGAAGCCTATTTGCATTTGGGTATGAAAGACCTTGCGCGTGAATCATTGGCACTGTTGAAAGCGCAGTACCCGAAACATGCACAGCTGACCGAAAAAGGTGAGCTAAAACTGATAAAACCAATTGGCGAGAAAAGCAAAGCCCCTTGGGAAGCGTTAATACCTGATCTGTTTAGTTAATTCTGCATTGGTGAACCAAAGACCATTGCGTTGATCTAAATTGGTTGAAAGGCGTTGGTAGGTGTCAAAAGGATAACAAGTGATGGGATTTATGATTTTTCGACTGATAATTTTTATTGCAATTGTTTGGTTTGGCCTACGTATTCTAAAAGCCTATAACCAAAAGAAATTGACCAAAAACAGTGCGGAAACGAACGCAGAGGCAGATCAAACGCCGGAGCAAATGGTGCAGTGTCGTTTCTGTAATCTACATTTACCGCAGAAAGATGCCGTAAAACATGAAAAACTTTGGTTTTGCTGCCACGAGCACTTAAATCGATTTTTAGCCCACGGGCCAGAAAAGAAGTAATAAGCCTTAATCCTCTCTCTCTACTCTTATTCAACCAGCTCAGCGATGAGCTGGTTTTTTTATTTAAACAGAAAATAAAGTCCGTTATTAAATCATCACGCCTTGTTCTGCTTGCTTCAAACGTAAAGCGGGCTGATAAGGCGCTGGGTCAATAATCGGTGTGTTGCCTAATAATTGATCGCAAAGCAGCTGTGTGGCGGCTGGCGCCAGTACTAAGCCGTTACGGAAGTGTCCCGCGTTGAGATGTAATTTACCTACGCTTGGTATTGCACCGATAAAAGGGATGCCATCTGGTGAACCGGGGCGTAAGCCTGCCCAATGATATTCAGGCTCTAGGTCTTTCAGCGCGGGTAATATCGCGTGGGCTGAAGCAATTAACGATTGTTTGGCTTCTTCTGTTGTTTGCTTGTCAAAATCGGCATATTCCAATGTAGAGCCCACTAAAATACGGCCATCATTACGCGGAATCACATAACGGCCATCTAACATGACTACGCGGTTGACCAAGCCTTTTGGCGCGTTATACACCAGCATTTGTCCCTTTACGGGTGCAATTGGCAAGTTGGGTATGATTGGGGCTAACAGAGCTGAACTCCAAGCCCCTGCGGTCACGATCACTTGGCCTGCGCTGAGCACTGAGTTTGCGGTATCCACACCAATAGCTTGGCCGTCCATCTGACGAATCGCTTTAATTTCGACATGTTCAATGATGCGTATGTTTGGCCTCAGTTCTAAGCTGCGCTTTAGAGCTTGCCCCAAGCGAGGATTGCGGATGCTACCGACTTCAGGCATCCAAATGGCTTGCACTTTACCAGCGGCGATATTCGGCTCAGTTTGGTAAATAAAATCAGCTTCCACTTGAGTCAGAGGCTGTTGGTGACGCGCGGCCCACGCCAGTGCTTCGGCCTCATCTTCAACCCGCAGCATCAGCATACCACCAGCACGGTACTCGGGGTCTATTTCTGTTTCAGCCAATAACTGTTGGGCCAATTTGGGATAAAAACCTTGTGACCAATTGGCAAGTGCGGTGATCTCTGGACGATAGCGCCAAGGATATAGCGGCGACACAATACCACCGCCCGCCCAAGAGGACTCTTGGCCTAATGCATTTTTGTCTACGATGGTGACATCTGCACCGCTATCCGCCAGTGTGCGCGCCATCATCATGCCGATAACACCGCCGCCTACAATTAAAAAATCGTTCAAAATGGTCTCTTCCGCTCTGATAAGTGGTTGTTAATTACAAGCCGTATCTTGTATTGAAATTTCCAATTCGCTGTAATCAGTGCCAGTCCATGTTGCACAGCCTTGAATTTGGTCTTTAGCCAGTATTTTGGTTGGTGACTCAAGGGTAAAGTGAACATTTTTTACAAATTTACCGAGGTAGTCACCTGTGCCTGGCTCAGCGGTGATGGTATTCAGATATAAGTGATAAGTGATACCGCTGTAAAATACTAATAAGCTACCCTCTTCGAGCAAGGTAATATTATTGGTGTTGTTCGTCACTATGGCTTGACCATCTCTGTTGGCGCTTTCTTCTGTTGGGAATGCTAGGGCTATGCTTACAGGGTAACGGTAAACTAGGTCTGCCACCCCGCCAGAGCCGCAACCATAAGGTAAATTACTGGCATCGGTAGAGTAGCCGTTCAAGAATTGATGACTGCCGTCATTAAATAACAGTATCTCAACACCACTTATTGCAAAGGCTTTTCCTGACAAACTTGACCAGTTAGAGAAGCAGATCGTATCAATACCACTACCTCCAGTAACACTAGCCGCACCTTTTATTTCAGCGACCATTAACAAGTCATCACCAGCCCCTAAATTAATACTGGCAGACCCCGTTAAGCTGTCATTGATTTGCACAGTATCATCACCTGCACCCATATTTAGGCTTAGAGACCCGTTCGCTTTTCCCGTTACCAAAAGTTTGTCGTCGCCAGACGTGCCGTTAAGAGAGGCTGAGCCGTTGAGCTTGTCGATGTAGTCTCGACCCGTTAAATAGGATGCCTTTTTACCTAACGCCTTTAAATTATCTTTAGCGATATCAAGACCTGTTAGCGGTGTGCCAATGGAAATTTCTTGCTCGTTATCAATATCAACCTCAACAACTGTTGTTGGAGGTGTTGGATCTGGTTCTGGTTCTGGTGTTGTTTGGCAGTTGGTCGGGGTGAAAATACACTTCCCTGCTGTAACTCGTTCGCTATCTGTGGCTGAGAGCATATTGTCAGGATAAAGCACGGCGCTCAGTTGTAGATTTTGTGTGCGATTTTGGCTGTCGGTCCAAGTTATGCTGCTTTGATATTGTTGAGCACCAGCAACCCCAGCAAAGCCTGTTACTGTCCAGCTTCGGTCATACTCTGCATTGACGCCAGCCACATCATCCTCTGTACCATTGGCTGCGGTATCGTGATTGATTCTAAGGTTTTCGATCTCTTGCTGCGCTAAAGCTAAAGCTTGTGTTCGGGCTTTGGTCGCACTACCAGTATGTAGTAGATCCGCTTGAAATTTTGCGGTGGTGATCATGCCGACTGACACCACCAGTACAATCACTAGTATTTCAATCAGGGTCATGCCTGATTGTTGGCTGTGCTTTATCATGATTACCTCTACTGCTGTCCTTAGCTCTATTTTACGTAGGTCTTGCAGGCTTACTACCAATCTCGCCAGCTGCCAGGCACTCGAATATAAAGGTTGTTATTGCGATCTTCTAATAACCGAATCACTTGAGTGCGGGTGAGATCTGAGTCGTTATTAGCAACAGCGGTAGCAGTAACTTCAACCAGATATAGATCACAAGCTCCACTTAAGCAATTGCGCTCATACTGCACGCTTAGAGTATAGCTGTCGCTACCTGCGGTAATAGTAGTAGGGGTGGCAGTAGTCGTGTTCGCCGCTGACCATACAACCGTGCTGAAATTACTGTTAAACCAACCAATGCCATATTCAAGTGCGGCCTCTGCTGCATAGCCAACTTCTTTGCCCCGCAGCTCATTGGCTGAAATCGTTTGTTCGGTTAACAGGGTTTTAGCCGTCGTAAAACTCAAAATTGTGAGCGTGATCATCAGCACTACGGTGAAAAGCAAGGTGACCATGCCTTGTTGAGATTTCCGATTCATCATCATCTCCTTACGGCACTGTAAATAAGCGGTCATTACGGACGCGCACACGATTGCTAACGGTTAGGCTATAATCCCCCACGCTGCCCGTAATGCTAATGGCGATATTACGGGTTTCAAGGCAGTTTGTGCCTGACTCGCAGGTTGTGTCGGTATTGGTAATATCCAGTTGCTCAGGTGCTGCAATAACAGTGCCTGCGGCATTGATATAGCTGAGAGTGAAGCTAGTGATTTCGACTTCATCTTCTGTCAAACCTTCCCATTGGCCATTACTGCAATTCAATACATCACCAGGTGCCACTGCGCCGCCTTTACGCATTTTCAGGCCTTTGTTTTGTAGCTTAAAGCCGAAGTGATTCATCCCTCCATTATAGGGATCACCGTCTAAGTTTCTGTCATAGCTGTATGTGACGCAGTCACATAAGTTGTTGGTGCAGTTTAGGGTGTTATCTGCGGCATTCCATAAGGTCAGATTACTGGTACTGTCCATAAAAGGGTTACTGCCGTATTGAGAAAATTGGGCGCTGTCTAATGCGAGGGGTCGCACAATCCCCCCTGCCCGTTTTAACTCGCTACTGATCAGGTCAAGACTGGCGCGTAGATTATGATTCAGCTGCGCCTGTTGGTTATTCTGATTGGTACTGTTCAAAGTCGCCAAATAAGCATTAATCACAGCGCTGACCAGCAATACGCCTAGCACCATTGCAATCAATAGTTCAGGTAAAGAAAAGCCTTGTTGTCGAGTCCGTTTTAACATGAGGAAAGTCCTGCAACTGCGCCCTCATTGACACACACACGTATTCTGCCTAATACAGAGGTGATAGTGCGAGCTTGATTGGCTCCCGACAGAAACTGATAAGTGCCTGTATTGGCGGTGCCTCGTACCGCATCAAAAGTAATGTTGGAGGCTGGGGCAGCGGTCAAACTAACCCCCTCATAGTCATTGCTACTGATTCGGCGCAGTACATCAGTGCCATCAATAGATAATACGCAGGCATTAGCGGTGGCGGGGTCGGTAATAGTGCAGTCGCAATTGGCGTTGGTACTGACACCTATGCACCAAGCGGTGCCGTTGATGTTAGAGTCAATAATCACATTTTGATTGCGTTTAATGGCTTCTGATCGAGCAAAAGCCAACTCCTGTTTAACATTTAACACTGCGCCCCTGAGTTGCTCTCGACGGATGTAGTCTCCCATTTGTGGTACAGCGGTTGCCGCTAAAATGCCCACAATGGTGACCGCAATCAGTAGTTCGAGCAGGGTAAATCCTTTATTGCGCACAACCCACCCCTGTTCTTACATTTTTGATTCACTTAACATGCCATGCAACCCTGAGTTACACAAGCAAACAGATGGAGTTCGCCATGCAAATTCGGCAACAAGGATTTACGTTAATTGAGCTATTAATTGTGGTTGCCATTATCGGCATATTGGCCTCTGTGGCTTATCCGTCATATCAGAACTACGGTATGGAAAGTCGTCGAGCCGATGCCCATGTGTCTATTTTAAAAATTCAACTGGCACAAGAAAACTGGCGGGTATCTCACAGTAGTTATACTGATAACATGACAAACGTGGGCTTAAATCTGAATACAACGTCAGATGAAGGCTTTTATGATCTAAAAATAACAGACAGTGGTAAGACCGGTTATAAAATTACGGCCACGGCTAAAGGTGTACAACTGAATGATACAGGCTGTACCAGTATCGTGTTGACTAAGAACACCACTGGAGAAGCGAAAAGCCCACCTGCTTGTTGGTAGTTAATGGTAGTTAGTAGTTAATTGAGGTGGAAGGCACTGATAATATTTTATCGGTGAATAAGCTTTTCACCTCACAATCACACCCTAAATTTAGCAAAACTCCGCGTAAACCCTCGCCCAATCGGGCGGGGATACAAGCGGGAACCGCGCAGCGGTTCTAATCAGGTGTCGTCTGACTTTGCACATACTCTTTCAGTGTTTTGATCGTTGCCCCGCCTGCACTGCAGGCAAAGTAAGAACGTGACCAGAGCGCTGCACTTTTGCTTTGCCGGGGGATATGGGTATTGAGTATGCGTATCCGGCGTGATGAAACCGATTTCAGGTTGTTCACCATGACGCTGATCGCCAGCTTCGGCGGATAAGCTATCAGCAGGTGAACATGATCTGATTCACCGTCCATTTCCAGTAGGTCACACTCCAGCTTTTCACAAGCCGACCCAAATGCTTCGCGCAGTTGCTGAATCATATAACCGTCAAACAGGTTTCGTCGGTACTTGGTGGTAAAGACCAGATGTACAACCAGCTTGGTGACGCTGT
>NZ_FUXG01000021.1 GCF_900167095.1 Oceanospirillum multiglobuliferum
CGTGAGGCTTGACCATATAACACCAAAGCAGTTTTTGACTTGCTTAACAATCGACGGATACGTCAGAGATTACAAGCGACAAGCTCAGGCTTGGACGTAAGAATACAAGATACGAACAAAGTAGAAAGTCTAATAACAGATAGGCTTAATTGGCAGACATTCAATCTACACCTTTTTTGCTTGACGACAATAGCGTATTGGAACCACCTGATCCCTTCCCGAACTCAGCAGTGAAACGGTACAGCGCCGATGGTAGTGTGGGGTCTCCCCATGTGAGAGTAGGACATCGTCAAGCGCCTTATATAGAACCCCAGTCTAGCGATAGACTGGGGTTTTTGCGTTTAAAGCGTTTGGAGTGCTTAACAATAAAAGACGGAAGCTCTTTAGTTTAGTGTTTAGGGGAGATTACAGTTGGAAATTAGAATATTAGAAAGTCGGCGTAAAATGTATACCGACTTTCCTGAGTAGCTATTTGATTAATTATCTTTAAGACTTTTTAGCCCGACGCTGTTTGTCTTCGTCTGCGATTGCATTGAGCACATCAACGACAATACCGCTTTGATCCTCCATCTCTTTTAGATGAGTGAGTGCTGTCCGGCAATCGCCTGATTGGGCTGATGCGACCGCAGATTGTCCTGCACGATGTACACCTGCATGTGGTGTTTCAAGTTGTTTAAAGTTACGCAGGCTGGAATAGCGTTCTTTGCCCTCACCCTGATAATACCACTTGCCTAAACGGCATTGAGTGTGATCTGTTAGATCATGGCTAGACTTACGGTTAAGTCCTAAATAAGCTTGATAAACTTCATTTTTATAAACGATATGGTCTAGTTTAACGGTTTCAATGAAGCTTGAAGTTGCACTGCCATCAATGGTTATTTTCATATCTTTAGACAGTTGAACAACTTCTTGAATCAGGGATTCTGCTTCGGCAACAGAGCTACTGATCTCGTGAGCTTCTTCATCCATTAACTTTGCACTGTTAGCCGTTTTGGTTGTCTGCTGTTCAATGATTTCCACAAGACTCGTGATTTCGGCTGTTGCACTACTAGCACGCTGTGCTAGGCTACGGACCTCATCTGCAACAACCGCAAACCCACGGCCATGCTCTCCTGCACGAGCCGCTTCAATTGCAGCATTCAGTGCTAGCAAATTGGTTTGTTCAGAGATGGTATGAATAATATTTACAAACTCTGAAATTCGACCTGATGCATCGTCTAACACAGCAACTTCTTTATGAGTACTGCTAGACTGTTGGCTAATCTCTTTAGATTGCACGTTGATTCGAGACAAAAGTGCAAGGCAGCGGTCAAAAAGCTGATTCGAGTCTTTAAGTGCGCTGCTTTGCTGTGCAAGTTGCTGAGCTGAGTAAGCTACTTTTTCGCGAACCTCATTAAGAGAGGCGTGTCCTGTACCCCATAAGGTATGAAATTTTTTATTGAGGTCGTGCAGCTCATCTTTGCCATTATTTGTCGACTTTAGTTGATATAGCTCAGATTCTAGCGCAGACTTCTCTTGGTTTAGGCGCTGATTTTGGGTTTCTAAATCATCTATTTTACGTTGTAGTTCAAGTATCGTTTTCTTGCCGCTGTTCCACATAACCCGCTCCAAGCGATCTAACTGTAGGGTAGATATCGTAACGCAGTGTAAGCAAATATTAATCTTATCTTACCAATGTCTGCATAGTATTGTCATAAATAAGATTAGATATTTCTGACTCTGCTATATGCCATAAAATGTCTTGTATAAGAGCGGTCATATATTTGACTAAAGTCTTGGGGTGCTTCGTTTATGTTTGTGCGACTAAAGAAAGGACTATTAACCACTATTTTACTAATAGTGTTGGGTGTGTGTTTGCTACTCAGTCCATGGGGGTTAACCAAGTTAAGCAATTATTTAGGCCAGCCCTATTTGTTATCTGTGGACAGGGTTAGCTTGACACTACGCCCTTTTGGTTTGCAGTTGCACGATATTGTGTTAGGTAAAGGAGATAGCGCACTAACGTTAACTCAGTTAGATCTACGTTTGAACCCTGCGGCCTTATGGGGTGAAGTTGCAGAGTTCACGGTTGTGGGTGATCGTTTACGCGTTGGTTATCAAGGCAATGATCCGATGGTAGCAGGATTAACTTTGCTACAGTGGCAAAAGCAGCTAAAACTTGATGCTGATACCTCAACGCAAGCGCCCTCTAACTCTTTGTCTTCTACAGCAAGCTCCGAGGAGAAAAGTGACGCATTACCCGCACTAATAATACCAAGCATCCGATTCGCAGAAATTAATCTGCAGTCAGAGCGAGCTGGCTGGCCTAATGTTGTGATTAAAAATATACAAATGGGCGCAATTAGCACAGAAGCAACAGAGCAGGCTGCAAGTCTAAAAGCATCCATTAATACAGGCAAAGGCGACTTTCTATTATCAGGATATTTCTATCCTTTAGCTCAGCAGCACAGTGGTGAGTTTGATATTGAAGTTAAACACTTCCAGCCCACGAATCGCTGGCTAAAGTTTGTCCCAGCGGCACTTAATAGTGTCAATGTTAACGCAAAACTGAAAGCAGCATGGAAACAAAATAAGAGCAGCCCACTACCAAAATTTCATCTACAGGGTGATATCAACTTAAATGCACTGCACTGGAAAACACTTGGACAGGATCTTCAGCTTGCTGCATTAGAGCTTAATGGATTAGTGCTTGATGAGCGCAGTATTCGGCTATCTGATCTGGATTTGCAAAAATTGGCGTTGAAGTTAGATGGTAATCCAAATACGGCAATTCAATACCAACTAGAGCAACTAACATTATCAGAATTTATCCTACATCATTGGCTGCAACCTGAGCACTTTGAGCTGGATCTGGTACAGCTTGATTTAACTGGGCAACGTTTTCAGCAAGCTAGTACTGATCTATTGTTGCAGAAATTGGCATTATCTAGCGTGGTGATAACACCTTCACAGCTGGCATTGTCACAAGTACTTGGACAGCAGATAGCGCTACAACTGCATGGAAAGACTACTGATCTGGCGTCGGGTGCTTCACCTTTGACTAACCAATACCTGCTACAACACTTTGAGCTAAAAGGTTTAGAGCTTGTGGACTGGCAATCAAGACCTCAAATAAAACTTAAACAAGCTGTAATTGTTGATGGTGAGTTGAACTGGCAGAAAGAAGAAATAGCGGTTTCAAAAGCTATCCCTACAGCTGAAGCATCAAAAAGCGAAGTGAAAAATGAGATGCTAGATGCAGGTTCTGTTAATGAAGTTTCAGCTAATGAAGAGCCGGAAAAAGCAAGGGAGCATTTATCTGTTCAAGTACAACAACTAAACATTCAGCGACAAAAGGTGCTTTACCAAGACCACAATTTACTGAAGCCAACTCAGAGTGAGTTCCTACTGGAGTCCATGACATTAAATGATTTTGAATGGCCTTCTGATAAAACCGCTCACTGGACATTAGACGCTTGGCTAGATGGACAGAGTCATTGGCTATTAGCAGGAAGTTTACAGCCGGAACCATTAGTATTTACCGCTACAGGCAGTCAAAAAGGGTTAGCACTACCCTCTATTAGTCCTTATGCAGAACAGGTTGCCCAAGTTTATTTTCTGCAAGGTGTCATGGATAACCAAATTAAGTTGGATTTTGAGCAAGATCATCTTAAAGGCGAAATAGGCTTTTTGTTTCATCAGCTTGATATGTCGCTAAAAGGTGAATTTGCCTCGCAAAACTTACCCTTGCAAATGGCTCTTTCGATATTAGAAGACAGTGATGACCGTATAGAACTAAACATTAGCATTGACAAAAAAGGCGATGAATTGAAAGTCGGAAGTGCCGATGTGATTCGCGAATTTATTCTCAGTGCCAGCCAAAAAGGCGCACTTAGCTACTTGAAATATACCCTTCAGCCTTTTGCTTCTCTAATGACTTTAAAAAGCCTAGGAGAAAGCTTGTTAGAAGGAGGAGCAATACCTCTTGAGCCTGTCGAGTTTGAACTGCTTCAAGCAGAGTTGAATGCTCAGCAAAAAGCCTATGCTGATAAAATAGGTGTGATACTAAAAGAGCGCACAGCTTTGAAGCTAACGAGCTGTTTGCGTTCTAATCAGGCGGAGTACCAGTTGCTACTGGAGCAGAATAAGGGAGATGTTAAGCTCAGCCAAAAAGCATTTTTGACACTAGAGCAAGGACGTTTAAGGCAATGGCGCAGAATTATGGCCAGCAAAGGAGTTGCTAGCCAATTAAAAGCCTGTGAATTACCAAGAAAAGAACTCAGTTCGCAGGATGCTAATGGTCCTGCAATGCTAGTATTAAAGTTAGCACCATGATGATTTTAACAACCCTTTAGGGAGATCGGGAATAATGAAAACAAGTCACTATTTATTGGCGACATCTTTGGCCGTTACATTATTGGCGGGCTGTGCCAGCGATGATGTTCAAGAGCAGCCGATGGAGCAAATGAGTGAGCAAAATGTAATGGGGGGGGCAGGCCCTATGACGTTGGCACATATCAATCATGTCCGCAGCCGATGGGCAGATACACCTAATCAAGTGGGTTTGTTAACGATAGCTAGGGAAGAGGCTGCTATAGCTCGTACTCACGCTCACTTGGCGGCAAAAAAAGCAGATAATACGGACTGGGTGAAAATGCATGCCGTACATATTAAACATGCATTAATACCTAATGGCGAAAAGGGACCAGGGAAGGGCTACGGTTTGATTAAAGCCGTTGCAGGTGTCCAAAAGCACACAATGTTGGCATTAGAGCAAGATGATAAGTCTCAAGCCGTAGCACTTTATGGCGAGCAGATTGTTGCTAGTACCGATAGTATAAATATGCGTTTGGAACAGATGTACAATCTAGTTGCTGAAATATTAAGAGCACCTAGAAGTGAAAACCTATCATCTCAAGCGCACATGTTAGCCAAACTATCAGACCAAGTTCTGATGGGCGAAGACCTGAATCAAGATGGTGAGATTGATTGGCGTAACAATGAACCTGGGCTGAATCAAACCCTGCGTTATCTTAATGATCTAAGTCAAAAAGAAGCGCTATAAAAGTCCAGTGGAGCCTAAAATCACGAGTCAAATCCTATAAAAAGCCCCTCAATATGATCCTGTTCACATTGAGGGAGGCTGGTCGTTTTTATTACTTATTTGATTTATAAGGGATTATTCTTATTGAAGTCTATCTTATACATATTTTTTGTATGCCTATGTGTCATCGTGTAAACTAATTGACAGTCGACATATTTGAAGTGAATCCCACCATGATCCTACCCAGCCTTAAAAGCAAAACCTTAGTGTTTGTTGTCATCAGTATTGTCTTTCTGTTAGTACAGATGGTAATGCTGCGTAATGAAACCTCGCAGGTCATACTTAATGTAGAACAATTGGCTGAGCAACGTATTCCCCAGTTGGAAAAAGCCCATGAGATGCAAATTGCGGTGATCCAAGTGCAGCAGTGGTTGACCGATATCAGTGCCACTCGAGGCTTAGATGGACTCAATGATGGCTTTGATGTAGCGGAAGAAAATGCGGTGCTCTTTCGCCAGCGCACAAACGAATTGCAACAAGTGGATCAGGCTAACGCAGCATTTTACCGTGAGTTATTGCCTGTTTTTGAAGCTTATTACAACACGGGCAAAAAAATGGCGCAGGGCTATATTTCTGAAGGGCCTGCAGTTGGGAACAAATTAATGGCGGAGTTTGACAGCACCGCCACAGCGATCAATGAAAAAATTGATCAATTAATGGTTTCGCATAAAAACAATACCAATACAGCGCTGGCTCAAGCGGTTGCAAGTGCCAAAAGTACTCAAAACACCAGTATGTTATTCACGGGCTTATTGGCATTGCTAATGCTGTCGCTAACTGCAGGATTAAGCTTTTTTGTGCTGACCCCTATTAAGCGCATGTTTATATTGGTTGAGGAGCTGGGTAAAGGTGAGGGTGACCTATCGCAGCGTTTACCGGAAGATCGCAAAGATGAAATTGGTGATTTAGCGCGCTCATTTAACCATTTTCTAACTAAAACGGATCAAACGGTTGCTACCGTGATGAAGTCTGTGGTGCGTTTGATTCCAATGGCAGATGAGCTGTCTGAAACCAATACCCATGTTCAAGACCGTATCATGAAACAGAATGAACAGAGTAAAAAAGTGCACAGCTGCATGCACACTACCCGTGATGCCTCTGACTCTGTTGCAAGTGCGGTACAACGTATTTCTGCTGCCACCACTCAAGGCTACGACCGCGTTCAGCGTGGCCAAGAGGTTGTGATTAGCTCCAGTCAAACAATGGAGCGTTTGGCATTACGTTTAGGCCAAGCCCAAGACACCATTACCCGACTCAGCGAGAGCAGTGAGCGCATTGAGGGGGTGATTGATGTGATTCGTAGCATCGCAGAGCAAACCAATTTGTTGGCTTTAAACGCGGCTATCGAAGCGGCTCGTGCAGGTGAAGCTGGCCGTGGTTTTGCTGTGGTCGCCGATGAGGTACGTGGCTTGGCAGGTAAAACCCACGAATCAACCGCAGAAGTTCAATCTATGGTCGAAGCGATTCGCAACCAAACCCAAGAGGTGGTTGAGGTCATGGGGCAAAGTATCAGTGAGGCTAACGCCAGTCGTGAATTAACAGAGGCGAGCAAAGAAAGTCTATCTGAAATTAATGATGCTATTTTGCATATCAAAAGCTGCTCAGAAGAGATTCTTGAGGCTATCAGCATTCAAGGTGATAACTTTGACAAAGTTGGTCGTAACTTCGATGTAATGGATGAATACTTCCGAGAAACATTAGCCTCAGGTCAGCTGACGTTTAGCTTTGGCGAAGATTTGAAAAAAATGAGTGCCAAGTTACAGAAGTTAATGGGTGAGTTTAAGGTAACTGATCGCAGTATTAGCACCAAACAGCGTGCCGGTGTACGCGTTAATCAAGAGGCGGAGCTGTTCTAAGCGCCAGCTCTCCTAATGTTTTTAATGCGTTTTCAACTGTGCTACTCCAAGGAATAGCACAGTTGAGACGCAAATAGTTCTGATACTGCTCTCGTGCTGAAAACAGTCGCCCCGGCATGACACCAATCCCTTCTTGCAACGCTAAATGATGCAAATTCATTGAATCGACCCCTTCCGGTAGACGTACCCACAAAATATAGCCTCCAGAGGGGTGGCTTAGGCTGGTGCCCTCTGGGAAATAACGCATGACAGCAGCACTCATCTTTTGCACTTGTGTGGCATAAGATGATTGGATACGCCGTAAATGACGGTCATAGCCACCGTTGGCGAGAAACTCAGCTACAGCCATCTGGCTTAATGTGGATGTGCCAACACTGCTAAAAGATTTCAGAAACTCTAGCTGAGATTGGTAGCGACCTGCAGAAACCCAACCAACTCGTAAGCCTGAAGCAATTGATTTTGAAACTGAAGAGCAGTAGAGCACTCTGCCGTCTTCATCATAGGCTTTAATCGCTTTTGGCCGACTGCCCGAATAGTTAAGATCGCCAAAGAGATCATCTTCTATCACAGGAATCTGTAATGGTTTTAACATTGCCAGCAACTGTTTGCGATGAGCGTCAGGCATAGTTGAACCTAACGGGTTGTTGTTAGTGGGTACTAGCGCAACTGCTTTAATCGGCCATTGCTCTAAGGCGAGCTTAAGCGCTTCTAAACTAATACCTTGTTCTGGGTGACAGGGAATCTCAACGGCTTTCATACCTTGAGATTCAATGGCCTGTAGCAAGCCCACAAACGCAGGGCTTTCTATTGCGATCACATCTCCTGCTTTAGCCACGGCTCTTAAACAAAGTGTTAGGGCTTCTTGGCAACCATTGGTGATGACAATTTCATTGGCGCTAACATGGCAGCCCGACTCTGCCATACGCTTAGCCAACTGCAAGCGTAACTCTTCTAATCCTGGTGGGAAAACAGACACCACCACCTCATCCATACGCTGGCGCACCAAGCTACCCATAATGCGTTGCAACTGCTTAACAGGTAAAAACTCAGCAGATGGAATCGCTGCACCAAGATTAATCAAACGTGGTTGTTGGCAACGTTTGAGCACCTCCGCAGCAGATTGCTTAATACTGACCGCAGTAGGTAGCGCTAAATCATCGGCTGCTTTTGATAGCATAAAAGCTGAACTAACAGGCAAGCGTACCCTCTCTCGGACATAAAAACCGGATTGAGGGCGAGACTCGATATGTTGGCGCAGCTCCAATTGCTCATAAGCGCTTTGAATGGTTGCTATACTGACCTGTTTTTGTTTGCTTAGCCTGCGAATAGAAGGCAGCTTGTCACCTACTTGAAATACGCCTTGGTCGATCTGAGAGGCCAATTCATCTGCAATCTGTTGATATAAGGTTGACATACTTTGTTCTCTACACTGCTGACTGAGGCCACAAAACAAAACGAGGCGATAAAAGAAAAGATAGCGATGATCAGTGTTTGACTACTATTAAAACTAGAGTTACGTGGTTATCAAAAGTAACCCTATAGAGGGTTCGCTTGTTGAAAGCTGCTCATTGTGATCTCTTGTCGTGCTTTTGATAGGTACAGTTTAGGTGAAAGCTAGCAGTACAGTTACTATAAATTGAAACTGTACCGATTCAATCAGTAAAAACTAGCTCTGCAACAGATCAGTAATATTGACCAAAATACTGGGTAATCAAAAAAGGTAGGCGTACTGCAGCTAAAAGACCTACCTAATTAGCCAGAATAATTATAAGGCAGGGTCATGACTTACAAAATTTTAAATGGTAACGAACTGATTATTCAGGGCGGACTGGAAGCAGGCTTCTCTCTTTATACAGGCTATCCCGGTTCTCCGCTGGCGGACTATTTCAACATCTTGCATGCACGCAAAGATGAACTGCATGATAAAGGCATTCGCGTTGCCCTTGGCAATACAGAAGCTAACGCCGCAGCTATGGCCGGTGGTGCTAAACAGGCTGGCCGTAATGTGATGGTTGGCATGAAGTCAATGGGGCTTCATGTGGCTTCAGATGCCTTGTCTGTGGGTAACTTTGCCAATGGCGGTATGCCAACGATTGACCCTGTCACCGGTGAAACTGTTTATTCCGGTGTGGTTGTGGTTGTGGGTGATGACCCTTGGTCGATGTCTACGTCAACCGCAGCAGATTCGCGCTACCTATTCAAGCATCTTCACATGCCTTTTTTGGAGCCTTCCACGCCTCAAGAGTTGAAAGACTGGATTGCCCATGCTCTAACTCTATCTCAGCGCTCCTCTTTATATACGGGTGTATTAGTGACCACTTTCATTGCGGAAGGTGGTGGGCGAGTACAAATTGGTGACGAAGCGCTTGTACCTCAGGAAAGGACAGACTTTGATCCAAGCACCTTTAACTTGTCTGAATCGGTGATGGTACCACCTAACTCTTTAGGTGCGGATCAGCGCATGATTCGCCAACGTTTTCCAAAAGTGAAGAAACTACTAAAAGAGTTGGCATTAGACCGTCAATTGGGGTTTGCTGACGCCAAAATTGGCTTTATCTCTTCAGGGGTGGTGTACGAATCACTCAAGCAAATCATGGAAGAAGAGCAGTACTTAGACGAGTTTTCACTGTACAAAGTGGCGGCGTCTTACCCATTAGTTGACGAACTGTTGGTGCCTTGGCTGTCGAAACTTGAAACCTTAGTTGTGGTTGAAGAAAAGCGCGGTTTCTTAGAAAACGAACTGCTGCACTTATGCCAAGAGCATGACATCAAGTTGAAACTCTTTGGTAAAGACTTCCTCGACCCGAGTTTGCCTGAGGGTGAACAGATATTGGAAGGCTTCCCCGCAGATGGTGGTATCTCTTACGAAATTTTACGCAGTAAGATGAACCAGTTGATGGGCTTATTGCATCGTCATCCTTGTCAGCACAAAACCCCAGAGCTTATCCGATTAGATAACCCGCTGCCGATGCGTTTGCCGACATTCTGCCCAGGTTGTCCGCACCGTGAAACCTTAAGCTTGTTAAAAGAGCTGCGCAAAGTCTTCAAAGAGGAAGAGGGGATTAACCTGATTTCGCATGGTGATGTGGGCTGCTACTCGCTGTCGTTCCTAGAACCCTTTAAAGAGATGCACGACATTTCAGCGATGGGGCAGGGGGGCGCATTTGGTGCGGGAATGGACTTGTTCTCCAATAACCCATCAGTGGTGTTGATGGGAGACTCGACCTTCTTCCACTCAGGATTAAGTGCGATCTCGAACTCGGTACAGTTAGGTCACAACATCACTTACATCGTATTAGACAATGACTTCACCGCGATGACTGGTCACCAGATGTCGCCTAGTACTGGTCAGTCTGTTGAGGGGCGCAAGCGCCCAGAGCAGGATATGCTGAACCTAGTACGCGGCATGGGTGTTGATGAAGCGGTTGAGGTGAATCCATCTGATCGTTATTTCTATCGCAATGTGTTGAAGCACTATGTGAAGAAATCAGGCACTAAGGTTATTGTTTCTAATAAAGAGTGCGGCTTAACCTTCGCGGCTAGCCAGAAAGCCCGTGATCGTAAAATCTTCGGTGCAGGCGAAACTAAGCCTGTGCAAACCTTTTTCCAGATCAACACCTCGGCTTGTGAAGATTGCCGTATGTGTGTGGAGATGACAGGTTGTCCCGGCCTATCTCAAACTGAAGATGCCTATGGCCCGAAAATGTTCATTGACCCTCAGATCTGTGTGTCGGACGGTTACTGCTCGAAGATTCTGGCCTGCCCAAGCTTTGAAAAAGTAGAAGTGATCAACTATCACCCAACTCGTTACCAAACGGCTGAGCAGGGCTTAAAAGCCGCATCTGCCAGTTTGCCAGAGCCAGAAAGGGTGAAAAGCTTTGACGATATTCTGCAAGGCAGTGACTGGCGAGTGGTGGTAACTGGTGTAGGTGGTTCAGGCGTGACCACCATCTCTCGCGTGCTGGCGGAAGCTGGTGAAGAGATGAATGGCATTGATGATCTTGATTTTAAGTTTATGGATCAGAAAGGTCTGGCGCAGCGTAATGGTCGAGTGACTGGCCACTTAAGTATCTTTAATCGTAATAAGTCAGCCAGTGCGATTACGCCACTTGGTACAGCCGATTTGGTATTGTCACCTGATCTATTGGATGGCAGTGCGGCAGTTGGTTTCTTAGCACCTTATGGTCAAGCCTTGTTAGATGAAGAGTTTCAGATTCCGCTTAGTATTTTGCTGAACTACGGTGAAGAGCAGGAAGTACTGAAATCGGCCAAACTGCGTGAACAACTGGCAGATAAGCTAAAAGAGCGTGCATTCTTTAGCCCAATGAAAGCTGTTTCCCACCGTCAGTTGGGTAAAAGTGTATACGCTTCGGCAATTTTACTGGGTATCGCATATCAAAAAGGCATGTTGCCGTTTACAGAGGCAAATATGGAGGGGGCTTTCCGTCGCAGTGTGCCGAAAGCAGAGTTTGATAACAACTGGCGTGCTTTCACTCTAGGGCGTGAAATGGTGGTGATGGGGGTTGAAGCATTCCGAAACCAATACCTGCCACAAATTGAGAACAGTTTGATTAGCTTGTTCCGTCAAAGTGTACAAGAAAGTGCAGCGGTTTGGGAAAGCAGTGACCGTTTGGCTCAGCTGTTCGATCAAGGTTTAAAAGAGCTACAAGTCTTATTCCCTGAGATCGATCATAATCATCTGGCTCACTATGTACATGATCTAGTGGTCTATGATCGCAATCAGGCTTTGACGGGCTTTATGGCCGATGCGAAAGGTTTAAAAAGCCTCTACCCTGATCCGTCTCTGCAAAAAATTGCGCTGCGGGCATTGTGTAAAACCTACTGGATTAAGGATGAGGTCTTTGTTGCGCATCTGATGATTTCGCCATTGAAAGAAGCGCAAGATCAGCAAGCCTATCAACACCTTGGCACCGACTACCGCATCATTCACTTGAACCGTCCAGAGTTTGATTTGATGGATCGCCGCATCGCGTTTGAGTTTTCACCTAAGAAGTGGATGCTAAAACAGATGCGTCACCAGCGCTGGTTGCGTAAGGCACAAGCTAAAGTACATGCGCAGGAACATGAAATTGCACTGAAAATACGCCACGAGCTGTTGAATGCAATCCCTAAACAAGAGGGAGATAAACGCCAACAGCTGATGCGGTTAGACAACATTAAAGGCTATCGCCAAGTGCGTTATGAGAAGGCAGCTAAAGTGTTTGACAACATGCAGCCTCCTGCTAGCACTGGGCAGCAGATTCCAGTTGTACAGGTGCATCAACCTTAACCTTTTACTGCTGGATGATAACCACTGCCGTAGTGCTCAACGGCAGTGGTATAAGATTTGAGGTTCCGAGTCGTTAAAAGCGCGTCAACTTGTTGATTAAGCGCTCTGCACATTTCCCCGCCATTGGCGGGGATTTTTTGTCTTAAAGGTCTTAAGCCAGCTTAGTTTGGTTGTGCTTTCTCTGTGTTTCTTTGAGCTTGAATTTCTGTTCACGATCTTTGGCTGCATGATGTTTAGCTTGACCGCCCACATGTTCAACACCTCGGGCTTTTGCCAGTTGCACTTGCTGCTCTCGGTCGCGGAAGCGCTTAAGCTGCTCTTCTGTATGAGTGCCAAAACACTTTGGACAACTGACACCGGCTTCATATTGTGCAGATAGCTTGTCAGCCTCAGTGATTGGCAGACGGCAGGCATTGCACATCTCATATTGGCCTTTCTCTAAACGATGGTTTACAGCAACACGGCCATCAAAAACATAACACTCACCTTGCCATAGTGACTCGCTTTCGGGCACTTCCTCTAGGTATTTCAGAATACCGCCTTCAAGGTGATAGACCTCATCAAAGCCTTGCTCTTTTAAGTAAGCGGTTGATTTTTCGCAGCGGATGCCACCAGTACAGAACATGGCAACCTTTTTATGTTTTGCGGGATCTAGGTGTTCTTTTACATAGGCTGGAAACTCGCGAAAACTGCTGGTGCTCGGGTTTTCGGCATATTTAAAGGTACCAATTTCAATCTCGTAATTATTGCGAGTGTCCACCAATAATACTTCTGGATCACTGATTAGCTCATTCCAATCTTTAGGTTTTACGTAGGTGCCAACCACATGGCGTGGGTCAATCCCCTCAACACCCATGGTGACGATCTCATTTTTTAATTTAACTTTGGTTCTATTAAATGGATTTTTGTCATGAAAAGATTCTTTGGTAACAATATTGCTAAGGCTGCTGTCTTTGGCTAACCAAGCTAAAACCTCGGCGATGCCGTTGGCTGATCCAGCAATAGTACCGTTAATACCTTCTTCTGCTAATAGCAGCGTACCTTTAACGCTGTTAGCTAACATGATCTGCTGTAGTGGTTCACGTAATGTTTTAAAGTTTTTAAGACGAACAAATTTATATAGTGCGCATACCGTAATCATAAAATCTCCAGCTAAACGAATCGTAAATCCGTCGCAAGTAATCTGTATCAAACCTGACTTAATTTGTCAGGTATTAGGTATGGGATTGTAATGATTCGGTTGAGATTAGATAGCATTATTGCTGGGACAGCGGTATGAATAGGCCATATCCAAGTACTAGTGCTTTGAATATGGCCATTGTTGGCTGGTTATAACGCTTCAGCCAATAGTTGATAGCTTTGCAGTCGATCTTGAAAGCTGTGTGTAACTGTGACCAGGCCAATTTCATCGCACTGGTAGGCTTTTGTCAGTTGGTTGATTTCATCCCAGCATTGCGTTGCAGTACCAACGGTAAAGCCGTTAAGAATATGGTCATACTGTGATTGGTAAGAGTGTGATAGTGCGTTATAGCGATCCTGCACTTGCTCGGGGGTTAAAAAGGGTTCCCTAAGCCCCATTTGTGCAGCCAGCTTTCGGTAAACTGCGGTTCCTGCTATTAGACGAGCTTCTTCATTTGTTTCTGCACAGATACAGGCAATCGCCAGCATTTTATTGGGTGTACCTGCATGTTTTGCTTTTTGCCATTCATTTAGGTGTGCTTTGAAAATATCTGGACTACAGTTGTCTGGGTCAATAAAACGCGCAAGGGCAATATGGTAGCCCAAGTGCCCTGCAAGTCCTGCACTACCGCCACTAGAACCTAACATCCACATTTCAGGTTTGGGGTCATTATCTGGCAAAACCTTCAAACTATGGAAGGCATTGTCTTTAGGCATAGAGCCATCAATAAAGTGTTTAAGATCTTGGGCTTGTGTGGCGTATAACTCACCATTATGCGGTCTTGAGAAATAAGACAGTGCTTGAGAGGTCAGCTGCGTACCACCGGGTGCGCGACCGATACCTAAGTCTATTCGATCTGGAAACAGTGTCGCCAGCATCTTAAAACACTCAGCAACTTTGTAGGGGCTATAGTGGTTGAGCATTACTCCGCCGCTGCCGACACGAATGTTTTTGGTGATACTGGCAATATGTGCAATCAATATTTCTGGGCAAGGATTGGCAAAGTGAATGCTATCGTGGTGTTCCGCAACCCAGTAGCGATAATAGCCTAGCTGGTCACAGGCTTGTGCAAGTGTGGCAGATAAACTAGGGGACTCTTTTGCAGGGTGAGAGCCATATACAGGGGATTGGTCTACAACCGATAACTTAATACTCACAGGTGATTCCTTTTATAGTTAATATATTAACTATATCCTGTTTTGTACTTTTTGTTAAATCAGCATACCGAATGACTCATGCTGCAAGCTTTAAAACAGGACATCCTTATCCTTAGCACTGCCTTAACCATGGGATTGATTAACTCTCCACAAAGGCTCTTTCGATTACATAGTGGCCTAAGTCACCATGGCGTGCCTCAATGAAACCTTGCTCGTTCAATATCTCGCAAGTCTCTTTCAACATGCTTGGGCCGCCGCAAATCATAAAGCGGTCATTTTCTAAATCGAACGCAGGTAGCCCCAAGTCTGTAAATAATTTACCGCTACGCATTAGGTCGGTTAAACGGCCTTCATTGGTATAGGCTTCGCGTGTCACTGTTGGGTAATAGACCAGCTTTTCGCGGACAACATCACCAAAAAATTCGTTATTGGGTAGCTCGTCTAATATCACATCTTGATAAGCCAGCTCTGCCACGTAGCGACAGCCATGAGTCAAAATGACTTTGTCATAATGCTCATAAATTTCAGGATCACGAATAATGCTCATAAAGGGTGCCAACCCTGTACCAGTGCTGAGCAAATATAAGTTTCTACCTGGCAGTAAATGGTCTTGAATTAATGTACCAGTGGGTTTGCTACTGAGCATAATCTCATCGCCAACTTGAATATTTTGTAGACGAGAGGTTAAAGGGCCATCAGGTACTTTAATGCTGAAGAACTCTAAATGATCTTCGTAGTTGGCGCTGGCGATACTGTAGGCGCGCATCAGTGGCTTTCCAGCAACTTCAAGGCCAATCATAATGAAGTGACCATTTTTGAAGCGTAAAGAAGAGCCTCGACTGGTTTTAAAACTGAACAAAGTATCAGTCCAGTGATGTACGCTGAGTACTTGCTCTTTCACTAACCCTGCCATTTTTTGCCTCTTTTGTCGTGATGACGCTGAAATTATTGCTGCGCTGAAATGCAGCTGTTGAATTTATGTCAGTCAGTGTAATGCAACGTATAAGTATCTAATAAACTGATAATTTTGATATGATTAATCGTTTTTTTAGATAACTCGTTTGCGTAAGTCTCGTTAGACTGAGTTTTAAATCTCAATTTTTAGATTTTTGTTATTGAAAGGTTATGTTGTGCTGATTATTTCTGGCCCGTTGGCTATTGCAGATGATGAGATTGAACTCAGTGCCATTCGTGCTCAGGGCGCAGGTGGTCAAAATGTCAATAAAGTGTCATCGGCCATTCATCTACGTTTTGATATTCATGCCAGCTCTTTGCCCGAGTTCTATAAGGCGCGTTTATTACAGCTAAGTGATAACCGTATTAGCAAAGAAGGCATCATCATTATTAAGGCGCAACAATACCGTACCCAAGAAAAAAATCGTGAAGATGCACTAGAGCGCTTAAAAGCGTTAATTTTAAGTGCAGTGATTGTACAAAAAGCACGTAGAGCCACGCGCCCTACAAGAAACTCACAGAAAAAGCGTGTGGATAGCAAAACCCGGCGCGGCAATATTAAATCGTTAAGAGGCCGAGTGACTGATTAATTAATCTACCATAGCCTAGTTTAATCTAGGGTTGTCCCTAGGTTTAGTGACACCGTTACTCTGTTAAGCTGTAGCTAATAACAATTTGAAACCAAAGGCTTTTTCGATATTAAAGATAAAGCTAATGATGAGTAGGGTGGTATGATATGGCAGAAGAAATAACTCGGTGTGATATCAATGAGATATATTGTTTTGAAGGTTGTGCCAGTACGGGTAAACAATGCTCTTTTTTTGATCAAAACCTACAAGCTTACTTGATGTGCCCCTCTTTGATCTGGCTGCAATATGCGGGAAAAGATTATAAACCAAGCATCAGCGAGATGCCGCAAATACAATCTTGTAGGCAACAGGTAAGCACCTGAATAAAAGTATTTCGGTGTTTTCCGGCCAGTGGCCGGAAAATATGAGAATTCTGTTTAGAAAAAACGCTGTGTGAGTGCTTATTGGCGCTGTCAATGCATAGCGCTGATTAAGACTAACAGTGCTTAGCCCGAAAGTGCCAATCCTCAGCTGCCATTGTATTGATGATTGACTGCCTTAACGTGAAGTCAATTTCATTGGAATCCTGATTGTACAATCCACAAAGCGCCAAAGCGCGTTGTTTATCAACAGATTCACCAAGGTATTCATATACCACCCTTGTACAGCAAGGCATACGTTCACCACTACCTGATACCCCCTGTTTTAGACCACTAAGCCGAGACACTCTGTTTTTGAAAGAGGGAAATAAGGTGGTCAATGTCATTTCATTGCCCGTCAGAGACTCATAGTCGATCATAAAAATACGATCTGTCAGAAGGTGTACAACACCTAAATAGATGGCATGGCAGGTTTTATCTTGTGCAGACTCTTTTAAACGCTCAGTTCTCTGGTAATAAACACAATCATCCTGCTGTTGAATACAAATTAGTGTACGCAATATTTTTCCGGGGCAGGCCATCGACTGGTAGTACTCAAAGTAGTATCCCAAATATTTGTCTAAACCTGAGAGGCTGCTGTGTTGCTTGAGTATATTAAAATGCTCTATTTCTGGGCGTAATGGCGCTTTTGAGCTTGAGGTTTTAGGGCGAACCTGTATTAAACGTTGAAACTGGTCATGAGGTAAGAGAATTTCGTACTCCTCTACGCCAAAAAAATCACAAAAGCGCAGCATAGTGTGTGCAGAAGGCTTACATCGACCGCTTAAATAACGATTAAACTGCGGCCTGTTGACATTTAAACGTCGGCAAACTTCAGATATTGATTTGTAGAAACTGCACAACAGCCTCAAATTGCGTGAAAAATCATCATGCATTGTAGTCCCCTTCAAATTGACGCCCACCTTATCCGGTTGCCGAGAGAAATCATAAGCTAAGGTTTATAGGATGAATATAGCTTGATTGGCGCTACTTGATGCTATTTTGACAACAAAATGCATCAACTGGTGCCAGTTAGCCAAATACCCACCCGTTATTTTCTTTGTTTGAATAGACACTTCCTAACAATAAAAAAATGCGAGATTGATTCGCACGTGGAGACTTTCAATGCTAGATCTACTGAACGATATACTCTGGGGCAAAGTGCTAATCGGGGTGCTCATTCTATTGGGGCTATGGTTTACAGTGGCTTCAAATTTTGTGCAGTTTCGATACTTTGGTCGCATGTTTCGTATTTTAGGGCTGAAACAAGCTAAGCATGATCAACATGGACATTTAAGCTCATTTCAGGCGCTGCTGCTGTCAGTAGCTGGGCGTGTGGGGGGCGGTAATATTGCGGGTGTTGCGGTTGCTCTGACATTAGGCGGTCCAGGTGCTATTTTTTGGATGTGGGTGGTGGGCTTAATGGGTATGGCAACCAGCTATTTTGAATGCACTTTGGCACAGGTTTTTAAAAAGGCTGAGCCAGATGGTACCTATCGTGGGGGACCTGCTTACTATATTGCCAAAGGTTTAGGGGGTAGCTGGAAGTGGCTGGCGTTTCTGTATTCTATTTTACTGCTGGTGACTTTCGGCTTCGGTTTTACCGCGTTGCAATCTTATTCGGTTGCAACCTCTATTAATGATGCTTTTGGTATCTCAACTTATTACACCGGCATTATGTTGGCACTGGTTGTGGGGCTGATTATTTTTGGTGGTGTAAAGCGTATTGCCAAGGTTTCGGAGGTGCTAGTACCTGTTATGGCGCTGGGTTACTTAGGCATTGCACTGGTAGTACTGAGTATTAACTTAGAGAAAATTCCTGACGTAATCAGTTTGATTGTGCGTAGTGCATTTGGTTTGGAGCCTGCCGTTGGCGGTGGTATCGGCGCTGCGATTTTAATGGGTGTTAAGCGAGGCCTATTTTCTAACGAGGCAGGTTTGGGTAGTGCGCCAAACGTTGCCGCAGTTGCTTACGTGCCACACCCGGCAAGCCAAGGTATTGTACAGTCATTTTCAGTTTTTATTGATACGCTGATTTTATGCTCTTGCACGGCTTTTATTATTTTACTGAGCGGTGTCTATGATCCTGCGACAGTCGGCAGCCAAGGTGGTGTTGCATTAACTCAAATGGCGTTGGCAGAACATGTTGGTGAATGGGGACGTATGTTTGTCAGTGTGGCGCTGCTGCTGTTTGGTTTTAGTACCATTTTGTATAACTACTACTTGGGCGAAAATAGCTTGAACTACCTCAGCGAAGAAAATAGCAATCTATTTAACGGGTTCCGTGTTGCCATTATCTGTCTGTGTTGTTGGGGGGCTATTATGGATCTTGGCACTGTATTCGCTTTTGCAGATGTCACGATGGGATTTTTAGCCTTGGCTAATTTATTTGCACTGGCACTGTTATTCAAAACAGGCCTGCGCATTATGAAAGACTACGATCAACAGCTTTTGGAAGGCCATGAGCAACCTACTTTTGATCCTGCAGATTTTCCTGACCTTGATATTGATTCAAAAGCATGGGAACTAGAGCCTGAACACCAAGCGTTGAAGCGGACGCCGATACAAGGCCAAAAATCTACAGTAGTGACACAGTCTTAATCACTCTTAACTTTAATGCACAATGATGCAATCTCAGCGGTTTAATAATGAACCGCTGTTTGGTTTCGTCGCCCTTGCCAATACTTCCTGATGGAGTTTAAAAATGACAGTACGTACTGAACATGATTTATTGGGTGATATGGATATTCCTGCGGATGCCTGGTATGGCGTACAAACTCAGCGCGCAGTCGATAATTTTTCGATTACAGGAGTGCCTATCAGCCACTTTCCAGAGCTGATAAAGGCATTGGCACTGGTCAAAATGGCGGCAGCCAAAGCCAATGAACAGCTAGGTTTAATCAGCAGTGCCAAGGCCAATGTTATTATCGAGGCTTGTCAGGACATTTGTCAGGGGCATTTGCAAGATCAGTTTGTGGTTGACCTGATACAAGGTGGCGCTGGCACATCAACGAATATGAATGCCAATGAGGTGATTGCTAACCTTGCGTTGGAAAAACTTGGACATGGTAAAGGTGAGTACCGTTATCTTCATCCCAATGATGATGTGAACTGCTCGCAATCTACCAATGATGCCTATCCAACAGCAGCTTGTTTGGCGATTCAATTTGCAGCAGAGCCTTTGATCGACACGATTCGAAGCTTAGTTGCATCGCTTTCAGTCAAAGGGGTTGAATTTTCTGATGTGGTTAAAATGGGGCGTACCCAACTGCAAGATGCAGTACCTATGACTTTAGGCCAAGAGTTTGAAGCCTTCGCGGTGACACTCAGTGAGGATATTGATCGCTTACATGAAGCTTGTGCGCTGTTATCTGAGGTTAACCTTGGTGGTACAGCTATTGGTACTGGTATTAATACCCATCCTGAATACTCTGCTTTGGCGATTAGCTATCTTTCTGATTTTTCAGGTAAGGCTATGAAGCCAGCCGCAAATTTGGTTGAAGCCACTTCTGATATGGGGGCGTTTGTTCTTTTCTCAGGCATATTGAAGCGCTTTGCGATCAAACTTAGCAAAATTGCGAATGACTTGCGCTTACTATCCAGTGGTCCAAGAACCGGTTTTGGTGAAATTAAATTACCGCCAATGCAGCCGGGATCTTCAATTATGCCGGGCAAGGTAAATCCGGTGATTCCTGAAGCAGTTAACCAAACTGCCTTTCAAGTGATTGCCAATGATCTTGCGGTTACCTTAGCGGCAGAGGCTGGTCAACTACAGTTGAATGCGATGGAACCATTGATTATTTATAACTTGCTGAATTCTATGAGAATGCTTTGCTCAGCTTGCACTATGTTAGAGGAACGCTGTATCAAGGGTATTGAGGCTGATCGTGCCCGTTGTGCTGATCTGTTGAATATTAGTATTGGCAGTATTACGGCGCTAGTGCCTCATATTGGCTATGCCAATGCCTCTCGTATCGCTCAGGCAGCATTGCATACAGGCAGCACAGTGCGTGAACTTATTTTGTCTGAGCAATTATTAAGCGAAGAGACTTTGGATCAGTTGCTGAGTCCACAGTCTATGCTAACACCTCAATTCAGAACAACTGCGAAACAATAGTCATGAGCGCGCACATACTTATTTTATACACTGGTGGCACTATCGGTATGATCCGCTCTGCTCGGGGGTATGTGCCAAAAGAGGGCTTCGAGGCACGGCTGGCAGAGCAGCTTCAGTGTCAAAGCTCTGATCAACTGCCAATGTATAGTGTTTTAGAGTTTGAACAGTTGATCGACAGCTCTAATCTACATCCCCGCGATTGGACTGCAATTGCGACAGTGATTACTGAGTATTGGGAAATGTATGACGGCTTTGTTGTCTTGCATGGTACTGACACTATGGCTTACACAGCGTCTGCATTGTCTTTTATGCTAAAGGACCTAGACAAGCCCGTGATTGTCACGGGGTCGCAAATCCCTTTGTCAGAGTTGCGTAACGATGCTTTAGATAATCTTATAACGAGTTTGATATTGGCTGGGCAGCAGAGTATTTCTGAGGTCTGTATCTATTTTAATGGTCGATTATTACGTGGTAATCGCAGTACTAAGCTAAAAAGTGTTGGCTTTGATGCCTTTGACTCTCCCAACTATCCTTGGTTGGCAGAAGTCGGTATTCATATCACCTTGAAAAAAGAGCTGTTGCTGAAACCTAGCACACCTTCCTTCCATCTTTTTGACTTTAATCCTGATGCTGTTGCTATGGTGCAGATGTACCCTGGTATCCAAGCGCAGGTGGTTGAGGCCGTTCTAAACAGTGGTGATGTGAAAGCGCTTATTTTGCAATCTTACGGTGCAGGTAATCCACCCGACAGTAACCAAGCGTTAATGCAAGTATTGGCGCAAGCCAGTTTGAGAGGCATTGTTATTGTCAATATCAGTCAATGTTTGCAAGGTGGTGTTTATCAAGGCGCTTATGCTACGGGAGAAACCTTAAACCAAATGGGTGTTATTTCTGGGCATGATTTAACCTTGGAGGCGGCTTTCACTAAGCTTCATTGCTTGATCAGCGCGGGATACAGCCCCTATTACATCAGTGAGCTTATGCCAACGGCTCTCTGTGGAGAGTGTCGTTAAGCTGCTTAATATTCAAACTCTGGTTTAAAGTTTCAAGGTTTCTCTGCGCTGATAGATATTTTCATAAACAAAGTGCCTGAACCATTTGTGTAAATGATCATGGTGCATACGGGCATGCCAGAACATGGATATTTCGATAGGTGGAATTGAAAACGGAGCTTCAATCACTGCAAACTTGTCAGAGTCTGCATAGCGCCGGATAAAATGACTAGGCAATAAAATCATCAAGTCGGTGGAGGCGATAATCTCTAATGCTGCAAAAAAATGCGGTACGCGTACGCCAATATTTCTAGTCTTGCCCTGTTGTTTAAGCAGCTCATCCACAACGCTTAAACCTGAGCCGTTAGGACTGACCATGACATGGTTTAGTGCGAGGTATTGCTCAAGGCTAACCCCGTTAGCGTTAGGGTGGTGTTTACGTACCAGTCCAAGATAATGGTCTTGTGCAACAATGCGTTGAAAAATATCCGCGGGAGGCTGGTCAGATGCACCGCCAATCATTAAGTCGACCTTGTTATCTTCTAACTCTGTCAATAAGTTTGATCGCCAGTCAACGGCCGATAAACGTACATAAGGTGCTGCTTCATTGAGCAAGGGAACTAGCCTTGGCAATATCGTATGCGAGCCATAATCTGTAGTCGCTAAACGAATAGCCCCCTGGTGAGTCAATGGATTGAATGCATCGGGCATCAATAAGATCAATGCACTTTCAAGCAACTGATTTAACTTCGGCTGTAACCGTTCCGCTTTGGTGGTAAGTGCCAAATGTTTGCCCGATTTAACCAAGATAGGGTCATCAAACATCTCGCGCAATTTGGCCAAAGTACGACTCACAGCAGACTGTGTTAGATTCAGTTTTTCTGCGGCTTGTGTCACATGCCTTTCATCTAACAGCACTTTGAGCGTGACGAGTGCATTCAAATCAATTTTCTTGAGCGTTTGAATATCCACACTTTGCCCCTATTTCAGCTTAAGATCAGCTTGAGAGCTTATCATTATGATTAAATGTAATCACAAACATTTAAACAATGAATTTAACTTATAGCTGAAAAAATAGAACAATAGTCCTATTCAAATCCAAGTGAGAGAGACTTATGGCTCAAGTAAGTGATGCACTTTACGAAAAAACCATTGAGGTTCGTTGGTCAGACTGTGATGCGAACCAACACATGCGCCACAGTGCTTACGCTGATTTTTGCGCCCATACCCGTGTTGGCTTTATGCATCAAGTTGGCATTAACGAAAAATGGCTAAAAGAGCATGGGTTAGGCCCTGTGCTGTTTAAAGAGGAAACAGAGTATTTTCGAGAGTTGTTTATGGGGGAGTTGGTGCGTGTAACCCTAGAAGCAGGCGAACCGACAGGCTCTGAAAAATCAATTTGTGTCATCAATCATCTTTATAACGCAAAAGGCGAATTGGCCGCACGACACCGCGCCGTTTTTGGCTGGTTTGATATGACTCAGCGCAAAGTGGTTAAGCTGCCAGAAACTATTCGTCAGCTTTGTCTGCCGGAACCAGAAACCCTAGAGTAAGCCTATCTGATAATCCCGTAGGCAGTACATTTTTAAGTCCTGAAGGCAATTGCCCGCCTGATCCTTAAACCCGACAGGCGGGATTTTTTTGCATTATTTAAAGCAAGTTATGACTTTAAAACAGCAATGCCTTGTTTATAACCTAAGCCACCGTTGCCATGCACAATACCCAGCTGATTATCGCCTGCTTGCAAACTGAGACACATTGAAATTAAGCCATTTAAGGCGGGATTGTTCCAAGCACCTCGACCTAAGTTCATCCCACCTGTTTGAGTAACAGGCTTGGTGGATAGCAATGCTAATAAAGCAGCTTTGTCTGTTGCCGCTCCTGACTTTACCAGTAACGCAAGCGGTACAACAGGGTAGCAGGTATAGGCGTCTAGTTTGACATTGGGAGCCGCAATAGCGGTAGCCATCTCGATACCTGATTGCACTTCTGCATAGTGCAGCGCCTTTTCTAGCGCGTGATAGGTTGCCAAGTTTTTAACCTGTTCTGGGCCATCTGCATCAGCAAGTCCTATACCTATGCCTTGTATTCTGATGGGCTTAATTGCGGGGCTGAGTTGCGGCAATGTTGCAGGGGTACAGAGCACAAGACAACCTTCGAAATCGACTAATGGATTTGCGCAATCGACACCACGGAATAGCTCTGTGAGCAGTGAATACCAGCGCTGGTCTGGTAGTGGTAAATCAAGTTCTGCTGCGGTTCTGGAGAGGTTGTTAAATAGCGCATCGCGCAGCTCAATAAAGTCATCAAGGCTCAAGTTGTGCAGCTGGCAAAACTGTTTGGCAAGGGCGGTATAGCCTTCTGGCAAGCTGCCTGCGTCACCATATACATTCATCAATTGATGACGGTCGGCTTTACTGTATTCAGAGCGTAAGTAATCACGCCCATGAATGACCACAATATCGGCATCAGACTCGTTGAGCAGGCGATTGGCCACGGCTAAAGCTTCTATAGGCGCACAACCACTGCGATAGTGGTTATCTTGTACTGGACTGTTCCAGTCGGTGCGCAGCGGGTCAATTTCTAATGTTCTAATGCGCAGATTAAGCTGTGCAGCTTGAGCCAGTATTTGCTCAGAGGCACTGAGGTCGCCCTGCTGGTCTAATATTCGATCAGCGGCAATAATGCAGTTTTGTGTCATGTTCCGACCCCTATTGATTATGCTTATGGTTTCTTGTTTTTAAACTATTGGTTTATGACTTAGACTCAGTAGTTGCAAAATCAGGCCATAACCTCTTTGCCACAGAGGAGTGCTCTGCCAACGAGTGACAAGTGTTCATAATGGCAGGCTTGCTACCACTGGCTTCTTCTTTTTTCTTCAGTTCTGAGTACAGCGCCTGATATGCCGTCGTCGCCATAGGCCCTAGTAGCTCTGTATGATGGGTGCAGCCGTATTGATTACCAAGGCGTGCTTTGATCTCCTTATTCCATCCTGCGCCAATTTTTAAACCAATCAGTTTTTTATAAGCAGGGGTGATATCAGCACAGATATTAAAAGGTGCATAGTCTGTGCAGGCTTCTGCATCATGGATCAATAGATCCACATCAATACTGATTCTTAGCCACATCTCATGTACAGGCTCGCCTGCGGCAATTACACCACCACGATCTTCGTTGTCTATAGCTTTGGTTTTGATGTCGGTCATATGGCCTTCAATATCCCAAAGGCCATCGTTACGGGCGTAGGCACGGCAAGTTACTGTGCGAGTGTGTACTAACTGCCGTGTTTGGCCATCTGATAAAGGCATAATCAATTACCGAAACAAATTAAGGTCATGTATTAGGTTGAGTATATTGTTATGGATGAGCCGATAAAAAAGCCGACTATTTGTCGGCTTTTTGGTAGCTAGATAAGGTGCTCAAGCTGGAGCTTATCCTAAAACGGCAAGCATTTCAGCGATTGAAGTGAACTTTTCCCTTGGTTTTCCCTCAGGCGCACGGTCAACCTCTGCTTGGCTGATTCTCTGCCAGTCCTCGTTGTTCACCACACGTATGTTGCGCTCATTTAGCAGTTGATCCATTGCGTGGCTGCCTGCTTTATGTTCAACAATAGGTGTTGCTTCTAAGTCAGCAATAATGCGCTTGGCCACATCCATTGAGTCTGCACGGTTTGCAGGAATCACACCGTTAGGGCCACGTTTGCACCATCCTGAGGTATAGACACCTGACTCAACAAAGCCGTTGTCATTGGCAACAATACCGCGCTGTTCATCAAACGGCATACCGGGAATGGCTTTGCTGCGGTAGCCAATGGCAGAAAATAGGGTGTCAACGGGTAGATTAACGCTTTCGCCAGCACTGTTTTCAAGTATCAAATTGCTGATGCGACCATTGTTTCCTGTAATGGCCTTTGGGCTATGCCAAAATAAAAAGTGCAAACGTACTGGTTTTTGCTCAGGGGTATTGGCCGCATACTCCTGTAGAATCTCTAGGTTGCGTTGGCGCGCTTTGGCATCGCGAGGGTCATAACCTTCGCCCACTTCTGCTGGTACTTCAATGTTCTGTACCAGTGGTACACAGCGTGTCATCTCTGCAAATTCGCCCAGTTCTGGCGGGGTAAAGCTGGCCTCAATTGGGCCACGACGACCAATCAGGTAAATATCTTCAACGGTAGATGCTGCAATGGCATCTTGGGCGTGCTGGCTGATATCTGAGCCGACCATCTCTTCTGGTGTTTTAGCCAAAATACGGGCGATGTCCAAAGATACGTTACCGTTGCCGATAATGGCGATAGATTTGCCATCTAGCTTCGGGTTGAGATCACGGTGATCAGGATGGCCGTTATACCATGCCACAAAACGACCTGAGCCATAAACGGCATCAAGGTCGCTGCCTTCGATGCCCAGCTCTCGATCTTCTAGCGCGCCAATGGTGATGATTACAATGTCGTAAATAGACTTAAGCTCGTCATAACTGACATCGCGGCCAATCTCAACGTTACCCAGAAAACGCACATTGTCTTTTTGCAACGTGCGTTCAAACTGGCGGGAGATATTCTTAGTGCCAATGTGGTCAGGGGCAACGCCTGCGCGTACCAAGCCAAACATGCTAGGTAGTCGATCAATCAGATCCACTTGGCTGTTTTCAATCTTTTTGGATAACAGATCTGCAAGGTAGAACCCAGATGGGCCGCTGCCAACGATTGCGATACTGGTTGTCATTTTTATCATCTCCAGCTTAAAAGAAATTAAAGGCCACCGAAGCGCTTGTAGAATGCTGCGGACGCATCTGGTAGAGGGCCTTCGGCAGTTTCAAGGCTGCTGGATAGGTGCAATTCGGTTTTTTCTGTGACTAATCGGTAGAGATTGCGACAAAGTAGGCGGGCTGAGGTGCCTTCCCAGTCGCTGGGCAGTAGCTCTTCCGGTAGTTGTGGGTCGCGTAATAAAACACGACGGTATTCATGGATCAAAAGGGTACGTACTAAAAAACAATCTTCAGGATCTAGCTGGTCTGCGCTTTTTAGCTCATTCCAAACGGGGCGGAACTTGTTCAAAAACAGCTTATAGCTTTCTGAGAGTTGATCAAGGTTCCAGCAATCACGTACTAATAAGCGTAAAGGTTTGCCGTTCAGCAAATCTTGCTTATAAGTATCAAAAATGATGGCATCATCCAGTGCGTTTAAATCTTTCAATGTGGTTTTTAGCTCAGTCATATCGGCCATTGGGTGAGCTAAAACACCCGGTGCGATATTACCAAAGCCTAGCCAGCCTAACTCTTCTTTTACGTTTTTCTTGGTTTCGGCCTCAATTTGATTGGTCAGCACGATACACCAGCGACCATCCCAGTCAGGAATGACTGGGGCATAAACACGTTTGAATGCTTTTTCAAATCGACGGCGACCTGCGCCCGTTAAGCTGTAATAGCTTCTGCGACCAATTTGTTCTGCGTTTAACCACTCTTCTTTGGCTAAACGAAAAACAGAAGTGCGCACCAAGCGCTGATTTAAACCTAAAGGTTCCAATAGGTTGATCAAGCTGCCTAGCCAAACTGTACCGCCTCTTGGTGCGATAGCGTCACCATAAACTGTAATGATCAGGGAGCCCGCTCGAATGGGGCGCTGTTGGCAAAAGTCATTCACAAGCTGTTGAACGGTACGATTATTTGGCATGGCTATGATTTTTTTGTAACACATAATAAAGAGTATTGAGATGGCTTCGAATTGTACGGTGCGACACTGATACAGGCAAGAGTTAAGCTTCAGTAGGGTGATTTCTATCCCTGTGAATTATTGGTCACATTTACAAATGATACAAAAAATTAACATCGAGTGTTGACAGGGTATCGCTTGATACAATATCTTAGGTGCGTTGGCTGTGTTTTGTGTCGCTTTGGGCTGTGTGCGGCATGGAATGGTGCAGTCGGTTTATAAAATAACAAATAGCTTGAGTGTAACGACTACGACAGAACTTGAAGCGTTACACACAGAAAGTAGAGGAAATCCACATGAAAATGTACGACAAAGGCGATGTGCTGCCACCTGAGTATAAAGAGCTACTGGTTAATCTGATGACGTTCCAAGCTGATTCAGAATATGCAGGTGCACAACGTGTTGCTGAAAACCATCGCTTTGCTCCTCGCCCTGAAGAAGCTTACCGTCTGTCCAAAAAAGTGATGGAAGAGATGGGTCATGGCTACTACATCTGGAACCTATTGCGTGATCTAGATGTAGACGTGGATTCACGTCTACATGAGCTGGCTTCTAATCCAGACAATCCAGATCCGAAGAAAGTGAACGTGATCAACGGTTTCCGTAAAGAAAACTGGTCAACTTTCTTTGAGTGCTGGGAAGATGTTGCCCTGTTCTCTACTGTAGTAACGCCAGCGGCGGTTGCTTTCCTAGGTCAGTATCGTGAGTGTTCTTACCTACCTTGGGCGAAAGTAAACGTACGTATTCATAAAGAAGAGTATGGCCACCTAGCATTTGGTGTGTGGGCGTCTAAGCGTTGCATCGAGTTCGGCGGTGAGAAAACTCGCGAATTCATGCAAGAGCGTATTGCTAAGTTTATGCAGATTGGTCTGGGCTTCTATGGTCGTCCGTCAACAGGTTCAGGCAAATCTGAGATGTTCGACAAGTACTACGAGTACGGCATCAAAGTTAAGAAGCCAGAAGAGCTGCAAGCAGAGTATCTGGAACTGCTAGAAGACCGTCTGAAAGATATCGGCTTTGTACTGCCACAAGGTGTAGAGCCGAACTATGATATGCGTGTTGGCTATAACTCTTAATCGTTAACACGAGGTTTTACTTATGATTATTCCATCTCCAGATCAACTGGTCGAACAAGGGGCCAGTGTATTGGCGAAGTTTGGCTACGAGCCTTTTGGTGGCGAAGAAGAGCACTGGTCGGCGATGTGGGATCTGTTGAAAGGTGATTTTACCACCCAGAAACACCCTGAGATTCCGTCATTTGACGACCTAAGCTTAAGCTTAAAAGAAGCTGCCAAAGTGTATATGCGCCGTCGTTTGATTGCTGATCGCTTTTTTGAAGAGTGTCGTAAAGCGCAAGCGGACCTGTTCAAAGGCATCGATACAGATGGCGTTGAGCGTTACACCATCGCACGAGATGCGTATGAGGATAGCGTTGGCGACTTCGGAGCAGCGCGAGAGCGTATCGCAATGCTGCTGGATGGTAAGTACTGGGAAGAAGACTAATCGGTTCTTCCGGTTAGCTTCTACTCAGGTCTGATCATAAAAAGGTGGCTTTGTTTAACAGAGTCACCTTTCGTTGTTTTTAGTTAACATGTTATAAAGATAAAACTGTTTTAACCTGTGTTGCCATGTACCCAGTGGTGTACTCAATGACTCTGTTGTTAGGGTTGGTCATAAAACAGTTTTAGATGATAAAGAACAAGAACGATTACATCTAAAAAAAATATAATAAAAACGTAATAAAAAGTTGGTCGGTACAACTCAAATCCGAAATGCTGCGTCCAAAAAAATAACAATACAATAAATTGGAGAACACAAACATGCTTAAGCGAGTAGCTATCAAAGGTGCTATGGCCCTTGCAGTTTCAGCGGCCCTAATCAGTGGTGTGCAGGCTGCCGATACGATCAAAATCGGTTCCTTCCTAGCCGTTACCGGCCCAGCCTCTTTCCTTGGCGACCCAGAACTTAAAACCTTGCAAATGTACGTTGATAAAATCAACGCAGAAGGCGGTTTGCTTGGTAAACAAGTTGAACTTGTTCACTATGACACCGCAGGTAATGCACAAAAAGCCCGTACCTTTGTGAAGCGTCTTATCGAATCAGATAATGTTGATCTAATCGTTGGTGGTAGTACTTCTGGTGCGACACTCGCTGTTATTCCATTGGTTGAAAGTGCAAAAGTACCTTTTATCTCGCTTGCGGGTGCTGTTGCGATTGTTGATCCAGTGAAAAAGTGGGTTTTCAAAACACCACACACAGACCGTATGGCCGCAGAAAAAATCTTTGAAGATATGAAATCTCGTGGCTTCAAAAAAGTGGCTCTAATTTCAGGTACGGGTGGCTTTGGTCGCTCAGGTCGCGCTCAAGCAACACAAGTAATTGGCAAATATGGTCTAGAGTTGGTGGCGGATGAGACCTATGGTCCAAAAGACACTGATATGACTGCACAGCTGACTAAAATTAAATCTACAGCAGGTGTGGATGCGATCCTAAACTTTGGTTTTGGCCAAGGTCCTGCCATTGTGACGAAAAACTATAAACAGCTGGGTATTGATCTGCCGTTGTATCAATCACACGGTGTAGCCTCTAAGAAATTCATTGAGCTAGCAGGTAACGCATCTGAAGGTGTACGCTTGCCAGCCGCAGCACTATTACTGGCAGAACAGCTACCGGATAGCAGTGCGCAAAAACCAGTCGTTGTAAAATACAAAACCGAATACGAGCAGAAGTACAACTCAGAGGTTTCAACCTTTGGTGGGCACGCGTATGACGGTTTGATGCTGGCTGTGAATGCCATCAAAAAAGCAGGATCAACAGACAAAGAAAAAGTGCGTGCTGCTATCGAATCTACTAAAAACTATGTGGGTACAGGTGGCGTCGTGAATATGTCTGCAGAAGACCACTTAGGTCTTGATCTGTCTGCGTTCAAAATTTTGGAAATTCGTAACGGCGACTGGACATTAGTTAAGTAAGCCAAAGCTCGAAGTTTTCATATCTATAAAAAAGAGCAGGGGCGTAACAATACCCCTGCTCGGTCTCTCTACGTTCATCAAAAGTAAGTGATAGGTTATGTCAGTAGAATTTCTGCAATACCTGTTTTCTGGCGTCACTATTGGTGCTACCTATGCATTGGTAGGCTTAGGTTTCGCCATTATTTATAACGCCAGCCATGTGATTAACTTTGCCCAAGGCGAATTCATCATGATTGGAAGTATGGCTACGGTCAGCTTCTTAGCGATGGGAATGCCGATGCCAGTGGCGATTTTATTAGCCGTCGCACTCGCTGTAGTAACAGGCATGTTATTACAGAAGTTCGCGGTTGCTCCGGCAAAAAATGCGGATGTGGTCACCATCATTATTATTACAATCGGTGCTTCCATTTTACTGCGTGGTTTGGCTCAAGTATTTTGGGGTAAATCATTCCATGCGTTGCCAGCGTTCTCTGGTAACGAGCCGATCAATATCGCTGGCGCGACTATTGTGCCGCAAAACCTGTGGGTGCTAGGCGTTACCTTGGTAATTGTAGCCGCAGTGTCTTGGTTTTTTACCAAAACCATTATTGGTAAAGCGATTTTAGCCACCTCTCACAATGCCGATGCCGCTAAGTTAGTGGGTATTAACACCAACATGATCTTGTTGTTTGCCTTTGGCTTGTCGGCTTTGCTGGGTGCCGTGGCAGGGATCATTGTGGCACCTATTACCACCACCAGTTATGAAGTGGGCATTATGCTGGGTCTAAAAGGCTTTGTAGCAGCAGTGCTTGGTGGTTTAGGCAGCGGTGTTGGCGCTATTGTGGGTGGTTTGATTTTAGGTATCGCGGAAGCGATGGCCGCAGGTTACATCTCATCAGATTACAAAGATGCCGTACCTTTTGTGATTATTCTTTTCATCCTGTTCTTCATGCCGAGCGGTTTGTTTGGTAGCCGCGGAACGGAGCGTGTGTAATGTTTGAAAAACTCAACTCCCCTAGAACTGGTGGTTTATTAGCGCTGATATTGGCCGTGTTGATTTTACCGCTGTTCTTTCAAAATACCTTCCACTATGACGTTGCCATTCACGTAGCCATTAGTGCAACCGTAGCGATCAGCTTAAATCTATTGGTGGGTTACGCAGGCCAGATTAGTCTGGGTCATGCGGGCTTTTTTGGTGTGGGTGCTTACTCCAGTGCGATTTTAACAGGCTGGGACTTTGGTTGGTCGCCAATTACAGCCATGCTGGTTGCGTCTTTAGCTGTAGGTGTGCTGGCGTTAGTGGTCTCTGGGCCTATTTTACGTCTTAAAGGCCATTACCTTGCAATGGCGACTTTAGGCTTGGGCATTATTATCGCTATTGTGATCACAACTGAAGATTGGTTAACAGGCGGCCCTGATGGTTTATCCGTAGAGCCACTGACCATTTTTGGCCTTTCACCTCAAGGTGAAGCGCAATGGTACTGGGTGTTTTGTGTGGTTTTAATCGCCAGTGTTTGGCTGTCGTTGAATCTGATCGACTCTCCGGTAGGACGTGCGATGCGTGCTGTGCATGGTTCAGAGGTAGCCGCGCAAGTAGCAGGTGTTGATACCACTTACTTTAAGACCTTAATTTTTGTGATGTCAGCCATGTTTGCCTCTTTAATGGGCAGCTTAAGCGCACATTATTCTGGCTTTGTGACCCCCGATATTGCAGGTTTTCACCACTCAATCGAATTGATCACCATGGTGGTTTTAGGTGGTATGGCGTCTGTATTTGGTGCCATAACAGGTGCTGTTATCTTGACGCTGCTACCACAAATGCTCACTGGATTAGAAGATTGGGAAATGGTGATTTTTGGCTTGATCTTGATGCTGACCATGATTTTTATGCCAAAAGGACTTGTCCCTACTCTACTGACTAAATTTCGTCGAGGTGAGGCATGAGTTTATTAAAAGTATCAGGCCTGACAAAAACCTTTGGTGGCGTACACGCCATTGAAGACCTCTCTTTTGAGATCAAAAAAGGCACAATCCATTCGGTGATAGGCCCCAATGGGGCGGGTAAAACCACACTATTTAACTTGCTGACAGGGGTCTATACCCCAACTCAAGGTGCGGTAAGTTTTAACGGTGAAAGTGTATCGGGTAAAAGTCCACACTACTTGGCAAAACGCGGCATGAGCCGCACTTTTCAGAACTTGCAGATCTGTATGAACATGTCGGCAGTGGAAAACGTGATGGTGGGTCGTCACCTGCACATGAGTCATAACCCTATTGCCGCAATGCTTCGTCTACCCAGTATTACCAAGCAAGACAAAGCCTGTCGAGAAAAAGCCATTGAATTAATGGAGTTTGTCGGCACAGGTCAGTACATCAAAACCAATGCAGATGCGATGTCTTACGGTGCGCTCAAACGTTTAGAGATTGCCCGTGCGTTAGCCGCTGAACCTGAAATCTTATTGCTAGACGAACCTGCCGCAGGTTTGAACGGCACTGAAACGGCAGAGGTGGATGAATTGATTCAGAAGGTCGCAGACTCGGGTGTCACCGTCATGCTGGTTGAGCACGACATGAAGCTGGTGATGAACATCTCCGATTACTTGTTGGTGTTGGATTACGGTAAAAAACTGGCGGAGGGTACGCCAGAAGAGATCCGTAACAATCCTGCTGTAATTGCGGCCTATCTTGGTGCTTAACCTGACTCGGAGGAAAGTGTTGTGACAACTGAAACAGTTGAAAACCGCTCGCTGATGAATGGCGCAATCCGAGTCATCATTGCAGAGCACGGGGGTGTCTGGCGGGTGCTGGATATTCTAGAGCAGCTGCAAACGCAGATGAACCTGCACGATGAAGCACCGGATGAAGTGTTGATTGGCACGATTCTAGATTACCTAGAAAAGTTCTCGCAGCGCATTCACCGTTCAGGTGAAGACGTTTTGCTCTATAGCCTGTTGGTGCAGCGCCACCCGGATGCCAAAGGCCTGATCGACAAGCAGATTCAAGATCATGTTGTGGGTGCTGATCGTATCCCTCAATTGAGATTGCTTTTGAATGATTGTGCTCGCCACTACCCGCAAGGCCGAGATGAGCTTAGCAAGCAACTGAGTAAATTCACCTTTGCGCTACGTAAACACATCAAGCGTGAAGAGGGTATTGTGGTGCCTCTTGCTCGCCAGCACTTGCTAGACAGTGACTGGGAAGCCATTGTGAATTCAAAGGATCAGATGAATGATCCTCTGTTTGGTAGCAATGTTCGCGAAGAGTTTAGCGTATTGCGTAGCCGAATTGTCTCAATGACCCCCACAGGAATGGGCGGGCTAGGTATTGCTCACGCACATCTACAGCAGCCTTTTGCCAGTATTGCCAGTGACAACAGCGCCCCGAAAACTCTGTTAGAGATTAAAGATCTCACCAGCCATTACGGGCGAATTCAAGCACTGCATGGCATCTCGATAGAGATTAAAGAAGGAGAGCTGGTCGCTTTGGTGGGCGCTAATGGAGCAGGTAAGAGTACCTTGCTACGTACCATTAGCGGCATTCAGCCTATGAGTGGCGGTAGTATCAACTTCAACGGCCAAGACCTTGCTGTTGTCTCTGCCGACAAGCGCGTTTTTGCGGGTATCTCACAAGTGCCTGAAGGTCGGCAAGTGTTTGGGCCTATGAGTGTTGAAGACAACATCCGCCTTGGTGCCTACAGTCGTAAAGACAGTGCGGAGATTGCCGCAGATATGGAAAAAATGTACGACCTATTCCCTATCCTGCGTCAGAAATGCAAACAGGCTGCGGGTACATTATCAGGTGGCCAACAGCAAATGTTAGCGATGGCACGCGCCTTAATGGTTCGTCCTAAACTTCTGCTTTTAGATGAACCTAGCATGGGGCTTGCACCACTGTTGATCGAAGAGATTTTCAATGTTGTAAAGCGCTTGAAAAAAGAGGGCATGACTATTTTCTTAGTGGAGCAAAATGCTGCTCAAGCCCTGTCATTGGCTGACCGTGGCTATGTGCTTGAAACGGGCCATGTTGTGCTCAGTGGCCCCGGAAAAGTGCTCTTGAATGATGATAAAGTGAAAGCCGCTTATTTAGGGATGTAGTTTTTTTGGGAGTACTGCACCTAGAGCCTGATTGGAATAATAGGTTCTAGGGGTTAGTCGATGTGCCTGTTTTAGCCCTGCTTCGGTAGGGCTTTTTTTGTTCATCTAACAAAAGCACTGTATTTTGTCGCCATACTGACAGGTATAATGCCTGTTTAGCTACTTTAGTGGACATTGCCATGACTGACGAGATTAACTACAAAAACAACCCGCTACATGGGGTTAGTTTAAAAACCTTGTTAACTGAAATGGTGGATCACTACGGTTTTACAATTTTGCATGCCTACCTGAATATCAACTGCTTTAAAACCAAACCGAGCATTGAGTCCAGCGTTAAGTTCTTGAAAAAAACCGATTGGGCACGGGAAAAAGTAGAAGCCTTCTACCTGTACCAATTCAAAAATCTACCTAGAGCCTCAGCCGACCAGTTTGCGTTACCACCGAGAGACCGCATTGTACCTTCAGATCAAAAGCCTAAAGAACCTGCGGCATTAAGCCTAGAAGATGCTGAGCGCCTACGTGAAAAGCGAGAGAAGAAAGCCGCCGAGCGTAAACAAAACTCAAGCCGCCGTCCTGATTCCGGCAAACGCTTTGGCACAGCTCGCAGTGGTGGAAAGTCGAACCATAGTGTACAAAAAAATGATGTTTGGCAGCAAGAGCGCAGTTCAGCAAACCGCCCTGAGCATACCCGCAGAGAGTCAACAACAGCGCAATCTACAAGCGGTAATATTTGGAATAGCAGGGTTAGCAACTCAAGCCCCCGTGAACCGCAAACAGAGCAGAAATCCAACGAAGGCAGCGTGAACCCTTGGACGCAGGGGAAAAAATAGCAGGTTAGATCAAGTCTATCCGTAGGTTGGAGAAGCGATGCGTCTTTTAGCAGTATAACGCCAACGAAGGGCTATATTGTCATATTGTGCTTGTCGCTTATCCAGCCTACTTGTTATGCGCTTATACTCTCGTTCGGTGCAATACTTCTCTCTAGTATCTTTGTTACGGCCTCTACCATCTCTTGACTGACGTTGTGCTCTAAGCCTTCAAAAACCTCTAAACTTGTCGTTACGCCCAAAGCTTTCAGCCAAGCCTCACCTTGCTGAGAGTGATTTAGGGTAATGACTTGATCTGCTGATCCGTGCAGAAAATGTACGGAGGTATTGGCGGGCTTGACCAGAGGTTGCTCTGCAAAACGTCCTGCTAATGAGATGATGTGATGCGCCAATGGCTGTGGTTCTAACTGTGTAGAAGATAGCGCCATTATTGCACCTTGGGAAAAGCCGATAATACTGGTGTTTTCTGCGCCAAGCTTAGCGTTTGACTGCCAATTTCTAACACAGTTAACAAAGGCGGGCATGGCGTGCTGAATACGGCTTAAGCGATTGTCTTCGGTAACGCCTTGTATAGAGAACCATTGAAAACCATGGCCTAAATGAAAGGCGTAAGGTGCTGCAACGGATACAATCATAGACTGTGTCATTGACTCTGCAAGCCATTGCCCTAGCGGTAATAAACTACGGGGTGTTGCCCCAACACCATGAAAAAGCAGTATCAAATGCTGAGGGAATACCGGCTGTTGAATAACAATGCTATGGCTCATGGTGGTCTCCGGAACAAAGGAGGTCGCACTGTAAGTGAGAAAAGCATTTAAATAAACTGCTCAGAAATAAATTGAGCGTTGAACAAAGTGCAACAATGCGCCAATTTCAGTTTGGCTAATGCCAGCCTTGTTGCCATAAGGTTTCATCTTTTAAGCTTTGCCACTGAATCTGTGTAGTACGGTGTGACAGTATGGCCTCTATCTCGCAGGCGATAACGCGCCCCTCTTCATCAAACTCGACATCTGTGATCAAAAAGTGCTTTTCTTTATTGATTGGTTTAACTGCTGTCCACTTACTGTGATGCAGTTTCTTAGGATTAATTGAATTCATTACAACCTCTCTGCGAGCTGTAGCATTGGTAGGCTACAGCCGTCCGGTTATTGGTTGGCTTGATCAACAAAGATTAACTCGTTGGTATTAAACCCCCGTGCTTTTGCCGCTTGGATAAAGCGTTCGCGGATATCTGTGCTTAAAGTTGGCGTGCGAGAAAGTAGCCAAAGATAGTTGTGATTTGGCCCAGAAATGAAGGCATATTGATAGTGCGCTTTGTCTAATTCAAATACCACATAAGCACCATAGAATGGGCCAAAGAAAGATACCTTCAAATAACCTTGGTCAGATGACTCAACAAAATAAGCTTTGCCTTCGGCTTGTTGCCAAGCGCCTTTCTCCTCAGAGTAACCACGATTGATCACCTTTACTCCGCCATCACTACGTAAACTGTACTCTGCGCTTACTTGCGTTAGACCTCGCTCAAATGAGTGGTCTAAGCGGGCGATTTCGTACCAAGTCCCTAGATAGCGTTGTAATTCAAACTGGTCAACGGGAGTGACTTGTTTGGGCATGCCTGTGCAGCTTGCCAAAAGGACTATAGATAATAAAAGCCCAGCTTTAAGCGACAAGTTTTTCATAAGCACAGCCTTTTGATTTCTGAATGTTTTGAGATCAGTTTAACCTAGCTATACGTAAACTTGTCGCGATTGGAGCGGATAAATCTGTTTGGGCTACAGTTTTTTCTCTAGGCTAAACGCACCTCTTAAGTCGCCTACCTTAAAACCTGTGGCATTATCATGAGGGTAAAGGCTATTGAGCTTGGCATTTACTGCGGGATTTAGCTCACTACCATGACAAGCTAAACATTGTTGTGCTACAGGAATAGCCTTCATCATACGTAAGCTTTTTTGGCCATTTGTCGCTGTGATTACTTCTGAATAAGCAAGCTTGGTTAGATCTGCGCCTTGGTCCGCTTGTAGTGCAAACTGTTCTAAAACTTTACGCTCCCAAGCATCTGGCGCATTGTTAGGGTTACGCAACTTTAAGCTAGTACGCCCAATTGTCCAACCCTTCATACCCGATACATCATCAGTGATAGGTATTGCTTTGGTGTTGCAAACTTCAATTGTCGCAGGTAAACCGTCACGTTGAGCGGTGGTTTTCAGCTCTTTGCCAAGGCTGCTTGCGAGTGTCTGAATGACACTTTTAGCTTCAGCTTGTAATGCACTAACCTCTGCTGGAGTAGATTCGGCCAGAGATACGCCAGATACACCTAAAGAGAGGCTTGTCACAATAGCTTTAATTAAACGCTTATTCATAAGTATTACCGAATTATCCTATCAAGGTATTAGAAAGTACTTATATTATTGAGCGTATGCAAAATTAGCAATGCCTTAAATTATTGTGCGACTCTAGCGATAGCGGTACAAAGCTTTACCTTAGTCAATTTTATTCAACTAGCAGACTGTCCCAAGTCTGTTTTTTGCGATAGATCGTTGAGGGACTGATCTCTAATAACGCCGCAGCTTTAGGAATATTGTCATCACATAGATGGATGGCGTGCTCTATCACCTCTTTTTCAACCTGCCATAATGGCCTAATTTGTTCTGAACTGCTGGCCAGTAAAGGGCTGGTGGGCTGTTCTGTTTGCTCTAAGCTTTCTGCACTTTCAGCCAGCGGGTTTGTTGTATCATTCGGGATAGGTTGTATTGGTTGGAAAGGCTGTTCAGTTGGCGCTATTGGGCTTTCAGCATTCAAGTCGATGTTTTCATCCAGTGCTTTTTGGGTAAATTGTGGCGTTGCAAACTGGCTGATACGTTGCTCTATATTGGCGGTTAAATTATTCAAAGGTGGCGGTAGCATGTCGGCACTGACTTGCTCGCCATCATTCAACACGATGATATTCCGAATCACATTCTGTAGTTGGCGAATGTTGCCCGGCCAGTTAAAGCTACTGAGAATCACCTCAGCTTCTGGATCAAACTGTTTGAATTTCTTACCTTCCTCTTTGCTGTACAGTTTCAGAAAGTGTCGCGCCAAAATCATAATATCGCTACCACGTTCTCGCAGTGCTGGAAGTTGAATGGGAATAACGTGTAGGCGGTAATAAAGGTCTTCCCTAAAGCGCCCTGCCTCAACCTCTTTTAGTGGCTCACGATTAGTGGCACATACAAAGCGCACATCTACTTTTTGTGTTTGGCTGCTGCCTACCTTTTGAAAGGTGCCTGTTTGAATGAAACGTAGTAGCTTAACCTGCAACTCAAGATCCATTTCGCAGATTTCATCTAAAAATAGGGTGCCCCCATCTGAACGCTCCGCAGCACCTTGACGTGGGCTTACTGCGCCAGTAAATGCCCCCTTGATGTGGCCAAAAATCTCGCTCTCCATTAAATCCTTTGGAATCGCGCCACAGTTAAGTGCAACAAAAGCCCCTTTATTACGGGGGCTTAGCTGATGAATGGCTTCGGCACATACTTCTTTACCTGTACCGCTTTCACCCGTGATAAATACGGTTGCCTTACTAGGTGCTGCACTTTCAATAATGCTGTAAACCCTTTGCATAGGCAGTGCGCCACCAACAAAACCAGCAAAACGTTTGCGCTCGAAACTGTCTTGAAAATTTTGTAACTGTTTCTCTAATAGCTTACTTTTCAATGCGTTTTTGATGGTGACGATAAGGCGGCTGGAATCAAAAGGCTTTTCTAAATAGTCCACTGCGCCGTAATGCATAGTTTCTACCGCCGTGGCCACAGAGCCGTGGGCGGTCATGATAACCGTCGCTGCGGGGTACTGTTGTTCATGTAGGCGCTTTAAAATTTCAATGCCGTTGAGATCGGGGAGTTGCAGGTCTAAAAGTAAGCCGTCAAAAAGCTGTTGGCTTAGCAGGGCTAATGCTTGTTGCCCAGTTTCAGCGACGGTAATTTTATAAGCTTCTTTCTCTAAATAGCTTTGATATAACCCAGATAGCGATGGGCTATCTTCAACAATCAATATTGACAGTGCCTGTTGATCCATTGCCCTATTCCTTATTGGTGTGGCTCAATTACTAGATATTCTAGGCTATTTTCTCCAATAAAATCACACTGATATCATCATTGATTTGATGCTGACTAATCCACTGGTCTAGTGCATGTTGTAGCTGTGTTAGCGGCTGGTCTTGTTGTTCACAAATTAATTGCTGTAGTTGTTGGAGATGTAAAACTTGTTGTTCGGTTTGGTTGGAGATCTCCAATAAGCCGTCAGAGAACAGCATTAAGCGCTCGCCCTTCTTCAAATGAAAAGTAAAGCCTTGATATTCAGGCTCAGTGTTCAACCCTAACAGTGCACCTGTGCAAGGTAGTGATGCGATTTGATTTTGGCTGATATGCCAAGGCGGTAAAGCACCTGCGTTGAAGAGTACGAGCTGGTCATCTTGCGCTATCAGTATTTGCAGCGTGGTCAGTAGTTCAGGCTGAGATTGATCAAGCCATTGAGAAAGCTGGGTCAGCTGTTCTGTTGGTGGCAGGTTACAGGCTTGATGTTGTAAGCCTTGCAAGAAGCCTTGTTGGCGTCCAGCCATAAAACAAGCTGCAATATCATGTCCCATCACATCTCCTAGATAAAGCTGTAACTGATCACTAGGGGGGCATAACCAATAATCTCCGCCACCAATCTGGGCGCTATATGACAAGCTGGCCACCTGATAGCGGCTGACTTGTGCGGGTAAGCTAGGGCGTAGATGTTGTTTTAGGTCGCGGTCGATCAGTGCAAAGGTGTGTTGCAGTAAACGTTGTGAGCGCTGTATCACTCGCGTAATCACTTGGTTGATCTGCTCGCGCTGCACAGGCTTGAGAAGAAAGTCATCAATGTCTTTATGAACAACAGACTCGGCTAGGCCCGCATCATCATCTCCTGTTAAGAATATAAAAGGGGTCATCTGTAAGTGTGAATAGTGTGAGATTTGGTGACGAAAACTTAAGCCGTCGATCTCGGGCATGCGTATATCTGAAATGATTAAATCAGGTTGATGGGTTTTGAGCCAAATTTCAGCCTCTCGTGCAGAGGTGAAACTTTGTACTTGATGAGGCTCTAGATACATGGCGATCATATTGAGTTGAATCAGATCATCATCTACCAACAAGATCAGCTTGGCATCAAACTGTTGCTCTAATTTAAGCTGCAAGCACCACCGATTGAACGACTGTGCATGAGTGGCGGGAATGTAATCCACTTGGTCAAACTGCTCTTGTAGTAGAGCCAAGCCGTAACCGCTGCAATTCGGCTCTTCTTCTAATAACTGGTCAAGTGCTGTGCAGTGTTGGGGCGTAAAGGCTGAGCCATTGTCAGCTAGAGTAAGACTGTAGTGTTGATGGCTCCAACGGCATTCTAAATTGATTTGAGTTGGTTTGACGGTACTGTGGCGTAAGAGATTGGCCGTGAGCTCTGTCACCGCTAATAGTATGGTGTTGCGCTGCTCTAGCTGGAGTGAGCTGTGTAATAATACCGCCGCCAGTGCATGGCGTGCTTTTCGTGGCAACTGTGGGCTGTATTCAAAGTGCAGCTGATACTGTCGTTCCATTACTTAACCCTCAATAGTTGAACCCTGCTTATCTTCTGATTGGTTTTGATACGCTTTAAGTAACGCCACTGATGCAGGTAACAGAGTTTGTAATTGTGTAATCAGCTTTTGGTGCTGCTGCCCTTGTTCATAGCGGCAGTCATGCTCTAGCTGTCGGGCTAACTCGGCAACTTGTAGTAAGCCAAAGCTAGCACTGGTGCTTTTGATGGTGTGAGCCTGCTCTCCAATTGCGCTAATTTCTTGAGCTTGCTGGTGTTGCAGCACAAGTTGCATGCGATGATCTAGCTCCTTCAAAACAATACCGATCATCTGTGTGCAGCGGTCTAAACCAATGTCTTGCTCCATTTGCTTGATTACTGAAATAGAGAGCGCGTCTATATCGGCCATAGTGTCTCTTGTCTGAGTGTCTTTTGTCTCAGTGGCAGGGTCTACAGCGCTACCCTCTGCTTCAGATGTTTCATCTGTGAGCGATAACTCGGGCTTAGCTTTGTGGTTATAAGTCTTGTCGTTATGGGGCAACCATCGCAGCAGTAAGCGCCTCAGCTCTGATAAGTTCACGGGTTTAGGTAAGAAGTCGTTCATACCCACCTCAAAGCAGCGTTCTTTGTCTGAAGTAACCACGTTAGCCGTCATGGCGATAATAGGGATGTGCTGGTATTTGACTTGTGCCCTGATCAGTTGAGTCGCCTCGTAACCGTTCATTTCTGGCATTTGCAGATCCATTAAAATCAGGTCAAAAGGTCGTTCTTTTAATGTTTGCAGCGCCTCAACACCGTTATTAGCCACTTCAATCTGTTGGTTCAGAGCCTCCAGCATACGAGTGGCAATCAGTTGATTGGTGATACTGTCTTCAACCAGTAGCACGCGATATTGCTCGTTCAGCGGCTGTTCTGATTGGGACAGTACAGTAGGGCTGTAGTTGGTAACGGTTGTATCGGTTTTGGGGCACTTAAGATACACGCAAAATTGGCTGCCTTTTCCTTCTATACTGCTAAAAACAATGTATCCCCCCATGAGTTTTGCAAGTCGCTGACTGATAACCAAACCTAAGCCTGAACCACCAAAGCGCCTAGAATCACTCTGATTGGCTTGAGTGAATTCGTTAAAGAGTAGAGCCTGTTTGTTGGCAGAAATTCCTACACCTGTGTCGGTAACGGCAAGACGGACGTAGAGTAGTTGGTCATTACTTTGTGGTAGTTTTTCCAACTCAACATGAATATGACCTTTAGGGGTGAACTTCACTGCATTACTGAGCAGGTTTAAGCAGATTTGTCGAATGCGCCCAGCATCAGCTAACACACAACGGTTGATAGAGGGGTCAATACTCACCTTAATAGGTAATGACAACTGTTGAGCTTTAGGGCCAATAATCACTAGAGCTTCGTCGATAATATTAGCTAAGCTGATTTCATTACTTTCAAGCGTCATTTTTCCGGCTTCGATTTTTGCGAAGTCTAAAATGTCGTTGATCAACTGCATCAGTACATCACTGCTCAACTCTGCGGCTTGAACCAACTCTAGTTGTTGAGTGCTTAATGGTGCATTTTTCAATAAAGAGATTGAGCCATGAATGCCATTTAAAGGGGTTCTAATTTCATGGCTCATGGCGGCTAAAAATTGCGATTTGGCAATGTTGGCGCTGTCGGCCGCCTCAATAGCCGCCTCTAGGCGTTGTTGATCTTGTATTCTTTGGGTGATGTCACTAACCACTAAGGTGTAGTAGAGCTGCCCATTGGCATCAAAGGCTTGAATATTAAATTCGATATGTAAAACCTCACCCTCTGGCGTTATCAGTTGTTGTTGGTGCAAATGGCTATTGATTAGGCTGTGGCGCTCAAGGGTTTCTATACGGCTTTCATGATCGACTCTTGCGATATGTAGCAGGTCAAATAGATCCAGTGATTCTTGCTCGGGTTTAATTCGGTTAAGCAGGTTAAACATACTCAGATTAAAACTAATGGTATTGCCCTCGTTGTCCATTAGTAAAATCGCGTTAATACTGGCATCCATTAACGCGGCTTTTAGAGCATTTTGCTGCTCAACCTCTCGCTGAATACGCTTTTCTAAAGATAAATTGCGTAGAGAGATAATCGTAAACGGCTCTTGCTCAGAACCCGTTTGAGAACCTCTAATCTCTACAGGGATAAAGCGCTGGTTTGGTGTGAATATACAGCTGTCTTCTAAATGAAAAGGCACTTGGTGACGGTAAAGTTGTGCCAATGCTGTTTTAGCCGCAGGCGGTAGTAGGGCATCTATTTGAATATCCGTTGCGGTCTCAAGGCCTAGGAGTTGTAGTGCGGCTAAGTTGGCAACAAATACCTCTTGTTGCGCGTTTAAGCCTAAAATACCCTCATCGGTGCTGTTTAATATCAGCTCTAAGCGGCGGTCTTTTTGCAACAGGTCGTGGTAAAGCGCATTTTGCTCATCTGATATTAGGCTTAAACGCTTAGACATACGATTAAAGGCTTCTGCGGTAGGTGTCAGTTCGCCTAAGTGTTCACTTTTAATCTTATAGCCAAGCTGACCAGATTCAACGGCACTGACCGCTTGCCTAAGCGCCTGTATACCTTTGCCATAATCACGAAATAGCCCCAAACCTAATAGCGCTACACCAGCAAGCAAACCTAAGGTTGTATAAAGGTGTTGCTGCTCTAGCTGGCGTAATGCTTTAACGGTAGGACGCAGGTTAAGGGCAATATCCACTTGATAGCGATGACTGCCAATACTCAGATCAGAGGTGGTGCAATAATAGGGTTTCTCTAGACTTAAATAGGTGTCGGGCTTGAAGTTGCCGTTGAAATAGCTGGCTCTTGCTTCTAATAAAAGCTTAGGTTTATCCGTTTCTATTGGGCTACTTTGCTGCTGGTCTCTAACGCGAATATAAGCGATATCACCCTGCCCTTGTGTCAGTTGAGTCAGCGCCAGCTCTAAGCGCTGCATAGGGGCTGTTAAGCCACCTTGTTGGCTATGAGATTTAATCAGGCTATCAATGAATTGATAATGGCTTTGATATTGAGCTTGAATACTGTTTTTGGTGTTCTGAGCTAAAGTTTGGCTGTGCAGATAGTAAAGTGTGCCGCCTATGGCGCACTCAATCAGTATTAAGCTGATTAACAAGCGAATTCTAAAACTCATAATAAACCTGTTTTTAGTGTGCCAACGTCTTGGCACTATACCCTAAGGTTAAGTAAGGTTGATTGGTTAACCCAGTGTTTTAAACGAGCACATATCTTAGGTAGAAAAGGTTTTAAGCGGTTGGCCTCTCGTTTTAACTCATCGGCTAATGAAGGATGCTCAACATCATTCATAATACAGCCAATAAGGTTGGCTTTAACTTGTTGTAGCTGTTCGCAGCTCTCCTCCAATATGCTCTGTGTGGTAAAGCCAGACTTGATCAGTAATAAGGTGGCATCGGTTTCAGAGCAAACAGTGCTTGCGGGAATATTACGGTAGTTAGTGGCATTAAGCGGAGAAGTGTCAATAATCACTCGATCATAGCTTTGCAGCCAATGCTGAATGGTCTCAGAAAACGCGCCTTGATTACGAAACGAGAGCGACGCTGTATTGCCCACAGGTGCAGGTAAATAATGTGTGCCTTGTGCCGATGGCGCGCAAATAGACGCGGTGGTTGACGCTCCAGCTTGCCAAGCCTGACGCTGAAAACCAAAAGAGTGGTCAAGGTTAGGACGCTGTAAGTTGAGATCAACCAACAGCACTTTATAACCATCAGCCTGATAGCGTTTTGACAGGGCATAGGCCAGCATCGAAGTGCCACAGTCACCATGACAGCCTGTTAACGCCGTGGTTTTATAGCCTTGAGCTTCTAATTGGCGATAGATGCGCTCTAGCTCAACATAGTGTACGGGTAAAGTGTTCATGGTGGCCTCTCCTATGGTGCTATGTACGGTTTTTCTACATGGTAGAAAACGGTTTATAGCAACAGCATTAAGGTTAAAAGACTGACCAGATCACGCACTAAAGCCATACTCTCTGACCAGCGGCTTTGGCTGCGCACGGGCATGAAAACAGTATCTCCTGCCCTTACTACAGGCAATAAGTGTGCCTGTGGCGCTTTTAAATAAGCTCTTAAATCAAAATGAGTGGTGCGCGTGTCGCAGCAACCTTGATGCACAATATGTACATCCTCTGTCAGTGCCTCGCTTGTGGGGCCGCCCGCTAAGGCCAATAGGTCTAACAGATTCATATCATCATTAAAGCGATAGTAGCCGGGGCTGTTTAAGGCTCCCATAATGCGAACCGACTTATGAGCTTGGTTAGGGTAGTTGGTTAACACTTGGTCAGGGATAAAAATAGTGTCCCCTGCTTGCAGCTGTGGCAGTAAGCTTTGATCGCCTGTTTCAAAGTACAGTGCCAGATCAATTTGTGTTAGCTGCACTGCTGATTGGTTACGGTGAATTACCCGCACCTCTCTTAGGTCTGCCTGTTGGCTGGGGCCATTGGCTGCAGCCAATACATCTAAGAAGCTGAGTTCAGGGCTAAAGCGATAGCGACCTGGCACTCCCACCTGACCCAAAATAAAAACGGACTCTTCACTTGATTGTTTAATCCAAGCCGCTTTATTACCTGAGGGTAGTTCTGGCTGGCGAGGAATGATGACCGTGTCACCGCCCTTAAGCTGCGGTAATGGCGTTTTATCTCGACCAGAAAGGTAGGCTTCTAGATTGAAAATTTCTGGTGCTTGCCCTTTTCGCTTAATACTGAGTTGCGCTAGATCGGCATCTTTGGCGGGGCCGCTACTCTCTGCTAGCAGATCAAGTAACGTCATCTCATTAGACCACTCATAACGTCCGGGGTTGGTGACCGCTCCCAGAACATGTACCGCTTTATCAGGGCTAATTTTTAACCAAGAGGTTTGGTTCAAGTCATTTTTCTCAGGCACAAAGATCGCATCACCTGCGGCAATTGTCGGCACACTTTGAGTATTTAAGCCCTCGGTATAAGCTTGCAGATCAAAGTTCACCACGGTGCCATTACGCCGAATAATACGAATTTCACGGCTTCTGGCATAACGAGTAGGGCCGCCAGCATTGGCTAAAATATCAAAGAAGCTTGCCTCTGCTTTGCTTTCATAAGCGCCGGGGCGAAACACTTCACCCATGATATAAATGGTACTGTTACCTGTTTTAATCTCTTCCTCTTTCATGGGCACAAAAATGGTTGCCCCTGCGGCCACTGCGGGCATTGACCTTGAGCTGCCGCTGTCTAAATAGGCTTTAAGATCAAAGAGCTGTGGTTCTCCTTCGGTAATGAGGCGGATCTGTGAAACACTGGCAAAGCGAGTGACACCACCTGCCCGCATCAGCAGATCAACCATATTTTGATCGGCTTCAAAACTGAATGTACCGGGGTTATGCACCTCACCAAAAATACGTACAGACTGCTTTTTTTCTGCGGCATCGCCACCAGCCAATAAACTGGCGGCATCAAACTCAACTTGCACGTTGCCTGTTAGAGGTGAGGAAGGTACAAACACTATGTCTAAAGGTTGTAGATCAGGTATTAGTGCTTCATCTCCGCTGTCCATATACTTTTTAAAATCAACAACCTGAACTTGCCCTGCCCGCTTGATCTGGATGCGGTCTAACTGCGCACCGGGTTTTAAACCACCCGCTGCCGTTAGTGCCATTTGCAAATTGCCTTGGCCTGAAATATTCACCTCGCCGGGCGTTTGAACGTAGCCCAACACGGTAACTAACAAGCGTGATTCTTTCAGGTTGATCTGGAGCTGCTCTGTATTGCGATAACTCTGCGCAAGCTGCTGGCGCACGACGCTTCTAAGGTCTTCAATGGTTAAGCCTGAAACTTTTACTAAACCTACTTCAGGCAGATTGATATAGCCTTGACGGTCAACCTCGAAGCTGTTTTCAAATCCTTCCTCACCTAAAAAGCTGATCTGTAATTGATCACCAATGCGGATTAGGGTTCTAACCTCGGTTTCAGCGTAAAGCCCCGTAGATAACAAGCTGCAAGCCATTGCTAACAGCCATATCCGTATCAATATGAAAGGTTTTACTGTCCTGTGATTACAGATGTCCATATTAACGATCTCCCCAAAGCTCCGTTACTGACGGCCAGTGTTTGACCTGCTGGCTGCGACTGCTGCGCTCCAGCAATAAACGAAGATTAAACCTTACTCGACGATTTTGTGCGCGGTTTTGTGCTAACGCATTGGTCGCAATAGGATTATGCTCGCCTTGAGCATCCGTTAAAATTTGATGATCAGCAATACCTTGCTGTTTTAAAAATGTTGTTACAGCCTCAGCTCGTTGTAGTGCTAACTGTGCATTATAAGACTCTGAGCCAACAGCATCGGTATGACCGATTAACTCGACGCGATAGACCGGATGGTTTTTCAACCAATGGCTTAAATTCAATAGCGGTGTGATCATCTCGTCAGGTAGTTTGGCTTGGTCGGTGGCAAAGCTGAATCGGCTTAACTCATCCAGTAGTGGCTGCATCGCCGTCAGTTGGCGGTCAGGTTGGCTGTCCATGCAGGTTGTGCGCGTTTGTAGATAGCGCAGACCATACTCCGTATCGTTAATCTGTTGATCAAGCACGCGTAAATCATGTAAAGCATCTTGGTTTAAACCGCTTAAGTGTTCTTGCTGAATGCGGTGTGCCAGTTGCTGCATACGATAAATACGCGCAGGTACACAGTCGCCGCCACCGGATAAGTTGAGTTGTTCGATACGCAAATTGGCAATACGCAACGCATCGGCTACTCGATTTTTTAAGCCTTGCTCAAGGGGGTAAGGGTAAGGTTGATAGCTGTTTTGTACGTCGTTTTGAGAGGCAGACCAACTCACACAGCCGCTACTGAGCATAACGCTTATCAATAAAAGCAGCTTTAAAATAAACAGGTAGACCGGAGCAGGTGCTCGTAATGGTTGAGCACCTGCAATATTGTTGCCTTGATGAGATTGGGCTAATTGCATGATCCTTCTCCCCTATTCCTGATCTACCACAGGCCTACAGATTCGCAGATTATCCAAATTAAGAGACCAGCGTTTCTGTCACACAGCTTCTGATGTCGGCATGAACCGGAATCGCTCTATTGATACGTAACAAAGTGGTAAGTTCTTTAGGTTGACCTGTTAAACCAACCAAAACCAGCTTTCGGTTTTGCTCACGTAGGCGCTTAAATAGAAACACTAAAGCACCAATACCTGAAGAGTCCATAAAGGTGACTTTGCTGAGATCGCACAGAATATGACCTGAGAACTGAGTGGGGATCTTTTCAAGCAGATCTTTGCGCTCAGCTACGGCAACACAATCAAGCTCGCCGCTGATCTCTAACACCTCATACTCATTTAAAGTGTAGTGTGATTGATACATGATCTTGCTCCTTAATAACCTACTTGTTTTGTCTGTTACTGAGCAGAAACCACACCAATTATATTAAATTCTTTAAAAACAATGAGTTAGAAGGTTGTCGGAACGTCAGGTAATAAAGAATTGCACTTTGCATTTGCAAAATGCAAAAACTTAGAAGTGATCACCCATAAGTTAAGGTTGATTGAATTCAAGTAATCAGTACTCTTCAGATTCACTTGATTATTGCATGGAGCCACAACTATGAATCCAGCAGGTTTAATTTTAGGACAAGATCAGCAGCATCGTTGTTGGTGGTGCGGCGAAAATGATGCGCTTTATCAGCATTATCATGACCATGAATGGGGGCACCCTGTCACTGACGATGTGCGTTTGTTTGAAAAAATCTGTTTAGAAGGTTTTCAAGCGGGCTTAAGTTGGATCACCATCTTACGTAAGCGGGAAAATTTTAGGGCTGCATTTGCAGGCTTCGATTTTCACAAGTTGACCCACTTTACAGAACAAGATGTTGAGCGCTTGTTGCAAGATGCCGGCATTATTCGCCATAGGGGTAAAATTCAAGCCACCCTTAATAACGCTGCCCGAGCGGTTGAAATGCAGCAAGAGTTTGGCTCATTAGCCGCTTATTTTTGGCACTTTGAACCCACACTAGAGCAGCGGCCAAACCAAGCGGATTACGAGAGCATTCGGCAAATCGCTCAAACTGAGTTGTCTCAGAAAATGAGTAAAGACCTGAAAAAACGGGGTTGGAAGTTTGTAGGCCCCACCACTTGTTATGCCTTTATGCAGGCAATGGGTTTGGTGAATGATCACCTTGAAGGTTGTTATGCCAGACAAGTTTGTTTAGACGCAAGAGCTGCACTCGATAAACCTATCGTGCTTGATAAGTAAAAGCGCAATGAAATTAGCAAAACTGGCCGCCTCATCAAAAAATGATAGGCGGCAGTAAAATCAGATGATCTAGTACCTAAGCCTTTTTTAGATGACTGGCGTGAAAGCTTAAATGCAGGTCAATAAAGCTGGCAATAAAGTAGTAGCTATGGTCATACCCCTGATGACGATAAAACTGTACAGGATAGTCGGCTTGTTGTGCCGCAGCTTGTAGCGCCTCTGGTTTTAGCTCTGTATGCAAAAATGAGTCATCTTCACCTTGATCAATGCGTATAGGTAATTTGATTAGCTTAGGCTGCGCCGCTGTTTGCTTGATCAGCTCGCAGCTGTCGTAAGCTCGCCAATGCTCAAGATTATTGCCTAAGTATGCACTGAATGCGGTTTGCCCCCAAGGGCAGTTCATTGGGTTGCTGATAGGGCTAAAAGCTGAGACGGCACAATATTGATCAGGGTTTCTCAAGGCAATAACAAGCGCACCATGCCCACCCATTGAGTGACCTGCAATAGAACGCTGTTGTGTGACTGGAAAGGTGGCCTCAATCAGACTTGGCAACTCCTGCACAATATAATCGTACATTTGATAATGAGCCTGCCAAGGCTGCTCTGTAGCATTAAGATAAAAGCCCGCTCCTTGCCCAAGACTGTAACTGCTGTCGTCGGCAACCGCCTCTCCCCTTGGGCTAGTGTCAGGTGCCACAATGGCAATGCCTAGCTCGGCGGCCACTCTCTGTGCCCCTGCTTTTTGCATAAAGTTTTCATCGGTGCAAGTCAGGCCTGAAAGCCAATACAACACAGGGACTTTTTCGCCATTGTTTACTTGAGGCGGCAAGTAAATAGCAAAGCGCATCTCGCAGTTTAAAACGGTTGATAGGTGACGATACTGCTTATGCCATCCGCCAAAGCTTTTGTTACAACTGATATTCTCAAGGCTCATCACATACTCCTGCATCACCCTTAATCGTAAACACACGAAAAAAGGTGATGGTGCTGGAAAGGTATTGCAGGTTTGGGCTACAGGTTGAAATGAACCACGCTGCGAATGCTCTTGCCCTCATGCATCAAGTCAAAAGCTTCATTGATTGCAGACAGCCCCATTGTGTGAGTAATAAAGTCATTCAGCTTGAACTCGCCACGTAGATATTGCTCAACAATACCCGGTAACTCAGAACGCCCTTTTACACCGCCAAAGGCACTACCCCGCCAGACGCGACCTGTAACCAATTGGAATGGACGTGTGGAGATCTCTTGTCCTGCACCCGCTACGCCGATAATTACAGACTCGCCCCAACCTTTATGACAGCACTCTAATGCCGAGCGCATCACATTAACGTTGCCAATACACTCAAAAGAGTAATCAACACCGCCATCAGTCAGCTCAACAATCACTTCTTGAATGGGCTTATCATAGTCATTGGGATTAATGCAGTCGGTTGCACCCAATTGACGGGCTAGGTCAAACTTACTGCTGTTAATATCAACCGCAATAATACGGCTGGCCTTGGCCATAGTCGCACCAATTACCGCAGATAAACCAATGCCGCCAATGCCAAAAATAGCAACGGTTGCCCCTTCTTCAACCTTTGCTGTGTTCAGTACCGCGCCCATGCCAGTTGTAACGCCACAGCCGAGCAAACAAACCTCTTCTAAGGGGGCCGCTTTATTCACCTTTGCCAAAGAGATTTCAGGCAGCACGGTATATTCAGAGAAAGTAGAACAGCCCATATAGTGATAAATGGGCTGGTCATCTTTATAAAAGCGGGTTGTGCCATCTGGCATTAAGCCTTTGCCTTGAGTGGCACGAATTTTCTGGCATAGATTGGTTTTGCCAGATAGGCAGAACTTGCACTCACCGCACTCAGGAGTGTAAAGCGGAATCACATGATCGCCCACGGCCACGCTGGTGACACCCTCACCAATTGACTCAACGATACCGCCACCTTCATGGCCTAAAATGGCAGGAAATACGCCCTCAGGGTCATCGCCAGACAAAGTGTAAGCATCAGTATGGCAAACCCCAGAAGCGACAATGCGTACACGCACTTCACCTTTTTGTGGTGGCATTACGTCAACTTCTTCAATAGAAAGAGGCTGGTTTGGCCCCCAAGCAATTGCAGCACGGGACTTGATTATTTCAGCGGTCATGGTTCTCACTCCTACATTATTTTGAAAGCCCATTGGCATTGTTTCAAAGTGTAGTTGTTTCTATAAAAATGATAATTGGCTTTTTTTGCAAATGACTTTTACTGTCGTGTAACAATACAATTGCCCTTTACCACCAGCATAGCGAGTGAATCATGACGCCAAAATGGGACGGTGTAAGTGAATTTGTCGCAGTAGTCGAAACAGGTAGTTTTACAGAAGCTGCCAAGCGTATGGCACTTTCAACCGCACAGATTAGCCGACAAGTGAGTCAGCTTGAACAACGCTTAGCAACCAAACTGTTGTATCGTACAACCCGCAAAGTTTCAGTAACCGAAGCAGGCCAGCTTTACTACCAACACTGTCGACAGGTATTAGAAGGTTTAGCAGAGGCAGAACGTGCGGTGGTACATTTGCAGGATACGCCAAGAGGCAAATTGAAAATCACCGCACCTATCACCTACGGTGAAAACATCATCGCCCCATTGCTGAATGACTTTGCCTTGCGCTACCCAGAGTTAGATATTCAGCTGGTGCTTAGCAACCAACGCTTTGATCTGGTTGAACAAGGGTTTGACCTTGCCATCAGAATTGGCCGATTAGAAAACTCAAGCATGATCGCCAAACCGCTATCCATGCGTAGCCTTTATACCTGCGCGGCACCTGATTATCTTCGCCAGTACGGCGAGCCGCATACCTTGTCAGAACTGGCAAGGCATAACTGCTTACTGGGCACCTTAGACTATTGGCGCTTTCAAGATGAACAAGCCAAACAAGAACATCACAAAGAGCGCAACCTACGGGTGAGTGGACGTCTAAGATACAACAGCGGCACCGCACTGTTAGATGCTGCTCTTAAAGGCCTTGGCATTGTTCAACTGCCTGATTTTTATGTACGAGATTATCTTGAACAAGGCTTATTAGTAGAGCTGCTACGTAACTATCAACCCATTGACGAGAATATTTGGGCGCTGTATCCGCATAACCGACAACTGTCGGCAAAAGTGAGATTATTGGTGGCGTTTTTAGAAGAAGCGTTACTCAGTAGATAAAGCGGGGTTTAAGGTCAGACGGCATGGCTTAGTGCAGAGTGCGTAATCAACGCAGTCTGTTAAACCTTTGGCTATAAGGTTGAGGAAAGAGTGTTGTTAGAACTACAGAAAAGAGAGTTTCATTATAAATAAATAGTGAATCAACTATTTGGTTTCACGTATCACACTGTTGGTGTTGGCAGAAAAACATATGTAGAGGTTGATTTACTTTAAATACTCTGAGTCAGTACGGGAAGCGATTTGCTCAGCAAGTGCGATTGGAATTGTACATTGCCTTTCTCGAAAACTGACCATGGCCAAATTGCCAATGAAAATACATTGCTCAAGTTTCAATATTCGGGTACGTTGACGGCCTATTTGGCCTGCCGATCTTTAGAGATACAATATGGTGAATAATCTCATTTAAGATAAGTTGTGCGGTTTATTTTTATTTTTTAGGCGTTGTATCTATATTTTTAAGGAGGAAGAATTGAAACTATCTGAACTTTTAAGAAAGGAAAATAATAATATAGATCTGTTTAGAGTTATTGCCGCAGTTATGGTTATATATGGCCATTCTTATGCTATTTCTCCTGAGGGAGGAAAGTTTGATTTAATTGGTGGTTTAATTGGTTATGACTATTCTGGCTCAATAGCTGTAAAGATTTTCTTTTTTCTTAGTGGGCTGGTTGTTACTAATTCTCTTCTTAATAATGGAGATTTAATTCGTTTTTTTATGTCTCGTGTTTTTAGAATTTGGCCTGCTCTTATATTGTCTAGTGTTTTGACAGCTTTTGTCATTGGGCCAATCCTGACATCATACTCTATCGCTGAATATTTTAGTAATAAGGAAGTATATAGCTATATCTTTAAAATATCAGTAATGAATATTCAATTTACTCTTCCTGGCGTCTTTTACAATAACCCATATCCAAATGCAGTGAACGGGTCTCTGTGGACTATCCCGTATGAAGTGCTTGCGTATGTATTACTATTTGTATTTCATGCTATTGGTGTGCTCAGCTCAAGAAAGTTAAGTGTAGCTATATTTGCTGTTATATTAATTGCGCCATTATTAAATTCAAAGGCAATATTTCCTTGGATTGTATCAAATCATGAGGTTGATTTTCTGTCTCCATGCTTTGCATTTGGAGCGATTCTTGCACTGAATAAAGATCTGGTAGTAATGCGTTTTAGCTTGTGTGCAGGTTTTTTTGTACTTTATTTTTTGTTTTCAGATACTATTTATGCGCCATATTTGCTGTATGCATCAATATTCTTTTTTATACTTTATGTGTCGTCGAGAAGTTTGTTTTTAAAGCTTAAGCCTAAAGCTGATATATCTTATGGTGTTTATCTTTGGGGTTTTCCCGTCCAGCAGATTATGGTGTACTATTTTAGCGGTCAGGGCGTTTTGTTTAATCAAGTAACATCAATATTAGCATCTCTTGCTCTTGGTTACTTATCTTGGCATTTATGTGAGAAGCACTTCATTAAATATGGTTCAAACCTGTCAACTTTTGTTAAAGGGCGGTTGCAGACTTTGGGGGCAATACCCCACTGAACTGATGTGATTGCGTTATCACTTCGCTAATAAAAGGCGAGAGTCGAGTCGGTATTCCTCAAGTGGGTCGTTACTGGCAACATCATGCACAACTCTTTGGATAACGAGCTTGGTGAAATACCCTGTGCGGAGCTATATGCAGGGTGTTGTGGGGGCTGAGGACTAAAAAACTCGACTTATTCGTAACCTATTGAGTAAAAAGCTGTTCTACCGTATTCATTGGCAAGAACATACGAACTCGACAGTTATGCTCGCATAGAACCTCAAAGCCAAATTTCGTATAAAAGGCTTGGGCAGAGCTAGTCAGACAATCAACAACAATGGCATACGCTTTCATGTGATGATTGACTGCCCATAAGTACTTAAGTGCCCTAATTAGGCTAACCTTTCCCAAGCCAGAGCCGTGATACTCCTTATGTACGGCAAGCTGAGCAAGTAAGAATACAGGTATGGGATAACTAGGGAGCTTCTTTGAGAGTTGTACGGGTAAGGTTTCGCGGCTAATTGAACTTGCTGCCACACTGTAAAACGCACAAATCGCATACTTTTGATTGAGCAATGGCTGAAGACTAGGTAACACCATTGTCCGGCTAATACCCGCTTGCATATGTTTAGCCGCTTGAGTTTTGATAAACGTATTTAACTCTTGCTCACTACAATCAAAAGAATTGCGATCATGTTTCGATTTACTCAGTTCAACGAACGCCTTACCCCAACTCACTTAATGCTACTCTCATCTGTAAATTTCGCCGCTTCAAGCAAAGCCTGATTGGGTGCTTTAGCTTTATCGCACGCATGCATAAATTTATCAAAGACGTTGTCCTTAACAGCGATGCTCTCATGCTTTTCAATTACGTGCGTAGCGTCTTCGTCCATTAACCTAACTACATATTCAGTTAAACTTCTTAGCGGCAAATTCTGAGTGCAACACCTAATCCAATATCGGGTAAGGTGTTGTTATGACATACAAAGAACTCAACATAGAAGAGCGTGCCACTATTCAAATTGGCCTGCTTCACAATCTCAGTCTGCGAAGTATTGCTCGCCTACTTGATCGAAGCCCCTCAACAATCAGTCGAGAGATTCGTCGTAACCAGCTTGCCGATGGCCTATACGAAGCACCTAAGGCTCAAGCCAACCGTCAGGCTCGAAGAGTAGGCTGTCGACCAGTGAAAAAGCTTGCTCAGGGTAATGAACTGTTTGACCTCGTGATTTTG